>JBIJCC010000094.1:0-40613 GCA_044344875.1 Nannocystaceae bacterium
GTTCGAGAGGCTGGTCGGGAAACCGCTTCTCAGACCGTCCCAGGCGGCGTTCTTCCGGCTTTTCACGTTCTAGATCCGCGTGTGGCTACGCAACTCGGGGGTTCAGTGCGGACCTGTACCCCGATTCCTCGAGGTCCGGGTCCGCTGGGTCCGCTGCAAGTGATCGGCGACGGCGCGGGCCCGTGCAGCAGACGACCTTCGCCATGCACAGGGCGATCAACGGAGGCGAGATCGTTCAACAACCGAGCCCGAGCGGCGCCTGAGACTCATGTACGCTCTGCGTGCGCGTTGACGTGCGAAAGGACGTCCTGCCGCGGCCCCCGCGACCCGGGCGACCGCAACGCCGGTGTCAGACGACGAGCGAGACAAAGCGGACCAGCAAGGTCCGACTCCCGTTCTCGCCGAAGTCGATCTCGAGCTTGTCACCGACCTCGCGCACGACCCGTCCGCCCGAACTTCGCGTGCACGACGAAGCACGAGCGGCCCCATCTCGAGACGCGCGTTCGCGTCGCGTGCTCGTGGATGCCGCGTTCTACGCGAGGTCCGTTGCTGGTTCTGCGTGGTCGTCGGGCACATGCTCCTCGTCGTCGAGGCTGCGGAACGAAGTGACCAACTCCGGTGGGCATGAGCGTCGGGCCCCTTCTCGCGGACGTCGACGATCCGGCGCGGTTGCTGGCGCTGGTGCGGCCGTCCAGAGGCTCGGCCACGAGGCCTCAGGGCGACGCGGCGGGCTCGCGCACGAAGCCATCGCGGAGGATCGCGAGCATGTCGCCGAGCGCGACGACATCGCGATGCGGCCGGGTGTGCAGGACCGTCGCTCCGTCGTCGCCATACGCGGAGACCCAGACGTCGTCCGGACCGCGGGCGTGCACGACGCGGGCCGGCAGCCCGTCCGGCAGCGAAACCACCGCCCACGCGCCGGCGCCGTCGCGGCGCCACAGCGATCCGTCGCGCGGCTGTTCGTTCAGCTCGTCGTAGGACCGCGGCACAGGGGCGGCGCACGTCGTCCACCAGGAATCGGCGGCGATCGACAGCGACGCCAGGCCCGTCGTGCACGGCGGGGGCGGCAGCGCCGTGATCGCGCGGCCGTCGAAGCGGACGAGAGCGGGCACGTCGCCTGCGGCCCCGAAGCCCACGACGTCGTCGGGCGCCCGTGCGACGAGTCCGTCGATGCGCCCGCGGAGCCCGGGCGGCATCGTGATCGTCGATCGCTCGCCGCCGGGCGCGATGACGAGGATCGCGTCTTCGATGGCGACGAAGACCTCGCCGCTGGGCAGCGCATCGAAGGCGGTGATCGCCGCGCCCTGCAGGGCGGGCCCCTTGGCCGGCCCGGCCAACACCACCAGCTGCTTCGCGCCCGCGAGCTTGCGCTCGGCCGCCTTGTACTCGGGAGACTCGAAGAACTCGTCGGGGCAGTCCGAGCAGAACGCGTCGGTGTCGAGCGCGGGCACGAAGATCTCGCGCCACGCGAGCAAGGATCTCTGCTTCCAGGCGCGGATCGTGCGGGGAAACGCGACGTAGTCGCCCGAGGGCGACCGGACGCGCTTCCACTGCGTGCCGGACCAGCGATAGACCGCGGCGGGATTCTCGTGGGCGTTCGGCGTGTGCAGGGTCAGGAACGTCGCCCCCGGCCAGGTGCCGCCGATCTGTAGCGCAGACCAGCCGCCCAGCTCGCCGACGGTCTCGAACATCGACTCGACGCCGTCATCGGCCCGGAACGGCCACGGCAGCTCGATCCCGGCCACGAGCGTGCGATCGTCGTGCAGGACGCCTCCGGGATCGACGCGGAGAATCCTCGGCCCCGCCGACAACAGCAGCGTGCCGTCCTGCAGCGGATGCAGGCCGAGCCACTCGCCGGACGTCACCGCCGCGTGGAACGTCGGCGACGTGGAGGGCAACGCGGGCACCCCAGCGGTCGGCGCGGGCGCGGGTGTCGGCGCGGGTGTCGGCGCGGGCTCGGGTGTCGGCGCGACGGGCTCGGGTATCGGGGGCGCGGGCGTCGGGGTGGGCGCGGGTGTCGGTACCGGCGCGGGCTCGGGTGCGGCCGGCGTCGGCGAGATCGCCGGTTCGCTGCTGGGTGCGTCGCAGGCGACCACGAGCAGCCAGGAGGGGAGCCATCGTGCCAGCATGGCGCGAGCATACCCGCGGCGGAGTCGCGTGGCGGCCACCGCACCGCGGGCTGGCCATGATGGTCGGTCGTTCATGAACTGGGCAGCGCCCGAAGGAGGTGGTTTGTTCCGGTGGAGACGGTGGTGCGCCGGCGCGGACGGCAGGCGGCGCCCAGGCCGCCCGGCCGTTCACCACGTCCGAGGTGGGCCGCACCCGCGGGAGAAGCAGGTACGTTCTGACGATGCTTCCACCGCACGGCCAACCGGGCTCTTCGGGCCTCGCTCCGACGCAGCCCGAGCCGCCGGCCCCCTCGCGGGCGCGCGCGCTGCTTGCCTCGGAGCTCGCTCTCGACAAGCTCATCGACTTCGTCCTGATCTTCGTCGGCCTCTACGCGGCCACCGCGGTGCAGCGGTGCCAGGACACCGCCAAGGAGAAGGACGAGTACGTCGCGGTGCTGCGCGACTTCAAAGGCGAGCTGCGAGCGAACCTCGAGCAAGAGGCGGCGATCGAGAAGAATCTCGGTGAGGTCGAGCACGTCACCCCGGGCTCGAACCTGGGCCCGATGAAGGACACCTTCGATCGGTTCTTCGCCCAGCTCGCCGAGGACGAGAAGGTCGTCGCCTGCCTGCACGAGGAGTTCGCCGCGTCCACGCACGCGGAGGGCCCCAGGGCCACAGAGGAATGCCACGCCCTGTACAAGAGCTTCGACGCGGCGCACGCCAGTCGCGAGACCAAGTTCAACTTCCGACCGGTGGTGCTCACTCCGTTCTACCGCTACGAGGTCTGGCAGCTCTATATCGCCGACGGCGTCAAGGCGTTCCGCAACAAGGATCTCGCCGTGAGGATCGGCGAGGTCTACAACAACGCCCGGCTCATCGAGAAGCACGTCGCCGACATCGAGACCACCTACAACGATGCGTTCATGAAGCAGGTGGGTCGCAGCGCCGCCACCGACATGGAGCTCGCCGAGGTCGTTCACGACGAGGAGCGCGCGCACGAGCTGTCGGAGCAGAACCAGACCCGGCTGATCCACATCTCCGAGGCGGTGAAGGACGAACACTACGCGACGACCGAGGTGCTCCACATCCTGGAGCTGAAGACCGAGCGGATGAAGGGGATCGTGTTGGTCATGCGGGCGGAGATCGAGGCGATCAACGCGGCGATCGACGAGGAGCTGAGGGCGTTGGGGGCGGAGGCGACGGCAACGGAATGACCGCGCCGCGGTCGGTCAGGCCGCCTTCAACGACGGGCGAGACGAAGCGGGCCAGCAAGGTCCGACTCCCGTGCTCGCCGAAGTCGATCTCGAGCTTGTCACCGACCTCGCGCACGACCCGTCCGCGCCCGAACTTCGCGTGCACGACGAAGCGCTCGAAGGTCGGTGGATCGGCCTCGACGACCGGCACGAAGGTCGCGAGCGCGGCCGCCGACGGTGGACGGTCGACATCGACGGGGATCTCGTCGTCGCCGTCGCGCACGTCGGTGCGCGCGAGCACCTCGATGTCATGGATGCCGCCCTTGCCCTCGACGGGGCACCAGCTCTTCCAGTCCCAGACCAACAGCGGCGGCGCTGTCCGGTGTTGCGTCGGTCGGAAACCCACCGAGAACCGGGGCCACTCGCCCCACGACGCGATGACCACCAGTCGACTCTCCGGCTGATGCGCAATCGCCCGCGACCAGGTCGCCTCGGCATGCTCATTGCGCTCGCGCGTGCGCTCGACGAAGGCGGACGGCGGAACCCGCGTCGCGATCGCGTACGCGAGCACGACGTCGGGGATCACCGAGTGCAGGCTCGCCTCGGCCGCCTCGAGCTCGCTCGCTCGCACCGCGCATCGCGATGACGTCGTCACGGGCGTCACCTCCCACACCCGCGCGAGCAGGCGCCGCAGCGGTTCGTCGAGGGCGAGCGAGCGAACCACGATCGGCGGACAGCTCGGGCACACGAGCGCGCCGCGACCGTCGCGGGGCGTGGTGTCGGTGTCGAGCGCGACACCGCAGCGTGGGCAAGGGGCCTCGGGCATGGGCGCTGTCGGACAGTCTCGCATGGTCGTGCGCTGGCGAGGAGTGCGGCCCGCGGGGAGATCGATTTCACCTCCCCTCCAACGCCCGTTCTGCCATGCTCCCGCCGGCGACGCGCGTCCGCAGCGACCGCTTCTCCCTGATCGAATGAACGTCGAGTCTCGGGTCGAGGATCGAGTGCGGGCGCGTCGGGCCATCGTCGCGGCGACGGTGGGCAACGCGCTCGAGTTCTACGACTTCATGATCTTCGGGTTCTTCGCGATCCAGATCGGCGACGCATTCTTCCCTTCGCACGACGACTTCGTGCGCTTGATGTCGTCGCTTGCGACCTTCGGGGTCGGCTTCGTCAGCCGCCCGATCGGCGCATGGATGATCGGTGGCTACGCCGACCGCCACGGTCGCAGGCCGGCGCTCACGCTGTCGATGGTGCTGATGGGCGTGGCGATCGCAGTGATGGCGCTCACGCCCGGCTACGCCACGATCGGCGTCGCCGCGCCGATCCTCGTCGTCGTCGCGCGGCTCGTGCAGGGGTTCGCCGTCGGCGGTGAGGTGGGGCCCGCCACGGCGTACATGATGGAGAACGCCACCGACGCGACGCGGGGCGTCGTGGTCGGCCTGCAGCGCGTCAGCCAGCTGGTCGCGGGCACCGCTGGCGCCGCGGTCGGCTTCGCGCTGAGCGTCGCGATGCCGGCCGAGCACTTCGCCGCCTGGGGGTGGCGCATCGCGATGTTGGTCGGCGTCGCGATCGTGCCGTACGCGATCCTCATCCGCAGCCAGCTGCCCGAGACGAACCACGTCGTCGAGGAACCCAGCGCCGCCACGCTGGCGCCGACGAAGGGCATCCGCCCGATCTACGTCATCGGGCCGATCCTGATCATCGCCGGCACGATCTGCTCGTACGTGCTGACGTACCTGGCGACCTTCGGCCAGGCGAGCTTGGACCTCACGGCCAGCGAAGCGCTCGGCGGCCAGGTGCTCGGCAACGTCGTCGCGCTCGTCACCTGCCTGTACGGCGGCTGGGCGAGCGATCGCTACGGGCGACGACCGACGCTCATCCTCGTGATCGTCGCGCAGATCGTCCTCGTGCCTGTCTCCATCGCGTGGATGGTGCACGAGCCGTCGCTGCTCGCGTTCCTCGCCGGGTCGATGCTGTTGTCGGCGGCGACGGGTGCATTCCCGTCCCCGGTGAACACCGCGATCATCGAGAGCCTCCCGAAGCAGCAGCGCTCGCGCGCCTTCGCCCTCATCTACGCGGTGCCCGTCACCATCTTCGGCAGCACCACGCAGATGACCGTCACCTGGCTCATCCACGCGACCGGGAGCCAGATGATGGTCGCGTGGTATCCACTCGCCGCACTCGCGTTGGCCCTCGTCGCGGCGCTCCGCTTGCGAGAGACGGCGCCGCTGCGGCTGCGGCCCGACGCCGCGTGACGAGCGGAGCGACACGACGCGCGTTCACTGCTGCGTGAGCGACTTCTCGGCGATCGAGGTGGCGTCGAAGACCACGAACCGCGCCCGCTGCCCGCGGCGTCCGATCGTCGAGCGTGACCACTTCTCGCGGAGCTGCGCCGCGATGACCTTGCGCTCGGACGCCGACAATCGCCGCCACTTCACCTCGGCGACCACGAGCCCTTCTGCGTCCTCGGGATCGGGGGCGACGAGATCGAGCTCGAGCCCCGACTCCCAGTAGCGCTGCGCCCCGGGGAACCGGGCGCGGCAGTGGTCCTCGAACACCGTCGACGCGTGCTCGTGGATCAGCTTGCGTCGCGCAGCGAGCGAGTAGCTCGACCACCGGCTTCGGTGGGCCGAGTACACACCGAACCAGAATCGAGTCGCCGGATCCGCCACCCGGTAGAGGACGCGCTTGGTGGTTCGCGAGCTCTCGCCCCAGGGCAGCTCGCGCGCCAGGATCGAGGCATCGACGAGCTGTCCGAACAGTCGCGAGAGGTTGGTCTGCGGCACGCCGAGGCGGGCGGCCACCTCGGACGGACGATGCGCGCCGCGCCCCACGGCCTCGAGGACCGCCAGGGCACTCGCGCCGTTGATCTGCTCGTCGCGCAAGAGCCGTTGCGGTTCGAACTCCATGAACGGCGCGAAGCCGAAGTACAGCGCGTCCGCCAACCCCACCACATCGCTGCCAGAGTCGATGAACTCCCAGTACTTCGGCACCCCACCGACGCACGCGAACTGCTCGAAGCTGTCCATCTCGTCGACGGCGAGTCCGCACGCCGAGCAGAACGCACGATAATCCATCGGCTCGACGCGGAGCAGCTTGCCCGCGCGGCCGAACAGCGGGGCGGACCGGTCGAGGAACTGCGCGTGCATCATCCGCATGCTCGAGCCGGAGAGGACGAGCAGGCAGCCTGGCGGGAGCTCGTGATCGAGCCAGCGCTGGAGGCGGCTCGGGAGCGACCGATCCACCTCGGTGAGGTACGGGAACTCGTCGAGGCACAGCGTCCACGGTGGAGGCCGACGGGCGACGAGTTCGAGGAGCTCGCCCCACGTCTTGGGCTTGATCTCGGACGGCAACGGCCCGATGTCCGACCGGACCTGCTGCAGCTGGATGTCGAGGGGCGCCTCGATCGCCTGGCTGTAGCTCCCGCCGTGCCGATCCAGCCAGTGCCGCAACAGCCGGGTCTTGCCCACGCGACGGCGACCAAACACGACCAGCAGACCCCCGCGGCGGGCCGCCGTGTCCAGCTCCCGGAGCTCCGCGGCGCGGTTGACGAAGCGCAGCACGATGGACTGGAGCGTCCCATTCAGTATTATGTCTGTCAAACATTATGTCTGAAGGACATAATTTTGGCCTTCACACCGCGCAGAACCACTCATACGCGTCCATCGCCTCGTCCCAGCCGTAGGCGTCGACGTACCAGTCCCAGAAGTCCCAATCGCCGCAGAGGTCGTCGCCGCAGAAGCCTCCGCCTCCGCCGAGGTCGCAGTCGGCCGGGCAGCTGACGGAGTCCTCGGCGACCAGGTCGCAGACGCCGTCGCCGCAGAAGCCAGCGCACGCGGGGTCGTTGGGCGGGCAGTCCCAGCCGCAGATGCACGAACTGCCGCCGCCGTCGTCGCAGTCGATCGCGCAGTCGAGCGCGGACTCGTCCGCCGAGCAGATGCCATCGCCACACGTCGAGTCGCACAGGCACGTCGTCTGGTTCATGTGGCCCCCGAACGGGCACGAGCCGGCGCAGACGCACAGGTTGGTGTTCGGATCCCGCGTCTGGCCTGGGGCGCACGGTTCACCGCCACCCGGGTTGCAGTCCTCGTCGATCGTGTCGTCGCAGTCGTCGTCGATGCTGTTGCAGACATCGAGCCGCAGATCGTTGCGCACGGTGTCGACCGTGCGGACGCAGCCGCCCCATCGGTTGTCCGCGCCACAGGTCATGCGGCCGCACGTCACCTCGCCGCCGCACGTGTCACCGGAGCCGATGCACACGCTGGCTGGCAAGGTCGGGCGCATGAAGATCAACGATTCGATCCGGCTCAGCCGCATCACGCCCGAAGACAAGAACGCCTGGAGCGAATTGCGCCGCGCACATCATGCACAGGTCGACTGGGCCCTCGACATCTCGGCTGCCAAGCCTCTGCGACTGGAGATCTCAGGCATTCCTGCGGCGAAGATCCGGCGCAATCCGGAGACCCAGATTGTCGTCACCAAGGAGCGCCTCGACGACAAGAGGCAGATCGATGCGACCCCAGGACTCGACGAGGACCTGCGCTTCATGCTGGAGAGCTTCGTGGTCGGCGATGCCTCCGATCGAGTGTTCGTGGCGCCCACGGGCCGCGCCCCGCGGCAATTCAAGCGGTATCTGGAGGGCTTTGCGCTACTGCGCCGTGCCGGGCTCGCCGAACCGGACTAAGACCGTTCGACGATCAGGCTCGATTCGGGCTGCCGCAGGGAGAATTCCGCGGATGCCTGAATCCGTGGAGGTCGGTGCACGTAGATGGGCTCGATGGTGGAGTATAGGCTCGTCGAGCACCGTAACGGCACCCTCTACGTCCTCGTCAACCGACGCGAGCCGCTGTCCGACACTGACCGCCGCTGGTTGATCGCCGACCTCAGGGCACGGACGGGTCGGCAGGTCATCGGGCTCGCAAACACCTTCGGCGCCGACCAGACGTTCGGCGTCAGCCACACCTCGATCTCCGGCTTTCGGAGCGATGCGAACATCCAGGCGTTTCGCCAGGCGCTCTCGTCCAACGCTCGTTCACCCCGCGACGTTGATTTGTCCAATCCCACGGCCGTGATCGCGCAGGTTCCCTTCTACCTGAACGCTGGCCATTTCCAGATGCTGCAGGTGCAGGAGCCGAGCAGCGACGCGATGGCCAAGGTGATGGACGCGATCGACCGCTCGTACAAGTACATGCCCGGGGAGGTCGCCGAAGCGGTACGAGCGATTTTCACAACGCAGAACATCGCGCTGATGGCCGGAACGCTGTCCGCCTACGCCGTGTCCCACTTCTTCGGTGTCGGCTTCATCCTCGACGCCATCGTCGTGGTCGTCACCGTCGTGTGCGTCGGGGCGCTCGCCGCAGACGCGGTCCTGAAGTTCGTCGAGTTCTATACGCTCGCCACGGGAGCGACGACCGAAGCCGAGCTCGAGGAGGCCGCGAAGCTCTTCGCCGACGTCGTTCTCACCCTTGGTGTCGGGGCGGTCGCGGCGATCCTCACGCGCCGCGGCGTCTCGCGCCCAGCTCGGGCCGAGATGGACGAGACGGTCGCCCGTCGCGCGCTCGGTGGGAGTCCGGAAGGGAACGCGCGACCACAGCGAAGCATCGAGGAGATCCGGCGTCGCGTGGTCGACCTCAGCGGCAACCTGGAGATCCATGGCCCGGAGGCGATGCAACGCGGGCGGGCCCTCAACCTCACCACGGATGTGCCCTTCGTTCTATCGAAGAACTGGGATGACGTCTTCTTCGTGGCCGCCCACGCGACCCAGCGATCGTTGACCTTCTTCGCCGACTACGAGGCCCGCGTCGCCATCGCCCCACGCGCGCTGGCGGTTCGCATCTTCCAGGCCGGCTATCGCGGCGGCGACCTGGTGCTGCTGGCGTGCGAGTCCGGCTTGAACCGAGCTCTGGTGCAGGCCGTCTGGTCCGAGCTTCGACGAATGGGGCTCGACCGCCCGGTCGGGACGATCTTCGCCCCGCGAAGGGCGATCAACGGGGGCGAGATCATCCGCGAGGACGTCCCAGACCTCGCCTGGGAGGTCTTCTCCTTCAACAACTGAGCCCGAGCGGCGCCCGAGAACCATGTACCCTCGCCCGTGTTGCCGCCGCACGTGGCCCTGCTCGCGATCCTGCTCGCGCCCCCCGTCGCCGCGCCCGTCGAGCGCGACGTGGCCGGGTTCCGGCACGCCCACCGCCGCACGCAGCTCGCCGGGATGGGCGTGCTCACCGGCTGGGCCGCGGTGAACATCGGCGGCGGCGTGGGGGCGTCCTTCCTCGATCGCGATCGGCGGTACTTCCACGAGGGCAACGCGATCTGGAACTCCGTGAACCTGGTGATCGGGATCGTCGGGCTGGCCACGAACGCAGCGGCCAAGTCCGGCGGTCGGGACCGGCCTGCGGTGCAGCACCGCAGGACGATGCGCACCTACCTGGTGAACGGCGTGCTCGACGTGGTCTATGTCGCGGCCGGTGCCGCGACGATCGCGATCGGGCAGCGCCGCGGATCGGACAGGGTGCAGGGCTACGGCCAGGCGATCGCGTTCCAGGGCGCGTTTCTGTTCGCCTTCGACACCGCCATGCTGATCGCCCACCAGCGGGTCGCGGCCCGGCGCCTGCGCACGACCCCGGCGCGGGTCGGGCAGGGCGGCTACGGGGTGGTCTTCTCGATGGCGCTGTAGAAACGCGGTCACATCGGTTCCAGGCCGGCTCTGCCCAACATGCTGAACGTCCTGCTCGCCGCCATGCTCGCGGCACCCGTCTCCGCCGCTCCGACGGCACAGCCGGCCAAGGGGCTCCCGACCATGCTGGCCGAGACCGCCGCGGTCCTCGCCACGCCCGCGATCCCGATCCCCGCCGGCATCGGCAAGTACTGCAGCATCGTCTACCCCTCGGGCGCGTGGGCGTTCGCCTTCACGGACGCGAACCAAGATCCGTGCGCGGACATGCTCGCGTCGACGCCCGGCGGGACGGTCAAACGCGCCGGTCTGTGGGACGGCACCGGCGGGAACAACGTCGTGTACCGATGCGCGGGCGGTGGCATCGGCCTGCAGAAGAACTACGGCGACAAGGCGCTGCAGGCCGCCTACGACGATGCGCTCGGGCAGAAGGGCTGCGTGTTCACGGTGGCGCCGCTGAAGCTGCCGATCTTCTCGCACCCGTTTCCCACGAAGCCGAACCTCGGGATGACCAACGGCTTCGACTTCGCCCACGGCTTCAAGGTCCTCAGCAACAACGGCATCGAGCTCGATCACGTCAACCGCCACGGCAACAACGTCGCCTACGACGGTCACAATGGCTTCGACTGGATGATGCCGACGGGCACGAAGCTCGTCGCGATGGCGAAGGGTCGGGTGTTGATCGCGCAGACGCGCGACGTCACCTCGTTCTGTCCGAACGAGGACGAGCTGATCCAAAAGGAGATGTTCGTGATGCACGTCGTCGGCACCGGTCGCTACAAGGAGATCTTCGTCGCCTACTACGCGCACTTCGACACGATGAGCGCCGAGGCAGGCGACATCGTCGAGGCCGGCACGAAGCTCGGGACCGCCGGCGACACCG
The DNA here is from genome assembly GCA_044344875.1 of Nannocystaceae bacterium. Lineage (GTDB taxonomy): Bacteria > Myxococcota_A > Polyangia > Nannocystales > Nannocystaceae > Xiheibacterium. The sequence goes on from JBIJCC010000094.1 coordinate 10,855, forward strand.
GGTGCTCGACGGGGCCGCACCTGCACCTCGGCGTGGTGCGGGGATCGAACACCGCGGCGCACTACCGCGTGAACCTCGAGTCACCGACGCCGTCGGGCTACACGATCCAGACGGACATCGATCCGTACGCGTTCTCGTGGTCCGCGAAGGCGGAGTTCGACCCGTGGGCGTGGCGGAAGATGAACGAAGGTCACGGAGCGCTGAGCATCGACCTGTGGAAGAGCGGTCAGGCGCCGCTCCGCGACTAGAGGCGTCGCGACGAGGCGGTTGGACGAGGGACGCGCGGCTCGTGCGTCCCGATCCCGCGGCGCCGCGACTCCGCGGTTGACCGCTGGTTTAGTTTTGCTAGTTTATAACCGTGCGCGGTGGATGGTTGAGACTAACTTTGCTGACGGCTTGGGGCTGCGGGCCCGCGGTCGCCGGGAGCGGTGAGGCTGGGTCCACGGGCGGCATGGTGACCGACGACGCATCGCAGGGCGGCTCGTCGAGCACCGTGTCGACGACGACCGCGGACACGTCGGGCGAGCGTTCGAGCGGCGATGTCGTCGATGGCAGCGACGAGAGCAGCACCGGTGCGCCGCTGGCGACGTGGTGCATCGAGAGCCACCGGATCGAGGGGCCCGATGGTCCGCTCGAGGGCTTCGAGACGCCCGCGGTGCTCGCCGATGTCGACGGTGACGATCGGCCCGAGTTGTGGACGCTGGTGCCGACGTGGGATCCGCTGCTCGAGGTGATGGACGTCGCGCTCGCGCAGTATGACGTCGACGCGACCGGCGTCGCGACGCAGGGCGACAGCCACGGCCTCGGCGGTGCGTTCTCGCGTTTCGCGGACATCGACGGCGATGGTCGCGACGACGTCGTGCTCGTCCCGAACGGTGAGACGACGGCGTCGTGGATCGACATCTCCACCGGCGTGCCGGGTGCACCGCAACCACTCGATCTGCCCGAAGGGAGCGACCACTGGTTCGATGCGGACGGCGATGGTGCGGTCGACATCATCGTGCTCGGCGGAGGCGAGTCCTTCGTGCAGCTCTGGCTCGGCGACGCGACGGGCGGCTTCGAGCTCTCGTCCGACCTCGGCCGCGTCTTCGGCGACATGGAGTTTCTCAGCCGGTTCGAGCGCGTCGCCGACGGCGTGTTCGCGGTCGAGGCGGACAACGGCGCGCTCGGCTTCGGCTACGCGTACTCGATGTGGGAATTGCGGCTCGACGATGGCGTGCTCCAGACCGGCGCGTCGACGCCCGTGATCGAGCAGGATCTCGCGACCGCAGCGGACTTCGATGCGGATGGGCTCGTCGACTTCGTGACGTGGCCGTTCGATGGCGGCACGCACCTGTGGCACGGCGCCGCGGATGGGCCCGTCGAGCGCGTGCTGAGCGAGCACGGTCGCATCGCACTCGTCGGTGATTTCCTGGGCACCGACGCGCCCGCGTTGCTCGTCGCCGACGGCGACGGAAACGTCGAGATCCACCAGGCACCGCACGATCCAGGCGTGCCGCCCGTCGTGCCGACGAACGGGCTCGGAGTACCCGAGCAGTACGAGGTCGCCGACGTCGACGGCGACGGCAAGGACGAACTCCTGCGCAGTACATGGCAGGACGAGCGGTACGGCTACGCGGTCGTGGAGGTGCGTCCATGCGAGTGACATCATTCGCGGTCGTGCTCGCGATCGGCTGTGGCCCCGAGACGAGCGTCGTGGAGTCGGCGTCGGGGTCGACGTCGGACGACACGTCGACCTCGACGACGAGCACATCGACGACGACATCGTCTTCGACCGAGCCACTCGACACGTCGACCTCGACCGAGTCCAGCACGAGCACCACGGCCGACGCGAGCAGCAGCGACGGGAGCAGCACCGGCGCGCCGACGCTCGAACCGTGCGGCAACGGTGAGCTCGATCCCGACGAGGGCTGTGACGACGGCAACCGCGACGACGACGACGGGTGCGACTCGGACTGCGTGCCGACCGAGGCGATCGTGTGGACCGCGGATCACGGCGGCGCGGCGGGTCAGAACGACTGCGCAGCCCGAGTCGTCGCGAACGATGCCGGCACGTGGGTCGCGGGATACCTGCGCGACGGCGACATGGGCGACGTGCAGAGCGACGCGTGGCTCGGACGCATCGCCGACGACGGCGCGTGGCTGTGGCACTGGACGATGGGCGGCGAGGGTAACGACAACGATCGAACGCTCGCGCTCTCGATCGATGCGAACGAGGATGCGTACGTCGGCGGATGGACGACGTGGAACGGTCAGCACGCGTGGGTCGGTCGCGTCGATCCAGACGGCGCCGCGATCTGGACCGATCTGTGGTCCGATGGGCTCCCGGGCGGCGAGTACGGGCGTGGGATCGCGCTCGTCGACGGTGCGCCGTGGCTCGTGCTGGATCGCGACGAGGCTCCGGCGCTCGTGCAGCGGTGGAGCGCCGATGGGGTGCACGGGATGGATACAGAGCTCGTCGCGCCAGAGGGCATGGAGCTGAGGGTGGTCGACGTCGATCACACCGCCGAAGGCGTGTGGCTCGTGCTCGAGCTCGGTCAGCCCTTCACGTCCGTGCAGCCGATGCTCGCGAGGCTCGGGCCCGATGGCGCGATCGCGGAGAGCATCATCGTCAACACCCCGTCGCGCCCGAGCTTCGACGACGACGGGATCTCCGGCGCCGTGCGTGGCGACGGATCTGCCGTGCTCGTGTCGTACGACGAGCCGGCAGGCGGCGAGACGCCGACCGTGCGCGTGTTCGATGTGGACGGCGTCGCGATCGATGCATGGTTGGTCGAGCTCGACGGCGACCCGCGCGTCAACGATGTCGAGTACGGCGACGACGGCACGATCGTGCTCGTCGGCGAGCGATTCGACGTGCCGTGGACGCGCAGCGTCACGAGCGACGGCACGCTCGTGTGGGATCGACTGCACACACCGCCGGGTGGACGCGGCCAGCTCGAGGCGGTCGCGATCGCACCGGACGGCGATGTCGTCGTCGCGGGGTGCGTCGGCGTGGGCTCCGCGTCGGACGTCTGGGTGCGGCGCTATCGGCCGTGATCGTCGCGCTCCCCGGGCGCTTGCCGGCCGCGATCGCGCGGTCGTAGACCGCGTCGCCGTCGACGAGGCCCTTGACCCACCGCGTCATTTCGACTATCGTCGAAATGACGCATGACCGCGCTCGATCGCCACGCTGCGCAGCTCGCCGCGCTCGGCAGTCCGATCCGCCTGTCGATCCTGCGGCGCGTGGTCCAGGGCGATCCCGAGGGCACGATCGTCGGCGAGCTGCAGACGCAGCTCGGGATCCCGTGGTCGACGTTGAGCCACCACCTCGAGCGACTCACCGCGGCCGGGCTGCTGCAGCAGCGGCCCGAGGGTCGCTTCATGCACTACCGCGCCGACTACACGGCGCTGCGCGCCCTGACCGACTACCTCTGGGAGGACTGCTGCAAGGGCGGCGCCCCGGGCAGCGGTCGCTGCTGCTGAGGTCCACTTCGCCATGACCATGCGCACCGCAATCCATCCCTACGCCGCCTCGCTCGCGCTCCTCGTCACCACGGCGTGTGCCGGTGCGTCGCCGTCGACGTCCGTCCCCGCACCCGCTCCCACCGAGGCGCCCGCGCCCACGCCCGCGCCCGCCCGGGCGCCGGAGGCATCGATGTTCCCGACCCTCGCCCAGTCCGTCGACGCGCTACTCCCCGAGCTCGCGGCGCTCCCCGCCGAGCGCCGCGCGGCACTCGATCGCATCGCCGACTTCGTGAAGTCGCGCCACGCCGCGGGCACGCCGAGCAGCCTGACGTTCATCTGCACCGGCAACTCGCGGCGCAGCCACCTCGGTCAGCTGTGGGCCGCCGTCGCCGCGGCGCACTTCGGCGTCGACGGCATCGCGACCTACTCCGGCGGCACCGAGCCGAGCGCGCTGAACCCCCGCACGATCGCGGCGCTCGAGCGCGCGGGCTTCGTCGTCGAGCCGCCGCCCGACGCGGGCGACAACCCGCACTACCGCATCCGCTTCGCCGAGGGGCGGCCCCCGATCGAGGCGTTCTCCAAGCGCTACGACGACCCGGTCAACCCGAGCGCCGACTTCGTCGCGGTGATGACGTGCAGCGAGGCCGACCAGGACTGCCCGTTCGTGAAGGGCGCCGCGCTGCGGATCTCGCTGCCCTACGAGGACCCCAAGGTCGCCGACGGCACCCCCGAGGAGGCGGCGCGCTACGACGCGCGCTCGAGGCAGATCGCCACCGAGATGCTGTACCTGTTCTCGAAGGTCGCGGCATCGTGACCGCGCCCCGACGGCTGTCGTTCCTCGATCGCTACCTCACCCTGTGGATCGTCCTGGCGATGGCGGCCGGCGTCGCCATCGGCCACTTCGTGCCGTCGACGCCGGCGTTCCTGCACCGCTTCGACGTCGGCACCACCAACGTGCCGATCGCGATCGGCCTCGTGCTGATGATGTTCCCGCCCCTGGCGAAGGTCCGCTACGAGCGGCTCGGCGAGGTGTTCCGCGACAAGCGGATCCTCGGGCTCTCGCTGGTGCTCAACTGGATCGTCGGGCCGCTGTTGATGTTCGGCCTCGCGGTGGTCTTCCTGCGCGACCAACCCGAGTTCATGGTCGGGCTCATCCTCGTCGGGCTGGCGCGGTGCATCGCCATGGTGCTGGTGTGGAACGATCTGGCCCGCGGCTCGAGCGACTACGCCGCCGGCCTGGTCGCGTTCAACAGCGTGTTCCAGGTCCTGCTCTACAGCGTGTACGCGTGGTTCTTCGCCGGCGTCCTGCCGCCGCTGTTGGGCCTGCCGAGCACGACCGTCGCCATCGGCATCGGCGAGATCTTCGCGAGCGTCATGCTCTACCTCGGGGTCCCGTTCGCCGCGGGCTTCGTCACCCGACTGCTGCTGCGTCGCCGTCGCGGCGACGCGTGGTACACGCAGCGATTCTTGCCCAGCATCGCGCCCGTCACCCTCGTCGCGCTGCTGGCGACGATCGTCGTGATGTTCAGCCTGCAGGGCGCGGCGATCGTGCGACTGCCGCTCGACGTCGCCCGCATCGCGGTGCCGCTCGTGATCTACTTCGCGGTGATGTTCCTGGTCAGCTTCCTGGTCGCCAAGCGCCTGGGCGCCGACTACCCGCGCACCGCGACGCTGGCCTTCACCGCGGCGGGCAACAACTTCGAGCTGGCGATCGCGGTGGCGATCGCGGTGTTCGGCCTGGGCTCGAAGGTCGCGTTCGCGACGGTGATCGGCCCGCTGGTCGAGGTCCCGGCGCTGATCCTCCTGGTGCGGGTGTCGCTCTGGCTCGGCCGCGGCATGCCGGGGGCGACGGCGCGTTGACCCAGCGTGGGACCCGATCCACGGGGCCCAGACGATTTCCTGGGACACTTCGGCCCGCGGTGACGTGGGAGGGTCATGGACACCACACGGCAACTTCCGGCGCTGCGGCGGCTCGCTCGGGCACTCACGGCCGACGGCGCGACGGCCGACGACCTCGTCCAGGACACCGTCGAGGCGGCGCTGTGCCACCCGCCCGCCACCGATCGACCGCTGTGGCCGTGGCTGGCCCAGGTGCTCCGCAACCGGCGAGTGTCGGAGATCCGAGCGACGCAGCGCAGGCGCGCCCGCGAGCAGGACGTCGCGCCGGCCGACATCGCGGGCTCCCCCGAGCAGCTCGCCCTGGCCCGCGCGCTCGCGGCCGAGCTCGACGCGCTGCCCGCCGACGATCGCGAGCTCCTCACGCTGCGGTTCTGGGAGGGCCTGTCGACGGTCGAGTGTGCGGCCCAGCTGCAGCGCCCCGCCTCGACGGTGCGTACGCAGCTGCACCGGGCGCTGGCGCGGCTGCGCGACCGCCTCGATCGCACCCGCGGCGGCCGGGAGGCGTGGATGTCCGTGCTCGTGCCGCTGGGCATCGAGCCGCGCTCCGTGGTCACGCGCACCAGCGTGATCGGCAGCAAGTCGCTCACCGCAGGGGGTGTGTGCGCGGCGACGATCGGGTGGCTCGCGGTCGCGATGCCCAACGGCTGCGAAGCCGCGTTCGGCTCGAGCACCGCGATCCCCGAGCGCGCCGCCGAGCCCGAGACGTCGCCCGAGCCGCCGGGGTCCCCGTTGCGCGTGCGTCACCGGGTCGCGCGCAACGTCGAGCCGGGCGAGGCGCCCGTGGACGCGCCGGACCCCGTGCCTTCCGACGCCGAGGCGATCCGCTGGGAGGCGGCGCCGGCGAGCACCTCCGCGATGGGTGTGCATCCGCAGATGGCGGTGTCGATGGCGCTGGTCGGCCTGTGGGAGAGCCTCGGCTCGTGCCGCCCCGGCAAGGGCGTCGGCAAGGCGCGCTTCGTGCTCACGATCCGCTTCGATCCCGACGGCTCGACGGAGTTCGAGCGCATGGACTTCGCGCGCGTGAAGGGCCTGTCGGACGCCTCGCTCGACTGCATCCGCCAGAGCGTGCTCGCCCGCGGGCTCGACGTGAAGAAGGTCGACCCCGCGATGCTCGGCTTCGGCGCCGAGGTCTCGCTCGAGTACCGCCTGCGCGGCGAGCTGACCATCGACGACGGGACGTCGGACTTCGACAGCGTCGAGCAACAGCCGGCGCGCGTGCTCTACTTCGTCGACAAGGACAAGCCCGCGGCCCTCGCCGCGATCGAGGCGTGCGGCGCAGGACCGATCGACGTCGAGGTCGGCTTCGACCCGAAGACCGGCGCCATCGCCAGCGCGCGCCCGCTCGGCGACGACGCCGAAACGCGCCGGGGTCGGTGCGTCGCCGCGGTGCTGATGCGGACCGTCGCCCCGGCCCGCACGTTCGAGCCCGAGGACGCCGACGACGGGCTGCTGCGCTGCTCGTTCGGCGTGCCGAACGAGACCGAGACGGAGACCCGGCACTCGTGCGCCCACGTGGGGCCGCTGTCGCAGTGGCAGCCGCGGCCGCTGTGAGGCGCATCGATCGCCGGGGCGCTCGAGCATTTGACCGCGGGCCCGGTCGCGCCCACGATCCGGGAATGCATGCGGTCGTCATCGATCGAATCCGCGACGCGGCCGCGCTCGTCCCCAAGGTCGCCGTCGCACTCGGCGTCACCGCCTACGACGTGCGCGCCAGCCTGCAGGTGGAGGGCGGCGGGCCGGCGATCCTCACCGTGCTCGCCGATCCTGCCGCCGCCGAAACCACGGCCGCGGCGCTGCGGGCCGTCGGCGTCGAGGCGGTCACCCGCGACGTCGCGACGACGGGTGCCTCGATCGGCGACTTCGCGGTGCGTCGCTTCGAGTTCGGACCGACCGCGCTGTCGCTCGACACGCGGGACGGTCGCACCGCCGAGGTCCCGTACGCGAGCGTGGACGCGATCGTGCTGGCGTGCGCGATCGTCCGCACCGAGCACGCCGAGGTCGTGCGCCAGCGGAGGTTCTCGCCCGGCCTGTCGGTGCTCACCGGCGGCCTCATGAACAGCCGCACGCGCGAGACGACGCAGCGCCAGGTCCACGTCGACAGCGAGGAGATCGCGTTCGTCTTCGCCGGCGACGCCGAGGCGTATCGCTTCGGTGAGGCGTCGCTGGTGTTCCAGGGCCTGGGCGACGCGATCCAGCCCGCCCGCACCGCGAACTATCAGTACCTGCTCGCGCAGCTCCGCCAGCGCTGCCCGGGTGCCGGCGTCGACGAACGCCTGCGCAAGCGGGCGCAGCAGACCCAGCTCCTCGGGCGCGTGCTGTCGCCCGACGATCACCTCGAGCTGGCGGTCGCGCTGGTCGCCGCTCGGCTGCGGGCCAAGGGCGGCGCCCCGTACCGCACGTGATCTTCGCCGCCTCCCGGAGACCTCACGGGAGGCAGTACGATTTCGTTGATCGATCGTCCCCGAGGCGAGTCAGTCGCGCCGTGCCCCCGGCGAACCCGGTGGGAGCCGGGTACAGCGCCCGTGGGCAGGCACGCGGTCGCGATCATGCGGCGGCGGACCGACCCCGGAACAGCAACCTCGCACAGCGCAACTACGCGAAAGTGCAGACAAGAGTGGTCGAAATGTTCTCTTTGAGAAGCCGTGTGTTGGTCGTCGTCCTCGGGATCGTCGCATGCGACCCGGAGCGCGATGATGTCGGCCGGATCGCCGACGATGTCGATCTCGAGGCCGCAGACCAAGACGACGAGGACGAGGACGAAAGCGTCGACGACCGGAGTGTGTCCGAGCCGCCGGCGCCCGAACGGGACGACCCATCGGGTGGAGCCGAGGATTCGCAGGCGTCCGTGCCGCTGGCCACCGAGGTCGACCCCACTGAAAAGCCGAAATGGGAGTGCGATTGGTCGGGTGACACCTGGGTCTGCTGCTCGATGAGTGGCCTCCCGACCTGCTGCTGGTGGAACGGCAGCAGCTACGACTGCTGAACCGTCGCAGACGCGGGCGCGGGGATGAGCCCGCGCCCTCGCACAGGCTCGCCACCCGCGTCGGGCGGCGAGCCGCCTCCCTCACAGCAGAGCGCCGAGCGCGGCCTCGATCTGCGCCGGCGTCACCTCGGGCTGGAATCGCTTCACCACGTTGCCGTCGCGATCGACGAGGAACTTGGTGAAGTTCCAGGGGATCGGCGTGGTGCCGTCGGGGTTGGGCTGGGCGTCGCGGAGGAACCGATACAGCGGCGCTGCGCCCTCGCCGTTGACCTCGAGCTTGGCGAACATGGGGAAGGTGACGCCGTACTTCGAGGTCGCGAACGCGAGGATCTCGGCGTTGGTGCCCGGCTCTTGCTTGCCGAACTGATTGCACGGGAAGCCGAGCACGGTCAGCTCGGGGTGGTTGTCGTGGAGTGCACGCAGACCTGCGTACTGGGACGTGAGCCCTCAAGCACTCGCGACGTTGACCACCAGGCACGCGGTGCCTGCGTAGGTCGAGAGCGCGACCGGCTCGCCGGTGATCGAGGTCAGGACGAAATCGTGGAAGGTCGACATCGGGGGCAGCGTACCCGGGCCGATCGCGGCGATCTCGGAAAATTCGCGATCGTCGGCGATCGGAATCGCCGCGGTCATACACTCGTGCGCCCGACATGCCTCTGCCCTGTGACGACGCCCCGGTTTCCCTCTCCCACACCGATGTGAGCCCCGGCGGGCGCCAGCGCGCGGTTCGTCCGCTGCAGTGGGCGCTCGCGACCCTGGTCGCGGCCTGTTCATCGTCGGCCGGCGACGGCACCGCGGGCGACGCCGGCGCGGGCTCGTCGAGCGACGGCACCGACGACACGGCCACGGGACCGGGCGCCACGGGACCCGGCACCACCGCGCCCGGCAGCGACACCTCGGGCCCGGTCGATCCCACGCTGGCCGAAGGCTCGAGTAGCACCGACGACACCGGCACGACGGGCGAAGAGACCGCGGCCGACGGCTGCTGGGATCACTCGGGCTTCCTCGACTCGGCGGACTACGACGGCAGCGGCGTCGAGCCGTTCGTATGTCCCGGGCTGCCGATCCCGTGCGCGCCCGTCGACCTGCACTTCGGCAAGGAGTCCGACTGCGGGGACGGCACCTACACGTTCGGCGAGGCGACGCTCGCCGATCTCGAGGGGACCGAGGCGGCCGCGCGCTGCGTGCTGGAATCGATGCGCGACGGCGAGCTCGCCGAGCACGCGATCAACCTCGACCCCGGCGGCTACGAGGAGGTCCTCGGCCGCTACGTCGTGCTCGGCGCGGGCGTGGTGACCGAGATCTCGTGGTTCCAGGACAAGGCGGGCAGCGTCGATCAGTGGCTGCTCGCGCCGCGCGATGCGGCGTGGTTCGACGCGTGCCTGGCAGCGCCCGATCTGCACGGGCTCGTGCCGTGTCTGTGGCCGGCGAGCGTCCCGGGCCTCGGGCTCTCGGGCGCCACGCCGTGCGGCGACGGACCGTTCGGGCCGGTCGATCTCGACGCGTGCGTCGGTGAAGACCCGGCCTGCCCCTGACGCGGTGCGCTCACCTGCGCAGGCGCTTCACCACCGCCGCGAGGCTCACCGGCGTCACGCGGATCCCCGCGCTGAAGCCCGGCAGCAGCGCCATCCCCGTGCCGAGCGGGAGCGACGTGAGGCTCGGCCCCGCGAAGACGCCGACGCGCGTGCCATGGGGCTGCCACACCGGCGCGATCACGGCATACGCGAGGGGCTGACAGCCGGCATGGCGCAGATCGGCGCAGCGCAGACCGCCGCCGAGGCTCGTGCCCTCGAGCGTCCACGCACCGAGCCTGTCGTCACCGAGGGAGAGGAACGCCGACCACGGCGTGAAGCCAGGGTCCTGCGTGAGCGAGTAGGTCGGCGGCAGACGCCGCGGATCGATCCGCGACGGCGGGCGCGTCGGGAGCTGCGACGCAGCGGCGGCCTGCGCCGCGGCACGCGGTGACGGGGGCGACGGCGGGAGCGACGATGCCACGCCCGGTCCGGCCGAGACGTTCGACGGCGCCGTGACGCCGGATGGCGCCGTGACGCCGGACGGCGCCGAGGTGGCCAGCACGATCGCGAACATCATCGACGAGCAGATCATCGGGACCCCACCTCACCATAGCCCCCTTGTCCGGGTTTGTCGGGTGGGCGATCGGGCCCGCGCAAGCGATGCGGCGCTGGCCGCTCGGACACGCAGGTCGGACCGGCGTGCCCGCTCGTTTCCGAGGGCTAATCCGTGATCGGGGTCCGCGTGCAGTCGCCCTCGCTCCACGTGATCGTCGGGCCCGCGTCGATGACCTCGAAGTCCGACCACTGCAACCCCTTGAGATCGTGGGGCCCCAGTCCGACACCCTCCCACGTCGCGGTGGTGACGTCGTCGGCCGCGGCGGTGAAGGTGATGTTGCCGCCATCGGCGAGGATCATGCCGTAGGTCGCCAGCGCGGTCGCGACGACCTGCGCCGCCGGGTTGAGCCCCGAGATGTCGACGTCGGGCCGCAGCCGCAGCCGCACCGCGTACGGCGGCGCGTCGCCGGGGCCCGCGGTCGGGAACGTCGAGTGCGTGCCGGGCCGCACGTACTCGTCGGCGCGGATGTTGTCGTTGGGGAGGATGAAGCGCAACGCGTGGCGGATCTCGCCGGCGGCGATCTCGTCGGCCGTGAACAACAGCGCCGCGATCGGCAGGCCCGCTGCGTCCGCGCTGCTGCAGTAGTCCCCGCGCAGGGTCTCGTCGTAGGCGCGATCGAGCTCCCAGATCGCGAGGCAGCCGCCGCCGGTGCCGAAGCCGGCGCGCCACTGCTCGTACAGCCGGCAGGACTCGCGATCGACCACGATGAGGTGGCAGTCGCCGTCGCCCTCGCAGGTGTAGCCGGCCTCGCCCTCGATGTGGCCGCCCTCGGGCATCGGGATCGGTGCCGGATCGCAGTCGGGATCGAAGAAGTCCTCGGTGGGCTCGAACGACTGCCGCGGCGTGTCGGCCGTCGCCTCGAGGATCGGGATCGAGAAATCGATCTGGAACCTCGCGTCGCTGACGACGTTCGCCTGCAGGTAGTCGATCACCGCCTGCGAGTCGGCGGCCACCGGCGCCGCGCTGACGTCGGTGTTCCACGGCATCGAGGGCAGCAGCAACTGGCCCTCGGCGTTGCCGCAGGCGCCCGTCGGCGAACCGGTGTCATCGCCCGGACCGCTCGCGCTCGGGTCCGACGCGCTGCCGTCCGACGCCGTCGGGTCCGACGCGCTGCCGTCCGACTCCGTCGGTTCCGGTGAGCTCGACATCGACGCGGCCGACGACGCGTCGGGCCCGGACAGCGACGCGCCGCTCGAGCCGCCCTGCTCGTCCCCACCGCCCTCGGTCGCGCACGCGCCGAGCGACAGGAGCAGGGCCAGGATCGGGGAGGGACTCGGATGCGCGCGCCGCATGGATGACACCATTGCGACATCGAGCGAAGAACCCCGCCAGGCCTTTCCCGCATCGGTGCCGGACCCCCCCGTACCTGTGCGACCATGGGCGCGTGGGATCCGCGGGCCCCGACCCCGACGCGACGCACGCGATGGCGCGGCGCGTGCCGAGCCCCGCCGACAGCGACGACGCGCCCACGCGGCCGGTCGCGCTGGCCCAGGCCACGGCGACCGCGCCCGGTGGCGTGCTCGCCACAGGCACGCTCGTCGGGCGCTACCTCGTGCTCCACCACGTCGGCGCCGGTGGGCTCGGCGACGTCTACTCGGCCTTCGACACCGAGCTCGAGCGCAAGGTGGCGATCAAGCTGTTGCGCACCGACACCACCGGCGGCGCCCACGAGCTGCTCGGTGATCGTCGGGCCCGGGTGCTGCGCGAAGCCCAGGCGATCGCGCAGATCCGTCACCCCAACGTCGTCGTCGTCCACGACGTCGGCGAGTACGGCGACGGCATGTTCCTCGCGATGGAGCTGCTCGAGGGCCGCACGGTCGACGCGTGGATCCGCGGCGAGCGGCGGGACTGGCGACGGATCCGCGACGTCTTCGTCGACGCCGGCGCGGGCCTGGCGGCCGCTCACCGCGCCGGCCTGATCCACCGCGACTTCAAGCCCGGCAACGTGATGCTCGCCGACGATGGCCGCGTCACCGTCCTCGACTTCGGCCTGGCCCGCGCGAGCACGACCGCCCCCGACGGGGTCGACGACATCGCAGAGGTCAGCCTCGGCGAGCGCCCCACCCTGCTGTCGAGTGATCTCACCGATGCGAACCTCGTGCTCGGGACACCGCCGTACATGGCGCCCGAGCTCGGCACCGGCGCCGACGCGTCACCGCGGACGGATCAGTTCGCGTTCTGCGTCGCGCTGTTCCGCTGTCTGTACCGCGAGCTGCCCTTCGCCGCGGACACGGTCCGGGCCTATCGCGCCGCGGCGCAGACCGGCGCGATCGTGACGCCGCGCGACCGACACGGCGTGCCGGCGTGGCTCGACCGCGCGCTGGTCCGCGGGCTCGCGGCGGATCCGAACCACCGCTTCGGGACCATGGACGCCCTGCTCGAGGCGCTGCAGCACGATCGCCGCCGCGCACGGCGAGCGCTCGTCGCCGGGATGATCGCGATCCCGGTCGCGAGCATCGTGGCGATCGCGGCGAGTCTGTGGTGGCGTCCGGCGCCGAGCCCCGAGCAGCTCGACGTCGCTCGAGCGCTCGCCGACGAGGCGCGCATGGCCGCCGCGCACGGCCACTACGTGTACCCGCCACCCGATCGACCCGCCGAGCCCACCGCGATCGGCAAGATCCTCGAGCTCGAGGCCACCGAGGGCGCCATCGCCGATCGAGCCGACCAGACCGCGGCCGAGCTCCGCGACGAGATGGCCGACGCGCTGGTCGCCCTGGGCGATCGCTACTTCGAGCGACCCGGTGGCCCGCCGTTCGCCGTCGACTTCTATGCGGCAGCGCTGGTGTTCGATCCCTCGCGGGAGCAGGCGCGGGAGCGCGTGACGTTGACCCCCGGCCAACTCGCCGATCTCGTGATCAAGGCCGAGCACGGCGGCTTCTCCGAGGCCGAACTCGTCGCGGCCGAGCCGCTGGCCGTGCTCGCCGACGCCGATCCCTCGCGGCAGGCGCAGCGATTGGAGCGCTACTTCGGCGAACGCCCCACCTCCGCGAGCACGACCCGCGCGCGCCTCGATGGCCTCGTCGATCGACCGCGCTCCAGCGCGACGATCCGCAGCGACGCGCCGCAGCCAACCCGCGTGGATGCGATGCCGACGACGACGCCGACGCCGGCGGTGCCGCCCGTCGTCCCCGACGCGGCGCCGCGCGTCGTGCCACCGGCACCGGACCCCGTACGACCGGCCCCGACCGGCACCGCCACGCACGACCCCGACGCGGCCGACGCCCTGGCGAACGCCGGTGCGGTGGCGCTGAAGGGCGGTCGCCTCGACGAGGCGGCCAAGGCGTTCCACCGCGCGCTCACCCACGATCGCGGCAACGTCGAGGCCCTCGCCGGCCTCGCCGAGCTCCACTTCGAGCGCAGCGAGTATCGCCAAGCCGAGCGGTTCGCCGCGCTCGCGACGGCGCGCTCCGGCAAGTCGGGCGCGCTGTGGATCCTGCTCGGCGACGCGCGGGTGAAGCTGCTGCGCTACGACGACGCGCGGGTGGCCTACGAAGAAGCGCGCACGCTCGGTGCCGCATCCGCGAGCACCCGGATCGAGCGCCTCGATCGCCTCGTCGGCCCGTGAAATCGGGAGTTCTCCCGATGGCGAGCCCCGAGGCCTCGCGCCTAGGCTGATCGCCATGCGCACGATCGCGATCGTCGTCCTCGTCGGCGGACTCGGGGCCTGTGGGACGGATGGCGGCATGGCCGGCGAGAGCGACGGGGCCACCGCGACCGCGGCATCGTCGTGGGACTCGGGCGGCGATGCGTCCGAGTCGTCACCCTCGGGCGGATCGGACGCATCCTCCGGCGACGTCGATCCGAATAACGGGAGCGCGACCGACGATCCCTCGGGCGACCCGACCGGCGATCCCAGCGGCGACCCGACCGGCGAGACCGGCGATCCCCTCGGGGGCCCGCACTGCGATCCCCTGCCGGCGCCCGACGGTGCGGTGATCGAGCTCGCGCCCACCGACGACCTCGCCGCCGCGATCGCCGAGGCCCCCGCCGGCAGCACGCTGCTGCTCGCGGACGGCACCTACGACGTCAGCGGCGCGGGCTACATCGCGCTGGTCGAGGACGGCGTCACGATCCGCTCGGCGAGCGGCGACCCGAGCACGGTGGTGATCGACGGTGGCTACGCCCTGGGCGAGGTGTTCTCGATCGCCGCCGACGACATCACCATCGCCGAGGTCACGATCCAGCGGGCGTTGCACCACCCGATCCACGTGACGGGCGGGCCCGACTCGAATACCGAGAACACGCTGGTCTACCGGGTTCGCGTCGTCGACCCGGGGCAGCAGGCGATCAAGATCAACGCCCTGGACGGCACGTACGCCGACTTCGGCACGATCGCGTGCTCGCACCTCGAGCTCACCGCCGAGGGCCGACCGCACGTCACCGACTGCTACACCGGGGGCATCGACGCGCACCTCGCCCAGGGCTGGACGATCCGCGACAACACCATCACCGGCTTCTGGTGTGAGTCCGGGCTCTCGGAGCACGGCGTCCACGTCTGGAACTCGGGCCGCGACACCGTGGTCGAGCGCAACACCATCATCGACTGCGCGCGCGGGATCGGCTTCGGCCTCGGCGAGTCCGGCAACGGCACCTCGCGCGACTACGGCGACGATCCCTGCCCCGGTGTGACCGGCTTCATCGGTCACTACGGCGGCGTGATCCGCAACAACGCGATCCTCGGCCGCGACCCGGCGATGTTCGCCTCGCAGTTCGGCATGGACTCCGGCGTCGCGCTCGAGCAGGCGTGCGGCGCGGTGGTCACCCACAACACGGTGGTCGCGCTGCAGCCACCGTTCGTCGGCATGGAGTACCGCTTCGCCAACACCCAGGCGAGCATCGCCGACAACCTCGTCACCCACGGGATCACGATGCGCGACGGCGGCACCGCGGTGCTCGAGGGCAACCTGGTCGACGTCGGCACCGAGCACTTCGTCGACGCCGCGGCCGGGGACCTGCACCTCGTCGCGGGCTCGAGCGCGATCGATGCGGCGGTCGACGTCGCGGGGACCGAGGTGGTCGACGACATCGATGGTGACGCCCGCGATGGGACCCCCGACGTCGGCGCCGACGAGTACGTGCCGTGACGCATCGGCGCCGGGGCGGCGATCAGAACCGCAGGTGGACGCCGCCCGGCCCGAGGACGGCGACGGTGCGCGCCGCGTGGCGGCGGCGACGGTGCAGGCCCGCGCCGAGCACCACCGCGCCGGCCACCGACGCCGCGGCGCCGAGGCTGGTGGTGACGATGCCCATCGTGGCGGTGCCGTGGACGAAGCGACAATCGCCATCCGGATCGGCCTGACAGTCACGGCGGATCGGATCGCCGTCGACGACGAGCAGCACGGCGCCTGCGACGACCGCCGCGATCCCGAGGCCCAGCGTCACGGCGCCCGCGGCGATCCGTCGCGACGCCCCGCGGTCGCGGCGCGGTGGCACCGGCTGCAGGGCGAGGTCCATCGACGTATCGACGCCGTCGATCGCCTCGAGCTCGAGGGTCTGCGCGACGAAGCCCGGCTTGCTCGCGACCACGCGGTGTTTCCCCGCGGTCAGTCGCACGCGCAGCGGCGTGACGCCCACGTCCACACCGTCGATGCGCAGGCGGATCCCCGGCGGACGGCCCCCGAGCGCGAGGGCAGCGCCCTGCGTCCGACCGAGCCGCGCGATCGTGTCGAGCGCGCCCGCGGCCTGGGCCTCGGCCATGCGCAGCGCGTCCTCGAAGCCGCACAGCTCGCAGACCTCCGAGAGCGTCGCAGCGGTCGACCCGTCCCGGACGTCGAGGATGGCGAGGGCCAGGGCGTAGTCGCGGTCGCCGGGCTCGATCGTCAGCCGTGGCGCGACCACCCACGCGGCGTCGGCCTGCTCGCCGGCGCGCACGCGACACGGCGCATCGCTGCAGGCGCGCGTCGTCGCGGCGAGGTCGACCACGTCGAGCGCCCCGCGGGCGAGCGCCGCGGTCAGGCGCTGCTGGGCCTGGTCGCGGCGGGCAGCGACGAGCTCGCCGTCGATCTCGATCGCCGCCACACCGACGCGCGGCGCGTCGTTCGTCGGTGCGGCCGGGACCACCGGCGCGATCGAGACGGCGAGCACGACCTGCGCCAGGAACACCGCGCGAGTATGGCAGAGCCGCCACCGACCCGGGAGCGGCGGCGTGCTACGCTCGGGGTCGATGTCTGCGCGCAGGCTCGCCGTCGCGCTCGCGCTGTGCACCGGGTGCCCGGTCGAGAATCCCGCGTGGGATGGGCGCGCGGTGGATGACACGGGCGACGGCTCGGGCGACACCTCAGGCGACGCTGGCACCACAGGCGACGGACCGACGTCGAATCTCTGTCCGCCGCTGCCTGTCCCCGCCGCGGACGCGATCGTGGTCGATCTCGACCCGAGCCAGGCCGCCGAGCTCGACGAGATCATCGCGACCGCGGCCGCGAACACCACGTTCCGCCTCGCCGATGGCACCTACGATCGCAGCGGACAGCCGACGATCGTCGTCTCCGCAGCCGGCGTCGTGCTGCGCTCGGCCAGCGGCGATCCCTCGGCGGTGATCCTCGACGGCGGCAGCACGGCGAACGACCTCGTGACCGTGCGCGCCGACGACGTCACCGTCGCCGAGCTCTCGCTGCGCAACGGCGGCGATGACCTCCTGGTCTTCGATCCCGTCGGCGGGCCCGGCGTGCGACGCCCGCGGGTGCACCGCGTCAGCTTCGTCGACGCGGTCAACTTCCAGCTGGTCGCCGAGGCCGACATCGCCGCGGGGGCGTTCGTCGACGACGGCGAGGTCAGCTGCAGCGCGTTCTCGTTGACCGACGAGTTCCGGGCCACCACCGCGGACTGCACCAGCGCCGGCGGCATCAAGGCCTTCGCGGCGTCGGGGTGGCGCATCCGCGACAACCTCGTGCACGACTTCTGGTGCCCCGACAGCCCGGCGTTCATCGCCGTGCACATCGGCTACGGCGCCCACGGGACCATCGTCGAGCGCAACCGGTTCCGCGACGCGTACCGCGGCCTCATGCTCGGCTTCGAGGCCGGCACGCTCGGCACCCGCGCGCCCCCGCCGGACAGCGGGTGTCCGGCCGGCGCACAGCACGTCGGCGGATCGATCCGCAACAACATGTTCTGGACCGGCGGCCCCGACCTCGCCGGCGCGTCGTTCCAGCCCGACTCGATGATCTCGGTGTGGTCGGCGTGCGAGGTCGACGTCCAGCACAACACGCTGGTGAGCCTGTACCCGCTGTTCTCGATGCTGGAGTACCGCTTCAGCGACAGCACCGGATCGATCGTCAACAACCTCGTCACCGGCGGCATCACGGCCCGCGATCCCGCGGCGATCGTGGAAGCCGGCAACCTCGTCGATGTCGGCCAGGAGCTGTTCGTCGATCCCGGCGCGGGCGACCTCCACCTCGCCGTCGGGGCGGCCGCGGCGATCGACGCGAGCGTGGTCGCGGGCGCGGGCGCGGTGGCGGACGACTTCGACGCGCAGACCCGCGACGAGCGGCCCGACGTCGGCGCCGATGAGCTCGATCCCTGACGGGTCGTGTATCCTGCGAGTGCCGTGGACGAACGCACGACCCCGGTGAGTCCCGAGTACCGCCCGCCGCCGCCGCGCGTCGCGGTGCTGGTCGGCCGCAGCGTCGACGTGGCCGGGGTGGTCTTCGAGCTGCAGCCTCCGGTCGTCCTCGGTCGCGACGCGACGGCGGCCGTGAGCCTGCCGTACGAGGGTGTCTCGCGGCGACATGCCGAGATCGTCGGCAACGATGCGGGCGCCCTCGTGCTCAACGATCTGGGATCGACCAACGGCACGGTCGTGAACGGCGTCGCGGTCGGCTCGCACCTCCTGGCCAACGGGGATCGACTCGTGCTCGGCGCGGTCGAGCTCGAGTATCGCCTCGGCACCGCGGCCGAGCACCGCCGCGCGCAACAGGCCGCCACCGCGCTCGCGTTGCTCTCCCGCCTCACCGAGCGCGAGCTCGAGGTGGCGCGATGCGTCGCGCAGGGCAAGCGCAGCGACGAGATCGGCCGGCAACTCCACATCGCGACGCGGACCGTGAACACGCACCTGGAGCACATCTACGGCCGGCTCGAGATCAAGAGCCGCGCGGCGCTGGCGGCCCTGATCACGCAGGCCGAATCATAGCGGCGGCGTCGGGTACACTGGCGCCATGCGGTGTCGTGTCCTGGCGCTCGTGTGGCTCGGCTGCTGTGATCGCCCCGCGTCCGAGCCCGACGCGCCGCCGACGATCGAGGCGCGCAGCGACATCGACGCGCCCGAGCTCGTCGACGCACCCGACGGGGTTGCGTCGACGCCGGTGGCCCCGCCCGTCGCGGCGGTGATCGAGGCCGCGCCGCCGCCCCACGGCTTTGCGCTGGTGCGTCCCGGCGCCGCGATCCACCTCGGTCCCGCCTCGGGTCCCGCACCCGCGCCGAGCATCACGCTGCCGACCGGCGGCCCAGGCTTCGTCGTCGCCGCAGTCGGTCGCGAGGGCGATCACATCACCGTCGAGACCCCGGTCGACGACGTGCCCAACTGCGCGTCGACGCTCTGGGCGCTCTCGGCGTTCCGACTGCAGCTGCACGTCGCCGAGGCCGATCTCGTGTCGGTGACGACGCGACGCGTGGCAGTCGACTTCGGCGACGGCACGCGCGTGGACCTCCTCGCCGGCGTGCCGTTGCGCCGCGAGGGCACTGCGTGGATCGCCGAGCTCACCGGCCTGTCGATGTCGCTGACGCTGCCCGACGACGCCGTCGGGCGCTACTACGATCCGGGCGATCGCAGCTTCGGCGATGTCAGGCCCGAGCCACTCGCCAGCGGCGACGATCGCCTGATCTACGACCGCACCCACGAGTTCACCGACGCCCAGCTCGAGCAGACCGGCATCGATCCCCGCGGGGTCGCGACGTTCGGTCGACGCACCGAGGCCGGCCGCACGCTCGCGGACGTGCGCCTGCGCTGCGCGTCGATCCGCGCCGTCGTGCCGAGCTCGCGCCTCGCTCCCGTGCTCGAGACCGCGGTGCTCGGGATGATGGGTGGCATGGCGGGCGGGCTGATCGGCGGGCTCGGCAGCCCGAGCACGCCGACCTGGCAGGTGCGTCGTGGCGCGACCGTGTGGTGGCGCAGCGGTGGAATCGCGGGGCTCGTCGAGCGCGACCACACCTTCACCGCGGCGCCCGAGGTCGTCGACGCGCGGCGCTGCTTCGCGGTCGAGCTCGGCGCGGGCGCGATCCTCCCGCTGTGCTTCGAGGCGGCGGCGATCGAGGACGTGCCGGGGGCGAGCGTCGATCCCGGCGCGGGGCTTGCCGGCATCGGCGAACTCGGCTCGGTCCTCGGCGAGGGCGAGCTTGGCGGCGGCATCGGAGGGCTCGGCGCGATCGGATCGGGCTCCGGCACCGGCCTCGGGCACGGGACCAAGCGCAAGCGCCCCAAGGCCGGCACCGGCACCACCACCGTCGTCGGCTCCCTCGACAAGGACGCCGTGCGCCGCGTCGTGCGTCGGCACATGAACGAGGTGAAGTACTGCTACGAGGCCGGGCTCGCGAAGGACCCGACGCTCGAGGGCAAGGTGACGATCGTCCTCACGATCGGCCCCTCCGGCGACGTCAGCACCGCAACGGTCAAGGACGACACGCTCGCCGACGCCAGCGTGGGCAAGTGCATCGCGAAGGCGGTCGCGCGGTGGACATTCCCCGCGCCCGTGGGCGGCGGCATGGTAGTGGTGAAGTACCCGTTCGTCCTGCACCCGGGATGAGCCGGGTTAGCCAACTAGGTGCGCGGTGGAGCTTCGTTTGGTGTTGCGAACGATCAACATGCTCGGAGCGCGAACTCGATGCCCGAAATCTTCGCGAGTTCGCGCGGACGCGATCGAGTCACTCGAACGGGCCACCGCACATGCAGTAGCACACCGGTGGGACGGGCTCGAACTCGTCGCTGCCACACACCTCCCAGCTCGGCGCGTCCGACTCGAGGTCTTCGGGGCCCACCGTGCACTCGTACTCGAGCAGCTGCAGTTGACCGTCCACTTCGCGGTAGCGCGGATGTACTCCCATGGGCGTGCAGACCCCGGGCTCACCCAACGCGCAGTTGGTCGGCTCGACGTACCGCGCCCAACACTGCAGGTCGGGCGCGGGCTCGAGCGTACACGTCGCGAGGTCGATCACACGATACGCCTCGGACCAATGACACTCGTCCGACGCCGCTTCGCATTCAGCTTCCGTCATCGCGGTACGGCAGATCTCCGGACCAGCGGGGCCGCCGCTCGATGACGATTCTGCGTCGCTGCTCGATGTCACGCCGTTCGTCGTCTCGGCCGAGGTCGAACTCGCCGAGATCGTGCTGCTGGCCGACACCTCGGTGGTGACCGTCGTCATCGCGTCACCCGACGTCGTAGTGCCCGCGGTCCCTCCGGGCTCGGGCTCGACTCCGCAGCCGACCAGCGTCGTGATCCACACGCACGCGAACGTGATCTCATGCACCCGCATCGTCGCCTCCTTCGTTCTGAGATGGTGCCGGTGGCCCGGCGTCGAGCGAATGGCCCGGACACGCGTTCGGGCCGCTCGCCCAGACGATCGCGGCCGGAGCGGGTCCGGTCGGCATTGAAGCTCCACGGCCGCGCGACCTGATCGAGGATGTCCTGGTCGACCTCACCGAGCACCGAGATCGGGATCTCCGTCCCGTCGAGCGCGCGATGCGTGCGGGACTCGAACACCACGACCGCGTCACCTACGTCTTCGAACTCGGCCGCGCGATCCGCCGCAGCCTCGGTCGGATCCGGCTCGCTCGCACAGGCGAACAGCGACAAGGCGAGCGCGTACGGCGTGCGGCGTGCGGCATCGTCATTCAGCGTAGCGCCGTGCGGGAGCGCCCCGCAAGCCGCATGACACACGGCGCACGGGCCGGCGTTCAATAGGTTCGAAGCGGGTTCACCGGGAGGCGGCCGGCTCGCCGTGGGGTTCCGGGGCGGCGCCGGGACCCCAAGGCCGGCACCGGCACCTCCACCGTCGTCGGCTCCCTCGACAAGGACGCCGTGCGCCGCGTCGTGCGTCGGCACATGAACCAGGTGAAGTACTGCTACGAGGCCGGGCTGGCGAAGGACCCGACGCTCGAGGGCAAGGTGACGATCGTCCTCACGATCGGCCCCTCCGGCGACGTCAGCACCGCGTCGGTCAAGGAGGACACCCTCGCCGACGCCAGCGTGGGCAAGTGCATCGAGAAGGCGGTCGCGCGGTGGACATTCCCCGCGCCCGTGGGCGGCGGCATGGTAGTGGTGAAGTACCCGTTCGTCCTGCACCCGGGATGATCGGGGGCGATCATTCCTTCACCCGACCTGCCGGCCCCACGGATCCCCCTGCGATGCCCCGTACGACCCTCTGCGCGCTCGTCCTGCTCCCCTGGCCCCTGCTCCCCGCGTGCGGCGACGCGGGCGACGGCGGTGACACGGAGGCTGCCGCGACCGACGCGACCGCGGACCCGACCGTGTCCGACGCAGGGTCGAGCGGCGTGGATCCATCGACCACCGCCGGCACGGGCGTGACCGCGACCGCGACCGCGACCGCGACCGATCCGACCGACCCCACCGTCGGTGACACCTCGAGCGCCGGCGACGACAGCTCGGGCGGGAGCGACGACACCGCGAGCGTCGACCCCGATGCGATCGCCGTCGCCGTCGGCTACGGCACGCGGCGCGTCCGCAGCGTCGACGGCCTGACGTGGACCGACTTCGTCGAGGTCAACCCCAACGGCGGTGACGACGACGATCTCCTGCGCGGCGTCGGCTACGGCGACGGCGTCTTCGTCGCGGTCGGCGGCGGCGGTGCGGGTTTCTCGATGCGCTCGGCCGACGGCATCACCTGGACCGACGAGAACCACAGCCTGGGCAGCTTCCTCTCCGACGTCGTCGTGCTCGCGGACGGCACCTTCGTCGCCGTCGGCGGCAACGGTTTGCGCGTGCGCTCGGTCGACGGCGGCGTGACGTGGATCGATCCGAGCGAGTACTTCGCCGGCCACCACCGTGCGATCGCGGCGGGCAACGGCGTCGCGGTGGCGGTCGGCCACACGTACGGGGACTCCAACGTCGGGCTCGTGACGACCACGACCGACGGCGCGACCTGGACCGAGTTCCAGATCGGCGGCAGCGGCTACTCGGGTGGATCGATCACCTTCGGCAACGGCACCTTCGTCGCCCGCGCCAACGACGGCCAGCTCCGCGCCTCGGCCGACGGTGTCGCGTGGACCGACGCCGACGTGACCACCAGCGGCGGCGAACGCCGCCCCGTCTTCGGCGACGACGTCTTCTGGATCGGCAGCGACGACGGCTACTGGACCTCCAGCGACGGCCTGCAGTGGACGCCCTACGCGAGCGATCAGGTCCGCGACCCGGTGATCTGGTTCCACGGGCAGTACCTCGCGCTCGGCTGGCCGGCGTCGATCGCCGCGTCGAGCGACCTGACCGCGTGGCAGACGGTGTTCGAGCCGGGCGGCTCGGGGCTCACGGATGTCGCGATCGGCGTGCCGGGAACGTGAAGGGATGACACGCCTGGGATGCGCGCTCTTCTGCCTCGCGGGCGCGTGCGGGGAGCGGGCCCCGAGCGATGACGCGACGCCGGTCGCCGCCTCGGCAACGACGGTCGCCGCCGCGACACCGACGGTCTCTGCGACACCCCCCGATCCACGCACCGCCCCGCGTCCGCTCGCGGACGTCGTCGCGGTCGTCCCCGAGGGCGCCAGCTCCTGGATCGCCATCCGCGACCCGTTCGCGCTGATCGACGGCCTCGAGTGGGCGACCCGGGGACAGCGCGACGAGTGGGCCCTGCTCGCCCGCGCCTACGCCCCGACCGACGTCGGGGAGCTCGTCGCCGGACTGCCGCAGATCGACACGCGCCTCGGCGGAAGTGGCGTGCACCTCGATCGCGGGCTCGTCGTCGCGCGCCTCGAGGGCGGCGCGGTCGTCGTGATCGCGGCCGACACTCCGGACGATCTCCCACGGCTCGTCCGCACGATCTCGGGTCGCGACACCGGGCTCGGGTGTGAGCCGATCGCACTACACCCGGGCTTCCATGTCTGCGCGGCCGAGGCGTCCGTGCGCGCGGCGTACCGGCCACGCACCGGTGTTGCCACGGCGGATGCCGACGTCGCCGCGCTCGCCGAGATCGCTGGCATCGCGATCACCGTGGCGGCCCGCGACGCCATGCTGCAGGTCGACCTCCGCGGCCCGACGCTCGACGCCGGCACGCCCCGCGTGCCCACGACGATGGCGGCGATGGCCGCGGGCAGCTCGTTCCTGTGGGCCAACGAAGACCCGGCGGCGCTCATGGAGCGTACCGTTCCGGCACTCGAGGATGCGGAACTCGTGACCGACGTCATCCTCGCGACCTCCGGCGAGCTGTTGCTCGCGAGTCCCGGCGGGCCGCTCGGTGTCGTGCTCATCAGCGGCGCGAGCAAGCCTGCCCTGCTGCGTCGGCTGGTCAAGCGAGCGCCCGAGCTGGCGCCGTGGCTGACCGCGCTCTTGCCCGGGGTACGCGTGACCGCCGAGTCGTTCCAATTCGAGGGGCGGGCCTTGGCGGTCGCGGTCGCGGAGATCGATCTCGACGACGCCCAGCGCGCGCAGCTCGAGCCCTTCGAGCTCCAGGCCCGCGCGATGCTCGTCGCGTCGGACACCTGGCTCATCGCCTCGCTCGGGCTCGGGCCGGCGGCGCTCTCCGAGCTGCTCCGGCATCCGGTCGCGCCCGTGCCCGAGGATCTGCTCGGCGCGCTGCCGCCGGCGATGGCCGCCGCGCTCGGCGGCGGCCGCTCGACGCTCGCGCTCCACCTCGAGTTCGACGGCCTGCACGGACCCGACGTGCGCCGGTACCTGCTCGAGGCCATGGGTCGCGGCGACTTCCTGCTCCGCGACCTCGAGCGATCGACCGCGTTGTTGTCGCTGATGTCTGCGGTCTCGTCGTGCTCGCTGTGGTCCGAGGTCGACGACGACGGCGCTGGCGTCACGGTGCGCATCGCCGTGCGAGCGTTCGGTGATGACCGAACCGCCGAGGGCCAGGCCGCGTACACGGCTCGATTGAACGCGGAGGACGGCGAGGATCCGGCGTTCGCCTATGGTGCGCTGCGCGATCGGCACGGTCGGTCTGGGCGGGTGCATGCCTATGTCGCGCGCGCGGGGATCGGCGGGCTCTCGACGGGGTATCCGGCGGTCGCGAACCTCCTGATGGTGGACGCGGCGATCCGCGCGATGCGAAGGGGGAGTGCGACGCCGTCCGGGCTGGGCGGGTGGCTCCGCTGACGCTCGGTCCTCCCTTGGCGGTCACTCCGGCTGCGTCGGCACGCCGAACACCACGTATGCGCGGCCCGACTGCGGGCCGTTGAAGCTCACCGCCCAGGCGCCGACGCGACCGCGGTCGCCTCGGGGACGGGGTTCGCGTGCGCGGTGCTGAGCGACAAGACCGTGAGGTGCTGGGGGAAGCGCGGCTCGGGGCAGCTCGGGGATGGGCACCCGCCGATCACGACGGAGTTCGAGGTGGTCCCGCTGCCGTGGGCGCCCGCTGGCGCTCGTTCGTGATCGCCGAGGGACACCCCTCGACGCGGCCGGAATCCCGCGGAACACCGGTGTCGAACGCCGGTGTCGCAGTCCCCATCGCTTCGAGAATGCGCCCCGTGGGCTGCCCTCCTCGTGCTGACCGCGTGCGCGAGCGACGACGGACCCGCGGGCGCGCCGACCTCGGCGACCCAGGGGATCCTCACCACCGCCAGCGAGACCGGCCCGGAGCCGACGACCGCTGGCCCCTCGAGCAGCGGCGACCAGACGAGCGTCGGGCCGGGCGTCGACACCACGAGCACCGACGGCGGCGGTGATCCCTGTCTGTTCTGCGACGGTCCCAACGAGCGCTGCGTCGACGACGAGTGCGTCACCACGTGCCAGGGTGTCGCGCCCGATCCCTGTGGCCCGGCGGAGGTCTGCGACGTCATCAGCGGTGAGTGCCGGGCGCCCGACGCCGCGTGCACGCTCGCCGGGCCGAACGAGGCGTGCGACGCCGCGCAGTGCGGGCCGGGCTCGGTGTGCGACGGCCAGGGTTCGTGCATTGCGGTCGCGCCCTGTGCCGACGTCGCGTGCCTCGAGACCGGGGAGTGCTGGGGGACGTCGTGCTCCTGCGAGCGCGCGATCGACTGCGCCACGCCGAGTGAGGTCGATCTCAACGGACCGTTCTCGAGCATGATCGGCGGCCTCGACTTCGCCGACGACTGCACCGCGTGGATGGTGACGCTGCGCAGCGGCGTCGACTACGTCCGGCGCCTGACCCCCGATGGCACGCTCACCGAGTGGGCGGGCGTGTCGAACCTGAACATGGGCGAGATCAAGGTCCTCAAGGCCCTCACGCCGCCGCCCGGCCTGGTGCGCGACCCGACCCGCGCGTGGACCACGGGCGCGCGCCCGGGCGAGAGCGACGATCGCGGCCTGCTGCTCGACCCACCGGAGGTGTTGGGTGGGCTCGGCGACGTCGCGATCACCTACACCTGCTGCTCGAACTGCGGTTGCCAAGCGACGCCGCCGCAGGGCGTCGCACGGCTGGTTCAAGACGACGCTGCGAATCCCCTGCCGCTGGTCATCGAGTCGGTCATCACCACGGGCACCGGGCCGTTCGGCACGCCGACCGCGGACTCGGGCCCGTTCGGGCTCACGTGGGGCATCGATCGGGTGCTCTACGTCGGCAACAGCACCGCGAACGGCGAGATCGTCACGGCCGACCTCGAGCTCCAGACCCAGGCCGCCCTCGCGAACCTTCCGGGGCGGATCACCGCCGGCGCGCCGATCAGCGCGGTGCACCTGCTGTTTGCGATCGAGGGCGGCGAGATCTACCGCTTCAATGTCCTCACCGCCGAGGCGACGCTCCTGGTCGACCTCGAGTCCGACGTCACGAGCCTCAGCCACGATGCGTTCGATGGTCGGGTGTACGCCGGACTGCGAAGCCTCGAGGTCGTCGCGATCCGCCCGCACGTCGGGATCGTGGAGCCGTTCGACACGATGCCCGGGCGCGGCCGGGTCACGGTGAGTCCCGACGGTCGGCTCTGGTTCTCGCCGCTGGCGTTGTTCGAGCCCAACGCGATCTTCGCGTGGGAGCTCCCTGTGGCGCTGTAGCGTAGACGCGGCGATCTACGCGAGGCGAACGCAGAGGGCGATGCCGGTCGGGCTGGGCGGTCGCTTGCGCTGACGCGAGTGGCCGTTTGGTCGCGAGACACCGCCGAGTTTCTAAGCCTTAACTCGACCGTCGCGCCCTGGCTGCGTCTCGTCGACGCGACTACGGTGTCCGTCGCGATGCATGGGCGATGACTGCCCGCGTCGCGAAGGAGCTCGACATGGTGAAACGATCGAACGGCCCAGTGATGGCGCCGCGCCGATGCGGCGCGCGCACGAACCCGGTACACGCGAGGCATGCGCTTGCGACGACCTTCCTCGGTGCGGTGCTCGCCGCGTCGTGCACCGGCGTCGAAGACCCGCCGACGCCCGAACTGCGCGGCGGATCGCTCGGCGACGAGGAGCTCGAGGCGATCGCACGCGAGGCGATCGCCGCGCGCGAGGGGGTCGAGCCCGACGCGCTCGAGCTGGTCACCCACGACGCCGTGCATTTGCGCCACTCGGGCGTGGCGGCGAGCGCCTTCAAGTTCATCGACGGGCCCAGCCGTCGATGGTTGTCGGTGACGCTGGTCGACGGTGCGCCGGTCGAGGCCGAGTCGCTGATCCAGGCCGAGGAGGCCGCCCGCGCGGCGCTGCACGGTCGACTCGATCCGGCACTGCACGAGCTGTTGGTCACCGCGCCGCCGGCGGGCCCCCTGTCGGTCGCGATCTGGCTGCGACACACCGACGACGGCCGCTGCGACGACCTGCGCGAGCCTCCGATGACGCGCGTGCGGCCCGGACCCCTTGCCGGCCCGATGCGCGCGGGGATCCGCCCGGCCGAGAACGACGGCGGTGAGCTCGACGTCGATGCCGACGGCGAGCCGATCCCACCCGAGGTCGACCCGGACGACGGTGACGGTGACGGTGACGGTGACGCCACCGACGAGCCCGACGACGACACGCCCGACGAACCGATCGGACCCCAGCCCGCCGAGCAGCCCACCGGGATCGACCGCGCGGCGGTCCGCGCCTTCTCGGCCGCGCTGCGGGACTGCCGACGCAGCCAGATGCTCGCGACCATCGCCCCGTTTGCGCGCCGCCTCGAGACCGAGCTCGGTGGCGGGGACGCAGGGCCGATCGTCGCGCAGATCGTCGACGACGACGGCACGATCCGCACGCCGGATGGCCTCCCCAAGGGCGCCCGCGTCGCGCAGCTCTACGGGGTCGCACCCATGATCGAGGTGTCGCTGAGCGCGGAGGAGATCCTCGAGATCGACCAGTGGACCGAGGTCGACACGATCTACCCGGCGACGCCGGCGGAGACCCACCTCGCGGTCTCCCGCGCGGCGGTCGGCGTGGACCACCTGCACGATTGGAACGTCGATGGAGCCGGGCAGCGGATCGGCGTGATCGAGGTCGGCGGCGACGTCACGTTGAACTTCGACGACAACCCCGCCGTCGACATGGGCCTCATCACGCTGGATCCGACGAACACGTGCCGCAGTGAGCACGGCGACAAGGTCGTCGGCGTCCTGCACTCGCAGGATTCCGTGCGTCGCGGCATGACGCCCGCCGCAGAGCTCCAGCTCGGCGGCAGCTGCGGTGGCAACGACGGCGAGCTCATCGCGGCCTCGAACCGCGCGATCAACTGGGGCGCGACGGTGCTCAACCTCAGCTTCGGCACGCCGATGCCGGTCGGCTCCGCCCCCGGGGGTTTCGATCGAGCCTACGACGAGATCGTCTTCAATGCCCCGGCCACGGTGGTGGTCTCCGCGGGAAACAGGGGCACGATCGATGGTGCGGTCGGCTCGCCGGGGCTGGCGTACAACGTTCTCACCGTCGGGAACTACGACGACGTCGACACCTCGCGGTGGGGCGACGACGTGATGTGGTCGACGTCCAGCTTCCGCGACCCTGGCTCGTTGCACGGGGATCGCAACAAGCCCGAGATCGCAGCGCCCGGTGTGGTCGAGACCACGCAGTTCGATGACTTCGTCGCGGACAGCGGCACCAGCTTCGCAGCGCCGCACGTCAGTGGTGCGGCCGCGCTGCTGCAACAGCGCGACGCGTTCTTCGAGCTCTTCCCCGAGGGCGTGAAGGCCGTGCTCATGGCGTCGGCGGTCCACAACATCGAGGGCCCCACGCGGATCAGCGATCGCGACGGCGCGGGCGGATTGGTCGTCGACAACGCGGACAACATCTTCCGCGGCCTGACTGGCGACTGGGACGGCCGGCTCGAGACGTGTGACGAGGGCAACGCCCACGTGGTGACGACGATGCCGCTGCGCGCAGGCCTGCGCACGCGAGCCGTACTGGTGTGGGCCACCGAGGGCAACTATGGTCGATACGCGCTCGAGCCGAGCGCCGACCTCGATCTCGACGTCTGGGCCCCCGGAGGCGTGCGTGTGGCGGCCAGCGGTACCTGGGAGAACAGCTACGAGATCGTCGAGTTCACCCCGACGGTCACGGGTCCCCACGATCTGCGGGTGTTCGACTTCCGCTGCGACGGCGTCGCCGCGCGGCGCGTCGCGTGGGCGTGGGCGTGGGTGCAGGAGTATCCGCGCAGCATCGAGTATGCCGTCGAGCTGAAGGACCAGGGCTGGGGCACGTGGGCGAGCAACGGCGGGAGCGCGGGCAACCCGTCGGGCACGCGCCGCATCGAGCGGTTCCGTTCGCGCGGCATCGGCATGCCCCCGGGCACGGGCGTCGAGTACCAGGTGCGCCAGGTCAACGCTGGTTGGTCACCCGTGCGCCGCAACGGCGAGGGCGCGGGCGTCGACGTCCGCAAGCTGCAGTCGCTCAAGATGTGGCTGATGAACCAACCGACGGGTTGGGGCGTGCGCTACCGACTCGATCGACCGGGGACCGGCTGGACCGCGTGGCACGGGGACGGCGAGGAGGCCGGTTGGAACGTGCTGTCCGCGGTGAAGAACGCGGTGCAGGTGACGGTGGTGCCGGCGCACGAGAACTGAGGCGTTGCGAGGCGGGCGGTCATCCCTCGGGGGTGGCCGCTCGCGCCGCATGCGGGCGGAACATCGCGGTCCTCGTGGGGAACGTTGAGCGTGTGGACTGTCACAAGTCCCGCTTGTTGACGCCGGCGAGGAAGCGCGTGAATTCGCCGGCGAGAGTCGGACGAGGGGCCGCGGGGGTCACCGAGGCTTTGGCGAGCGGCGTTGGTCGCGGCGGAGCTTGGCGCGGAGTTCGGCCTCCTT
>JBIJCC010000227.1:0-3674 GCA_044344875.1 Nannocystaceae bacterium
GGCTTCGGCTCCGCCAACTTCTCCGCGAGCACGCGACCTCCCGCCCCCTCGAGGGCGCGCGACGGGCCTCACGCCGAGTCCCCGACTCGCGCGCAGATTCCCGCGCCTCCAGGCCGGCGTTGACACCAGGCGGCCGGCCTGCGGCCCGACAACGCGCCGATCTGTCCGGTGTCGTTGCCCAACGGCTTGGTGGTGGTGACCCTGCGCGGCGGCGGTCTGTTCGTCGTCGATCCCACGACCTCACCGATGAGCATCGTCGCCGAGTACGACGCCGATCACGTCTCCGGCAACGGCTGCGGTGGCACGATCGTCGGGGACAAGCTGTTCATCACCTCGGGCGGCGGGACGGCGTCCAACCTCTACACCTACGAGGTCTACGCGTTCCCGCTCGACGGCTACAGCGCAGAGAACCCGGTCAACACGCCCGCGCCGGTGACGGTCGACAGCGACGATGCCGAAGGCCGCGATGCCCACGGCGTGACGCCGGCGAGGGGCCCATCGCCTCGGTTCCTGTGGGTGGCCGATCGGGGCCTGGGCAAGATCACGACCTACCGCGCGTCGAACTTCGATCTCGAGAACGAGATCGTGATCAGCGATGGACCCGACGACCCCGAGAAGCTCACCCCCGATCTGCTCGCGATCAACCCCAGGGGCAACCGGGTGTTCGCGAGTCTTCGGGGACCCAACCCGCTGTCGGGCGACTCCCACGTCTCGATCGGATCGCAGCCGGGCCTCGGGATCTTCCAGGTGACCGAAGGCGGCAAGAACGGCACGCTCAAGGCCGTCATCCCGATCACCAACATCGACGGCGGCGGCGTCGAGCGCGGTGACGCCCACGGCATCGCGACGCGGTTCAAGTAGCGATGTGCTCCAGACGCGGCGCACGACTCGGGATGGCGCCGTTCCTCGCGGCGCTCGGGGTCGCGTTCGCGCGACCCGACGCGGCGGCATCCAACGGCAGCAAGCCCCGCATCCCCGTGGTGTGGAGCGACGCGGCATGCGCAACTCGGCTCGATCTCTCGTCGACTCCGACGGCGCACTTCGAGTACGCCGTCGCGTCCGATGACGTCGGGCCGCGTACCGACGACGAGGTCGGCGACAGCCGCACGCACCAGTTCTTCGCCTTCCGGCGGCTCGACTACGCCGCGGTGGGTACCGTCCAGCGCTTGCCGCCGTGGATCAGTCGAGCCGACATCGACCGCGCGGCGCTGGTCGATCCCGACGTGGTGCCGTCCGACATCACAGCGCAGGACGTGCTCGCGACCACCTCACGCTTCGCGAGCGACGAGTGGCTGCGCATCACGCCGGACGATGCGCGGGTTCCGATCACCGCCGAGCAGGCCGCGGTCGGGGTCGACTGGGATCTGGCAGGGGTCGAGCCCGGGACCTACACGGTGTGGGGCTACACCTGGGAGCCGCTGGGGAATCTCTGGACGCCGCGACCAGGATTCGTGAAAGTGATCGCCAACCCGGCCCAAGCCGACGCTGCAGGCCCCTCGATTGCCCTGCTCGACGAGCCGGCGGAGATGATCGTCGGCGAGCCCCATGCTCTGGCGGGATGCGCCGATGTGCCCGTCGGGTCGAGGGTCACCGTCGAGTGGGGGGCGATCGAAGGGACGATCGAGCCCCAGTGGGAACCCCTCATCGTCGACGCGCCGATCGACAGCGGCCCCCTCGACCTCGAGATCACACTCCCTGACGACGCGGTGTCGCTCGACTTCGGTGAGTCGCGGGTCCGGCTGCGCGCGACCGCCACCGATCCCGCCGGCAGGAAGCACATCGCCCATTCGTCCGGCACGCATCGCGTGCGGGCGCCCGAGGGGCCGGCGGCCGGTGGTGATGATGATGACGATGCCGGCTGCACGATCGCACTGCGCGGTGATCGGAGGATGGCGTGGCTGGTCGTGATCGTCGCCGTCCTCTGGCGTCGACGCCGTGGTGACGGCCGGATCGTCGACGTCGATCGGCGCTGACTCGGAGGATGCGCGTGGTTCGGTGACGACGGCTCGCCCCGTCGGCAGCGTCGAGTGTGCGGGCCATCACTCGTCGTGATCGCCGTGACCCTCTATGTTCCCGCTCCCTCGCCACCCTCTGCGGACAGGCGATCGATCGACGACCCAGGACCTCATGCAGTTGCCTGCTCTCTCCCCAACCACTCCCGCATTCCCCGTCGGGACGACCCAGGTCACCGTCGTACCCACCTCCGTGCGTGGGCTATCGCTCAGGGGAGCCCTGACCGCGGACCACTTGCCCTCCGCGGCGGAGAGCGAAGCGCCGTGAGCGAGCAGAGCAACGGCGCGGCGAGCGGAGGCCCGGACGACGTGCGGACCGATTTTCGTGGGGCGTTCACCGGTCCCCAGACGCTGCGGGATGCGGACCGTGGCCCCGTGCACACGCGGGTGGTGCGGATCGGCGAGGTGTCGTTGCCCTCGGGGACGGTGGTCGTCGGCGATCCGCTGACCGGCATGAGCCAGCTGGCGTTCGGCCAAGCGCCAGTGTCCCCGGCGCTCACGCCCCCGAGCCCGGTGGGCCCCGGTCCGTTCCCCGTCGACCTGTGCGTCGCGCGCTTCACCGACAACGACGACGAGCGAGTGGCCTGTGCACGGCTCCGATTCGGCGAGGACGTGGCATCGCGATGGGAGCACTCTGGAGGCGGCGCCGGGGTGGACAGCGGGCACGCCGGCTTCGCGGACGGTGCGAGCGTGGGCCGGTGGGACGACGAAGCGTTCCTGGACCGTCTGACCGAGCGCGTGGACGAGCTGTCGGACGTGCCCACATGGAATGGGTGGTGCGGCGAGCTCGATGGCACGGGCCTGGCGCTCTTCAGCTCGGGCTGGGGCGACGGGCTCTACGGCGCGCTCTGGGGTTGGTCGGAGGAGGACCGGCTCGTGGAGCTGGTGCTCGACTTCGATGTGCTGACGACCCCCGACGTGCTGGAGGTCGAGCTCCAAGTGGCAGCGCTCCGGCGAGGTCCGATTCGGAGCGAGGTCTTGAGCGCCGCGGGTGTATCGGCGAGCGTGCCGTGGCTGGCGCTGCGAAAGCGCGTGTCGTTGCGCTGGCGGGACCAGTCCGCCTACCTGCGCTGGAAGCACCCCGACGGCCGATTCACGAAGGTGTTGGGAGATGGGCTCTCGAACCATGGCGCCAGCTACGATGTTTCCTCCCCGCATCCGGATGCCACGCTGTCCATCGCCATCGTGCAGCGCTGGGTGCCCATGCCGAAGCTCGAACCGACCGACCCGCGCTGACCAGGCGCCCCCGAGAGAGAAACCGGGCAGAATCCATCCATGGGCTCATGGGCCGCATTCTACGTCCACGAAGCGTCGACCGACGCAGTCGCCTCGTGTTGCCAGACATGGCTCCGTGCGAATCAGAAATGGTTGCAGCGCTTGGTCGCGAAGCCGCCGATGATCACCCAACTCGCCTATCGCGAGGGTCTGCTGAAATGGGGAATCCTCAATGTGTCGTCGAGCCCGACGGGTGTGGTCATCTATGGCAACGAGCCGTGGGTGACCGTGAAGTACGATCGGTTCTGTCAGCCGAACGAGCTAGTCAGGCGTCACGGGAGTCCTTGGAAAAATCCTGCGTCTGTGATCTAACGTGGCGATGGGCCGCCCCAAAGCCGAACTAAAACTGACGCAGGATGAGGTCGCCGAGCTCGAACGCTTGAGTCG
>JBIJCC010000095.1:0-40197 GCA_044344875.1 Nannocystaceae bacterium
CTGGCTCGACCGATCGTCCGGGCCTCCGGCGCTCACTTCTCCCTTTGATCATGATCATGATCGCGGGTCGATCCCTGGCCCAGTGTGGTTGCGCACGCCCGAGATCAGGCGGCCTGAACGGTTACCGTTGATCTGGTTGTACTCGGCGGCGACGAAGTCCAGGACGTTGGCCCGTTGCAAGCGCACGAGATCATCGCTCGTCGGCTCGGCTGGGACCTCGGAGTCCGCAGGAAACAAGCGCGCAAACGCATCCGCAGGGCTCACCTCCACAGGGGCGCGCGCGGCCGCGCCGAGGTTCACGTAGCCTCCGAGCCAGGGTGTTCCGGTCGCGAGTTCGAGAGACGGAATCCGACCCGGTACGGCCACGTGTCCGGCGATGATCTGGTCAATCGAAGGCCCACCCGCGTTGTTGTTCGATGTGGGCTCGATGCCCGTCAGGGCGGTCAAGTGACTGACGTTGTGCGCGTTGCCCACGCCCGCGGCGTTCCACGCCCCCGACAGGTACGCGAGGCCATCGAGCACGATCAGCTTCTCGCGGTAGGGGTGCAGGGGGCGGAGGATCTCGCTGAACGATTCCGGGTCGGGATCATCGAACGCGTACTCGAAGGCGGTCTTGTCGGCATGACCACGCAGCATCTGCCAGGCATCGCCGACGACCTGATGCTGGGATGTGAGGATGACCAGCCTGCGAATGGGTGTATCTCCCCCGGCCTGGCTCTTGCGGCCGAGCGACGGCAGGAACATGGCGCCGGCGCCGAGGCCCAGCGCGCGCAACAGGTTGCGGCGACCGATCCAGTTCGCGCTCACGATTGTTCCTTCTTCACGGTACGATCCGCCGGTTTCTGAATGCTGGCGAGGTCGCGATCGCGACGACGAGCTCACGGATGTTGCCGCCGGTGTCGGCCAAGTTCGCCGACAGGCTGTCGATGTTGCAACTGTCTCCGTCATCGGCGGCGCGCCCGCTGGCATAGCTGTACCAGTTCTTCGCCACGCAACTCTCGACCTATGCCGAGCCTGCCAAGCGTTCGATGAGCTCGACGGCGCCGTCGAACTCACCGTCGATGTCGGGAAATCCCTTGACCATTCCCGTGGCATCCACGGCGATCCCATTGTCCAAGTCGCGATGGCGACCGATCGCATCGTAGCCCTCGAAGCCGAAGCCGATGCCGTCGATGTGCGTGTGGCAGCCCTGACACTGCGGTGGTGACGTCCGGATCTCGAACAACTGGCGATTGGTGTAGGTGCCGCCGTCGGGAGGCTCGGGCGTACTCGTGTCCGCATTGGGGGGCGGGTCGG
The DNA here is from genome assembly GCA_044344875.1 of Nannocystaceae bacterium. Lineage (GTDB taxonomy): Bacteria > Myxococcota_A > Polyangia > Nannocystales > Nannocystaceae > Xiheibacterium. The sequence continues at coordinate 1,297 of JBIJCC010000095.1, forward strand.
GCGGTCGCGCGCAGAGGAGGCGCTCCAACACGAACACGCCGCGGAGGGGCGGCGAGCCGTTGGTCGGACGGGCGAGGCCGGCCAGCACGGCCGGCAGCGTCAGCACGCCGGCACGCTGGCTCGGGTCGAGGTCGACGGCCGTCCATTCAGAACCAACGCCAGCCATGCCGTAGATCGCGGCCAATTCGGCGTTCACCTCGGTGCGACGGGAGGTCAGCAAGGCTGCGACGGTCGCGTCATCTTCGCGGAGCACGGCGCCGACGAATCGCTTGGCTTCTTCCGCCATCGCCTCACGCAACGTCGGGGTCCACTCGGGGAACATCGAGGCTTCCTTCTCCTGCTCGAGCACCTGGTCGAACCCGAGCCACTGGCGGTGGAAGTCGACCAGTGCCGGCAGGGCGCGCTCGTCGTCGAGCATGCGCCGGGCCTGTGCCTCGATCTGTTCGGTGGTCGACAACTCCCCGGCCTCGGCCGCCGCGAACAGAACGTCGTCGGGCATCGACTCCCAGATCAGATACGAGAGGCGGGATGCCATCTCGTATCCGTCCACGGGCACGAGATCGTCGACCTCGGCGCCGGCCGGCGCCGACTCGATGCGAAACAGGAACGCTGGCGACTGCAGGAACGCTTGCAGCGCGAGTTCAACCCCTCCGTCGAACGTCAACACGTCGTTCATCTGCGAGACGATGAGGTCGGTGAACCGGTCGACCTCGGCCTCGGTCAGTGGCCGACGAAACGCGCGTCGACCGAAGCTGCGCACGAACTCCCGGGCGCAATCGTCGGTATCCGCGAGTGGGGCGCACGGCGCGAGCGTGTCGATCGACTCGGCGACTGCGGCGTGGGCGATCGCGACCGCGAGCTCGCTGTAGCGTTCGACGAGCAGGGGAGACGATGCCAGCACGCCCGAGTCGTTCTCGAAGCCGTGAACGGCGAGATCGCGAGGGAGCTCGATGTCCGGCAGGGTCGTGCCGGGGAACAAGGCGTGGATCGTGGCTCGATACTCGGCGTGACTCAGCCGCCGCATGGGCGCGGCCTCGATGCGGTCTTCCGGGGTGCAAGCCGACGGCGAACCGTCATCGCCACCCTCGTCACTCCCATCGCTGCCGCGACTGCCGCCGCCGTCGTCCGTTCCAGCAGTGGTCGCCGTCGGATCCGGTTCATCACCAACCGGTGCTCCATCCCCGAGTCCCACGTAGCACCCGTGCAAGACGGTGCTGGCCACCATCGCCCATCGTCCCCACCGCCGGGTGATCGGGTTCGGCGCCCTCGGTGCTCGTCCCCCGCCCATGCAATCACCGGAGTGACCCATGCGGGGTCTCCGTCTCAGCGAACGACGCTGTAGTTTTCGCGAGCTGGCATCCGTTCACGGCGGCTGTTGGCGTGCGCGGGCAATCTCGCAGTGGCAGCGCGAAGGCACGAAGGGTGATGTGGTCACGGATCATGGGCGGTGCCTGGGGTGGAGTTGCCACGACCGACGTGAATCGATCAGTCTCCCGGCGAGGAGACGCTCGTCTCGCGGTGAACGCTGGGCGCCGCGTTCATCCGCGACTCCGTCGAAGACGGACCGCAGGCCCAGACCTAACCCGACCGCAGGCAAGTTTTTTCGGTGGGTGCGCCCAGAGGCGCGGCGCATGCGGCGACTCGTCGTCGTCGGTCTGCGAGCCACGGGGCTAGCGGGGGCGCCGCCCGAGTCGGGCACCGATCAATCGCACTCGTCGGGCGGCAGCGGCGAGACCCAGCCGCAGACCGGATCGCCGTCGACGAAGGCCCCGCACGTCATGCCGTCGGGGCACACCTCGCCGTCGCCACAGCGCAGCAGACACGTGGTGGGGCTGCCGACGCCGTAGGGCTCCTCGACGCACGTGGGCACCGCGGTGCCGGTGGGTGGCGTCGGGCAGTCGCCGGGATCGTCGCACGGCGCGTCGCACAGGCAGCCCTGCTCGCAGGCGAGCGTATCGCCGTAACCGACGATGGACGACTCGTTGCACAGGCCCTCGTTGCTGAGCGAGCACCACGGGTAGGTGTCGTCGACGCCCTCGGGCGGGCACGCGCCGGGCTCGAGGCACGGGTCGGCCTCGGGCAGCAGACACACCCCGAGATGCTCGAGGCCTTCGGGCACGGATCCGGGGACGAAGAAGGGCACGCACGACAGCGGCGAGGTGCAGCCCGCATCGCCGTCGTCGAGATCGCACAGCGCGGCGCAGCACCCCGTCGCACCCTCACCACAACCGCCGAAGTCCTCGGCGGCGGCACAGACGAGACCCTCGGCGCAGTCGTTCGTGAACTCGCACGGCTCGCCCGCCGCCACATCGAACAGCTCGATGTCGTTGCAGATGAACGACCCCTCCGACTCGCTGAAGAAGCACGTCGGGAGCGGGTCGACGCACCCGGACGCCAGGGGATCACAGGAAGGAAAGCAGGCGCCGAACGAGCACGAGCCGCAGGTCACGCAGCGCTCGTTCGCCTGGCAGCCGGCGTCATCACCGTCGACGCTGCAGATCCCCAGGCACACTGGCTGCGCGAAGTTGCTGAAGCAACTCGCGCCCACTTCGCAGCTGTCGCTGCACGTCGACTCCTCCGACGTGCAGGCGCTCGCGCGCGGGGACGGAGCGGCGTCGAGGGGAGCGCACGCCGTCGCGTTGAAGGTCCCGTTCCCGCTGGCGTCATGCGGGATGCAGTGCCAGTCCATGGGGGCAATCCTGCGTGAGGAGATCGCACTGCTGTTCGAACGGCGCCGGTGGACACATGAACGACGGCCCGCCGGTCGACTCGCTGCTCCCCTCGTCGGTGCTGGTCGACGCCGGGCCGCCGGTCTCGCTCGTGGTGGCCGTCGTGTCCGTGGCGGACGACGCATCGGAGGACGAGCCCACGGCCGTGTCGCTCGACGTCGACGTCCCCGCGCTCGACGTGCCGCCGTCGTCGAGATCGAGGGTGCCGATGCAGGCACCGAGCATCCACGCCAGCGCCGCGAGGCCGACGGGGCGCGCGAGGGTCACGGGGGCGAACGAGGGGGAGTGCGGCATCGAGCGGTTCATCTGCCCCCCGCAGTGTCCGGCGTCGATGGTTTTTTCGCGGCCGCGTCGCATCGATCGAGCGCGCGCGTCACCATCGGCGACGCCGGCTGCGTGGCGACGATGCGCGCGGCCTCGTCGGCGCGACCGAGACGACACCACGCGTCGACCTGCAGCGCCGCACGCACGTCCGCCTGCGGGCTGTCGGGGAAGCGCATCGCGTGGTCGCGCGCGCGGGCGAGGGCGGCGTTCGGGTCGGCGCGATCGAGCGCGCCGAGGATCTCCTGCAGCAGCGCATTGTCGGCGGCGAGCGAAGCGGGTACCGCCGATCGCGGCGCGGCGCTCCGAGCGGGTGGGGTGGCCGTCGGCGTGCGGCCGACCGCCGGGGGCGGCGTCGCGTCGATGTCGACGACCTCGGCGATCGCTCGCTCGATCGTCGGGCGCGCCGAAGGTGTCGGATCCGCCGCGGGCGCGCGGACCACCGTGACGTTCGATGCAACGGGCGCCGGCGACGTGGGCCCGGCACCGGCAGTCACTGCGATCACCGCGATCGTTCCTGCGCCCGCGATCGCCATCGCGACGCCGACCTTCGCCAGTCCGGCGAGCACCGGCGCCGCCGCGGCGCTCGGAGCTCCGCCGAGCAGCGGCGCCAGCACGCACCACCCACGATCGGTGGCGACCGGCCCATCCGCGCGCACCCGGCCGAGCGCGGGGCCGAGGGCCTCGGGCGCCAGCACGGCCACCGACTGTCGCAGTAGCCGCAGCCGCGCATACACGACGCGGGGCAGCTGCCCCGTGGCCTCGGCGATCTCCTGTCCGGTCATCCCGACGACCTCGGAGAGCACGAACAGCTCACGATCACGCGGCGGCAGCCCGGCCAAGAATCGGTCGAGCACCCCGAGGGCCTCGGCGACGGCGGGCGAGTGCGAGGGCAAGCCGGCCTCCGCCATGTCGGCGCGTCGCGTCGCTGCACGTCGCGCGCTGCGGCGATAGTTGCTCGCGACCCGCCGTGCGATGCCGTACAGCCACGGGCGCGGCGCATGGCCGTGCATGCCCCCGAGCTTGCGGTACGCGGTGAGGAAGGTGTCCTGCACCGCGTCGCCGTGCTCGGCCGGCGCGACGCCGAAGCGCCCGACCACGTGCCAGACGAAGCCGAAGTGCTCGCGGTAGAAGCCACGGAACGCGTCGGGACCGCGGGCCACCGCCGGGGACCACGTCGGGCTGGAACGTTCAGGGTGCACCGCTGCCCCCCGCAGTGTCCGGCGTCGCGGATCGTTTCGCGCCCGCGGTCGATTTCCTGCCGCGACCGAGGGGCACCTCGAGCCCGACGAGGGCGCGCGCCGAGGCCGGCCACTGCCCGAGGCCATCCCGTCCCCGGACACGGAAGCGGGTGCCGACCGCGCGCACCGTGCCTTCGAGGCCGATCCACGGCCGCACCGCGCCGAGTCGCCACACCACCGCGGCCGACGCGAGCGGCCCGGCCCACGGCGTGTGCTGCGTCGTCGGTCGGGCAAAGGAGGCGTCGACGCGGACGGTTCCCGCCTCGATCCCGCCGCACAGCGGGAGCACCAGGGCGCGGATCGTCGGCGTCCAGCAGCCGCGGGCCGCCACGGTGCCGCCCTCGAACGTCGCGGACAATCCGGTCGGCCCGTCGCGACGCCGGCGCGCGGCGAGCCACGTACCCGAGATCGACACGCGCGCGGTGGGCCACGCCGCGGACACACCCAGCTGCACGCCCCCGGTCACCGCACCGAGGGCTCCCGCCTCGGCGAGGCCCGCGATGTGCAGCAGCGCGTGCGGTCGCGGCCGGGCGCGTCGCGCCGCGACGATCGGCATCGGATCGATCGGCGCCGGTTCGATCGGCGCCGCGTCCTGGGGGACCCGCGGCGGCGCGCCCCTGGCCACCCGCGGCCCCGCGGGGACGCGCGACGGCTCGGCACGCTGCGGTGTTGGCACGATCGGCGGCTCGACGGTCGGCGCGGGCCCGTCGCTCGGCTGCATGGCGACCGCGAGCCCCTCCCGCAGCGCGACCGCGATCACGATCGCAGTGCCCTCGGCGAGCTCGTCACACGACGGCGCATGCATGCGACGGGTGTGGGTCTGCGCGTCGAACTCCGTGGTCAGTTGCAGGGCGTAGCCACCGTGCGGATCGCCGAGCACCTCGCCGTCGATCCGCGCCACACCGCCGCCCGGCGACTGCGTGCCGTGGTACCGCGCAACGCGGTGGCGGATCTCTTCGGCGTCTGGGCAGCCGACGGGCGCGCGCCACTGCAGCGTGTAGTCGGAGGGGATCGGCGGCTCGTCCGCGGGCGAGGGATCAACCGCGCCCATCCTCCACACCACGATGCCGACGAGCAGCGCCTCCACCCATCGACGAGGATAGCGCGGTCTCGCCGGTCGCGGTGCCCGCCTGCTCGAGCGGCATCGGCCGCTTCGCACCGATCCTCGCCTGCTATCATTCCCGGGATGTCGACCAGCGACGAGTTCCGGGCGGTGGGAGACGAGCAAGGGTTCCGTGCGCTGATGGACGACGCCGACGTCCGGCGCAGCGCCGCCGCGGTCGTCACCGCGGGCGAACAGTCCAAGGTCCGCCGCCAGCTGCTGGCCAGCGCCGTGCGCCTGACCGACGTGCTCGCGCCCGCGCTGCATCGCATCGTCGATGCCTGCCGCGAGAAGCTCGCCGTCGAGGAGCCGTGCGAGTGCTACGTCTACGCCTCGGCCGAGGCCAACGCGGGCGTCACCCTACCCGACCAAGGCCGCGTCCTGCTGCTGTTCAGCTCGGCGCTCCTCGACCGCTTCGCGGAGGACGAGCTCACCTTCGTCGTGGGTCACGAGCTCGGCCACCATCGCTACCGACACCATCAGCTGCCGGTGAAGGGCGTCATCACGAGCGAATCGGTGGGTGCCCAGAGCGCGATGCAGCTGTTCTCGTGGTCGCGCTTCGCCGAGGTGTCGGCGGATCGCGCCGGGCTGTACTGCGCCGGCAATCTCGAGCCGGTGGCACGCAGCCTGTTCAAGCTGGCCTCGGGGTTGTCGGGGGCCCTCACGCCGCACGTGGTCGAGGCCATGCTCGCCCAGCTCGAGGAGTTCGCCGTCGACACCCCCCAGGGTGCCGACGACGCAGGACGTGGCGAGTGGTTCTCGACCCATCCGTTCTCACCGCTGCGGGTGAAGGCCGCCCACCTGTTCGCGCGCTCGGCCTACATGGTCGGAGGCGGCCTCGGTCCCGCCGCCCTCGAGGTGGCGACCAACGAGGCGATGGGCCTCATGGAACCGGGATATCTGCAGGCCAAGACCCCCGAAGCCCAGGCGATGCGCCGCGTGTTGCTGTCGGCGGGTGTGACGGTCGCGTCCGCCTCGGGCGAGATCAGCGACGAGGAGATCGACGCGCTGGATCGGCTGCTCGGTGACGGAACCTACAGCCGCAAGCTGAGCCTCCGTGCGCTGACCGAGGCCCTGCCGGAGCGCATCCGCGATCTCGAGGGCGTCGGCCGGGCCGCGCGCATGCAGCTGGTGCGTGATCTCGCCTTGATCGCCCTGGCCGACGGCCATGTCGATGCGGCGGAGCGCGCCGTGCTCGAGGACGTGGCCCGCCAGATGGGCGTCGGCCTCGAGGTCGTCACGCGCGTCCTCGATGGTCGCATCGACCTGGACTGATCGCCGACGCAAGCTGTTCGGCCTCTGAGCCGATCGCGGTCCGGATTCAGTCGGGCTGGGTCGCCACGCGCCGCGCCGCCAGCATCCCGCACGCGGCGTGCCGCGCCGCGCCGCCCGAGTACCGGCGGATGAACGGGATCCCGGCCGCGGCCAGACGATCGAGCAATCGACCCCGCTCGTCGTCGTCGGCCCGCGCGTACCCGTCGTCGCGCGCGTCGTTGACGTCGATGAGGTTGACGATGATCGGCACGCCGGCGAACAGCTCGCCGAGGCGCTCGACCTCACGGGCCGACGTGTTGGTGCCGGCGATCAGCACCCACGCGATCGTGACGCGACCGCCCCTGCTCGCCTGGTAGCCGCGGATCGCGTCCGCAAGATCCTCGAGGGCGAAGCGCGACGCGACCGGGAGCAGCTTGGCGCGGGCCTGCAGATCGGTGGTCGTCAGCGACACGATCAACCGGAACGGCAGGCGCGCCGCGGTGAAGCGGCGGATCTGCGGCACGAGGCCCACGGTGGAGATCGTGATCGCGTCGCCCGAGATCGATCCGCCGCACGGATCGCGCAGTCGCTCGGCCGCGCGGATCACCTCGTCGTAGTTGTGCAGCGGCTCGCCCTGGCCCTGGAACACCGCGCCCGTGACCCGGCCCGGCGCCTCGTCGCGGATCGCCAGGAAGCTCGACAGGATCTCGGCCGCCTCGAGGTTGCGCGTCAGACCGAGGCGACCGGTCGCACAGAAATCGCAGCGCATGGCACAGCCGACCTGCGACGACAGGCACACGGTGAAGCGACCCGGACGGTGCAACGGGATCCGCACCGCCTCGAACTCCGCACCATCGGCCGCCCGCAGCAGGTACTTCACGAAGCCGTCGCCGGGATCGACCGCCCGCTCGACGATCGCGACCCGCTCGTGTCGCAGCAGCGATGCCACCGCGGCCCGCGTGCGCGCGCCGACGGTCTCGCGCGGCGGCGTGCGACCCGGGTGCGCCCACGCGTCGACGAGGATCCGCCGCGCCTGCTCGATCCGCAGCGGCACGCCCGAGGCAGTGGCGTGCTCGACCAACTCGGTCGGCGACAGCGCGAGGACGTGCGGGAGCATGCGCGCGGCGGACTGTAGCCGAGACCGGCAGGCCTTGCGCGGCGACGCTGCTCGACCGCGCAGAGGAATCATGAATCCTTTGCGATCGGCCACTGTGCCCGGGATCCGGCGAGTGACCGCCGCAACGTCAGCGCGACGCCCCGCGCTCTACCTGCGAAAACATGCACCAACCACGTGGCAGCGGGGCGTTGCTAGATGCTGTGCATGCGAACTCTCGCGTTCCCCTGCTTCCTCGCCGCAACCCTGCTGACCGCCTGCGGTGACGACGGCTCCGCCGCCGGCTCCGAGGGCACGTCGAGCACCGGCGAGCCGACGACCTCCACCACCGCGACCTCGGGCCCGACGACGTCCGCGACGACCGCCGACACCAGCTCGGACTCGGGATCGTCGTCGTCGGCCGACACCACCGCGACCTCGGACGCGCCGACGACCGGCGACTCGAGCGGCTCGACCACCGGCGAACCCGGCGATGTCGACGTCTCCGTCCGCTTCGCGCTGCGCGTCGGCGACCAGGACGCGACGTGCGACGCGAGCTACGACGGCGTCGGTGCCAACGACGCGACGGTGTCGTTCCGCGATCTGCGGTTCTACGTGTCCAACGTGCGCCTGCTCGACGTCGACGGCGCCGAGACGCCGATCGCCCTCACCCAAGACGGCACCTGGCAGTATGAGAGCGTCGCGATGCTCGACTTCGAGGACGCCTCGGGCGAGTGCGGCGAGGGCACGACGACGGAGACCAACGACGTCGTCGTCGGCACGGTGCCCGCCGGCGAGTACACCGGGGTGCGCTTCGAGCTCGGCGTCCCCTTCGAGCTCAACCACCTCGACGTCGACGCGCCACCTCCACTGAACGACGTCGCGATGTTCTGGGCCTGGGCGTCGGGGCACAAGTTCCTGCGCATCGACATCACCAACGAGAACCCGGGGCCCGCCAACGGGTGGTTCATCCACCTGGGCAGCCAGGGCTGCGTGAGCGAAGCGCCGGTGGATCCCCCGACCGAGCCGTGCAGCCGTCCGGGCCTGCCGACGATCACGCTCGATGGCTTCGATGCCACGACCAACCTCATCGTCGCGGACATCGGCCGCCTGGTCGCCGACGAGGACGTGAACCTCGACACGCCGATGTCGGCGCCGGGCTGCATGTCATTCGCACCGGACGAGAACGAGTGCGACGAGTTGTTCCCGCACCTGGGACTGTCCTGGGCGACGGGCGCCTGCGAAAATGACTGCGCCGGCCAAGACTTCTTCTCCGTGGAGTGATCATGCGTCGCATCGTTGGCACCACCGTCGTCTTGATCGTCGCGTGCGGTGGTTCGCCCGGTGGCGCGGCCGAGGCCACGGGCACCGGCTCCTCGGCGGGCTCCGACTCGACCTCGTCCGCGGACGGCAGCGCGTCGGGCTCGGGCTCCTCTGATTCCGGCTCGACCGGTGACGGCGTCGACACCGGGAGCACGACCGGCGAGCCGGCCACGCCATGGGTGTGGGACCTGCCCGCGGGGTTCCCCGAGCCGTGGGTCCCCGACGACAACCCGATGAGCGCCGAGAAGGTCGAGCTCGGTCGTCACCTGTTCTTCGACGCCCGCCTGTCGGCCAACGCCAGTCAGTCGTGCGCGAGCTGCCACGATCCCGCGCTCGCGTTCTCCGATGGCCTCGTCACCCCGCAGGGATCGACCGGTCAGGTGCTGGCGCGCAATTCGATGGCGCTGGTCAACAGCGGCTACAGCTTCCCGACGACGTGGGCCAACCCGCAGCTCGAGACGCTCGAGCAGCAGATCCTCGTGCCGCTGTTCGCCGAGTTCCCCGTCGAGCTCGGCGTCGGTGGGCACGAGGACGAGATCCTCGATCTTCTGCGCGACGAGCCGATCTACGGCCCGCTGTTCGCGGCGGCGTACCCCGAGCTCGAGGATCCCTACGATTTCACGCGCATCCGCGACGCGATCGCGTGCTTCGTGCGGACGATGATCTCCGGCGACTCGCCCTTCGACCGCTTCGCCCAGGCCGACGGCGAGCTGTCCGACGCGGCGCGCCGCGGCATGGAGCTGTTCTTTTCGGAGGCGGTCGAGTGCCACCACTGCCACGGTGGCTTCAACTTCTCGCTGTCGGTCAAGCACGCCGAGACCGCCTTCGAGCCCCGGGCCTTCCACAACACCGGGCTCTACAACGTCGGCGGCACCGGGGCGTACCCGACCGGCAACCAGGGGCTGTACGAGACCACCTTCGACGATGCCGATCGCGGCAAGTTTCGCGCGCCCACGCTGCGGAACGTCGCGGTCACCGGCCCGTACATGCACGACGGCTCGATCGCCACGCTCGAGGAGGTGCTCGACACCTACGCCGCGGGCGGCCGGGTGATCGAGGACGGCCCATGGGCAGGTGACGGCCGGGCCAACCCGAACAAGAGCGGGTTCGTCGGCGGCTTCACGATGACGCCGCAGGACCGCGACGACCTCATCGCGTTCCTGGAGAGCCTCACCGACGAGGCTTACCTCGTCGATCCGCGGCTGGCCGATCCGTGGGAGTGAAGGGCGGGCGTGGGCCGACGCTTCGGCCACCCCGCAGCAACCGGGTTGCGCCCCGTGACGGCGATGTCGCTCCGCGCAGGCACCACGCCGCCCTTGCGCGGGCGTGATCGCAGCGGTTCCGCGCGGCCCGTCGAATGCAGTACAGTCATCGCCCGCGTTGTGCGGGAGATGGGTGAGGTGGTGGATGGTCCGGCTCGGTGGGTGGGTGGTGGCGAGTCTCGCGGTGATCGGCTGCGCAGACCCGGTCGATGACATCCCGTTGAACTATGACGCGTGCGATGAGGTGACGCCGTCCTTCGACGCGATCGAACACCCCGACACGGGGCGGTTCAATGCCCTGTTCAAGTGGACCGCGATCGATCCTCCCTGGGCTAGACCACAGGCGTTGTCGCCGATCGTAGCGATCGGGCTGCCGCCGCACCCGGCTCCGGCGTAGACCGTCAAGCTCGCCTCGGCGCAGCTCTCGCCTTCGAAGCCGCACTGACAGGTCGTGCAGCCCCGCGTGTCGTTCACGTCGGTCCAGTAGGTGGTCGCCTCGGCGTAACCGCCGGCAGGACAGGGCAGGTCGCCCTCGCGGAATACACACCACTGCGCGTCGAACCCGGGCGGGGAAAGCGGGCGGCACGAGCCGCCGTCGCAGGTCTGTGCGTCGTCGGGAAGTCGGCAGGTGACGATCGTCGACGCCCATGCGAAGGGGGGGATGTCGTCGCTCTCGACACGCTCGCACGTGCCGCTGCTGCCCACGTTCCCGGTGGCGACGTGCACGGATGCGTCGATCTCATAGTCCACGCACGGCTCGCCGATGGCGAGCATGGCGTCGGGCTCCCCGCTACAGTCGTTGGCCGTGCTGAGCTCCAACCACGCCATGCAGCCCTCGCTCGGAGCCCCCGCTTCGCAACGACAGGTACACATGGCGGGGCCCGGGTCGACGAATCCGTCGACGAGGATCGGGCCCGGCTCGAGGGCCTCGCAGGTCGGGTGAGCGGCGCCGAAGGGAACTCGGGCGACCACGATCGGGCCCAGCCAACCCTCGGGAGCGTCGGCGCCGCACGCTTTGTCGCCGCATGCCGAGTCTTCGGTCGTGGCGCCCCCGTCGTCAGATCCGTCGTCCTCGGTGACGCCGACGCCGGTCTCGATGCCCGAGGCGCTGGTCCCGGTGCCCGGATCGCTCGCGCTGCCGGATTCGCCTCCGGCGCCGTCGGCACTTCCCGGGCCGAGGGGGCCGAGGGCTTCGTCACCGGCACAGCCCTGGGTGATGACCATGACCCACAGCACCGCGGTGAACGAAGGAGAGCGCCCCGTCGACGTGATCATCGTGAGTGACTTCCCGATCGGACCCCGAGATCCGTCACCGGCATCGTTCTCCGCCACGAATCAGGCTGGAGACCCAGCCGCACTCCGCGTCGGATCCAACCTACCCGAAGCCGAGGCGCCGGCGCAGGGCCGGCAGCTCGCGCCGCGCGACCGCGGCCGATTGACCATCGCGCAGCTCGACCCGCGCCGCGCTGCCCTCCCCGACGATCGACACCACCGCCGCCAGATTGATGAGCTCCGAGCGATGCACACGCACGAACCCGTGCGGTGCCAGGCGCGTCTCGAGCTCGGCGAGGCTGTCGTCGAGCAGCACCTCGCGCCCGTCGTGCCGCAACACCACGTACTTGTCCTGGGCGAACAGCCGCGTGATCGCCCCGACGTCGAAGAGCCGCACGCGTCCGCCCTCGCGCGCGGCGAGTCGCACCGGGGCGGTGCGATCGCGGGCGGCCCGGAGCACGTCGTCGACGATCGGCGCCTCGGGGGCCGCTCGCCCGAGGTGCTCGCGGACCCGCTCGATCGCCCGACGCAGGCGCTCGCGCTCGACGGGCTTGAGCAGGTAGTCGACCGCGGCGAGCTCGAACGCCTCGATCGCGTGGTGGGCATGCGCGGTGGTGAAGATCACCTTGGGCATCGCGCCGCCCCGCGCGAGCGCGAGGCCGTCCTGCTCGGGCATCTGCACGTCGAGCAGCACGGCGTCCGGGTGCAGCGCGTCGATCTTCGCCCGGGCCTCGAGGCCGTCGGCCGCCTCACCGACCACCTCGACGTCGCCGAGCTCCGCGAGCAGGCGGCACAGTCGTCGGCGCGCGGGCGCCTCGTCGTCGACCACGAGCACCCTCATCGCGCCGCCTCGGGGAGGCGCAGGACGACCTCGTAGCCGCCGCCGGGCCGCGGGCCCGCGACCAGCGTCGCGTCGGCGCCGTGCAGCAGTTGTAGTCGCGCACGCAGATCGGACTGCGCCGTGCCGGTGCCGTGGTGTGTGCCGCCGCCGGGACCGTCGTCGCGGACCCCGAGCTCGATCGCATGGCCGTCGCGCCGCGCCCACAGCTCGATCTGCGTGGGTCCGCGGCGGGCCGCCACCGCATGGAGCACCGCGTTCTCGACCAACGGCTGCAGCGACATCGGCGGCACCGGGATCTCGCGCAGCGCCGGATCGACGTCGATGCGGGTCTACACGCGTTCCCCGAAGCGCAGCCGCTCGAGCTCGAGGTAGCCCTCGACCGCCGCCAGCTCGGCGTGCAGCGGCACGGCGTCCTGTCGCCCCGTGTCGAGGGCGAAGCGCAGCAGCGCCGCGAGCCGCTCGACGGCGCGCTCGGCCACCGGCGGATCCTCGGCGATGAGCGCAGCGATGGTGTTGAGCGCGTTGAAGAGGAAGTGCGGGTTGGTCCGGCTGCGCAGGGCCGCGAGTTCGGCCCGCAGCGCCTGGCGGGTGCGGACCTCGGCGTCGCGCTCGGCCAGGGCCGTGCGCGTCTGCAGGCGCTCGCGCTCGCGGCCGATCGCGACCATCACCACCGTGACCGGGGTCGCGACCCACAGCACGCCGGCGCGCGGGAACACCTCGGCGAGCCGCGGTGACAGCAGCCCGACGAGCACGATGCAGGACTCGACCCCGACCACCACCGCGAGCACGACGACGGCGACATACGCGACCAGCCGCACCGCCGTCCCGCGTTGCTCGAGCCCGAAGACCACGGTCGCGGCGCGGTGACCGAGGTCGATCCCCGAACCGATCATCACGCTGACGAACAGGTTGAACCCGAACGCGACGAGCAGCATCGAGCCCCCGCGCAGGCCCAGCATGCTGGCTTGGATCGCCGTCAGCACGCAGGAGAGCAGGACCAGGGCGAGCGCGTTGCTTGCCGCGCGTCGTGCCCAGGGCGCCGGCTCGATCGGGTGTGCATGTGCGGCCACCGGCCACATCATCCCGCACAAGTGGAGCGATGGGGGCCGACGCGGTGACCGGAGCGCCCAACCCTGCTACGGTCGGGGCGATGCGGGCCGCCGCAGCACTCGCGCTTGCATGTGCGGCCTGCGGACCGTCGGCGTACGCGTGCGCGCAGGACGACCAGTGCGCGATCGATGCGCTGCGTGGCGTGTGCCAGGCCGACGGTTTGTGCAGCTCCCCCGACGACGAGTGCCCGTCGGGCCAGCGGTACGGGGAGCACGGCGGGGCGGTGGGCGGACAATGCGTGCCGGTGCCGGACGGCACCTCGTCGAGCGGCGTCGGCACCACCGACGACAGCCTCGCGTCGCTGGACGGGAGCAGCTCCGCACCGGGCCGCGAGACGTCGACCGACAGCGGCTCCGAGAGCACCGCGACGACCGACGCCCCCGCGACGACGTCGACCGGCGAACCCATCGAGATCGATCCGCTGTTGTGGTTCGCGTTCGACGACACCGCCCTCGACGGCGTCCCCAACCTCGGCTCGCTCGGCGGCGTCGCGGCGTGCACCGACCTCACGTGCCCGACCTCGACCGCGGGGGTCATCGGCACCGCCGCGCAGTTCGACGGCGTCGACGATTGCGCGATCTTCCCCGCGGTCCCCGAGCTCAGACAGCTGCACGCGATGACGATCGCCGCATGGGTGCTGCGCGAGCCCATCGACTACGACTACGACTGCATCCTGTGCAAGCCGGTCGGCGTCGACCCGTGGAACTCGTGGCGGCTCGCGACCTACGACGATGCCGACGGCGCGCCGGTGGGCGACTTCCGCGTGGGCACGGCGGACAACATGGGCCTCTCCCTGGCCAGCCCGATCCCCATGGCCAGCTGGGCCCACGTCGTCGGCACGTGGGACGGCGCCACGATGGTGTTGTGGATCGACGGCGCCGTCGCGCAGCAGGGCCCGAACACCCTCTACGAGGTCGACGACCAGCCGGTCTACCTCGGCTGCGACGACGATCACGCGCGCATCGGCATCACGAACTTCCTGACCGGCTCGATCGACGACGTGCGCCTGTACGGCCGTGTGCTCTCGGATGACGAGATCGCAGAGTTGTTCGCCGCAGGGATGTGATCGCTTCGGTCGCGACGCACGCGGACCCATCAGCGGACGGCCATCATCCGCTTGGGCAGCTCCCGGGCCAGGTGGTCGACGACCTCGCGCAGGGCGGCCGAGCCGCGGGAGTCGCGGTGGTAGATGGCGTGCACCTCCACCTCGACGAGCTGGAGCGCGGGGAGCAGGCGGATCAATCGTTTGGCCTGCAGATCCTCGGCGACGATCCACTCCGGGAGACGGGCGATCCCCGCGCCCGCGAGGGCCGCGTCGCGCAGCGCGATCACGTTGTTCGAGCGCATGCGCCCATCGACGTCGATCCACGTCGGGCCGTCCGCGGCCTCGAAGTGCCAGCGCGTCGGTGGGGATCCCTGGACGATGCACGGCAGCCGCTGCAGCGCGTCCAAGGCCTTCACCGGACCATGCCTGCGGAGGAACCCCGGCGCGGCGCAGAGGACCCGTCGCAGGCTCGCGAGGCGGCGGGCGACCAGGAACGGGCTGTCCGGCGGGTCGGAGCCCGCGCGGATTGCCAGGTCGATCCCATCGCCGAGCAGATCGACCATGCGATCCTCGAAGCGCAGATCGAGACGCAGTCGCGGGTGACGCTCCAGCAGCGCCGGGAACAGCGGGCTCATCTGCGAGATCCCGAGCGAGACGGGCAGGCTGACCACGATGCGGCCCGCGACGCCGCGCCCAGGGCGGACCGCCTCGCGGGTCTCCTCCGCGGCCGCGAGCAGCGAACGCGCGCGCGACAGCAGCTCGGTGCCGTCCTCGGTGAGGGAGAGGTGCCGCGTGGTCCGTCGCATGAGCGAGACGCCGAGGTGCTTCTCGAGCGCGCGGAGCTGGCGGCTCGCCATCGCGACCGACAGCCCGACCGAACGGGCGGCCTCGGAGATGGTGCCGGCGTCCGCGATGCGCACGAAGGTCGCCAGGTGCTGCAGGAAGTCCACGCCCGCCAGGTTGGGCGACCTTTGCATCCCATGCAACAGTTCCTCGCAGCGCCGCCGTCTACCGCCCGCCCGGTGAGGCGCTCATCCTCCAGCCATCGCTGCTCCTGTCGAGCGGCCGCGAGCGAGGAGAACAGGTCCGATGAAACGTTTCGAAGGCAAGGTCGTGTTGGTCACTGGTGGGAGCGTGGGGATCGGTCGGGCGACCGCCGAGGCGTTCGCGCGCGAGGGAGCCAAGGTGGTGATCTCGGCGCGGCGCGAGGTCGAGGGTATCGACGCGGTGAAGCGCATCGTCGACGCCGGCGGCATCGCGAGCTTCGCCCGCGCAGACGTGTCCAACGAAGGCGACGTCGCGGCGCTCATGGCCCACGTGATCCGTACGTACGGTCAGCTCGACGTGGTGTTCAACAACGCCGGCGTCGAGGGCAAGCTGGGCCCGATCGCGACGCTCACCGCCGCCGACTTCGACGAGACCTTCGGGGTCAACGTGCGCGGGAGTTGGCTGGTCATCAAGCACGCCGCGCCCCACCTCGCGGCGACCAAGGGGACGATCGTCAACAATGCATCGGTCGCCGCCGACGTGGGCATGGCCGGGACGACGCTCTACGCCCCGAGCAAGGGGGCGATCGAGACGCTGACACGGACCGCCGCCATCGAGTTGATCGGCCAGGGCGTGCGCGTGAACGCGGTCTCGCCGGGCCCGATCCTGACCGACATGGGTCAGCGCTTCTTCGGGAGCCTCGACAACATGCGCAGCTTCGCCACCACCGGTGTGCCGCTCGGCGAGCCCGGGCACCCCCAGGACATCGCCGCGGCGGTGCTCTACCTCGCGTCCGCGGACGCTCGGTTCGTCGTCGGCCAGACGCTCACGGTCGACGGGGGAATGACGTCGCAGTAGGGGCGTGGCGGATCGCGAATCCGGTGAGGTGGTCGACGGCCGGAGGCGGCGTGGCCTGGGTGGTGGCGGCTTGACGCAAGACGACCCCGCTGCGAGCATGCTGTCCGGCGCGGTGATTTCCTTCGGAGCGCGGTGGTTTTGTACGCGTTGCGTCTCTTGCTAGCGGTGAGTTCGCCCGCTGTCGAGCTGCATTGGGACGCGCCGCCGGGTTGTCCTGCGGCGAGCGACGTCGAGGCGCGGCTCGCGGAGTACACGGGCGGCGTCGAGCCGGAACAGCCGCTGCGGGTCGACGCGCGCGTGGAGGCAGAGCCGGACGGGCAACGCTGGCACCTGCGGCTGGCGATCACGCGCGGCGATCAGCAAGAGGTCCGCGAGCTCCACGACGCCGCGTGCGAGGGTCTCGCCGAGTCCGCCGCCGTGCTGGTCGCGATCGCGATCGCACCCGATCGAGTGGCCGACGTACCCGTGCCGACGCAGGACGGCTCGGTCTCGCCGGCGATCGTCGAGCCGCCGGCGCCGACGGCCGACGTGCGGACCGAAGTCGATGACGCGCCCGCAGCGAGCGACGTGGTGACGCCCGAACCTCGAGCGCCTCCGTGGGCGCCGATGCACGTGTCGATGCGCGCGAGCGGAGGTGCGAGCATCGGGTGGTTGCCGATCGGCGGCGACATCGGGCTCGCGCTCGCGGTGTATTGGCGACGGCTGCGGCTCGAGCTGGCCGGCGCGTACGGACACCGCCGGCGCGTCCGCTTCGACGATCTCCCGAGCTCGGGCGCCGACGTGTCGGGCTGGGCGGTCGGCGCGCGCGCGTGCTACGTGTTCCATCCCACCCGCTGGCTCGACCTGCCATGTTGCGCCGGTCTCGAAGCCGGGCAGGTGATCGGTCGCCCGGTTCAGCTGATCGAGGGCCGCCTCGGCCGCCCGACGTGGGCGGCCGGCGTGCTTGCGCCAGCCCTGCGTTTCGTGGTCCACCCCCGCGTCGCGCTGTGGCTGAGCCCCGAGGTCCAGGTCTCGATCACGCGTCCGACGCTGCGTGTGGCGGCCGAACGCGAGCCGCTGTTCGTCGCCGCTGGTGCGGGTGCGCGTCTACACGCGGGGATCGAGTTACGCTTTCGTTGACGCGGAGGGATGGGCAGCGGCAACTAGGGCTGGCGATGAGCGCCGCCCACGACGGTCGCGAAGCTGCGCCGGCTGCCGCGTCCGGCGAGCTGGCGGCGTTCTTTCGCGAGTACCACGCGTTCGTGTGGCGCAGTGCGCGGCGCCTCGGCGCCCCCTCCCACGCCCTGGACGATGTGGTGCAGGACGTGTTTCTCGCGCTCAGTCGCGACCTGCGGCACTTCGAAGGTCGCTCGTCGATCAAGACCTGGCTGTTCGGGGTCACGGCCAACGTCGTGCGGATGCACCATCGCGGCGAGGTGCGACGCCGACGGCGGAACGAGGCCGCCGGCGGATTGGTCGTCGCCGGCCCGCCGTGCGACGAGGCCGAGCGTCACGCCGCCGTGGATCTACTCGACCGGCTGATCCGCAAGCTCGATCCCGACAAGCGCGCGGTGTTCGTGCTGATCGAGCTCGAGGACGTCGACCCCAAGGACGTTGCGCGGGCGTTCGGCTTGAGCGTCAACACTGTCCACTCACGGCTTCGGCTGGCGCGCGAGCGCCTCGCCTCCGAAGTCCGGCGCATGCGCGCGCGGAAGGAGGCAGAGCGATGAACGACAGCGAAGCGCAGCTCGACCGCATCATTGCGGCGGCGAAGCAGCACGATCAGCTCCCGCCGAGTGCGACCGATCGCGCGTGGGCGTCGCTCGCGGCGGCGGTCGTCGCGGGCACGGAGCCGTCGGTGCCCGTCGACATCGGCACGGGGGCAGCAGCGACAGGCCTGGGGCTCAAGGGCTTGGTGATCGCGAGTGTCACGGTCATCACCGCGGCGACGACCGCAATCGTCGCGAGCTCGATCACGTCACGGGATCGCGATCCCGTCGTCGTCGCCCGCTCAGAGATCGAGCCGGAGCCACCGCGGCCGGTGAACGCAACACCGCAGCCCGCGATGTTGCCGATGGCACCCGCCCCGACAGCCGCGACGCTGGCGGCTCCGGTCGTCGCGGCTCCGGCTTCGCCGAGCGAGGACGCGACTCGCGGCCCGCGGCGCCCGCTGTCGCCCGAGGTCGTCGCGGATGTGGCGGCCACCGAGCCGGTGGCCAGCACGCTCGCTGAGCAGGCACGGCTGCTCGGCGAAGCCTGGCGCGATCTCAGCGCTGGCGAGACCGATCGCGCGCTCGCGCGGCTGGAGGAACACGCGCGGCGCTTCCCACAGACCTCGCTTCACCCCGAGCGCGAGGCCGCGAAGGTCGTCGCATGGTGCCAGCAAGGCAAGCCGTGGGCCCATGGGCAGGCCCGCCGCTTCATCGCCGATCACGAGGGCACCACCCTCGCAAAGCGGGTTGCGGGCGCTTGCGGTGGTGGCGAAGAGTAGTTTGACGTGGACACCTTCGCCGCGGCAACGGACGGTCATGGAGACGGAGCATGGTTGAATTGGAGTCCTCGTCCGGGTGGAAGGCGGCCGCCGTTGCGTTGTTGGTGTCGGGTTGTGTCACCTCGGCGGAGCTCGGCGGAAAGCCCGGCGACGACGCGAGTGACAGTGCGGGCGAGACGGCGAGCGACTCGGCGGGCGAGGCGAATCCTGGGACCGAAACGGAGCCCGGCGACGGCGACGGCGACACGAGCACCGGATCCGAACCGGTGAGCTACGAGGATGTCGTGGAGCCCGGCCCCGCCCTCGCCCAGGGTCGCTACCGCCACGTCGCCATCGAGCTCGACGATGGCACCGTGTTCATCGGCGGCGGCTACGACGGCAACGACACCATTGCGAGCGTCGAGATCTTTCGCCCGGCGCAGAACGATGTCGTCCCCGGCGGCGCACTGCTGAACGAACGCTTCGACGCGTGCGGTGTGCGTCTGCTCGACGGGCGCGTGATGATCGTCGGAGGCACGCTCGCGAGCTCCGACATCTGGGATCCGGCGACTCAACAGACCGAGGTCGGCCCGCCGCTCAACGCGAAGGCGGGCTACCCGATGTGCATGATCACCGACGACGGCACGGTGCTCGTCGCCGATTCGTTCGTCTTGGGCAAGGACTTCCTGCTCGAGAGCTGGCAGCCGGGCGACGCGAGCTTCACGGAGCTGCCCAGCGCCACAGAGCGGATCTTCCTCGGCGGCCACTCGGGGCGTCTCCTCGGCGGCGGCGATCGGGTGCTGTTGCTCGGCGGCCTCTTCGACGTGGACGGCCTGGGCGAGCCACCGCCGGGAACGGACGTCGACGGCGCCCAGATCTACGACCTGACCGACCAGGTGTACCGGAACCTCGAGGGCTGGGATGGTTGGGGGGCGAGCCTCATCGAGCCGAGCGGCGACGCGCTCGTGTATCGCTGGAACAACCTGGAATTCGTCGCCGCGCGTCTGGACACGCAGAGCGAGACGTTCGAGGACATCACGCCCTCCGGCCCATACAATCTGCAGCCCATGGCGAGCATGCGCACCGATGGCATTGCAATCATGGCGGGCGGCTTGGTGTTCGATGGCGCCGGCGAGACGGTCGTCACCGATCGCGTGCTGCGCTGGGATCCGGCGGTGGGGCAGATCGAAGCCGTCAGCGGAACGCTGGGCGAGGCGCGCTCGCATGGAACCGCGACGCGGCTTTCGGATGGAAGGATCGCGATCATCGGCGGCGGCGCGGGCAACCTGGCGTCGAACAAGATCGACATCTACCGCTGATCGGCAGCGCGTGCCCGTGCCTCGGTTAGTCCGCCGCTTCGATCCGATAGACCGTGCCGCTGAGGTCGAGCACATACAACTCGCCGGCAGCGTCCTGTCCGAATGACGCGAACGTGTAGTCCCCCAAAACCAGCGTCGATGCGAGGTCGTTGGTGAGTTCGATTGGGTCGGTCGCCTCACCTCCTTCGTACACGAACGACCAGATCTGTCGCGTGCAGATGTCGCCATAAAGGTAGCGACCACGCATGCCTGGCAGCGCGTGGCCGCGATACACATGGCCCCCGATGACGGCGCACGCGCCTTCGTCATGGCTATAGCCGGCGACCGAGGCAGTCGTCCCGCGGGTATCGCACGGACCCTCGAAGCAGTTCGGTCCCTCGTAGATGTTCCAGCCGAAGTTGAGCGAGTCGGTGCCTGCCACGGCGACATTGATCTCTTCGTAGTCCTGCTGACCCACGTCGCCCATCCACAAATCTCCCGTGCAGGGATCGAAGCTCGAGCGCCAGGGATTGCGTAGGCCGGTGTGAATCACGAAGGGATCGGCGCCCCGAAGGTTGCCGTCGGGCGCGTCCGGATACGTGTCGACGTCGATGCGCAGGACCTTGCCGAAGCGACTGAGAGGCTCCTGGGCATCGCCCTCGGGGTCGCCTGCACCCCCGCCGTCGCCTCGCGGGTACCACAGCATGCCGTCGGCGCCAAAGAGGATCGAGCCGCCGTAGTGCCAGACGTCCGGCTGGTCGAGCGCCATCAGGGTCTGTACCGGCTCGGGATCCGCGAGGTTCGCGTCATCTTCACTTCGGGCAAACTCTTGGATGACGGACGAGTACACCGTCGGGTTGTAGTGCACGAAGAAGCGCCCATTGTTGGCGAAGTCCGGATGCGCCGCCATGCCGAGAAAGCCGGCGTCTTCCCCCTCGCAACACGTCTCGATCTCTTCGCTGACGTCCAGAAACGGCGGCTCGAGCACCACGCCGTTCTCGACGATGTGCACCAGCCCAGCGTGCGAACCGATGAACAGCCTCGACGGATCGCCGGGATCGGGCACCATCGCGATCGGGTAGTCGATCCCCGTCACGAACGGCACCAGTTCGAGGTCGGGCAGCGCGCCTTCGGCGGGCTCGCAGTTGTACTCCCCCGACACGCCGCCGGTCGTACCCGAGCTGTCCTCACCGCTCGAAGAGCTGCCCGTGGTGGTGGCGGTGGTGGTGGTGGTGGTCTCGGAGGTCGTCGCTGGGGTGCTTGTCGTGGTGGTCGTGTCAGCCCCGCCGCCGGTCGTGGTGGTGGACGTGGTGGTCGCTTCGACGGCGGTACTCGAGCCCGTGTCTGCCGCGACAGCGCCATCGTCGACGCACGCCGACAGACCGAGCAGGAGAAGGTACCAGGCGGAGGTCTCGCGGTTCGCCATCGGGTTTCCTATTGCGTGAGCTGCGGCGGTCGATCGACCGAGCGATGGGCTGCGACAATATCGAAGTGGGCGCGCCGGATTGCAGCGCTGTTATCGTCCGTATCTGCGCGCCCGGCGGAAGGGTGAGCAGATGCCGCCGCTTGCCACCGCGCGGGTCGTCTTCACCGAGCTGCCCTCACGCCAAGATCTCGGGAATCGCGTCGCGTGCTCGGCCAGGGCGCATAGGAAGAAAAAGGGGGTGTACGCGCGTCTGACGTCGCCTGCCCGAGAGCGCAGATCCGCGCGTCGCTCGGATACCCGCATCGGTGATGGCGGACCAAGTTCCAGCGTGGTCGCGCAACCAATGCCGCGAGCTTGCCCACCAAGTCGGTCGCGAAGAGGCTCGCCGCGAAGAAGAAGGTCGCGGAGAAGCGCCGGTGAACTCTTCGCGTGCCCCCGGCAACTAGTCGCCATGCGACGCGCATTCGTCTTCCACGCCGGTCCCGAATTCAAGGGCTCGTGCGACGCTGTGGTTCGTTACCTCCAGGCCGAGAAGTTCAGCTGCCAGACCCTCGACATCGGCGACGCGCGCAAGGAGCCGCAGCCATGGATCGACGCCTATCCCAACCTGATGACGCGGGTCGACGTCATCGTGTGCCTGGCGCACGGCGGCTGGGATGGGCCGTTGGTGTTCGGCGGGGCGCCGTTGCAGGCTCGGAACCTCAGTCCGCAGATCGCCCGCGGCTACAGCAACATGGCCTGGCCGGCCGTCTGCGCTTGGTTCCGCAACATGCTCACCGCCGGTGGCATCGCGGTGATCCACGCCTGCCACTCGGCGGGCTCGAATCAGTACGAGACGGCGGAGTACGACCACGCGGACCGCTGGGTCCAGGAGCTCTCCGAGGACGCCCGGATCACCACGGTGGGCGTCGAGGGCACGACGTCGTCGGGGATCGGCAGCCAAAGCGTCGCGCTGCTGAAGCACGTGTTGCGTGGCATGTCCCCACCGCAGGCCACCCGCGTGTACCTGCCCGGCGGCCAGCGGGTCGCGCGATGGAGCGGGTGGCTGAACCAGGGCAAGCGGTAGGGGACGGGCAAGAGATCCAGCGGGCGCCCGGGATCAACCCGCCGTCTGGGCTCACCGCGGCGTGGCTGCGGCCTCACCGAACCGACGCTTCCACCTCCCGATCCACACCAGGAACAGCGGCACCAGCACCACCGACGGGGCGATCCACGGCACCCACACCAGCTCCGCCGGCATCACCTGCCGCAGCAACCGATTCCCGCCGAGCACCGCGAACGCGGTGACGCCGGAGACGATCGCGACCATCGCCCCGCGCATGTGCTGGTACCACCACGCCTTGGGGGTCGGCAGTGGGCGCGTGACGAAGCGGAGATCGCCGACGCCGGTGCTGGTCGCGATGACACCGAAGACCACCGGCAGCATCGTCGCGTAGATCGCACCGACGACGACGGTCGACGCCCCGAACGCGACCATGATCCCCGGCAGCGCGAGGTCGAGGCGCGTCGGCGCCGGCGCGGGGCTGCGCTTGCGCGTCAACGAGCGGAGCATCTGCTGCACCGCGCACAGCAGCAGCAGGCCGACCGATCCGAGGAACATGCCGCGGATGCGCTGCTCGACCAGGCGATCGGCGGTCGCGAACGCGCTGGGCACGAGCAACCACGCCGCGGCCATCGCCACACCCGTGGCGCCGGCCACCAGCATCGACCACGCGAACACGCGACCGACCCGCCGGTGGATCGGGCTGCCCTTGCGCGAGAACAGCGGCACGAACATCGACACCAGGCCCAGCGCGCCACCGACGATGTGGAGCACGCGGACGACCCCGTAGACCTCGAGCATGGGGCCATCGTGACCGCGGCCCGCCGCGGCCGCCAGCGCCCGGCGACGGACGGTGCCGATCCGCCGACGAACGGTCGGACCTCCAAATGACGCCCCGCGAACCCGGCCGGACCGGACTCGCGGGGCGCCTCGGTTCACCCATCGACGGCGAGCACGAGGCCCGCCCCGACGGTCTTGCCACCCTCGCGGATCGCGAAGCGCATGCCGGGCTCGCACGCGATCGGATGCTCGAGGGTGAAGCCCACCTCCGCGCGATCGCCCGGGGTGATCGCGCCCTGTTGGCCGACGTCGAGCCGCGCCGTGACGTCGCACGCCCCGAAGAACAGCTGCGGCGAGTAACCGCTGCCGAACGCGGTGTGCCGCCCGCCCTCCTTGGCGCCGAGCGTGAAGATCTCCGCGCGCCCGCTGCGATGCGCCCGGATCGATCCCGGACGGATCGCCACCTGACCGCGCGCGACGGCGTCGCGCTCGATCCCCCGCAGCAGCATCCCGACGTTGAGGCCGGCCCTGGCCTCGGGCAGATCGCGGTGGAACATCTGGATGCCCGTCACCACCGCGGTCTGCACGGTGCCCTCGGGCCCGCCGACCAGCTCGACCGTGCTGCCCGTCGGCAGCGTGCCGCGCTCGACCCGGCCGGTCACCACCGTGCCCCGCCCCGGGATCGTGCACACACCTTCGATGACCATGAGGAACGGCGCCGCCTCGTCCCGTGGCGGGATGACGACGGCGTCGAGCACGGCGAGCAGCGCCTCGATCGGCGCCTCGTCCGTCCCCTCGAGGGCCCGCAGCGCCGAGCCCCGCACGACGGGGACCTCGGTGAAGCCGTGGGTCGCGAGCAGCTCCTGGGTCTCGAGCTCGACGAGCTCGAGCATCTCGGGATCGGCGACGTCGACCTTGTTGACGAACACCACCAGCTGCGTCACGCCGACCTGGCGGGCGAGCAGCACGTGCTCGCGCGTCTGCGGCTGCGGGCCCTGCGAACCATCCACGAGCAGGATCGCGGCGTCCATCTGCGCGGCGCCGGTGATCATGTTCTTGACGTAGTCCGCGTGGCCGGGGCAGTCGATGTGGGCGTAGTGACGCGTCGCGGTCTCGTACTCGACGTGCGAGGCCACGATGGTGATGCCGCGCTCGCGCTCCTCCTTGCCGTTGTCGATCTCGCCGAACGCCTTCGCGCGCCCGCCGAAGCGCGCGGCGCAGACCTTGGTGAGGGCAGCCGTCAGCGTGGTCTTGCCATGGTCGACGTGACCGATGGTGCCGACATTGATGTGATCCTTGATGAACATGACACATTGCTCCTGTTCGCCTCCGCAATGGAGGCGGTCCGCGAGGATGGAGTCGAACCATCGACAGCGCAGAGCTGACCGGTTTTACGGACCGGCGTGACTACCCGACAGTCACCTCTCGCGGGCGCGGGATTGCGCCGACGGCGGCCCAGGACGGCCCCGCAGGCGGTCTAGACGCTCTGCGGCCCGCGTGACGGTCGGTGGACGGAGCTCAATCCGCCACGGTCCCGCACGACCCGCAGAGCCACGAATAATCGGAATACATCGACGACATGGGTGGCTCCTTTCCTGCGGTTCGGGGGACGACGACGGGACGAGGGTACTGCTCGCGGACGCAATGCGCCGACGAACGATGTCGAGGGATACGCGACGGCGGCGACCCTGTCAAGTCGGGATCGCCCCGATGTCACTCCGGGCACGGCCACAGCCCGACGAGATCGTCGCCGCGCCGGTACATCCAGCGCATGACATCGCGCTCGACGATGTCGTCGTCGGAGATCTGCTGCTTCGCGAAGGCCTCGCCCTTGGTGTCGATCGCCATCAGCGCGAAGAAGCGCTCGTGGGTGTCGCCGCAGGGGGCGTCGAGGCGGAACAGGTCGAGCGCGTCGTCTTGGCCGGCGCCGACGTGGAACGCGTCGCGCAGCTGCGGGCACGCCCGCACCGCCTGGGTCAGCCGTTCGAGCTCGCGCTCGTGCGCCGCGGCGTCCGGGATCGCGACCTTCGGACGCACGGCGGCGGTGCACGGGTACTCGGCGCAGTCGATCACCTCGAGCTGGGCGTCGATGCCACACGCGTCGAAGGCTTCGTCGACGAGCTCGGACCACCGCTCGGGCGACTCGACGCCGTCGGCCGCAGGCCACGGGTGGCGCACCGCGTCGCGCTGCTTGCTGCAGTCGGCGAGCTCGGCCTCACACCAGCGCTCGCGGAGCTCGAGCTCGTCGCAGGACGCGTCGTCGGTCGCGGCGCGGCGCACCGGGGCGCAGACGAGCGACCGCACGGCCTTGGGCATCGCGCTCGGCGAGGCGGGGCCCGAGGCGTCCGTGCGGACGACCGCGACCGCATCCGGGCGTGGCCAGGCCAGGCCCACCGCCACACCGAGGGCGAGTGACACGACGGACGCCAACGCAGCCACTGCGAGCGGGCGCGCCACCTCCCCCCGAGTCTACGCGAGCCCGAGTCTCTGCGATCGGTCATGACGCGCCGCGGACCAGCACGCCGGGCCCGATCGCACGTTGGAAGCCCCATGCGAACCCTGCTCCTCGCCGCGCTGCTGGCCGGCTGCACCGCCCGGGCCGACCACGCGGCCCCGACTCCGACACCGAGCCCTGCGACCGTGGCCCCCGCGACCGCTGCCCCCGCGACCGTCGCAGCCTCAGCCGCCGCGCCGCGGCTCGCCGACAGCTTCGACACGGCGCTGCTGTGCACGAACATCCTCGAGACCGGCAAGCGACTCGGCGATCCGAACTTCGGCATGACCGAGAGCGACCCGCCCGCGCCGAGCACCGTCGGTGCGGTGACCTACCGCTTCGGCAACGAGCCGCGGCTGCTGGTCGCCGGCATGCGCGCCGAGCTTCGGACCCTGGGCCCCGTTACCTTCGGCGGCCGCACGATCCCGTCGTCGGCCACGCTCGACGAGATCGCCGCGATGCAGCTCGACGGTTGCGGTGCGTTGCAGCACAACGAGGGCGGGAACGTGGTCGAGTGCCGCGTCGGCGACGTCCACGTCACCTTCGGGGTCGGCTCGATCCGCGACACCGCGCTCGAGGTCTCGGCGTGGCACGACGCCTGCCACTGATCGACGGGATACCCCCGCGCGCGGTATCGCGGCCGACCGGAATCGGCAAAGCTCTCGGTCGACCCGCCCTCGATGACCCGCTCGGCAGACGTTTCGCTCGAGGCCACCGCGCCCGGATCCTGCGCCGCCATCGAGCTCGACCAGCTCCGCCTCGCGCTGGAAGCCACGCCCAACGGCATGGTGCTCGTCGACGATGCCGGTCAGATCGTCATGGTCAGCGCGCACGTCGAGCAGATGTTCGGCTACACCCGCGACGAGCTCGTCGGCACATCGATCGAACGGCTGATCCCGATGCGACTGCGGGACAACCACCTGGGGCACCGCCAGGGGTTCGTGCAGGCGCCCCATGGTCGGCCGATGGGCACCGATCCGCCGCGCGACGCGGTGCGCAAGGATGGACGGGCGATCCGGGTCGAGATCGGCCTGAACCCGCTGCGCACCGCGGCGGGGGCCTTCGTGCTCGGCTCGATCGTCGACGTCACGCGGCGCACCGAGGCCGAGCACGAGCGCGAGGTCCTGCTCGATCGCCTGCGCACGCTCAACGAGGAGCTCCGCGAGCGCGAGCGGTGGTTCGCGACCACCCTGCGATCGATCGCAGACGCCGTGATCGCGGTCGACGCCGCCGGATCCGTACGTTTCATGAACCCCGTCGCGGAGGCGCTGCTCGACGTGCCCGCCCACGACGCCGTCGACCAGCCGCTGCGTGACGTCATCGAGCAGGACGCGGCCGAGGGCGCGATGTCCCTCGAGCGGGCGCTGGCCCGCCGCGAGCCCATCCCCGTCGCCGAGGGCGTGCTCTGCCCCGTCGGCCTGCCCCGGCGTGTCATCAGCGAGAGCGCGGCGCCGGTGCTCGACGGCGAGACCCTGCTCGGGGCGGTGATGGTCTTCCGCGACGTCACCGAGCAGCGCGACGCGTCGAGCTCACCGATCGCATGATGTCGCTGGGCACGATGGCCGCAGGCGTCGCGCACGAGATCAACAACCCGCTCTTGGTGATCACCGCCAACTCGGAGTTCGTCGAGCTCGAGCTACGCCGCGCGCTCGACGAGGCCGGCGCCCCGGGCCAGCCGGCCGCGCCGCCGGGGCTGGTCGCGGTCGCCGACCAGGCCGCGTCGCTGCAGGCCGAGATACGCTCGGCCGCGCAACGCATCGCGCGGATCGTGTCCGACCTCGGGGTCTTCTCTCGCGCGCGCGAGCGCGTCGAGCTGCGCGCCGATCTCCGTCGCGCGGTCGAGTGGGCGCTGCGCGTCACCGCCCACGAGCTGCGTCACCGCGCCGAGACCGTCGTCGACCTCGACCCGATCCCGCCGCTCGCCATCGACGAGGCGCGCCTGGGGCAGGTGCTCGTCAACCTCCTCGTCAACGCCGCGCTCGCGATCCCCTCGGGCCGCGCCGAGGAGAACAGCGTGCGCGTGCGCGGGGCGATGATCGACGACGCGACCGCGTTCATCGAGGTGAGCGACACCGGCTCGGGCATCGCGCCGGAGGTGCTGCCGCGGATCTTCGAGCCGTTCTTCACCACCCGCGGCACGGCGTCCGGCACCGGGCTGGGCCTGTCGGTGTGCCACGGCATCATCACCGCGGTGGGCGGCCAGATCGACGTCGAGAGCGAGCTGGGCGTCGGCACCTGCATCCGCGTCGAGCTCCCGGTCGCGGCGCCCAAGCGCTCGGCGACCCAGCCCGCAACCCCGATCGTGCCGACCCGACGCGCGCGCGTGCTCGTCATCGACGACGAAGAGCCGATCCTCCGCGCCGTGCGTCGCGGCCTCGGCCGCCACCACGACGTGGTCTGCACGACACGGGCGACCGAAGCCTTGGCGCTCATCGACGCGGGGCCCGCGTTCGACATCATCTTCAGCGACCTCGTGATGCCGAACATGACCGGCATGGACTTCTACGACGTGCTCCTGCGCCGCCACCCAGAGGCCGCTTCGAAGGTCATCTTCCTCACCGGCGGCACGGTCGACGAGCAGCTCTCGGGCTTCCTCGCGGGCATCCCCAACCGCTTCTTCTACAAGCCCATCGACCTCGACGTCCTGCTGCGGGCGGTCGACGCGGCGACGGCCGAGTAGCGCCGACCGTGTGCTACGTTGGTGGGGTCGAGATGGGCTCCGCTGCACGCCGCGCGCGCTACGAGGATCTGCTCGGCCTGCCCGAGCACGTCCTGGGCGAGATCGTCGCCGGCGAGCTCCACGTGCAGCCGCGCCCCGCGATCCGACACGCCGCAGCGTCGTCCGCCCTCGGCGAGGAACTCGGACCCCCCTTCAAGCGCGGACGCGGCGGACCGGGCGGCTGGATCCTCCTGGACGAGCCCGAGTTGCACCTCGGCGAGGATGTCCTCGTCCCCGACCTCGCCGGCTGGCGGCGCGAACGCATGCCCGAGCTCCCCGACGTCGCGGCGATCGAGCTCTCGCCCGACTGGGTCTGCGAGGTCCTCTCGCCGTCCTCGGTCGCGACCGATCGCGTGCTGAAGCTGCCGATCTACGCGCGCGAACGCGTGGCGCACGTGTGGCTGGTCGACCCGACCGCGCGCACCCTCGAGGTCTTCGCCCGCGACGCCGACGGCTGGACGCT
The DNA here is from genome assembly GCA_044344875.1 of Nannocystaceae bacterium. Lineage (GTDB taxonomy): Bacteria > Myxococcota_A > Polyangia > Nannocystales > Nannocystaceae > Xiheibacterium. The sequence goes on from JBIJCC010000095.1 coordinate 30,406, forward strand.
CGCGGGGGCGTGGCGCGACGACGCGAAGGTGCGGGCGGTGCCCTTCGACGCCATCGAACTCGACCTCGCGATCCTGTGGGCCCGATAGGTGCGGGCGGCCCCGATCGGAGCCGCCGCACCCTTGCCCGCGATCACGCGGCGCGGCGACGCCGACGACCGGCGAGCACCAGCAGCCACGGCGCCAGCGCGGCGAGCCCAGGCGCACCGCCGCTGCTGCAACCGCATCCGTCACCGTTGCCCTCGAGGCCCGGGGCGTCGCCGCTCGACTCGCTCGCGCCGTCCGAGCCCGCCGATCCCGCGGACCCGGCCGACCCCGCCGTGGCGTCGTCGGTGCCGCCCGTGCCCGCGGCGCCGCACTCGTCGCCCGGCCAGCCCAGCGCGCAGTTGTACTCGCGGAGCTGGGTGTCGATCGTCACCTTGTTGTCGACCAGCAGCTGCGGCGCCCCCTTCGAGGTCATCTGCGCGACCTCCTCTTCGTAGGGCATCTCGGTGTCGATCTGCGGCCAGGCGCCGTCGTCCGGCACGTAGACCTCGCGACCGTCGGGCAGCGTCCACACGGCGTCGCCGTTGCACAGCACGCGCCGGGTCGCGAGCGACTGCGTGAGATCGACCTCCGGCAGATCGGGGTTGGCCCAGAAGAACGGATCGGCCGTCATCTCGTGGGGGGACATCGTCGTGTACATGCGCGTCAGCGTCGGGTACGTGGCGAGCAAGGACGCCGCGTGGTTGCCGGGATCGACGATGCGCTGCTGCATCGCGGCCGAGAAGGCGGTGCCGTCGCCCCACGCCTCGAGATCGATCATCGCCTCGTTGCAGGACACGCAGCTGTAGAAGTCGTACTCGCTGAGGCCCTCGGGCACCGGCAGGTACGCGGCGAGCAGGCCGGGGAGGAGCGTGTGCTGATAGACGCACTCGTTCTGGAACTCCTCGCAGAACATCAGGCCCTGGTTGGTGAGCGTGTCGATGACATCGACCGCGGCCAGGTTCGCGAACGCCGATGCGTCCCAGGCCTCGCTCGAGATCCCGTCCGGCGCGACCACGTCGACGCTCCCTGCATACTCGGTGACGAACGCCCGACCCTCGGCCTCGAACGCATCGACCGCGAGCGTGATGATCTCCTTGTAGTTGCTCGCGAAGTTCACCCAGTCGAGCTTGAGCGGGTTCACCAGCACGTGCTTGTACGTCTGGGGCACGACGCGGGCGTCGGCGAGGAAGAACGTGCGGATCTCCATGTCGTCGACGGCGGCGATCCGCGTCAGGCGGATCGGCACACACGCCTCTTCGTTGGCGAACCGCAGCGCGATCGGGTGGATCTCACCGATCTGCGCGCCTTGGGTGAGCTTGAACGCCGCGAACACGTAGTTCTCGGCGAGGTACTCCTCGAGGATCGGCTCGGCCGCCGGATCCTGCTGGTAGCCGTTGTCGCCCAGCCAGGTCATCACCTCGGCTGCGGTCCCGCCCTCGAGCACGGTGATGTCGAAGGCACCGACGGTCTGCTGCAGTACGACCGTCGGCCCGCCGGTGTCGGTCTCGCCGCCGCCGCTCGACTCGCCGCCGCCACCATCCCCAGCCGCGGTCGGATCGCTCCCGCCGGTGTCGCCGCCGCAGCTGTCGAACTGGTAGTTGAACCCGTAGGCGGGCACGGTGCCCGCGAGCACGTTGTCGAACAGCCGCTGGGACCCGACCTCGAACTCCGGGACGAGCGTCATCGGCACCAGCCACGCGAACTTCGACGCCTCCGTGTTGGGGTCGTATTGGATCTGGATGTGGGCTTCGGTGAAGCCGTCACCCATCACGAACAGGATGTTCTCGCCGGTCTGATCGACCGGCATCGTGTTCGGTCCGGCATCGCAGAACGTGCCGCCGCAGGCATCGGCATCGCGTGGCGTCATCGCCACGGCCGCCGCCACGGCGAGCGCAGAGAGGCTGTAAATCGGGCGCATCATGGTCATCTCCACTCCAAGGGTTCCAACACCAACTCGGCGTGGGGTACCTCGCCCGCTCCGCCATCCAACCAATCCTCGAGACCGAGGCCTGGCGAGTCTGCCACGGCAGCCGCCCGAGCGCTAGCGCCCCTCGGCCCCGGTGGGAGCCGCGCGCACCAGCCCCGACCGATCGTGGCGCGAGCGCCCGGTCGTCGGCAATTCGACCGTCACAACCTCCGGGGTCGCCCGTCCCTCGGGCCGATCGCGGGGCCCACTGCTCGGCCGCGCGATCGTGAACCCATCACGTCCCCGAGGTCGACCGCCATGACACCTTCGATTCGTCTGCTTGGAACCCGCTGGATCGCGGCCCTGCTGTTCGCGGGCGTCGGTTGCGACGCCGCCGCGCCCGACGGGCCCGACATCGAGCTGCGCGAGGGCCAGACCGCGACCTTCAAGACCGCCAACCAGGACGTCTCGTTCAAGTGGAAGGGCTGCGAGCCGCCGTGGGGGCCGGACCCGTACCGCCCGGAGACGGCGCCGACCGAGGAGTGGCTCGAGAGCGTGGGCAAACGCATGGAGCGGGACGTCCGCGCGAACGCGTTGGGCGCCTGGCTCGAGGCCGACGGCGGTCGCGCATGCGAGGAGGGCTGCGCCTCGCTCGAGCTCGCGTGGACCGGCGAGGCCCAGGCGCTCGAGCCCAGGGCGGGCATCCGCGAGGCGCGGGCGATCGGCCGCTGCAACGACGAGTTGGTGGCGTGGTCGGTCGAGGTGGCGGTCTCCTCTGAGATCTCGTGCACCTGCGGGGGCTGATGCGACCGGCGGAGCCCGACGATGTCCGCGACCCCGACGACGCTCGACGTTCCGCCGCGGCTCGTCGAGACGCGTGACGACGGAGATCTGCCGCGCAGCGGCGCCCCGAGCCCGACGCGCGTCGGACGGTTCGCCCTGGTCGAGCAGGTCGGTCGCGGCGGCATGGGCGTGGTCTATGCGGCCTGGGATCCGCAGCTCGACCGCAAGGTCGCCATCAAGCTCGTCGACGACGGTCACGCGGCCGACGCCGACGACGCACGCCACCGCCTCGAGCAGGAGGCGCGCGCCGCCGCGACGCTGAACCACCCCAACATCGTGACGATCTACGACGTCGGCGTGCACGACGGCCGCGTGTTCCTGGCGATGGAGTACGTCGCGGGCTGCACGCTCGGCGCGTGGCTGCGTCGACGATCGCGACCCTGGACCGAGGTCGTGGCGATGTTCCTGCAGGTCGGGCGCGGGCTCGCGGCGGCCCACGCCGTCGGCCTGGTGCACCGCGACTTCAAGCCCGACAACGTGCTGCTCGAGCTCGCCGACGGCGATCCCGATCGCGTGGTGCGGCCGCGGATCGCCGACTTCGGGCTGGCGTACTCGCGCGGGGCCCTGCGGCGATCTGCGAGCACGCTCCCGGGCAACGCCGATCGTCCCTCGCAGTGCGCGACGCCGTCGGTGGCGGGCACGCCCGCGTACATGACCCCGGAGCAGTTCGACGGCCTCGACGTCGGCCCCGCCGCGGATCAGTTCGGGTTCTGCGTGGCGCTGTTCGAGGGCCTGTTCGGCGCGCGTCCGTTCTCGGGCAGCAAGCTCGAGGTGCTGTCGATCGCGGTGCACGCCGGCGAGATCGTGGTGCCCGACGCCCGCCGCGTGCCCCGGCGCCTGCTCGCCGCGCTGCGCCGCGGGCTCGATCCCGATCCCGAGCGTCGCCACCGATCCATCGACGCGCTGCTCGGCGAGCTGCACGCGGTCCTGCACGCGCGTCGCCGTCGTTGGCGCATCGCCGTCGCAGCGACCGCGGGCGTGCTGGCCCTCGGCCTCGGCTTCCGGGCCGCGCGCGCCGTGACGCCCGAGCCCTGCGCCCAAGCCGACGACGCGGCCGTGCTGTGGAGCCCGACGTCACGCGCGGAGGTGGGCGAGCGGATCGCCGACGCCGCGACGCTCGCGGCCCTCGATCGCTACGCGGCGGACTTCGGCGGCAAGCGGCCCGACGTCACGCGCGGAGGTGGGCGAGCGGATCGCCGACGCCGCGACGCTCGCGGCCCTCGATCGCTACGCGGCGGACTTCGGCGGCAAGCGGCGCGAGGTGTGCGAGGCGACGCGCGTGCGCGGCGAGCAGTCGGACGCGGTGTTGGCCCTGCGCATGGCCTGCCTCGATCGCGTCGCGGGCCGGTTCGCCGGGCTCACCGAGGAGCTCGACCACACCGCGGGTGTCGACGCCACCGCGATCGCGACGCGGCTGCCCGAGCTCGCGGCGTGTGACGACGTCGAGACGCTGGCCAAGCTCACCAACCGCATGGCGGCGCGCTCGAGTCGCGACAGCACCGAGCAGGATCGGGCGTGGACGCTGGCCGTGCGCCTGCTCGAGCGGGCGTCGACGCGGCGACTGCTCGGACGCGACGACGCCCGCGAGCCGGCGATGCAGGCCCGCGCGCTGGCCGATGATCACGATCTGCCCGGGGTGCACGCTCGCGCGCTGTCGATCCTCGCGGATCTCGAGCTCGAGGCCGGCGACGGCGCCTCGGCCCAGCGTCTGCGTCGCGAGGCCATGCGCCACGGCGTCGCCGACGGCCACGACGACGCGGTGGTGTCGATGCTGCTCGACGACGCCGACGCGGCGCTGCAGGACGCGCGGGCCGGCGAGACCGAGCTGCTGCTCGGGTACTTCGAGGCGTTCGTCGATCGCATGACAGATGCGGATGCACGCGTGGAGATCGAGCGCCGCGCCGAGATCGTCCGGGCCCGGCTCGCGCTCGCCCGCGGTGATGCGGCCGAGGCCGAGCGTCGGCTCGATGCGCTCGCCGTCGAGTCCTTGCCGGTCCTCGATCGACGCGCTGCGTGGATGGCCCTCGGCGAGGCCCAGCGCGCCCGCGGCGAGGCCGAGGCCGCGACCGCGACGTGGAGTCGACTGCTCGCGCTGGTGGAGGACCTGCGCGGCGATCGACACCCCGACGTCGCAGCGGTGCTCAACAACCTCGCGTTGGTGCGCCTCGACGACGGCGACGCGGACGGGGCGGACGCATTGTTGGCCCGCGCGGAGTCGATCGTGACCGAGGCGTCCGGGACGGCTGCATTGCAGGCGACGATCGCGACCAATCGCGGCTGGGCGGCGCGGCTGGGCCATCGCTACGACGAGGCGCGGCGCCGGCTCGAGCACGCCCGGGCCCTGCGCGAGGTGGCCTTCGGTCCGCGGCATCCGTCGATGGCGTATACGCTGGATCAGCTCGGCGAGCTCGAGCGCGCGCTCGGTCGGTGGGACGCCGCGCTCGAGGCGTTCGCGGCGGCCGGCGAGCTGCGCGATGCGACGTTGGGTGCGATGCATCCGGCGCTGGTGTCGACATTGATCGGGACGGCGCGGGTATTGATTGCGCGGGGGGAGAATGATCGCGCGAGGGCGGCGCTCGGGGTCGCGAGGGAGATATTGGATGCGCATTCGGGGGGAGTGCGGGAGCGGGAGATGATCGCGGCGCTCGAGGCTGCGATGCGGTAGGGGGTGGGGAGGGGAGGTTCGCGGGGTCGATGGGTCGAGGGTTGGACGGTGAGGCCGCAGGCAGCCGGGAGCGACGAACGCTGCAGAAAGCACGGCAGGGTCGCAGCGTAGCGCGACAGGCCGGATGTGGCGTTCGAGAGAACTGACGGGATTCAAAAGGGATGCGCCGCCGGCCACAGGCCGTTCCGGACTATCCACCGCTGGCCACAGCCCGGCATGGCGAACACGTCGCAGCTGAATTATGGTTCGGCAGCGTTAGCGAGTCGACACCGAGAAGATGCCCTCCAACTCCGCCGGTGCGTCGCGGTCGACGCCATCCGATCACTGCGGCACGAGCGTGACCGTGTACTCGATCGGCCCGTTGGGGATGCCGCCGCCCTCGAGGGTCAACGACACCACCGCGGAGCTACCCACGGTCACCTCCGGCACCTCGCCGCCCAGGGCGACGTCGACCGTGCCGAAGGACGAGCCGCCGGCGACGAACGGGGCCGAGGTGGTGATCGCCATGGTGCAGCCCTGTTCTCCGAGGGTGCCGCTGAGATCGATGAGCCCGTCGTGGCCCTCGAACTCGGTCGTGCTCCGGGGCAGCACCGAGACCGTGATCACGCCGTCGGCGGCGACGATGACCTCGAGCTGCTCGTCGGTGGTTTGCTCCGGGGCCTCGGGGTCGTAGAACAGCTTCAGGAACGGGAAGTGGCCGTGGGGATCGGTGAGCCCCTCCAGCTGGGCGCCGTAGATCCCCGGCGCGATGCAACCCGCGGCGCCCGTGGGATCCCCCGTGGTCGGATCCGCGGTGGTGGTGTCGGGGTCGACCGTGGTCGTCGGCGGCGTGTCGGTGGTGCCGGGTGGCGTGTCGGTGGTGCCCTCGAGCGTCGCGGGCTCGCCGGAGGTCGGCCCGCTGCTGCCGGTGCCGGAGGACGCCGTGGTGACGAGGTCCTCGTCATCGTCGATCGGCTTGGTGTTGCACACGGCCCCCATCGCACCGACCCCGAGGGCGGCACACGCGGCGGCGTGGAGTAGCGGTCGGGATCCTCGGACGGCGGGGACGCGGGGTGATGGTGGTCATGGAGGGACCGATGCGCGCGGGTGCGGATCGATTGCGGAAGCGTCGGAAACGGCCGGCAGCGGGGTCAGGGACGGGGGATGGTGAGGGGCTTGACGCCGCCCGCGGCCTCGCCCCGCGCCCTGTGCTAGCTTGGTGTGATGCGTCCGATCGAAGCGCACTATGAGAACGGCTTGCTGAGGCCGTCCGCACCGCTGGCCCTGCGGCCAGGGGAGCGGGTCGCGCTCGTGGTGATGAGGCACCCCGACCCGAGTCGATGGGACATGAACCGCCTCGCCGGCCTCGCCGGGGAGGACGAGGCACTGGCCAGCGCCGGCCTCGCAGACTGGGCGCGGGCCCTCGATGACGAGGATGCCGGGTGAAGCGCGGCGAGCTCTGGTGGGCCGACCTCGGACCCCATCGCCCGCAGGAGCAGACCGGTCGGCGACCTGTGATCGTGTGGCAGAGCGACGCGCTAACGCGGGTTCTTCGCTCGGTGCTCGTGATCCCGCTGACGAGCAACCTGGATCGCGCCCACCTCGCCGGCACGGCGACCATCGCTGCGACGTCTGCAGGGCCGCCGCAGGAGTCCGTTGCGCTCGCGTTCCAGATGCGCGCGATGCCCAAGTCGGCGCTCGTCGAGCTGATTCGACCGCTGTCGGTTGGAGAGATGGCCGAGCTCGAATTGGCCACTGACGAAGCACTCGGGCGAGTGGAGCCGGAATGACCGTGTCTTGCCGCCGAACCATCCGTTGCAGCAGGCGAATGGGATGAGCGTCGCCCCTGTCATTCACCGCTGAACGCTCGGGTGGAGATGTCGGACGAACGATCGAGAGGCGACAGCGCAACCTCGGCCAGTTGTATGGATTTCGCCCGCACCCGGTAGACTCCGCACCCATGGGACTCCTGACCTTCAGCCTCAACGTCACCCTCGACGGTTGCGTCGACCACCAGGAGGGGATCGCCGACGACGAGACCCACGCCTTCTTCACCGGCCTGATGGACGAGGGGGGGGCGATGCTGTGGGGCCGCGTCACCTACGAGATGATGGAGAGCTACTGGCCGGCGGTCGCCCGCGGCGACGTGGCGGCACCACCGGCGCTCCGCGAGTGGGCGGTCAAGCTGGAGGCCAAGCCGAAGTACGTGGTGTCGTCGACACGGAGCGACTTCCCGTGGACGAACAGTCACCACCTCTCCGGTGACCTGCGCTCGAGCGTGCAGTCGCTGAAGGACGCGACCCCAGCCGGCGTGCTCCTCGGCAGCGGAAAGCTCGCGACCGCGCTCGACCGGCTGGATCTGATCGACGAGTACAGGTTCCTCGTGCAGCCGAGGATCGTCGGCCACGGCCCGACCCTGTACCAGGGCGGGCTGCCCAGCACGCGGAAGCTCGAGTTGATGTCGGCGACGCCGCTGCGCTGCGGCGCGGTCGCGATGCACTACCGACGCGCGCGGTGAGCCGGGCGACCTTCGCGATCACGGGCGGGCACGCGGCGTCGGATCCACCGCGATCATCCCCTCCCAATCACCTGGATTTCCATTGTAGAACATCGCCCGCAGACGAAACCGACCGACCGTCGCGTCGACCGGCGCCCCTCCGCGTCCGGCCTCCATCGCCGGGCGTACGTCGGTTGGCAGCATCTCGGCCAGGCGGGTGACCCACACGCCCATGTCGCGGGGCGCAGCGGCATCCCCGAGGAGATCGATGATCGCGATGCTGACCGACGTCACCCGTTGGTCTTCGGCGTTCCACACCGCCGTGCAGATGCGGTGTCCGGGGCTGGGACCTGTGGCCTCGGTGGCCGTCGCCTGGACGCTGCGCTGCTGCCCGAGCTCGAGCTCCTCGACGTTGCCGTCGCCGCAGGCCGCGATCCATGGGCGGATCTCCTGCAGGGTCCAGCGCTGCTCCCAGGCGTCGTCGCGCGGCGGCGGCGAACCACAGCCGAGGGTCGCGAGCAGCACGGCGACGGGGACGTCGACGCGAGCGCGGATCGGTGGGGCCATCGCCGGCGATCCTCGCACGGCCGCCGCCCGATGATCCGCCGCCGCCCCACGCCCGCGCGCGACGTTCTTCGCCGAGGCCGGACTCACGCAGGGGGCGGGCATTGTTCGCAGGGGGCTCCGTCTTTGTTGCCGCACACCACGGATGACTCCGCGCCGAGCACCTGCAGCTTCTCGAGGATCTCGGACTCTGGTACCTGCACGTTGCGCTGGAACTGTGCAACCCGCAGTGGCGGGGCGCCATTGGCGATGAGCGCATCGAGGATCGACACGTCGGTCAATGTGCCCATGCTGTAGACGTACAGTTTCTCGACCTCGATGAGCGAATCGAACTCACCCAGACTGGTGGGACCTGTTTCGAATGGCTTGTCGGCACAAGGGCCGAACATTGCGGTGCCGATCCGCTCGACGTTCGGCAGGCTGATGTGCGATCGAGGCAGGCCAACCAGCTGCACCCAATCGAGTTCACGGACCTGACCCAAGCCTTCCAGAGCCCCCAAGTTGCCGCAGCCGACGTAGAGCGCTCCCAGCTCGTTGAGTTGCGCCATACCGGCTGTTGTCGGAAGGTCACCGCACGAAATGAACTCTAGGAGGCCGGCGCGCTCGAGGCAGGCAAGTACAGATAGGTCGGGTAGGTTCGCGTCGCGAAGGTCGAGCCTCACAATGCCCGACACCGATCGCACCTGAGCGATCTCGGACCAGTCCGACTCAGCGTCGACCCGCAGGTCCCCCTCGATCTCGCGCCAGCACCCCTCCGGCTCCGCTGCTGTCGTCGTTGCCGAATCACTCGCCATCGTCGCGTCTGCCGAGGACGACGCGCCTCCGGTACCGCTCGTCTGTGTGCCCGCAGCATCATCGACCGGCATGCGCGTCGGGCTGCAGCCGGTGACGCCCAGCACCAGCAACGCGACCGACCATTACTTGGCTGACGATCGCCTGCGGCCGAGCAGGCACAGGCAGGCGAGGCGGAGGAGGGCGGAGAGGGCGGAGGAGACGAACGAGGAACGACGTGGTCGCCCGCGCGCGACGCTCTTCGCCGAGGCCGGACTCACGCAGAGGGCGGGCATTGTTCGCATGGGGCTCCATCCTTGTTGCCGCACACCACGGATGACTCCGCGCCGAGCACCTGCAGCTTCTCGAGGATCTCGGACTCTGGTACCTGCACGTTGCGCTGGAACTGGGCAACCCCAGGGCGATTGCATCTAATTCGCATGGGCCGCGAGCACTTTCATGAGGAACTCTTCGCTCCATCCAGCCTCGAGCCGGCGGCCCTTGATACCGACCTTCGAGCCCTTGACGCTGCGTAGGAGGTT
>JBIJCC010000021.1:0-132075 GCA_044344875.1 Nannocystaceae bacterium
CGGCGGGCTTTGCCCGACGGAGGGAAGGGACGGGCCGTCCCTTCCCACTTGCGTGGTAGAGCTGTGGTAAGACCGGGTCGATGTCCGCCTTGCGCAGCGACGACGACGGGGCCCTGCTCCGGGTGCTGTTCGGTGTCATCGCCGCCGACGAGCTCGACGCCGACGAGGGCCTCGCGTCGGTGCGCACCGCCTATGCGGACCTCGCTGGTCGCGCGCTCACGGACGCCGACGTCGAGGCCGGACGCGCCGCGGCGCGGGCCGACGCCGGCGCGTGGCTCGACGCCGCCCAGGCCCTCGCCCGCGAGCTGGACGGCGCCGGCAAGCAGCGGCTGTTCGCGGCCGCGTTCGCAGTCGCGCTGGCGGACGGCTTCGTGCTCGACGAGGAAGACCGCGTGCTGTCCACGCTCGCCGCCGCGCTGGGCATGAACGAGCACGAGTACCGCGTCAGCGTCGAGAAGCTCCTGGCCGCCGCGCACTGAGCACGGCGCGGGCGTGGCCCCACGGAGCCGGCGCTGCCGCATGGCCCTATTAGTGGTAGATATACCCAATTTTTGGGTTGCACGACCACTATTGTGATCCACGCTGGAGATCATGAAGCTCCACCTCGTGGTCATCGATCCCCAGAACGACTTCTGCACGCCCGGCGGCGCGCTGTTCGTGCCCGGCGCGGACGCGGACATCGGCCGGCTCGCCGCCCTCGTCGACCGCCTGCGCGGGCGCATCGCCGACATCCACGTGACGCTCGACTCGCACCGCAAGGTCGACATCAGTCACCCGATGTGGTGGCGGGATGCCAACGGCCGCGAGCCGGCGCCGTTCACCCAGATCCGCGCCGCCGACGTCGTCGCCGGGCGATGGACCACGGCCCGCGGCGACCTGCGTGCCCGCTCGCTGTCGTACCTGCAGGCGCTCGAGTCGACCGGCCGCTATCCCCACACGATCTGGCCGTACCACTGCCTCATCGGCGACGCCGGCCACAACGTCGCGGCGCCACTGGCCGCCGCGCTTCACGAGTGGGAGCAGCGCTTCGCCACGGTCGACTTCATCACCAAGGGTAGCAACCCGTTCACCGAGCACTTCTCGGCGGTGCAGGCCGAGGTCCCCGACCCCGACGACCCGGGCACGCAGATCAACACCGAGTTCATCGACACCCTCGAGGACGCCGACGTGATCCTGCTCGCCGGCGAGGCGCTGTCGCACTGCCTGGCGAACACCGTCCGCGACATCGCCGATCGCTTCGGCCCCGCGGGCCTCGGGAAGCTGCACCTGCTGACCGACGCCAGCCACAGCGTCCCCGGCTTCGAGGCCCAGGGCGACGCCTTCGTCCGCGAGATGACCGCCCGCGGCATGCACATGACCACCACCACGGCGTTCGCCGCCTGAGGATTTCCATGGCCACCACCACCACCACCACGAAGCCGGTGTTCGAGCAGCGCCGCATCGCCGGCACCCCCTACGGCTTCTCCGCCACGCGGATCCGCGATCTCGGCGCGGCCGAGTACACGCTGGTCGCGATCGCGGCCGACAAGAGCGGCAGCGTCTCGCCCCACGCCGCCGAGATCGAGCGGACGATCGGGCAGATCGTCGCCTCCGCGCAGCTCAGCCCGCGCGCCGACAACCTGATGCTGCGGGTCTGCGTCTTCGACGACACCCTCACCGAGGTCCACGGCTTCGCGCCGCTGGCGGCGTGCAGCAGCCGTGACTACCGCGGGACGATCGCCAACGGCGGGACCACGGCGCTCTACGACGCGGCCCACAACGCGATCGCGGCGGTGTCGGGCTACGCCGACGAGCTCGTCGCCCACGACTTCGCCGTCAACGCGATTGTCTTCGTGGTCACCGACGGCCTCGACAACGCGTCGAAGGCCTCGCGCGACAGCGTCGGCGCGGCGCTGGCCGCCGCCCGGAGCCGCGGCCGGCTCGAGTCGCTCACGGCGATCCTCGTCGGGGTCGGCGTCGACGATGCGACCACCGGCGCCGCCCTGGCGGCCCTGCACCGCGACGCCGGCTTCGCGCAGTACGTCGAGCTCGCCCAGGCCGATGCGGCGACGCTGGCCAAGCTCGCCGCGTTCGTGTCGCGGAGCATCGCGGTCCAGTCCCGGGCGCTGGGCACCGGCGCCGCCGGGCACACGGTGGGGTTCTGATGCTCGCCGACGCCCACTTCGTGCGCGGCCGCAGCCATGCGGTGTGCCAGGACTACGCCCTGTGCGGGCCCGGTGCGCGCGGGGCCTGGGCGGTGGTCTGCGACGGCTGCTCGTCGTCGCCCGAGACCGACGTCGGCGCGCGCCTGCTGGCCCACGCCGCCGCGACTGCCCTGCGACGCGGTCGCCTGCCCGGGTCGATCGCGATCGTGCGCGAGGCCGTCGAGGTCGCGGGCCGGCTCGGCCTGCCGCCGTGCAGCGTCGACGCGACGCTCGTCGCCGCGGTGGTCCACGGCGACGCGATCGTCGGGATCATCCGCGGGGACGGGATCGTCGCCGCCCGGCGCCGCTGCGATGGCGCCGTCGAGCTCACGATGCGTCGGTGTCGCGACGAGACGCCCGACTACCCGAGCGTCGTGCTCGACCCCGGGCGGCGCGCGGCGTGGGACGACCGCGAGGGTCTTCGCGCGTGGATCGAGCGCCGCGCGTGGCCCGAGACTGCGACCGCGCCGACCTGCGCGCCCGAGCGCGCACACGCGTGGGTCGGTCGCTTCGCGCGGGACCGCTACGATCGCGTGCTCGTGGCGAGCGACGGCCTCGCGAGCCTGTGCGAGCGCGACGGCCGTGCGCCGCTCGATCCCGCGTGGGTCGCCGCGCGCATCCTCGACGCGCCGTCGACCACCGGCTGTTTCGTGCGCCGACGCATGCTTCGCCTCGGCCAGACCGACGGTCCGTTCGGCGACGCGAGGCCCGACGACGACCTCGCCGTCGCGGTGCTCGCCTGGGGGGAGGACGCGTGATGCGGGTCTGGGTCGACGACGAAGGTTGGGTCGAGCTCGAGGAGTCGGCGCTGCTCGCCGAGGGCGGCCAGGGTCGCGTGTACGGCCTCGGTGCGCGGGCGTACAAGATCGCGTTCGATCCGAGCACGGCGCTCGACCCGGCCAAGCTCGCGGTGCTCGCCGCGATCCCCTCGGACGCCATCGTGCGCCCGCAAGCGTCGATCCGCAGCGCGCCCAGAGCGGCGCCGATCGGCCACACGATGGCCCGGATCGAGCGCGCGGTCCCGTGGATGCAGCTCGTGCCTCGCTCCGCGAAGCAGCGGCTCGGCATCGACCGCGACGCGGCGCTCGAGCTGTGCGCGCGACTGCAGGCCCTGGTGTCGTGCGTGCACGCCCACGGCATCGCGATCGTCGATCTCAGCGCCGGCAACGTGCTGGTCGACGTGCGCCGGCAGCAGCCGTTCCTCATCGACCTCGACAGCGCCCAGACCCCCGGCTTCCCGGCCACCGCGATCACGCCACAGATCGCCGACCCCCTGGCATCCGGGCGCTTCGGTGCCGCGAGCGACTGGTTCGCGTTCGCGGTGCTGAGCTTCGAGCTGCTGGTCGGCGTGCATCCGTACCGCGGCACGCACCCGAGCGTCGTCGGGCTCGAGGCGCGGATGGCCGCGGGGCTCTCGGTGCTCGATTCGGCGGTGCGCGTGCCGCCGGTCGGCGAGGATCCGCGGACGCTGCCGGCCGCGCTGCTGCGTCACTTCGAAGAGACGTTCGCGCACCGGCACCGCGGGCCCGCGCCGCTGGCCCCCGCCGTCCGCATCGGCCTGGGATCGCGGCCGAGGGTGCACCGCGACGCGGCGTGCATCGCCAGCTCCGACGGCGCGGCGATCCGCGGGGTGCTCCCCGGCGCGACGACGTGGTGGTGGACCGACACCCACGTGGGCTTCGGCCACGCCGGCGCGGGCGGTGGTGTGCTCGGCCCGACGCCGCGCGACGCGGTCGGGCTCGTCCACGTGCCCGGCACCGCGGGCGTCGCGATGCTCTGCCACGGCGACGACGGGGCGCTTCACCTGCACGATCCCGCGACCGGCGGCATCGTCGATCTGCGGGCCAAGGTCTCGGCCGTGCGCGTCGACGGCGGGGCGATCGCGGTGCGCCAGGGCGATCGCGTGGGCGTGCTCGAGCTGCGCGCCCCCGCCGGCCCACCGTGGGCCAGCGTGCGGTCCGTAGGCCGCAGCCCCGCGGCGGGCTCGACACTCTGGCCCGGCTGCGCGACGAGCCGGCGCCTCGGCTGCCTGCGCCTGCAGACGATCGACGTCGGCGGATCGGCCAGCCGCGAGATCCACGGCCTCGCAGGTGCGCGGGTGGTCGACGCGGCCGCGGCGGACGGCATCGCGGTGCTCTTGGTCGCCGACGGGCACCGCTTCGATCGCTGGGTCGTGGGCATCCGCCCGGACCGCCCGATCCAGTGGGTCGAGCGCGATGTCGACCCGGTGGGCTGCGCCATCGTCCAGGGCCACGACGGCGCGACGTGGGTGCGCCTGGCCGCAGGCCTCGCCCGCATCGGTGCTTCGGGCATCGATGCGGCGCGCGTCGATGTGGGCCAGGACCGCGTCCTCGGGGTGCCCCAGGGCGCTCTGCGCCTGGCCCACGCCGAGGTCTGGGAGGTCCGGTTGGCTGGCTCCACGAACGAGGCCGACCGCCAAACCCGAGCGTCGGCCTGCTAGCATCGCGGGAGGTGAAACGCGAGCAACCTTCGGCGACGAGCCGTGGCAACGACCTCGCGTCCCGCTATGACGTCCTCGGTCGCCTGGCGATCGGTGGCATGGCCGAGCTGTTCGTCGGCCGGCCCAAGGGCGAGCCGAACGGCGGCGTGGTCGTCATCAAGCGGATCCTGCCGCAGCTCGCCGAGGACCCCGAGTTCGTGCGGATGTTCCGCGACGAGGCCTACCTCGCCTCGACCCTCGACCACCCCAACATCGTGCGCGTGTTCGACGTCGGCCTCGACGACGACGAGCCGTTCTTCACGATGGAGTACGTCCACGGTGAGAACCTGCGGACGATCATCCGCGGGGCCCAGGCGCGCAGCGAGGGCATCCGCCTGGACGTCGTGCTCGGCGTCGCGTTGGGCGTGACCGCGTCGCTGCACTACGCCCACGAGCGCACCGACGCCAACGGTCGGCCGCTCATGATCGTGCACCGCGACGTCTCGCCGACGAACGTGCTGGTCAGCCAGGACGGCGAGGTGAAGATCGTCGACTTCGGCATCGCCAAGGCCGCCGCGGGGACCCACGTCACCCAGGCCGGCATGCTGAAGGGCAAGGCGTCGTACATGTCGCCCGAACAGTGCCGCGCCGAGAACGTCGACCGGCGCAGCGACGTGTTCGCGATCGGCATCCTGCTCTACGAGCTCACCACCTTGCAGCGGCTGTTCCGCGGCGAGAACGAGCTGACGATTCTCCACCAGATCCTCACGGGCAACATCCCGCCGCCGTCGACGATCGTGCCGACGTTCCCGCGGGAGCTCGAGGCGATCCTGATGCGATCGCTGCAGGTCGATCCGGCCCAGCGCTATCCGACCGCCGCCGCGATGCAGCAGGACCTCGAGGCCTTCGTCGCGCGCCACGGCGTCCGGCCATCGCGCGAAGGGATGTCGCGGTACCTCATCGAGCGCTTCGGCGCCAAGCCGGTCCCGTGGGCGGCGCAGCAGGGCGTCGCGCGCCCCGTCGACGACGCTGCGACCGCGGCGACGCCGTCCGCATCGGCCCCCGCGGATGGCCGTGCGCGACCGGTTCCGCCCCAGCCGACGCGGCCCAACGCGGCCGCGCAGGGGGTTCGCCCGGCCGCCGCGCCGCGGGCCGCGAACGCCGGCGTCGCGCCCAAGCGACCGGCCACCGGCGCCGCACCGGCGGCACGCGAGCCGGCGAGGATGCCCGCGCGTCCGATCGCGACGGCGCAGCCGGATGCGGCCGTGCCCCGCGATCCCCAGGCACCGACCGCCGCGGTCCCGCGTGGGACCGCGAACCCGTCGCCGCCACCGCCCGCGATCGTCACGCCGTCGCGGCCCACCGCCCCGCCCCCGCAGCCGCGGCCGCGCGAGGCCGCGCCACCTCGACCGGCGGTGCCCATCGCCACCGCATCCGCACCGCCGTCTCGCCCGGCCGCGACCGCACCACCGCCGGCGCGACCGATGACGCCCGAGCAGGCCGCGTTCCTGCGCGGCGAGCCACCGCCGGGCGTGGCGTTCACCGCGGGCACCCACGATCCCAGCGCCGTGCGGACCGAGATCGCCCCGTCGGCGCGGGGCGAGACCGCTGCCCCGGTGCTCCCGCAGTTCGACGACTCGCAGGCGCACACGATGATCGCGCCGCCGTCGGCCTCGGGCCAGACGATGTTCGCACCGCCGCCCGGACCGACCGCGACGGCGTCGCCGAGCGCCCCTGCGCGCACGATGTTTGCCCCGCCGCCCAGTCCCGCGGCCGCGCGCACGGGGACCGCACCGCCGACGACGTCCTCGTCCGAGCACACGGTGATCGCACCGCCATCGGGGCCGACGTCGCAGCGCACGTCGTCGGAGCACACCGTCATCGCACCGCCCGCGACCGAGCACACCGCGATCGCGGCGCCCCCGGGCCCGCGATCCGGCGGCACGGCGCCGCCCGTCGCCGCGCCGCAGCGCACCGTGATTGCGCCGGCACCGACGGGGCCACAGACGCAGCCGCCGGGTCGAGCCATGCCCGCGGGCCCCCGCACGATGATCCCCGTCGGTGCGACGCAGCCACCGGTCGGGACACCGACGGCCGCGGGTCAGGGTCCGAGCGCGGGCCAGACCGTCTTCCTCGGCGGTGGCGCGCCACCGCCCCGCGAGGATCGGACGATGCTCGCGGCGATCGATCCGGTCGATTCCGTCGACGCGACGATGATCGCCCCCGCGCAACGCTCGTCGACGGCGCCGCCCTCGGGGGTCGATCGCACGATGATCGCGAACCTCGACGCGGCCGCGATGGCGGCCCTCGCCGCACGGCCGGCACCGGCGCCCTCGGGCCCGACGCAGCCGACTCCGCCGCGCAGCACGTCCACCCTGCCCTCGGCCCCGCCGACGCCGAACTTCACCGGCACCCAGCCGATGCGGATCGAGCCGCGGGGCGACATCACCAACGTCACCAACGTCACCAACGTCGGGCTCGATCCGCCGAAGCGCCGCGGCTGGGTGATGCCCGTCGTCCTGGTCGTCGTGCTCGGGGGCCTCGTGGGCGCGGGGGTCGTGGCGTGGCCGCGGTTCGTCGCCTGGCGAGCAGCGTCCGCGGGCACCGGGACCGAGGCGGTCGCCGAGGACGCGGCGCCGGTCGATGCGACCCCGGTCGACGCGACGCCCGTCGCCGACGTCGAGCCCGAGCCCGCAAAGCCCGATGACACCGCCGACGCCAAGCTCGACGACCCCGCGCCGAAGGACACGGCGCCCGTCGACGACGCGAAGCCCGACGACCCCACGCCCGACGACCCCGCCGCCGACACAGCTCCGCAGGACGCAAAGGCCGAGGGCGGAACGCCCGAGGACGTCGAGCCCGCGAAGCCCGTCGAGCCCGAGCCCGCGAAGCCCGTCGAGCCCGAGCCCGCGAAGCCCGTCGAGCCCGAGCCCGCGAAGCCCGTCGAGCCCGAGCCCGCAAAGCCCGCAAAGCCCGAGCCCGCAAAGCCCGAGCCCGCAAAGCCCGAGCCCGCAAAGCCCGAGCCCGCAAAGCCCGAGCCCGCAAAGCCGTCCAAGCCCAAGCCGTCCAAGCCGTCCAAGCCCAAGCCGTCCAAGCCCAAGCCGGAACCAAAGCCGAAGCCCAAGCCGAAGCCCAAGCCGAAGCCGAAGCCGGGCCCCACGATCCCAGGGTTCGGCAACGGACCCCTCGTGCCGCCATGAGCACGCCCGTCGCGATCTGTTTCGTGTGCCACGGAAACATCTGCCGGTCGCCGACGGCAGAGGCGGTGATGCTCAAGTTCGTCGAGGACGCAGGCCTCGCCCACGCCTTCGAGATCGACAGCGCGGGTGTCAGCGCCGAGCACGAGGGCGAGCTCGCGGATGCCCGCAGCCGCGAGGCCGCGGCGCGCCGCGGCTACACGATCGAGAGCCGCGCGCGCCCCCTGGTGCTCGAGGACTTCTCGCGGTTCGACCTGCTGCTCGCGGCAGACCGCGAGAACGTCCGCCGAATCGAGCGCCTCGCGGCCGGCCTCACGGGCCCGCGACGCGCCCGCGTGCAGCTGCTGCGCGAGTACGATCCCGAGCGCCGCGATCGCCTCGAGATCCCCGATCCGTGGTCGAGCGGACCCGTCGCGTTCGTGCAGGTCCTCGAGATCTGCGAGCGGAGCTGTCGTGCCCTGCTCGAGGCGCTGCGGCCGGACCGCGACGAGCCGTCCCAGGGTTGATCCAGGGCCGCAGGGGTCGGTCACAGTTCCGGTGGTTCCACGCCATGGCCCCGGTCATGCGTGGTCGGTGGAGCGTGCTCGCAGCGTGGATGGTGGGTTGCGGCGGCACCGATGCGGGGACCAGCCCGCCTGGCGCGGTCGACGACACCGGTGCACCGATGGATTCGTCGAGCGGTCCCGGCGACGCGGCGGCGTCGACGACCGCGGACGCCGACTCGGGCAGCGAGCCCGCCGACTCCAGCGCGTCGAGTCCAACGACGGGCGACGAGTCGAGCTCTGGAACGCCGACGACCGGCTCGGACGACACCGGCGGCCAACCCTTGTGGGACGCGACGTGCACGACCCCCGGAAGCACTCCGTGGGCAGACTGCTACGCGCCTTGGCCCGGCGACTGCGACATCTACGCCCAGGACTGTGCGGCCGGCGAGAAGTGCACGTACTACCTCGCCGACGGCCAGCTCGGGATCGAATTCGCGACGCGATGCACCACCGTGGCACCTGCTCCCCGTGCGTCGGGGGAGCCGTGCAGCACGGACGGCCTCTACACCGGCAACGACGATTGCGACGCGGATACGTTCTGCGTCGGCATGCAGCCCGACTTCTACTACGGCACCTGCACGGAACGAGCGCGCTGCGGCGAACTCTGCGAGACGGACGGCACGACCCAAATCCGGTCGCCCGTGCCGGCCTTCTGCGGTTACTTCTGCGACCCATTTCTCGCGGAGGCGGCGTGTCCGACGGGGTTTCAGTGCCAGCCGCCGCCGGGCTCGTTCAACGACTACAACGTGAGCGACTACTGGCTGTGCCTTCCCGATCTCACGTGGCTGTCCGCCGAGGGTGGATGCGAAGGCGGATGCAAGAGCGGCGAAATCTGCTTCATGCCCGACCTCGCGCGGGTCGAGCCCCAGGAGTGCATCCCGTTGTGCTCGACCGATGGTGATCCAGCCTGTCCCGCAGGCGACGTTTGCGTCGGTTGGGACGCCGTTGGAACCCCGTCGTGCACGCAGGAGGCGCTGGGCAGGTGCGTGCACCCGTGATCCGGCTGTGTCGTCGGTGGTCGTCCCGCGGTTGATCCGGTTTCTTGGGCCGCCCGCGATAGGCCCGTAGCCTTCGATCGTGGCCGACCCGCAGCACCGCGCCCTCGCCCGCCTCGCCCTCCGTCGCGTGGCGGTGCCCCGCGGTGACGCCGCGCCGCGCAGCGAAGCGCCGCGCATCGTCAGCGAGCCGTGGCCACCGTCGGAGCCGCCCTACAGCCGCACGCTGTGGGGCTCGTTCCTCCCCGATCGCCGCGCGGGCCGATCGACGCCACCCGGCGGCCTCGAGCGCCGCCGCGGCTGATCGCGCGGCGCCCGTGGACGCCCCTACCCCCAGGGCTTGATGCGGATGTCGCCGGGCGCGTCGACCCACGGCGTTGCGTTGGCCGACTGCTTGCGCACGGCGAGGTCCTCTCCCGTGCGCGTGACGAACACGCTGGTCGCCCAGTTCGCGTCGTCGCGCGCGGGATAGTCCGCGCGTGCATGGGAGCCGCGGCTCTCGGTGCGGAACTCCGCCGCCGAGATGATGACCTCCGCGATGTCGAGGAGATTGCGCTGCTCGAGGGCGAGCACGAGGTCGAACGGCGCGTCGATGCGCACGCCCGACTCGAGCTGATCGCGCTGGCGATGCACGAACGCCCGGGCGCGCGCGAGCTTCTCGGCGTCCTTCTGGACCAACAGCTCGCGCCACATCTCGTTCTGCAGCGGGCGAAGCAGGTCCGACGGCCGCAGGCTACCGGTGCCCGCGCGCAGGCGGGCCAAGCGCGACAGCAGCAGCTGGTCGAGGCGATCGGCGTGGAGCTGCGGGCCCGGACGATCCTTCGCGACGGCCGCGGCCGCGGTACCGGCCCGCCAGCCGAACACCTGCGAGCCCCCGAGCATCGTGCCGCCGAGGCGATCGGCGCCCTGCCAACCGCACGCCTCGCCGCACGCGAACAGCCCCTGCACCCGCGACTGCGTGTGTTCGTCGATCCGCACGCCGCCGTTGCTCGTGTGGTGGTGCAGCTGGATCTGCAGGAGGTCGCGCTCGAGGTCGATGCCGATCGAGTGCATGTACTCGACGAAGACCTCGGGCTGGAAGCCGCGGCGCGTGCCCGACAGATCGAGGTACACCGCGTCGTTCTCGGTACCGCGTCCGGCGAGGATCTCGCCGTGGATCGCCCGATCGAGGTGCAGCGACGCGTCACGCGACGACACCGGCCAGTGCATCGCCTTCAAGTTGCTGACGTCGATGAGGCCGACGCCGTCGGGCAGGTAGTCCGCGACGAACGCCTTGCCGTGCCGGTTGAACATCCGGTACGGCTCGGCCATCTCGTACAGCATCACCATGGCCTGGGTCGGCCACGTGGTCGCGAGCCCCTGCTGCATGAATTCCATGTTGAACAGCTCGGCGCCGGCGCGCAGCGCCATCGCGTAGCCGTCGCCGGTGTTGCCCGGCGGGTTGAAGCTGTAGCGGAAGAGCTGCCCTACCCCACCCGTCGCGAGGATCACCGCGCCGGCGTGCACGGCGAACGGCTCGCCGTCGTCGTGGATCCCGACCGCGCCGAAGCAGCGGCCGTTCTCGACGATGAGATCGGTGAGGTTGGCGTGCTCGACGACCTCGGTGTTCGTGCCGGCGATGACCGCCTTCTGGATCTGAACGATGTTGTTGGTGCCCTTGGTCGCCTCGTTGGCGGGCATCGTCGCCAGCATCTTGCTCTGGAACCGCAGGCCCATGCTGCGCAGGCGCTTGATCGCCTCGCCGACCTCGGCGACGAAGATGCCGCACAGCTTGGCGTCGGCGGTGCCGAGCCCGGCCTGGATCATGTCCGCGAGCGTGGCCTCGGGCGGGTTGAACAGACCGCCCTGCGGCCCGACCGTGCGGATGGTCCAGAAATCGGCCTTGGGGTTGCTCGTCGCCCCGGCCCCGCGGACCCCGGGCACACCGAACTGGCCCTTCACCGCCAGCATCGTGCGCACGCCCGCGTCGTGGGCCGCGATGGTCGAGGCGGTCGCAGCACCGCCGCCACCGACGACGAGGACATCCGTCTCGTAGGTCTTCATCGGCGGCGAGGATGCCGACGCGCGCCGCCGATGTCCACACGCCGGGTCGCGACCACGACTACGGTGGCGCGGCGTCCGTGGGCGCGATGTCACCCGTCAGCAACGCCCGGGCGCTCGCGATCGCGGCGGCCGTGCCGACGAGCGCCAGCACGTCGCCCGGCCGCAGCGGCTCGGTGCCCGACGGAACCGCGCGCGAACCGCCCGCGCGATCGATGGCGAGGACGGTGGCGCCGGTGCGGCCCCGCAGATCGAGCTCGGCCAGCGTGCGACCACACGCCGGCGCCTCGGCGGCCAACGCCACCGAGGTGATGTCGCCCAAGCCCGGGAGCGCGCGCTCGATGTGCTGGGCCTCGAACTGCTCGGGGGCGCCTCCGGTCTGCCGCAACAGCTCCGCGACCGCTTGCGCGCCGGCGCGGACGTGGCCGTCGAGTTCGTCGGCGCGGCGCCAGAACATCACCGCGACCACGACGAGGATCGCGAGGAGGACCGGCGGGCCGAGCCACGCCGGGAGCATCGGCTGCGTGATCGCGAGGACCGGCAATCCGATCACGAGCAGCGCCGCGAGCTGCAGCACCACCACGAGGACGCGCCGTGGAGCGAACGCGAGGTCGGTGCCCTCGCTCGCGCGCGGCAACGCGGCGCGGGCGAACGTCGCCCCGATCGCGCGGACGCAGCGGACCATCCCCACGAGGAACGGCACCGACGCGGCGGCCGTCAGTCCACCCCATGCGATCACCGCGGCGTCGGCGTCGATTCCGAGGCCCGCGGCGATCCGGATCGCCCACGGCCGCGCCACCGCGCCGCCCACGACGACGCCGACCAGCGCGACCGCGTCGACGATCGCGAGCCGCACGAACCGCCGGATGCCGACGATCCGCCGGTTGCGACGCGCCTCGACGAGCGACGCGATCCACGACTCGTAGAGCGCCGCGACCGTGTGCACGCGGTGCGGGAGCCTGCGATCGATCCACGCCGCGATCGCGTCGGCGTGCCGCACGGCGAGCGGCGTCGTGGTCGCGGTGATGATCGCGACCACGACCACCAGCGGCACGAGCGTCTCGTCCGCGACACCGGTGTGGACCCCGAGCTGGGCGAGGATGAACGAGAACTCGCCGATCTGACCCAGGGCCAGGCCAGCCTGGAGCGAGCGACGGATTCCGTTGCCGCCGACGAACGCCGCGAGCGCCACGATGACCAGCGGCCCGAGGATGACGACGACGGCGACGACCAGCGCGAGGTGCCAGACCTCGAGCACGAGCCGCGGATCGACCATCATGCCGACCGAGACGAAGAACACCGCGGCGAACAGGTCGCGCACCGGCGACAGCAGCGGCTCGATGCGCCCGGAGAGCCCCGAGGACGCCGCAAGCGATCCGGCCACGAAAGCCCCGAGGGCCACCGAGTAGCCCGCCTTCGCGGCGAGCAGCGCCATCGCGAAGCACAGTCCCGCGGCGGCGATGAGCAGCGTCTCGCCGTGCCCCATCGCCGCGACCATCCGCAGCGCGCGGGGCACCACCAGCTGACCGACGACCACGAGGACCGCGAGGAACCCGAGCAGCTTGCCGGTCGTGATCGCCAGCTCGAGCGGCTGGAGGCCGGAGCCCGACGCGACGGTGGTGAGCGCGGCGATCATCACCACGGCGACCAAGTCCTGGATGACCAGCACGCCGAACACGAGCTCGCGGGTCGCCGGCGGCAGTGGGTGGTCCTCGAGCGCGCGGGCTACCACCATCGTGCTCGAGATCGCCAGCGACGCCCCGAAGAAGACGCTCGGCAACACCGCCCAGCCGAAGGCGCGACCCAGCACGAAGCCGATCCACAGCATCGCGCTGACCTGCACCAGCCCGACCAGCCCGGCCTTGGGGATCGCCGCGGCCAGGTCGCGCGGGCTGAAGTGCAGGCCGATGCCGAACATGACCAGCACCACGCCGAAGTCCGACAGCGCCGCCACGCGGGTGATGTCCGCGAACAGCGGCAGCGGCAGGTACGGCCCGACGATGAGGCCGGCGAGCAGGTAGCCGAGGACGGCGGGCTGCCCGAGCCGGCGGAACAACACCGACGTCACCGCGGCGACCCCGAGCGTGAGCGCGAGGTCCTCGACGAAGGGCGAGGTGCTGCCGGCGGCGAGGATCACGGGCCCCCACGATGGTGCCACGGCCCGCCGCGCCGCCGAATCACAGTTTGGCGAGCACGCAATCCCTCGACGGCGCCCGCGCCCACCGAATCACGGCTTCGCGAGCAGAGCAGCGAGATCGACGCCGTCGAGGACGTCCTGCGGGATCCGATTGCGGGTGATCTCGCGATCGGTCCGCAGCGGCCGCGTGGCGTCGATCCCGAGCTTGCTGCTGCGCCCGCGGGGATCCGTGCACGACGGATCGAGCGGCGTGCCGGACATGTCGTGGAAGATCCGCACGGCCCGGGCGGGCTGGCACTGCAGCGCCATCGCCGAGAGCACACGCGGCAGATCGCTGGGGTCGACGTCGTCGTCGACCACGATCACCTGCTTGGCGTAGACATCCGCCAACATCGCCTCGATGATGCGCCGGGGCTCGTCGTCGTCGGTCTTGCGGACCGCGACCACCGCCGTGAGCGGCGCGACCAGGGCGACCCGCGTGACGCCGGGCACCGCCGCCCGCGCGTCGCGGAGGCTGCGGTGCTCGAGCGCCGGCATCGACAGCATCAGGTGCTCGAGGTGGCCCGAGACGATGTCCTGCACGATCGGCGCGGTGCGATGCGTCATCGCCTCGATGCGCAGCACCGGCGACTCGGTCGCGCCCGTGCCGTAGCCGGTGAACTCGCCGAACGGACCCTCGACCATGCGCTCGGACACCGAGATCGAGCCCTCGAGCACGAACTCGGCCAACGCCGGCACCCGCAGCGCCGGATTGAGCAGGCAGCGCGTCACGGCCAAGGGCGCCCCGAGCAGGCCACCGATCACGTCGTACTCGTCGACGTCGGCGCGGCCGGCATAGAGCGCCCCGAGCGACCACGCCGGGTGGGCGCCCAGGAACACCGCCACCGGCAGGTCGGTGCCGCGGGCGCGGTGCTTCTGGAAGATGCCGTCGAGGTGGCGACCGGGCTCGATGAAGATGCCGGTCGTGTTCGACGACGCGATCATCAAGCGGTGGTAGCTGAGGTTGGTGACGCCGTCGTCGGGATCGCGGGCGACGACGATCGCCGCAGTGAGGTACGGCGCTTGCGCGTCGTCCGCGTGGTAGCGCAGGGCGGGAAATCGATGCAGGTCGACGTCGCCGCCGCGCAGCACCACCTGCTGCACCGGCGCGTCCTCGACGACCACGGGGGCGACCGGGTTCGTCGCCGCCGCGGCGTAACGCGTCGTGACGTCCTTCATCCCGCAGCCGAGCGCCAGCGCGAGCCGCCCCATCGAGCCGCACACGTTGGTGACCAGGGGCCAGGCGCAGCCCTTCACCCGGTGGAACACCAGGATCGGAGAGCGCTGCTTGGCCTCGAGCTTGGTGAGGATCGCCGCGGTCTGGTGGTTGGGCTCGACCTCG
The DNA here is from genome assembly GCA_044344875.1 of Nannocystaceae bacterium. Classification (GTDB taxonomy): domain Bacteria; phylum Myxococcota_A; class Polyangia; order Nannocystales; family Nannocystaceae; genus Xiheibacterium. Next base: position 14,919 of record JBIJCC010000021.1, read on the forward strand.
GCCGCGATGTCCGCGACGTCCGAGGGTCGAGCCTTGCGGACCTGCTCGAGGAACCCGCGCAGGTCGAGCTCGGACGCCCCGCTCACGCCCCGCCCGCGACCTTCTTCTTGAGGGCGGCGCGGCTGATCTTGCCCGAGTCGGTGCGCGGCAGGTCCTCGACGATCTCGAAGGCCTTGGGCACGCGCACGAACGGCAGCGCGTGCAGACAGTGCTGCCGGAACTCGGCGAGCTCCACCGGCGGACCCTCGGTCAGCACCACGTACGCGACGATGCGCTCGCCGAGCAGCGGATCGGGCAGGCCGATCGCCGCGACCTCGCGCACCCGCGGGTGCCGGGCGATGACGCTCTCGATCTCCTGGGGGAAGATGCGTTCGCCGGCGCTCTTGATCATCTCGGAGCTGCGCCCCGACAGGAACAGGTGGCCGTCGTCGTCGAGCCAGCCGAGATCACCGGTGCGGAGCCGCCCCTGGGCGTCGATCTTGCCCAGGGCCCGCTCGTCGCCGCTGACGTAGCCCTTCATGATGTTGGGTCCGGACGCGACGACCTCGCCGATGGTGCCTGCGGCGACCGGCAAGCCGTCGCCACCGAGGATCTCGACGAGCACGCCCGGCAGCGCGCGGCCGAGGCTGCCGCGGCGGCGGAACAGATCGTCGGGCCCGATCCAGGTGATGCGCGGCGCGGCCTCGGTCTGCCCGTACGCGACGTGGATGCCGACCGACGGCATCGCGGCGTGGAGGCGATCGAGGTCCTCGGCGCCGAGCGCCCCGCCCGTGCACAGCACGTACTCGAGCTTGGGCGGCGGGCCCGCGACGAGCTTGCTGCGATCGAGCAGCTGCTTGAAGTGGTACGGCACGCCCGAGAACCCCGTGGTGCCGTACTCGACGAGCTCGAGCAGGACCTTCTGCGGGAACTGGAAGCCCGCCGAGAAGAACACGGTGCCGCCGATCATCGCGTGCATCAGCAGCTGCATCCGGCCGTGGATGTAGTACAGCGGCACGACCATCAGGATGCTGTCGCGATCCGACAGGTGCATCAGCGAGTTCGCGGCCTGAAGGTTCGAGATGAAGTTGCGGTGGCTGAGCATCACGCCGTTGGGACGGCCGGTGGTGCCCGAGGTGTAGACCACCATCGCGACGTCGTCCTCGCCCACGGACGGATCCGAGGGCGTCGCGCGCTCGGTCGCGAGGATGTCCGCCAGCGTGTGCAGTCCCGCGCCGCGGGCGTCGGCCAGCGGCGCGACCTCGTCCGTCGACAGCCAGATCGATGGCAGCTTGAGCGGCTCGTCCGTGTCACCCGGCTTGGCCAGGTGCGCGTGCGCCTGCTTGGCGTCCATCGCGATCGCCTTGGGCCGCGCCTCGTCGAGGATGCCCTGGATCGTCGGCCGCCCCGCCAGCGTCGGCACGTCGACGTTCTGCGCGCCGGCCTTGAGGATGCCCCAGAACCAGACCAGCGCCGGCAGCGAGTTGTCGTGGAACATCGCGACGCGATCGCCTGGCCCGATGCCGAGGCGACGCAGGCGCATGGCCACGCGATCGCTGTCGGCATCGAGCGCGGCGAAGCTCGTCGACTCGCCACCGGGGAACACGGCCGCGGGCTTGTCACCCAGCCGCACTGCGCTCTGGCGGAGCAGATCGAAGAGGCGCACGCGACCTCAGGCTTTCTTGCGCCGCTCGACGTACGCGGCGAGCTTGGCGACGCTGCCGAAGTTGTCCGGGACGATGTCGTCGATCTCGACGTCGAAGCCGTACTTGCCCTCGATCCAGACCACGATCTCCATCACGGCCGTGGAGTCGACGATCCCGCCGAGGTTGGTGTCGACGTCGAGCTCCGGGGTGTTCACCGCGAGTTCGGTCTTGATGTACGTGAGAAGGTCGTCGGATGTCGCCATCGTTGGGTGTCGCTTCGGGTGTGGTTCTACCCTCGACCGATCCGTGTGGGATCGCCGATCGCGTACTTGCGCACGCGATCTCGACTCACGCTGGGCGGGTCGCCCCCGGGCTCGAGGACGTCCTCGGCGAGGAGGAACGCATTTTGCCCCTTTCCATCGAGGTAATCAAACCCGGGGAGGCAGCGGCCGAAGATCTCCGAGGCGCGCGAGAGCACGCCGGTCTCGCCGACCATGGTGCCCAGGCTGCCGGCCACGCCCGCGGCCTGGGCGAACTCGTGGATCGCCGCGGCCGCGAGCATGCCGCCCATCTTGCCCAGCCGGATGTTGAGGATGTCGGCCGCGCCCGCCTCGACCACGCGGCGGGCATCGTCGAGGGTGCAGACCGACTCGTCGGCCATCACCTTCATGCCGAGCGCCTCGCGGATGCGCCGCATCGTCACGAGATCGTCCGCGGCCACCGGCTGCTCGACCGAGGCGATCGGGAACCGCGCCAGGGTCTCGAGCCGCATCATCGCCTCGTCCGCGGTCCACGCCGCGTTGGCGTCGATGCGGATCGGGAGATCGCCGAACACCCGCGCGACGATCGCCATGCGCGTCTCGTCGTCGTCGGCCCCGACCTTCACCTTGATGTGACGTCGCTTGCCGAAGCGCAGCGCCGCGCAGTGCCGCTCGAGCTTGCCGGTCGGGACCTCGAAGCCGATGACGATGCCAGCGGGGAGCGCAGGACCGGTGAAGCCGCCGAGGACCTGCTCGAGCCCCACGCCGGCGCTCTGGGTCGCGAGATCGAGGATCGCCAGCTCGAACGCGCCGAAGCACGAGAGCTTCCGGCCGGCCCCGGGCAACGCAGCGCGCAGCGTCGCGATCGTCCCGGACAGATCGGCGAGCGAGTCGGCCGCCCCGAGCCACGCGGCGGCCATCGCCGGCGCGTCGCGATCGAACAGCGTGTCCAGATCCTCGCCGGTCACGTACGCGCGCGGCAGCGCCTCGCCCCAGCCGACGCGGCCGTCGTCGCCGTGGGCTGCGACCAGCACGAGCTCGGTCGTGGTGCGATGCGACGCTGCATGGCCGAACCCACCGCGCAGCGGGATCGCCAGCCGCCACAGCTCGAAGCCGCTAGGTCGCATGGAATCGCTCGAGGACCTCGAACTGATCGCCGAAGCTGGCGTCGCGGGTCAGGTGCGTGGGCTTGATCTGGCTGTCGCTCGCGCCGCCGGCGAGCCGACGCTGGCGTCGCGCGTCGAAGCTCCCGGCCTTGAGCACCGCGAGCTCGGGCGCGGCCAGCCGCTCGGAGCTGCGCTTGCCGCCGTACTCGATGTTGTGCTGCTCGAGCGCGTCGTCGAGCCGCGAGGGGAACGCCGCCTTCGCGCGCGCATCGGCGGGCCGGTCGAACTCGACGTACGCGATGTAGCGCGGGAACCCGCCCTTGGCCGGCGCGAGCGTGAACCCGGCGATGCTGAGATCGAGCGCCTTGGCGACGTCGCCGACCGCCATCGTGACCTGGTCCTCGGTGAGCTTCTCGCCCGTCAGCGAGCAGGTGGATCCGGCGCGATGGAGAAACTCGATGCACGGCGTGCGCTCGACGAACCCGCGCACGCGGACCACGTCGCCGATGTTGTAGCGGTACAGGCCGCTGCCGTTGCTCAGCACCAGCACGTAGGTCTTGCCGTCCTCGAGCTCATGGGGCAGCAGGACGTCGGGGTCGGCCCGATCGGCCTGGTCCTCGGGGATGAACTCGTAGACGTGCACGCCGACGGCCAGCGGACCGCCGCTGCGGCCGTCGTCGATCGGGATCGCCATGATCCCCTCGGACGCCATGAGGATGTAGTCGCGCCCGGCGATCGGGCCGAGCTGCGGCGCGAGGAGATCGAGGTACGGCTGCAGCATCGGGCTGCGCCAGCAGATCGCCAGGCGCAGCGCCGGCCACAGCCGGTGGGCGAGCAAGCCCGGCCCCTCGCGCAGCGCGGCGAGCTCGTCGGCCCGCGCCGGGTTGCCGCGGTAGCGCTCGGCGACGTAGCTGCGGACGACGTCGCCGCAGCGCACGTGCTCGCCCAGACCGCCGGTGCGGACGTCGTCGCACAGCTGCGCGCCGTACTGGGCGATCTTCTGGAAGAGCAGCAGGATCGTGCTCGGGTTGAGCGTCATGATGACGCTGAACTCCTCCTCGAGCAGGATGCGGGCGATGGCGTAGTAGCGGCTGTCGCTGTCGCCGATCTGCGCCACGGCCTTGGGGATGATCGGCGCCTGCGTCATCGACGTCGCCCGGGTCACGCCGGCCCAGTACGCGCTCTCCGAGCTGCACGGCAGGCCCGAGCCCGGCGCGCGCACCGGCTCGCCCGAGTCCGAGAAGTTGGTGACCATGCGCCCGGCCTTCGCCGCGGCGTGCCGCGCGAAGACCTCGGCCCAGTAGATCCCGAACGCCCGCGACTTGGCGCGCACGAACGTGTTGGTGACCGGGATGTACTTCGACTTCGCCGTCGAACCCGAGGTCAGGAAGAACCGCTTGACCGGCTCGACGGTGAGCACGTTCGCCTCGCCCGCGACCACGCGATCGATGCGCGACTCGAAGCCCTCGTACTTGCGGATCGGCACCGCGCGCTGGTACTCGGCGAAGCTGCGGATGCTCGCGAAGCCGTGCTCGACGCCGAACTCCGAGGTGGCGTTGGGCGCGAGGATCATCGACTGCAGGAGGTCCTGCTGCACCGCCTCGGGGCGGCTGAGGCCGGCGAGGAAGTTCTGGGCTTCGCGCGATCGGAATTCACCGGTCATGGAGGTCATTCTCGGGGCGGCAGGTCACATCGAGGTTCCACCGCAGACGTTGAGCGCCTGGCCGTGGATCCCGCGGGCATCGTGTGACATCAGGAACACGGCGAGGGCGGCGACCTCGCGGGCAGTGATGAGCCGCTGCTGCGGGCTCTCGGCGATGACCTTCTCGAGGTACTCCTCGGTGGTCTTTCCGAACATCTTGGCGCGGGCCGCCATCGCCTCGTTCTCGTCCTCGGCCTCGACGTGCCACGGCCGGATGGCGTTGACCGTGATCCCGAGCTTGGCGACCTCGCGGGCCAGCGACCGTGTGAAGCCGTCGACGGCGGCCTTCGACGAGGCGTATGCGCTGTAGTAGCTCGCGCCGAGCTCGGCCGACACCGAGCCGACGTTGATGATGCGGCCCTGCTTGCGCCGGATCATGGTCTTCAGCACCGCCTGGGTGAGGTTCACCAGGGCGAAGACGTTGAGCTCGTAGACGGCGCGCCAGCGATCGGCCTTGGCCATCACCACGTTGGCGACGTAGGTGGTGGCCGCGTTGTTGACCAGGATGTCGATGCGGCCGAAGCGCGCCGCCACACCCGAGACGAGCTCGGCCGTCGCGGCGGGATCGGTGATGTCGGCGGGCCACGCGGTGGCGTGCCCACCGTCGGCTTCGATCTCCGCGGCAACCCGCTCGACGTCGGCGGCGGTGCGCGCGACGAGGACGACGTGCGCGCCCGCGGCAGCCGTGACCCGGGCGATTTCCCGACCGATCCCCCGCCCCGCCCCGGTCACGATCGCGATCTGCTCGCTGAGGTCGACGTTCACCGAGGCGCAAGGGGACGCCGAGCCTGCGTTGGTGTCAACGTGAGATAGCTCAATCCCGACGGATGCATCGGCGACGGGCGTGCGGATGCGCCGGGGTTGCTACGATCGGGGCCCGTCCGTACGACGCGTCACCGCGACGGGCCGGCGGCTCGGTGTATGGTCCGCCGCGTCCATGCGCCACAGCCCGTTCCAAACCGCGCCGTCCGATGTCCACAGCGTGCTCGGCCAGTGGATGCTCGTCGACGGGTTCGACATCGTCTACGACACCGCGCGCAGCCACGACGTGCACCTCGTCGACGCGACCACCGGCACCGAGTACCTCGATCTGTTCTCGTTCTTCGCGAGCATGCCGGTCGGGCACAACCACCCCAAGCTGCGCGAGCCCGACTTCCTCGCCCGCTTGATGGCCGCGACGCTGACCAAGGTCTCCAACTCGGACGTCTACACCCCGGCGATGGCCGACTGGGTGAGCGCGCTGGGGCGCACGATGCCGCCGGCGTTCAAGAACCTGTTCTTCATCGAGGGCGGCGCGCTCGCGGTCGAGAACGCGATGAAGGTGGCGTTCGACTGGAAAGTCCGCAAGAACATCGCCCGCGGCCTGTGCAGCGGCGCCGACGACGACCTGATCGGCACGCAGATCCTCCACTTCCGCAACGCCTTCCACGGCCGCTCGGGCTACACGCTGTCGGTCACCAACGGCTTCGCCCGCGAGAAGACCCAGTACTTCCCCAAGTTCCCGTGGCCGCGCGTCGACGCCCCGCCGGTGCGCTTCCCGTTCGACGCCGACGCCCAGGCCGCGGTCATCGCCGCCGAGCGTCACAGCATCGAGCAGATCGAGGCGGCGATCCGCACCCACGGCCACGACATCGCGGCGATCCTCATCGAGACCGTGCAGGCCGAGGGCGGCGACAACCACTTCCGGCCCGAGTTCTTCCGCGCGCTGCGGACGATCTGCGACGAGAACGAGATCCTCCTCATCTTCGACGAGATCCAGTGCGGCATGGGCATCACCGGCAAGTGGTGGGCCTTCGAGCACATGGGCGTCGAGCCCGACGTGTTCTCGTTCGGCAAGAAGGCCCAGGTCTGCGGCATCGCCAGCAACGACCGCGTCAACGACGTGGACTCGTGCTTCAAGGTGCCGAGCCGCATCAACTCGACGTGGGGCGGCAACATCGTCGACATGGTCCGCGCGACCCGCTACATCGAGATCATCGAGCAGGATGATCTGCTCACGCGGTGCCGCGAGAACGGCGAGTACCTGGTGGAGCAGCTGCGCGAGCTCGCAACGCGCTTCCCGATCGTCACCAACGTCCGCGGCCGCGGACTGATGTGCGCGTTCGACCTGACCGACCCGGCACAGCGCGCTGCGTGCGTGCGCGTGTCGCTCGAGGACGAGCACCTCATCATCCTGCCGTGCGGCGCCCGCAGCATCCGTTTCCGCCCGGTCCTCGACATCGAGCGGGCCCACATCGACGACGCGATGGGCCGGCTCGCGCGGGTCCTGACCAAGCTCTCCTGAACCCGCCGTTGTTCGTTCTCGCCGCCGCGAGAGGATTTCCCATGCGTCTGCTCGTCCTGGTCCCCGACCTGGTCCTCAAGGGGCCGCTGCGCTCCTTCACCGAGTTCCTCGGCCGCCACCCGCGGGCCGCCGCCCTGCCGCGTCCGCTGCTGCGCAAGCTGCTGGTGCACCCGAGCCTCCACACGTCCGTGGCATGGGGCGGGACGCTGAACAACATGCGCCACGCCGCGATCGCCCGCTCGCTCGGCGTCGACGCGCGCCTGGTGTGCCCGAGCGGCCGCGACACCTACGGCGAGTTCAACGTCGCCGACGTGCCGTACATGAAGTGGACCGATCGGCGCGACGACGACGTCGTGCTCGTGCCCGACTTCTGCTCGGACCTCGCCGACGAGGTGAAGGGCAAGGCGATCGTGTACCTGCAGGTGCCGATCCACCTGCGCCGCGACTTCGACTACATGCACGAGCGCTTCACGCTGTGGACCGACTCGCCGCACATGCTCGGGCTGTGCAAGAAGGTCTATCCCGGCAAGGACATCCCGATCGTCCCGAACATCGTCGACGACAAGGCCTTCCCGTTCATCCCCCAGTCCGAGCGGCAGTCCGGGCTGATCCTCGCCTTCCCGCGCAAGGGACCGGAGTACATCGAGGCGACCAAGGCCCACTACGCCAAGTTGGGCGGCAAGTACTGGCACTTCGAGCTCATCGACGGCATCCCGCTCAACGAGCTCGCCCGGCGCATGCGCCGGCCGCAGGCGTTCCTCGCGTCGGCCGACGTCGAGGGCTGCGCCCTGCCGCCGCAGGAGTCGATGGCGTGCGGGATGATCGTGGTCGGCAAGTCGGCCAGCGGCGCCAACTTCTCGATGGAGCACCGCAAGACCGCGATGATCGCCGAGACCCCCGAGGCCGCGGCCGAGTCGCTGATCGAGATCGAGGACGCCGCGCTGCGCGAGTCGATCTCGAAGAACGCCCACGCGTTCATCGGCCGGTACTTCCCCAGCGGCGAGCCGCGGGACCACTGGCGCAGGACGCTGACGAACTACGGGTTCAAGCTCACGGCTTGACGCCGTCGGGACGGTACGGCGGCACGAGAGCGTGGGGCAGCCGTAGCTGCTCCCGCAGCGCGGCGATGCAGCGCGCCGCGGCGAGCCCGTCGCCGAACGGATTGTGGGTCGCGACGGCGCGGGCGGACGCCGCGGGATCGCCGAGCCAGCGCTCGCACCACGACAGCAACAGCGCGGGATCGTAGCCGACGACCACCGCCGCGCCGGCGTCGACGGCCTCGGGGCGCTCGGTGGCGACGCGCGTGACGAGGACCGGCTTGCCGAGCTCGGGCGCTTCCTCCTGGATGCCGCCCGAGTCGGTGATGACGAAGTGTGCGCGGGAGATGAGCCAGATCGACGCGGGGTAGCCGACCGGCGGGCAGACGTGGACGTTGGGGTGGCCGCCGAGCGAGCGGTCGACCTCGGCGCGCACGTGCGGATTCAGGTGGACCGGATAGACGATGTCGATCTCCGGGTGGCGCGCGGCGAGCTCGGCCAGCGCGGCACACACCTGCGAGAGACCGCCGTCGAAGCTCTCGCGTCGGTGACCGGTCACGAGCACGAGGCGCGCGTCGGGGCGAAGGCGCGGCAGCACGGCGAGGACCTCGGGGACCGCGGCGCCGCCGGCCGGCAGGCGCGCTCGGATCCACCGCACCGCGTCGACGACGGTGTTGCCGGTCAGCGAGACGCCGGCGGTGATGCCCTCGGCGCGGAGGTTCTCCACCGCGCGCCGGGACGGGCACAGGTGCAGCGATGCGAGCTGCCCGACCAGCACGCGGTTGGTCTCCTCGGGGAACGGCGCGGCGCGATCGTGGGTTCGCAGCCCCGCCTCGACGTGCGCGACGGGGATGTGCTGCCCTGCGGCGGCGAGCGACGCCCCGAGCACCGTGGTGGTGTCGCCCTGCACCACGATCCATGCTGGACGCTCGCGCACGAGCACGCGCTCCACCTGCGCGACGACGTTGCCCAGCAGCGCCCCGAGCCCCTGCCCCGGCACCATGAGACCGAGGTCCTCGTCGGGCACGATCGCGAAGGTGTCGAGGAACGGGGCCAGCAGCTCGCGGTGCTGGCCGGTGCTGCACACACGCACGCGCCAGTCGCGGCAGCCCTGCGCCGCGTGGATCACGGGCGCGAGCTTGACGGCCTCGGGCCGCGTCCCCAACACGAACATGACGGTCGGCGACTCGCTCGATCCCACGTGTCCCCGAGACTAGCAGCGGGCGCCCCGCGACGCAGCCTGCGATCTACACGAATCCGCCGCGGCGGCCGGGCCTCCTCGGCGCCGATGGTGGTAGGGTTCGGGCGTGCGCGTGATGGTCACCGGCGGGGCGGGTTTCATCGGCAGTCACGTCGTCGACGCGCTCGTCGAGGACGGGCACGACGTCGTCATCGTCGACGACCTGTCCTCGGGGCGGCGGAGCAACCTCAACCCGCGCGCGCGCTTCGAGCACGTCGACATCGTCGACGCCGCCGCGCTCGAGCGCGTGTTCGCGGCGTTCGAGCCCGAGGCGGTCACCCACCAGGCGGCGCAGACGTCGGTCTCCGTGTCGACGCGCGAGCCGGCCCGCGACGCGAGCGTGAACGTGGTCGGCTCCGTCAACGTGCTCGAGGCGTGCGTGCGCCACCGGACCGGCCGACTGGTCTTCGCGAGCACCGGCGGTGCGATCTACGGCGAGGTCGAGGCCCCGCGGCTGGCCCGCGTCGGCGACCCGACGTTCCCGCTGTCGCCGTACGCCTGCAGCAAGCTCGCGGTCGAGCACTACCTGCGGATGTACACGGCCGTGCACGGGCTGCACACGACCGTGCTGCGCTACGCGAACGTCTACGGTCCGCGGCAGGATCCGCACGGCGAGGCCGGCGTGGTGGCGATCTTCAGTCGCCGACTCCTGTCCGAGGTGCCGTGTCGGATCAACGCGCGCAAGGACGTGGGCGACGACGGTTGCATCCGCGACTACGTGTTCATCGCCGACGTCGTGCGCGCCAATCGCCTCGCCCTCGTCGGCACCCTGGGCGATCGGACGATCAACGTCTGTACCGGCGTGGCCACGACCACGCGGGACATCGCGGCGGGCTTGATGACCGCGCTGGATCTGCGCGCGCCCCTGGAGCACGGGCCGTGGCGCCCCGGGGATCTCGAGCGATCGGTCCTCGACGCCGCGGCGATGCGCGCAGAGATCGGGGAGCCGGTCGCCCTCGAGGACGGCCTGCGGCAGACCGCGCGGTGGTTCCGCGACCATCCCGACCCGCTGCCGTAGCGGGGCGGGATCCCGAGGGACCACCGCGTGACGAGAACCGTGCGTCCCCCCGCGGCCGAAAACGGATCCGGTCAAGGCGATCCGGTCAAAACGGCGTCTGCTCCCCGCGGGCCGAGTTTGACAGAGCCCCTCCCCCTCCCTAAAGTGGGGTGCGCCCATACAGTGCGCGGGGGCTGACGTGCGCTCGAGGACCTCGCACGCTGGCCGCACACCGGCAAGAGGACGTTTGTGAGCTACGAACCGCGTGCAGCGTTCGCGGGGCAGATCGCCGAGGTCTCGGTGGTCGAGCTCCTCCAGACGATTCTGCAGGGCGGGCACACCGGCGTCGCGCGCTTCGAGACCCCCGTCGGTGCGGCGACGCTGTGGTTCCGCGAGGGCGCGCTCGTCGACGCCGACATGGGACGCCACCACATGGAAGGCGCCGTCGCGCGCTTGCTCGCCCTCGAGAGCGGGACCTTCGAGGTGGAGTTCAAGCCGATCACGCGGCGGCAGGTCATCACCGCGACGACCGCCGAGATGATCGCATCGGCGCCGCCGCGCGCGGGGACGCCAACGCCCATCCCCCAGGACGACAACGACGTCTCGAAGAAGCGATCGCGACGCGCCGGAATCTCGTGGCACCCGACCGGCGGAGGCCGGCCGCGCGCCGAGCCGAGCGGGCCCGTGGCCACGGTCAGGGCTCCGACCGATCGCTCCGCCACGCCACCCCCGACGCCCGCGACCCCGGTTCCGCCCGCTGCGGGGGTCCCCGCGACTTTCAGCCCCACGGCCGCACCCGCCTCGCCGACGGGGACCGTGCCGGCACCGCCACGGCCCGCTGCCGCCCCGCGGCCCACTCCACCCGCGACCCGAGCGGTGGCGCCCGTCTCGGCCCACGCGCCGACGGCTGCGGCGATCCCGGTTGCCCCGCCGCCGGGCGACCCGATGCCGACCCCGCATCCGGTGCCCGCCTCCCCACCGACTCCGAGCCCCGCGCCCCCGCCGGACCCGCCGCGCCGCACCGTGCTCGGCGTGCCCATGGCCGGCCAAATCGAGGCACCTCGGCAGGTGCTGAGGCCGGACGAAGAGGATCGCACGCTGATGCGGCCGGGCATGCAGGCCCCGACGATGTTCGTGCCCCCGCCGGGCCCGACCGAGGTCCCCGCCGGGACGAGCCTGCAGCTCGAGCCCCGCCCGGCGCAGTGGGGCACCGACAGCCTGCCCGCCGCGGTCGATGCTCCCCGCGGGTCGACGATCATGGTCCCGGTGGCACCGCCCGCGGCACCGCCCGCGGTCGTGGCCCCTGCCCCGGTGGCACCGCCCGCGGTCCCGACGGCCCCCGCCTCGGCGGCACCCAGCCCCGCGCCGTCCGCCCCCTCCGGCACCGCGATCGGCAGCGGCCGCCGGCCCGCCGCCAGCGGTGAGTTCGAACCGGTCGATCCCACGGTGATGGCCCGCGCACCCGGCTGGACCCCGGTCGGTCTGCCGCCGGCGCCGTCTCCGTCCGGGCAGACCGTGGTGGTGAGCCCCGACGTGGGCCCGTCGCAGACGATGACCGCCGGCTCGATCCGGCGGGCGACGCCGGCCGTGTCGCCGCGGCCGGGCGGTGCCCGCCGCGGGGACGACCGCGCCGCCGCGGTGGCCGGTGCGATCGGCATGGGGATCCCGCCCATCGATCGCCGCCCCGTCACCGATGGTGCGCGCCTCGATCAACAGGTCGAGGCCGCCGGCGCCGCGGGGCTCACCGGGGCTTCGGCGCCCGCGGTCGTCGGCCGTTACGAGGTCCTGCTCCGCATCGCCCGCGGCGGCATGGGCACCGTCTACCTCGCGCGCGTGACCGGCGAGGGCGGGTTCCGCCGCCTGTTCGCGCTCAAGGTGGTGCGCGACCACCTGAGCCAGAACGACGAGTACGTGCGCATGCTGCTGCAGGAGGCGCGCATCGCCTCACGCCTTCACCACCCCAACGTGGTCGGCATCGTCGACATCGGCACGCTGGCGAACCAGCACTACCTGGTGATGGACTATGTCGAGGGCTGCACGTTCTCCGAGCTGCTCAAGGTCCATCGCCGCACGCGTCCGCCCCACCTGGTGGTGCCCATCGTCCTCGACGCGCTGATGGGCCTGCACGCGGCGCACACGCTGGTCGACGACGACGGCTCGCCGCTCACGTTGGTGCACTGCGATTTCTCGCCGCAGAACATGCTCGTCGGCACCAACGGCGTCTGTCGCATCACCGACTTCGGCATCGCGAAGGCGACCAACGTCATCAACGAGCGTCCGAGCATCACCCGCGGCAAGCCGGCGTACGTGTCGCCGGAGCAGGTCGTCGGGCGACCGCTCGATCACCGCTCCGACATCTTCTCCGCCGGCGTCGTGCTGTGGAACGCCCTCACCGGCGAGCAGCTCTTCAGCGGCGATTCCCCCGAGCAGACCCTGCAGTCGGTGCTCAATCGCCCGGTCGTCCCGCCGTCGACCGTGGGCCTGCGCCCGCCAAGCTGCTTCGATCGCGTGTGCCTGCGCGCGCTCGAGCGCGATCCGTCGCGGCGCTACCAGTCGGCCGAGCAGATGCTGATCGAGCTGCGCCGCATCGCGATCGCCGAGGACTTCCTCGCCCCGTCCTCGGACGTCGGCCGCTGGGTGACCGAGACCTTCGGTCGTCAGCTGGAGCTGCGTCGCCAGGCCGCAGGGATCTCGCGGGGCCTCAGCAGCGACAGCCAGCCGATCAGCGTGCCAGAGCTCGGGCTCGGCGAGGCCGAGATGACCTCGGAGACCCGGACGCTCCCGGCCGACTACGGCGCCACCCCGGTCGAGAGCCACGCCTCGAAGACCACGCTGCTGCGATCGGACGTGATCCCGGTGGTGAACCCGACCGCGGTCCCGCGCGAGGCCGAGGGTCCCGCGATCGGCAAGGCGCTCGTCGTCATCGTCGCCGTGGCCGCGGCGACCATCGCGATCGCGATCGCCATCCTGCGACCCGAGTGGATCCAAGGGACGACCACCGACGCGCCCGCGATTCCGCTCGACGCCGGCGGCGACACCGATGGCGACCCGCCCCGCGGGCCGGATCGGAAGTCGGGCGACACCAAGGGCGACACCAAATCCGGCGACGCCAAGTCCGGCGACGCCAAGTCCGGCGACACCAAGTCCGGCGACACCAAGTCCGGCGACACCAAGTCCGGCGCTGCGCTCGACGCGAAGTCCTCCGACGCGAAGGCGGACGCACCGGCGACGATGGATGCAAAGGCCGGGGCAGCGACCGGCCCGACCCACGTGACGCCACCGCCCGCCGACCCCACGCTGCCCGCAGTCGACGCGGAGACCAAGCCCAAGAAGCCCAAGAAGCCCAAGAAGGTCGAGCCCGCGGTGGAGCCGAAGGTCGAGCCGACGGCCGCGTTCGAGGTCCCTCCCCCGCCGGATTCCGGCGAGGTCCTCGACGCGCCGCCGGGCTGATCCTCAGCTCGCGCCCTTGTGGAACAGCACGACCGGGATCGTCTTGAGGATGATCTTGATGTCGAGCCAGAGCGACCAGGTGTCGATGTAGCGCAGGTCGAGCTGCATCCACTCGTCGAAGTCCACCTGGTTTCGGCCGGACACCTGCCACAGGCCGGTCAGGCCCGGCTTCACGGACAGCCGACGGCGCTGCCACGCCTCGTACTGCTCGACCTCCGAGGGCAACGGCGGCCGCGGCCCGACCAGGCTCATGTCGCCGACGAGCACGTTGAACAGCTGCGGCAGCTCGTCGATGCTCGTCTTGCGGATGAAGCGGCCGACCTTCGTGATCCGCGGGTCGTGCTTGATCTTGAAGACCGGCCCGCCCATCTCGTTGAGGTGCTCGAGCTTGGCGCGTAGCTTCTCCGCGTCGACGACCATCGAGCGGAACTTGTACATGGTGAACTTGCGGCCGTTGCGACCGGCACGGACCTGCCCGAAGAACACGGGGCCGTCCGAAGTCACCTTCACCGCGATCGCGGTTCCGATCATGATCGGCGCCGCGATCAGCAGGCCGATCGTGCATCCGACGATGTCGAGGATGCGCTTGACGGCGAGCCGCGCCTCGTCGGTCGGCACCCGCCGCAGGCCGAGCATGGGGTAGTCGAAGCCCGAGACGTTCGCGACCTCGACGGTCCCCGACGACGGGTACTGCGGCGGCAGCGACAGCAGCACGTCGACGCCACGCTCGTCGCACGCCGCGATCGCGTCCTTGAAGATCTCGGGCTGCTTGCCCTGGACCGCGAACACGACCTCGTCCACCGGCTGGCGATCGAGCAGGCCGGCGAGGCTCCCGACGAAGCCGAGCTGCGGACGCGCGCGCGGATCGGGGGCTTCCCCGGGGAGCTGCACGAACCCGACCACGGACACGGCCCACGGCGAGTGCCGGCGCAGCGCCTCCGAGAACGCGACCGCCGTCTCGCCGGTGCCCACGATCACCACGCGGTGCCCATCGCCCCTGCGATGACGCATGAGCTTCGACGTCTCGACCAACGCGACGCGACCGAGCAGCAGCGCGAGGAACTGCGCCACACCGAACATCACGACGAAGCTGCGCGCGACGAACGGCAGCCGGAAAAGGAACATCGCCAGGATGAACAGCAGCAGACCGATGAGCGTGGCCTTCAAGTAGCGGAACGCCGCGGTCGTGTAGCGCAGGCGCAGATCACCGCTGCGGGCGTAGTAGAACGACAGGCCCCAGATCGGCACCAGGCCGATGATGAGCCACTGGTACTGCGAGGGATCGATGCCGGGCGGCACGCCGCCGACCGACGCGAAGATGCTCGTGATGATGTCGAGACGCGCCTCGCTGCGTGCGAGCCAGTCGCGGACGAACAGCGCGGCGAAGAAGGCCGCGGCGCTGACCAACACGTCGTACGCGGAGACGATCCTTCGCAGGAAGGCAGAGCGTTTGCGCCACATCGGAGGGGTAGACGGACGGGCCGGCGCCGCGTCTCGCCGGGATGGTGTCACTTTTCGCGTGCCCCCGGAAAGCCGCTCCTTCGTGGCCCTACGGCTCGAAATCGAGCCGCACGAGAAACGCGAACGCCGTTCTCGGGAAATTCCCCGGGCGCGTCCGGCGGCGGCGTCCACGTCCGCGCAGCGACCGCGAGGCCGGTGGCGAACTCCGAGCGTTCGCACTACGATAGGGCACTCAATGGACGGAAACCGAACGGTTCGCACGGTCGTCCCTGGCGCAGTCATCACTGGCCGCACGATCGCGCCCGGGGAGCCCGGCCTCGACAAGATGCTCGAGGTCGTCGGCGCCAGTCCTGATCCGCTCACGCCGCAGGCGTTCCTGCTCGTCCTCACCGGTGCCGAGCCCGGGCGACTCTTCGAGCTCTCGCGGCCCGAGTTGGTGATCGGTCGATCGAAGTACGCCGACATCCGCATCAACGAGCGGGCGCTGTCGCAGCAGCACGCGAAGCTCGCGCGATGGGGCGATCACCACCGGCTGTACGATCTCGGCTCGACCAACGGCACCTTCGTCAACGATCAGCGCATCACCGAGGTCGACCTCCAGCCCGGCGACACGATCCGCACCGGCGAGACCGTGTTCTCGTACATGGCGGGGTCGATGCAGACCGCCGCGCCGGACTCGACGATGATCGCCCCGGGCAACGCGGGCCGCGTGCGCACGCCGAACCCAGCCGCGATGGTGCCGGTCGCCCGCCCCCCGACGATCCCACCGCCTGGCGGCACCGCCCTCGCGCGGCGCGATCCGGCCACCGGCCTCGTCACCGCGGTGCCGACCGGCCGCGTGTTCGAGGTCCCGCACCCGCGCACGCGCGAGGAGGAGCCCGATCTGCTCGGGCACGTCCTGCGGCTGTTCGCGTTCCTCAACCGCTACTGGCTGTCGCTGGTCATCTGCACCATGCTCGGCGGCCTCGCGGGCGCAGCTTGGTACAAGTACAACAAGCCGCGCGTGAAGGCCGAGTTCGAGCTGTTGTTGGTGCCGCAGGCGACCGACAACCCGCTCGAGAACGGCCACCGCATGAGCTTCGAGTTCTTCCGCTCGGCGCAGCGCAACTTCGTGCGGCCCGGCCTGGTGCTCGAGACCCTGCACGAGCTCGGCGAGACCGACCTGCCGGAGTCGACGCTGCACGACTACGCCGGTCGCCTCGAGTTCAACCGGGTCTCGGAGTACTCGTACACGGGCGCCTTCGAGGCCGCGACCGAAGAGGAGGCCACCGCCTTCCTCGACACCCACCTCCGGCTCTACCTGCAGACCGAGGTCGATCGCACGATCAAGGTCCTGCTCCTCGAGGTCGAGACCCTCGAGCAGCGCCTGCGCGAGACCGACGAGGCGCTGACGGCGACCGAGCAGGCGGTGCTCGCGTTCCGCCGCGAGCACACCGACGGCCTGCCCGAGCAGGCGCAGGAGCTGATGTCGAACCTCATCGCGCTGGGCAGCGAGCGCGGCCGCGCGGCCTCCGAGGTCGCTCGCACCGCCACCGAGCTGCGCCTCAGCCGACTGCGGGTGAAGAGCGAGTCGCCGATCATCGAGAACCGCCTCGAGGAGGCACGCCCCTACGAGGCGACGATCACCGACCTGAAACGCCAGCTCGCCGAGGCCAAGGCCGCGGGCAAGGGCAACATGCATCCCGATGTGATCTCGCTGAAGAACCAGCTGAAGCAGATCGAGGACATGCGCGACGACGTCCTGGCGAACGGCGGCTCGGCCGACAAGATCGTCCGCGCCAAGAACCCGCTCTACAAGGACCTCCGCTTCAACGCCGACGCAGCGGAGGCCGCCCACGCGATCGCCCAGACCGAGCTGTCGCGCCTGACCAACGACTACGAGCGCACCAAGGCCATCACCGCCAAGCTCCCCGAGCTACAGGCCGAGTACGGCGAGCTGATGCGCTCCTACGACGCGACCAAGAACATCCACGGCAACCTGTTCGAGAAGCTCAACGCCAGCCGCACGCAGCTCGACATCGAGCGCGCGAACGTGGCCAGCCGCTTCGACATCGTCTCACCGCCCAACGTCAAGGCGATCCCGTGGGTCAAGCTCATGGCGATGCGCCTCGGCATCGGGCTCGCCGGTGGCCTGTTCTTCGGCCTGTTCCTCGCGTTCTCCCGCGAGTTCCGCCGCGTCATCTCGGCCCGGCTGGCCGCCCGTCGCTGAGTTCCTCGCCTTCGCGGCCGTTCAGCTAGCTGCCCGCGCGGCGACTCGTGACCTCGCGGCGCCCGCGGGCCGTGCCGCCGGCGATGCGGAACGCGACGTAGCCCCACGCCTCGTAGCGGGTGGTCGCGAAGCTCTCGGACGCGAGGTGTGGCGCGCGAACGCTGAAGCGGGTGCCGAACTCGACGCTCTTGGTCTCGTCGATGGTGTACGTGACCGGCGTCTGGAGGTTGGCGAGCGTCTCGGGGATGTTGAGCGCGTCCCGGGTATCGATCGGCTCCGGGGTGATCGCGGTGACGAAGCTGGCGTTGATCCCAAGCGCCCAGCGGGGCGGCAGCGTCAGGGCCGTCGCCGCGATGAGGCTCGAGCGGTAGAGCAGCCGTCCCGATGCGACATCGAAGATCCCGAAGACGCCCGCCGAGAGGCTGCCGTCCAGCGTGTAGTTGACCCGCGATCGCAGGCGCCCATCGAGCCCGATGCTGCCGACGGGGAACGCAGCGTTGCCGGAGTTCGTCAAGTCGTCCTGCCGCAGCGCGACGCGATTGACGAACACGCCCGCGTCCATCGTGAGGCGCAGGCGCTCGCGGAGCTGGTGCGACCAGCCGAGTCGGCTGTCGACCGACACGTACATCGCCCCGGGCTCGAAGTCGGTCAGCGACGTCATCAGCGACAGGCGAAGCTCGTCGCGCGCCGTGAGCTGGTGCCCCGGCGCGAGCGTGAGTTGGCCGTAGTTGCGGGTCGGGGTCGTGCGGACGCCGTCGTCGCCGAGGATGGGACGCTGCGTGCCGCCAGCGGCGACGATGTCGAGATTCGTCCGCCGACTGACCGAGCCGCGGAAGCCCACGCTGCCGTCGAAAATCGCCACCGTCAGCACCGTCGCGTTGGGGGTGTTGGTCTGACCCGTGGCGAGCGCGAGCCCCGTGGCGCTGTAGTCGAGTTCGCCGTAGCGTCCCGCGGCCGAGGTGTTCACCTGCCACGTCGGCGTGAGTGCGCGGGCGTAGGCGAGCTCGCCGTTGTGGAAGAACAGCGGTCGCTGCAGCGACAGCTGGTTCGGCAGGCGCAGGAACATGCGCGGCGAATACGTCAGCGAGAGCACGCCGCGGTATCGGCGTTGTCGCCGGCGCAGATCGATGTTCGGCGTCACGACCAAGGCGAACGCGGGGCTCGACTCCGAGGTCGGCGTCACCGGGGCCCAGCCGCCACGGACCTCCGTCGACACGCCGCCCGACACCTCGGTCCGCGCGGCCGACGGATCGATGAGCAGCACCGCGAGGATGAGCGACCCGAGCATCGTCGTGGACGCCTACTCGACGACGACCACGTCACCATCGCGCAGCTCGAAGTCTGCGCTGCGTTCGACGCCGCCGGTGAGGTCGGCGTAGCGGAAGCGGATGCGCTCGCGCTTGGGGTACTTGCGCACGACGTAGATGCCGAGCGGGTCGGCGAACTCCGTCAGACCGCCGGCGAGCGCGAGCACGGAGAGGATGCCCTCGCCGTGATCGACGGAGAAGCGGTTCGGATTGGCGACTTCGCCGAGCACCGTGACGACCGGCAATCGCGGGTTGACCACCGACACGCGCGCGTCGGGGTTCACCACGATGCCATTGAGCCGCGCGTTGAGCTTGCGCGACGCGGCGTCGGGCGTGAGCCCCTCGACCTCGAAGGGTCCGATGAGCGGGAGCACGATCGCCCCGTCCGCGCCGACCAGGAACGGCGGCGAAGCGCGGAGCTCCTCCATGCGCGGCACGGTGACCGAGATCGAGTCGCCCGGGCGCAGGGGCAAGGTCCCGACCGGCACCTCGGTGTGCGGCACGTCGCTCGCCCACACGTACGGGTGCCGGGGCTTGCAGCCCGCCGCGACCAGGAGAAACAGCGCGATCGAGAACGTCCTGCGGAACGACACGGCCGGCCGATGATAGCCCAGGTATCGCCCTCGCAGCGCGGCGGATCGCGTCACGCCCGGGGCGAATGCGGCCGACCGAGGGCGTGGCGCAGGAAGTCCCGGAGCATGTGCGGCGGATCTCGGTCGGGCTTGCCCTGGATCCGTCGACGCAGGCGCCACAGCCCGAATCCCGCGACCCAGCCGAGGTTCGCGAGCGTGAGCTCGGCCTTCCCGCCCTGCTTGAGGAAGTAGTACCGGCGCGAGTCGAACCAGTACTGCGGCATCGGCCGGGCGGTGTTCTTGATCCCCGTCGCCGCGGCTTCCTCGTGGCGCACCGTGGCCTCGCGCACGAACCACCGCTCCCAGCCCGCCTCGGCCGCGCGACGGCAGAGGTCGGTTTCCTCGAAGTAGAGGAAGAAATTCTCGTCGAACAGGCCGACCTGCTCCAGCACTTCACGGCGGATCATGGAGCTCGCGCCGGTGACCCAGTCGACCGGCATCGTGCGGTCGCACGGCAGGCCCGCGACCCGCCAGCGCTCGAGGGCGCGCGAGGCGAGCCCGAGCTTGAGCGTGGCTTCGACCTCCCCGAGCGGGCTCGGGAAGCGGAACGCCGACACGTGGGTGGTGCCGTCGGAGTCCTCGACGTGGCTGCCCGCGATTCCCGCCTGCGGATGCGCGTCGAGGAACTCGACGAGCCGCCGGATCGCCGACGGCGCCGCGATCGCGTCGGGGTTGAGCAGGTAGACGTAGTCCGGCGGATCCTCGGCCCGCAGCGCGCGGCGGATCGCGACGTTGTTCCCGTAGCCGAACCCGCCGTTGCGCTCGGCCGCGATGACCTCGACCGGCACATCGGCGCCGCCGGCCCGCATCGCCGCGACCCCGTCACGCAGCGTCTCGTAGGAGCCGTCGCCCGAGGCGTTGTCGACCACGCAGATCCAGCCGCCCAGCGCCCGCACATCGGGCAGCGCGCTCTCGATCGCGCGCAGGGCGAGCACGGGCGTCTTGTAGTTCACGATCACGACCCACAGCTTCATGGCGCCCCCATTCTCGGATCCCGCGCGGGGTCGTACCCGTAGGGCGGCGCGCCCGTCAACCCGACCGGTGGGGCCCATCGCGGATCGAGCTGCGGATCGAGACGCGGATCGGGCAGCGGCTCGGGTCGCGGGGGCGGCCCCGCCCCGCCGGCCGGCCCCACGCCGCCTTCGGTGACGCCTGCGAGCGCCCCGGCGAAGAAGTACGGCAGCACGGTGAAGAAGCCGTTGGGGAGCATGTCGACCGCGCTCACGGCCACGAGCAGCGCCATGGTGTCGACCAGCGCGACGGTCCCGGGGTCGCGGAGCTTGCGGCGCCGCCGGAACGCGGCGAACACCGGCCACACGAGCAGCCCGAAGCTCCCGACGAACCCGACCGTGCCGCGGATGCCGTAGCGGATGATCCACTCGCCGTCGGTGACCGAGACCTCCTTGCCGCGGATGTCGTAGATGCGGTTGCGGTTGAAGCCACCCCAGCCGAACCATTTCCGCGGGCTCGCGCGCTCGATGAGGATGTCCTCGTTGTCGAAGCGGAACGCGAGCGACTCCGCTCGGTTGACGCTGTACTTGGCGGCGAACTCGACGAGCTCGCGGGCGGGGAAGATCTGGGTGGCGCGCAGCGACGGATAGGTCACGACCAGCAGCGCGAGGATCACCGAGAGCCGCGCCGCCGACGAGGTGTCGCGCTTGAGCACCAGGGGGATTGATGCGAGGGCGTAGAAGTTCGACGCGGCGTTGCGCGAGATGAGCAGCACGCCCCAGAGGCCCCAGACCATGGTCCCGCCGCTCAGCCCCGCGACCTTCTGCCCCTCGCGCTTGAGCAGCGTCGCCCCGAAGATCGCCGTCAGCAGGAACATCGCCAGGGCGAGGCCGGAGATGAGGAACAACGTCGACTTGAAGCCGCCGCCGCGCATCGCGTGGGCGAAGTCGCTGGCGTGCGCGCCGTAGACCCAGCGGTGTAGCTGCGGCGAGATTCGCAGCTCGAGCAGCATCGGCAGCAACAGCGCGAGCATCGTCCCGACCACCACCGTCCACATCACGACCGCCTCCTCGCGATCGCGGACCAGCGCGCGCCCGAGGTGGAACGGCAGCAGGATGCCGAGGGCGTCGCGGACGATCATCGACGGGATGTCGTAGTACGTCAGGCCCTGCAGCACGAACTGCGGGGTCGGGACGCCGTCGTAGCCCAGCCCGCCGCCGATCACGATCGGGTCCGGGTTGGTCAGCGCGGTCCCGAAGTTGCCGATGATGACGATGAGGAAGAAGCGCTCGCTGCCCCCGAATGTCTTGGCCCGGCGCATCTTGTCGCGCAGGAAGACGATCGAGCCGAAGTAGGCGGCGAGACACGCGAAGCCCTGCTTGTCGAAGGGCGGCAGGGCGGGTGGATCGAACATCGCCCGCTCGGGCAGGACCATGACCCCCACGACGAGGGCGACAAACGCCGCCTTGAGCGGCTTCATGGTGCCGAACAACGCGAAGCAGATCGGGATCCACAGGATGAGCGCCGCGTAGGCTTGGACGCCGACGTTTCCCATCCGTCAGCTCCGCCGCGGGCCCTGGGAATCCGCCCAGTCGAGCAGCGCGGTCCCGCCCGGGGGCGCCGCGGGACGCGTCTGGGCCGCTGGCCCGCCTCCGTCGACCCGTCCGTGGATCTGGATCCGCACCGCCCTCACGGCCTGCGATGGTACCCGAGGTCGCGCGCGCGGAGCCCGGAGCTCACCCGAGCGCGCGCTCACGCCCGGCACCACAGGCCCGCACCCGACCACACCAAGGCGCCGCGCACCCTGTCCGGCGCTGGATTTGCCCGGTCGGCCTGCTACCATCAGGCATTCCCCAAGCGTCAGGCTGCGCACCCTGTGGAATCCTCGGACGATCGGCGCAAGTTCACGCGCATCAATGTGCCGCTGTATTTTCGACCCGCGAGGCGTCGACTGCCGCGGCGTCAGGTCGTGGACATCGGCCTCGGTGGCGCCCGCGTCTACAGCGATGAGCCCCTCGCCGTCGGGGCGCGCTTCGAGATCGAGCTGTTCATGCCCGACAACACGTCGCTGACGTGCCTGACGGAGGTGGTCTGGGCCCGGGCGATCGAGGGCGGCGACCCGGCCGCGTTCGACATCGGCCTGCAGTTCCTCGACGTGCCGCCCGCGGCGATCGAGCAGCTCCAGGCGTTGCTCGACGTGTAGCGGACAACCCGATCAGCCGAGGCGCGCCACCACGTCGGCGAGCGCCGTGCGCCAGTGCGGCATCGGCCCGATCGCGGCCTCGGTCCGCGCGAGATCCAGCACGCTGTAGGGCGGACGTCGGGCGGGCCGGGGGAACTCCGCGGTCGTGCAGGGTTTGACCTCGCACGACGGCGCAACGACCTCGGCGATCGCCCGCGCGAACTCGTACCAGCTGCACTCGCCACCGTCGGTGACGTGCACGATGCCGCGGATCCCCGTGTCGATGAGTCTCCGGGTCGTCGCCGCGAGGTGCTCGGCGCTCGTCGGCCGGCCGCGCTGGTCGTCGACGACGGACAACGTCGGGCGCTCGCGGGCGAGTCGCGCGATGGTCCGCACGAAGTTGTTGGCCCACGGCGCGTACAGCCAGCTCGTGCGCACGAGCAGCGCCCGAGCCCCCGAGGCCCACAGCTTGCGCTCGCCGACCGCCTTGCTGCGACCGTAGGCCGACAGCGGCCGCTGCAGGCCGTCGACCGGGTATGGCGACGTCGCGTCCCCGTCGAACACGTAGTCGGTGCTGTAGTGCACCAGCAGGCAGTCCGCGGCGGCGCAGCGATCGGCGAGGGCCCCGACCGCATCGCCGTTGATGCGGGTAGCCGCGGCCTCGTCCCGCTCGGCGCCGTCGACGTCGGTCCAGCCCGAGCAGTTCACCACGATGCCGCCAGCGCGCAGTGGCAGCGCGTCGAGGTGCTCGGCGCGCGTGAGATCGAAGCTCGGGAACGCGACGTCGTGGTGGGCGATCCCGGCGCGGTCGAGCTCGGCCCGCCACGCGGTGCCGAGCATCCCGTCGTGACCGATGAGCACGACCGGGCCCGACGTCGGCGTCATGTCGGGCCGCCGTAGACCGGCAGACGCTCCCGGGCGATCTCCGCGAGGCGTCCGAAGGCCTGGTCCTTCGCCGACACCAGCGGCGCCTCGACGGGCCACGCGATGCCGAGGTCCGGGTCGTTCCACGCGACGCCGAACTCGGTCTCGCGGTGGTAGGCCTCGGTGCACTTGTACGAGAACAGCGCGACGTCGCTGGTCACGCAGAAGCCGTGGGCGAACCCGGGCGGGATGTAGACCTGGCGGTGGTTCTCGGCCGACAGCGTCGCGCCGACCCACTCGCCGAACGTCGGCGAGCCGACGCGCACGTCGACCGCGACGTCGAACACCTCACCGAACACCACGTGCACGAGCTTGCCCTGCCCCCGTGGGTGCTGCAGGTGCAGCCCGCGGAGGATGCCGCGCCGTGACATCGACACGTTGTCCTGGACGAACGCCTCGGGCACGCCGACCTCGGCGTAGCGCCGCTGCGCCCAGGTCTCGAGGAAGTAGCCGCGGTCGTCCCCGAACACGTCGGGATCGATGACGAGCATACCGGGCAGCTTGGTACGCGTGACCTTCATCGACCTGCCCCCTCGTCGCAGAGCTGCAGCAGGTAGCGACCGTAGTCGTTCTTCGCCAGCTTCTCGCCCAGGGCGCGGAGCTGGGCGGCGTCGATCCACCCGCGCGAGTAGGCGATTTCCTCGGGGCAGGCGATCTGCAGGCCTTGGCGCTGCTGGATGGTCTGGATGAAGTTCGCCGCCTGGATGAGCGCGTCGGGGGTCCCGGTGTCGAGCCACGCGACGCCGCGGCCGAGCAGCTCGACGTGCAGCGCCTCGCGCTCGAGGTACAGCCGGTTGAGGTCCGTGATCTCGAGCTCGCCGCGGGCCGAGGGCTTCAACGACGCCGCGAGGTCGCAGACCTGCTCGTCGTAGAAGTACAGGCCGGTGACCGCGTAGTTGCTGCGCGGGGCCTTGGGCTTTTCCTCGAGCGAGAGCACGCGACCGTCCGGCGCGAACTCGGCGACGCCGTAGGCCTCGGGGTTCTTCACCCAGTAGCCGAACACCGTCGCGCCGCGCTCGCGTCGGACCGCTTGGCCGACGAGCTCCTGCAGGCTGTTGCCGTAGAAGATGTTGTCGCCCAGCACGAGCGCGCAGCCCTTGCCGTCGGCGAACTTGCGCCCGAGCAGGAACGCCTGCGCGAGCCCGTCGGGGCTCGGCTGCGGCACGTACTCGAGCTCCATGCCCCACTGGCTACCGTCGCCGAGCAGGCCCTGGAACATCGACTGCTCGTGCGGCGTGGTGATGACGAGGACCTTGCGGATGCCCGCGAGCATCAACACGCTCAGCGGGTAGTAGACCATCGGCTTGTCGTAGACCGGCATCAGCTGCTTGCTGATGGACTTGGTCAGGGGATGCAGCCGGGTGCCGGAGCCACCGGCCAGGATGATGCCTCGATCGATCATGGGGACTCCTCCAAGCGCACGGGTCTAACGATGTCAGCGGCGATCGTAGTTCTGCTCGATCCAGTTGCGGTACTCGCCGGTCCGCACCTGGTCGACCCACGCGTGGTGGTCGAGGTACCAGCGCACCGTCTTGCGCAGCCCGGTCTCGAAGGTCTCCTTGGGTGACCAGCCGAGGTGCTCGCGGATCTTGGTCGCGTCGATCGCGTAGCGCAGGTCGTGGCCGGGGCGATCCTTCACGTAGGTGATGAGCCCGAGGAGCGATTCGGCGGGGCGCCCGGTCTCCTCGGCGAGCACACGGCACAGGCCGTGGACGACGTCGATGTTCTTCACCTCGTTGTTGCCGCCGATGTTGTACGTCTCGCCGACGGCGCCGCGCTGGACCACGGTCCAGATCGCCTCGCAGTGGTCCTGGACGTACAGCCAGTCGCGGACGTTGGTCCCCTGCCCGTACACCGGCAGCGGCTTGCCGTCCTGGGCGTTCATGATCATCAGGGGGATGAGCTTCTCGGGGAACTGAAGCGGCCCGTAGTTGTTCGAGCAGTTGGTCAGCTTGACCGGGAGCTTGAAGGTGCGGTGATACGCCCGCACCAGGTGATCGCTGGCGGCCTTGCTCGCCGAGTACGGGCTCGAGGGATCGTAGCGGGTGTCCTCGGTGAACATCCCCTCGGCGCCGAGCGAGCCGTAGACCTCATCGGTGCTGACGTGGTGGAACAGGCCCTGGCCGTCCTTCCAGATCCGTCGCGCCGCCTCGAGCAGGTTGAACGTGCCCTCGATGTTGGTCCGCACGAACTCGCGCGGCCCCGAGATCGATCGATCGACGTGGCTCTCGGCGGCGAAGTGGATCACCACGTCGGGCGACTGCTCGTCGAACAGGGCGTCGACCGCGGCCGCGTCGGCGATGTCGGTCCGACGAAAGACATAGTTCGCGGCCCCGGCGATGTCCGCCAGGCTGGCGAGGTTCGCCGCGTAGGTGAGCTTGTCCGCGTTGACGAACGTGTGCTCGGGGTGCCGCGGCACCAGGAGATTCAGGAAATTCGCGCCGATGAACCCGGCGCCGCCGGTGACGAGGATTTTCATGGGTGGTGCCCGCGTTCGCACCGCGGGCGGCGGCGCAGACGTCGACTTGCTTGATAGCAGGGGTGCGCGCCGCGTCGCAAGCCGCGTCGGGCCCCGTCGCCGGCCGCCGCGCCTCGGCCGGCACGCCCGCTCCCCTCACAGCAGGACCAGGAACGCGAGCAGTGCACGGCGGGCCTCGACGTCGAGCCCTGCGGTCGCGTCGCCGCCAGCAT
Organism: Nannocystaceae bacterium; assembly: GCA_044344875.1. Classification (GTDB taxonomy): domain Bacteria; phylum Myxococcota_A; class Polyangia; order Nannocystales; family Nannocystaceae; genus Xiheibacterium. Next base: position 40,977 of record JBIJCC010000021.1, read on the forward strand.
GGGCGAATTCGGGCCGCAGGCGCACGGCCGAGAGGACATCCTCGAGCGTGCGCGCGCTGCCGTTGGTCAAGTACGGTCGTTTGATCGCGAGTCGTCGCAGCGACGTCACGCGCGCGCCCTCGGGATGCACGTACGGCGTCACGCCGGTGCGCACGCGGGTCTCGCTGGCCCAGACCAGCGGCCCCACGGGCGACAGCACCATCGCTGGCCAATGCGACGGGTCGACCCGCGTGCTCGCGTCGTCGGTGATCGTCCGCGCCTGGTGGCAGGACTCGCAGTGGGTCGCGAACAATCGCGCCCCCTCGCGCTCGAGTTCGGTGAACTCGGTGCGCCCGTGGACCGCGGGCGATGGCTCGTGATCGAAGGCGACGAAGAAGCTCATCAACGCCCGACGCAGCGCCTCGGGTCCCATCGGCGCGTCGACGCCGAGGACGGCGAGCCACGGCGTCGTCGTCGGCGACACCGAGAACTGCGCCCCCTGGGCCGAGCCGCGGTTCGCGACGTCGAACTCGTTGTCGACCATCATCGCCAGGGTGCGATCGAACGCGCGCGAGAAGTGCGGTCGATTCACGAACAGGCCGAGCAGTGGCTTGGTCGCGGCGTGGATGTCCTCGCGACCGGTGAAGTGCACCCGCCCGTCGACGGTCCCTTCGAAGTGACAGGTCTCGCAGGTGAAGCGGCTGCGCTGGCCGGTGCTGTCGGCCCCGGGCGCGAGCAGAGACGTGAAGAACAGCGCCTCGCCGACGCGCACGTCGGGATCGCGGGGCGCCTCGGGCCCGGCCGGCGCGACGAGGTCCACATCGCCGCCGTCGTCGATGCGGACCCAGCGATCGAGCAGTGGGTTGGCGCCGATCCATCCGTCGCCGACCCGCGCGAGCTGGCGCAGCCCAGGGGCGACGGTGCGGTGCGTCGGCGGGCCCAGCGTGCCGTCCGCGTGGAGCTCGACGTGGGTCATCCGCTCGCCGCCGTAGCCGGTGATCGTCAGCGCGATGGCCTCGCCGACGAGCTCGACGCCGACCCACTTGGGCGTCACCACGCCCCAGAGCCCGACGTTGATCGCGGCGAGTCGCTCCGCGCACAGCGCATCGCCGCAGCGCGTCACCGACAGCACGAAGACGTGGGGATCGACGTAGCCAAAGGACCCGTCGCTGCGATCGAGGGGGTGATCCTCCACTCCGCCGCCGGCGACAATCCAGCCGTCGCCGCGGGGCACGACGGTCGCCGACCACCACGGGCCGTCGTGGACGACGCGGGTGCTCCGAAGCACCCGGCTGCCAGTGGCGTCGAGCTCGGTGAGGGCGAGGCCGCGATCGAAGAGGCACACCGCCGCGACGAGGCCGCCGCCGTGGGCGAGCCCGATCGGCCCGCCGCACGCGGAGACATCGACCGCCGGGGCCGCCGCGCCGTGCCGCGGCGCCGGTGGGAACGCGAGCACGCGATCGCCCGCGGCGTCGGTCGCCAGCAGGCCCCACGGCGCGGCGACCCGCTCGCGACCGCGACCGACCCCCGGCAGGGACAGCGGCGTCGAGGCGCCGAGGTCGTCGCCGTCGCGGGCCACACGCACCACGTCGCCGTGCGCCCCGACGACGTAGGCCGCACCGTCGGCGCCGATCGTCACCGCGGTCGGGTCGTCGGGTCCGGAGACGCGCGAGCGTTCGACGGCGTCCCGATCGAGCAGCACGATCGCGTCGCGCCCACGCAGCACGCCAATGGCAGCGGCGTCGTCCAATGCCGCGATCGAGAACGGATCTTCACCGGCCGACGCCGACCACGGCGGCCGCGTCAGGGGATCGAAGTCAGCGTGCCGCTCGTCCTCGTACGCAGCCAAGCGGGCCGCCACGTCGGGGACCACCTCGGGTGGGGCGCTGCTCGGGGTACTGGCGCGCCCCGGACCGGAGCCGTCACACGCCAGGACGAGCGCGGCCGCGATGGGCCACCACCGCACCGCCACTCACCAGCCGCCGTCTTGCTTCTCTTCGGCCTTCTCCTCGGCCTTTTTCTCCTCGACCTTCGCCTCGACCTTCTTGTCGTCGGCCTTCTTCTCGTCCGACTTCTTCTCGTCGGCCTTCTTGTCGTCGGCCTTCTTCTCCTCGGCCTTCTTGTCGCAGGCCACCGGCACGGTGACGACGGTGAGGGCGAGCAGGAGGTGGGCGAACGGGGAACGGATGGTGCCGATCATGGGGCGTCCTCGAGGTGGCGCCGCGGGATCCGGATCCGTCAGGGGGCCCTGCGACGCGAGACATCGCGCAGCACGCCCGAGACCGCCCGCAGCAGCGTGAGCGAATCATAGGGCTTGTCGAGGGTGCCGTCGATGCCCACCTCGCGCAGCTTCGCCTCGCGGGCGCGCTCGATGTACCCGCTCGAGATGAGCACCCGAACCTCGGCGTTGCGCGCCCGGATCGCGCGCAACGCCTGCTCCCCGTCGAGGTTGGGCATGTCGAGGTCGAGGACGACGAGGTCGATCTCGGCCTCGTGCGCGGCGAAGGTCTCGACCGCGACCTCGCCATCGTCGGCGACCAGGACGCGCAGACCAGCGTGCTCCAGCACCCGACGCGCCGCATCGCGGACCAACGCCTCGTCGTCGGCGATGAGCACACAGCCGGCCATCGACGTCGACTCGTCGAGGGTGCGCCGCTCGGCCTGGGGCCGACCGGTGCGCAGGGGCAGGAATGCGAACACGCGGGTCCCGACGCCGGGCGTGCTCGAGATCCCGATGTGGCCGCCGTGATCCCGAACGATCGCCAGGGCCGTCGCGAGGCCCAGGCCGGTCCCGACGCCCCGGGGCTTGGTCGTGAAGAACGGATCGAACGCGCGTCGCCGCGTGTCCGGCTCCATGCCGACCCCGGTGTCCTCGACCGTGATCAACGCGAGGTCCCCGGCGGGGATCATGAACTGCTCGTCGAGCATCTCCGGCGGGATCGCGGTGCAGCGCCGCGCCGAGATCCGCAGGTGACCACCGTTGGGCATCGCCGAGATCGCGTTGAGGCCGGTGTGCGCGAGGACCTGGGCGAGGCGCGTCGGATCGCCGCGCACCACGAGGCCGGGTTCCGCATCGATGACGAGTTGGATGTTCTTCGGCAGACCGCGGCCGAGCAGGCGCCCGGCGTCCTCGAGCACCGCGGCGAGCTCGAGCGTGTCGCGCGTGCGCGGACCGCTGCGGGCGGACGCCATGAGGTCGTGGGTCAGCTCGCCGGCGCGCCGCGCCGCGACCTCGATGTCGGCGAGCACCCGGCGGACGTCTTCCTCGCGCCACTCCGTCATCGACTGCACGTGCGACACGTTGGCGAGGACCGCCCCGAGCAGGTTGTTGAAGTCGTGCGCGATGCCGCCGGCGAGCTCGCCGAGCGCCTGGAGCTTCTGGGCCGCGACGCGCTGGTCCTCGAGGCGGTCACGCACCGAGAACTGCAGCACCGTCTGGCCGCCCATCGCGATGCGATCGCCGACCACGAGCGTCGCCTCGTCCACGCGGGACCCGTTCACGAACGTGCCGTTGCGACTGCCGAGATCGCGGACGACGTACACGCCCTCGGCGCTGCGCGTCACCGCGGCGTGGCGACGGGAGACGCCGTCATCCTGGATCGCGAGCCCCGGGGTCGCGCGGCCGAGGACGACGCCCTCCCCCAGCGGCAGCGTCTGACCCACCGCCGGTCCCAGCAGCACGACGAGCTGGTACTCGTGGAGTCCGGGGGCGGCCGACAACGGCGTGCGGCGCACCGAGAGCGTCGTCAGCTCGATGTCCGAGGCCGAGTTCACAGCGCGGCAGTATACCGAAACGCCGTCCATGCGGCCGTTCGGCCGTGCGCTCGGACCGCGACGCTCGACGTGTGTCGGCGAACAACATCACGGCAGCACCACGAGATCGGTGCGCATGCCGCGGGGCAGCGTCGAGCGCAGCGTGAGCAGATCCGAATCGGCCAGGGCGATGCACCCCAGGGTCCAGTCGAAGCTCGCGCCGCCGCCGTGGATCAGCACCGCTCCACCCAGCTTCGTCGACTGCGGCGGGACTCGACCCTCGCGGAGGTCGCCGAGGATTCGGTCGCGCGTCTTGGTCGAGATGCGACCATCGGCCGCAGCAGCGCGGGCGTCGTCGCCATTGGGGTAGTGGATCGCGATCGCGTGCTCGAAGCTCGACCACGGCTTGTCCGAGGTCCGGTAGATGCCCTCGGGCGTCTTCCCGTCCCCTTGCACCTGCTTGTGCCCCACGGGCGCAAAGCCCAGGGCGATGGGGAAGCAGTGCGTCGCCGCCCCGTCGACGAAGACGAGCAGGCGGCGCTTCGCCTTGCGCACGACGACGACGGTGCCCTTCGTGCGTCGGCGGTCGTCCTCGGACAGCGCGCCGCCGCCGGGGAGCGCCTCGAAGGAGTCGACGCAGCCGTCGTCGGTGGCGTCGTCCGTGGCCTCGACCGCCGTTGCGGGCGGGGGCGCGGACGCGGCGACTGGGGCCGGCGCCGCGACGGGCGGGGCCGGCCGCGCGACGGCCACGGGCGCAGCCGGCTCGGTGAGCGCAACGGTTGCGACCGGCCCCGTGATCGCAGCCTCCGCCGTGCAGGCCGCGAGCAGGAGGGCATACCCGGCCCTGCACCCCTGCCGCGATCGATCGGGGACCTCGCCCATTCCTGCCAAGATACGCCCCAGTTCCGGTCGCGTTCTACCGCGTCACCCCGCTGTGACCAGCATCTGCCATCATGACCGTCCCCGTGACCAAGCCCCTCGACGCGGCCGCCAATGATCCCGTCGAACCGACGGCCGCCACGCCCGACCCCTCCCCTCGTCCCGCCTCGACCCCGGCGCACCCGCCGTCCCCGCGCATCCTCGGCACCTGGGCCCAGCCCGCCGATCCGCTGGCGCCCGAGGCCTACCTCAACCGCGAGCTCACCTGGCTGAACTTCGCGTTCCGGGTGGTGCACCAGGCCGAAGATCCCCGCACCCCGCTGCTCGAGCGCGTCCGGTTCCTCGGGATCGTCGGGAGCACGATCGACGAGTTCTTCATGAAGCGGATCGGCGGGCTGAAGCAGCAGATCGCCGCGGGGCTCACCGATCCCGGGGCCGACGGTCGGACCCCCGCCGAGCTCCTCGTCGAGTGCTACCGCAGCGTGCGTGAGCTCGACGCCCGCATGCGTTCGGTGTGGAGCGATCTCCAGGATCCCCTCGCCGCCGAGGGCGTGGGCGTGCGGCCCTATGCGTCGCTCAACTCCGCCGATCGCCACGCCCTGCGCGACGAGTACTTCCGCAACGTGTTCCCCCTGGTCACGCCCCAGGCGATGGACCCGGCGCACCCGTTCCCGTTCATCTCGAACCTCTCGCTCAACCTCCTGGTGACCCTGCACTACCCCAACGACGCGATGCCCTTGCTGGCCCGCGTGAAGGTGCCGGTCGGGGCTGGCATCCCGCGGCTGCTGCGGGTCGGCACCACCTGGACGTTCGTCACGCTCGAGGACGTCGTCGCCCACAACCTCGATCTGCTGTTCCCCGGCATGATCATCGAGAGCTGCACGGTCTTCCGCGTGACGCGAAACGCCGTCACCGAGGGCGACGAGGACCTCGCCGACGATCTGCTGGCGATGATCGAGTCCGAGCTGCGCGAGCGGAAGTTCGCGCCGATCGTCCGGGTCCAGCTCGCGCCGAACATGCCGACGCTGCACCGCGCCCTCCTGGCGTCGAAGTTCGGCCTGCGCGAGCCCGAGGTGTTCGAGACCGCGGGCATCATCGGCATGCGCGACCTGAGCGAGCTCGCGGGCCTCCCACTGGCGCACCTACGCTACGCGCCGCACCGACCGGTCGACCACCCCGAGTTCAGCGAGGCGCGCAGCGTCTTTCACCAGATCCGCGACGCCAAGTCGATCCTCGTCCATCACCCGTACGAGTCGTTCTCCGGCTCGGTCGAGCGCTTCCTCCGCGAGGCCGCCGAGGACCCCAAGGTCCGCGCGATCAAGATGACGCTGTACCGCACGAGCGCGGACACCCAGGTCGTTCGCCACCTCGTGAACGCGGCCCGCAACGGCAAGCAGGTCGCCGTCGTCGTCGAGCTCAAGGCGCGCTTCGACGAGGAGGCCAACATCCGTTGGGCCGCCGATCTCGAGGAGGCCGGCATCCACGTCAGCTACGGCGTGGTCGGGCTGAAGACCCACTGCAAGACCACGTTGGTGGTGCGGCAGGACTCCGACCGCCTGCGTCGGTACACCCACGTCGGCACCGGCAACTACCACGCCGGCAACGCGCGCGGGTACACCGACTTCGGTCTGTTCACGTGCGACGACGAGGTCGGCGAGGACATGACCGAGCTCTTCAACTACCTCACGACCGGCTACCGGCCGAAGCGCCGCTACAACAAGATCCTCGTCGCGCCGAAGATGTTGAAGACGGCGCTGCTCGAGAAGATCGACCGCGAGATCGCCGTGCATCTCGCCGAAGGCGGCGGATCGATCCAGCTCAAGCTCAACGCGCTCGAGGACACCGACATGATCGCGGCGCTCTACCGCGCGTCGATCGCCGGGGTCCGCGTCGACCTCATCGTGCGCGACGTGTGTCGGCTGCGACCGGGAATCCCCGGGCTCTCCGAGTCCATCCGGGTGATCAGCGTCGTCGGCCGATTCCTCGAGCACGCGCGCATCTACTACTTCCGCAACGGCGGCGCGGAGGAGTACTACATCGGGTCGGCCGACGGGATGCGCCGCAACCTCGAGAGCCGCGTCGAGGCGCTCGTGCCGGTCGAGGCGCCGCACCTGCGCCGTGAGCTGCGCTCGGTGATCAAGCTCCAGCTCGCCGATCGCTGCAGCGCCTGGGACATGCGCTCCGACGGCAGCTACGTGCAGCGCCAGGGGGCCGAACGCGGCACCCACGAGCTGCTCATCGATCGGGCAGAGCGTCGCCACCGCGAGGCGACCCGGCTCAAGCGCCGGCGCCCCCGGCCTATCGCCGCTGGACAACGCGAGTGAGCGCCGCCGGCCGGGTCGCCCCCGGCCGTTCGCCCGCCCCGGCCCTCACTCCGCGTCGGGACGACCCTCGGCGCGGGCGGCCGCGCCCATGCTGAGCTCGTCGACGTTGGGCGACATGCCGCCGGACGGCGACGACAGCCAGCTGCCGACCTTCTTGTAGTGGACGCCGTACGCGAAGCCGAAGACGAGGCCGTACATCGCGATCCACGGCATGATCGAGGTGTTCGTCACGATGTGGATGAGCCGGATGCTCATGTCGATGTCGACGTGGGTGCCGTACTGGCTGCCCCAGACGAGGATCGCGACGCCGCCGAGCACCATCGCCAGCGAGTAGAGGTTGGTGTGGGTGAGCTTGCCCCACAGCTTGCCGCGGTCGTCCTGGCGGAAGAACTCGAGGCTGTAGCGGATCGCCGAGTGGCCGATGAAGTAGATCGCCGTGAGCGCGCCGTCGAACGGCATGAGCGGCAGGATCGCGTACATCACCGCGAACATCGCCAGGTAGATGCACAGGGCGTAGAGCTGCGCCGGGTGGATCTTCACGTTGTGCAGGTGTGGCGCACAGCGGACGACCTTCGAGTCCGGGCTGGTGTAGCGGACGCCGAAGCGGCTCTCGGTGGGGCGGCCCCAACAGCAGCCGTAGACGTAGCAGCCGAGCCGCGCGATGGCCTCGCCGAGCGGCAGCGCCAGCGCCGGCGCATCGAGGAGACGGAACACCGGAACGTCGGCGATCACCGCGACGGCCCACAGACCGACGACGCCGCCGGCGATGCCACCGTGGAGCATGTAGCCGGGCTTGACGATGGTCTGCAGCGGCCGACGGAACAGCTCGCGCCACTCGAGCATGATGCTGAACAGGCGCAGGCCGACGAGCACCGCGGGCACGACGACGAAGAGGTAGAGCTTGGCGATCAGCAGGACGTCGAGCCCGGCCATCGCGTCGTACCAGAGCGAGCCTGCGAACCCGGTCGCGAACGCGGCCGCGGCGAGGAAGGCGTAGGTCGTGAAGATCCAGTTGCCGACCCGGAAGAGGATCGTGCGGTTGTGGAAGTCGAGGGTCCAGCGCTGCAGGATCGACATCGGGCGCGGCGCGTCGATGGCTTCGGCTGCGGACTGTGGCGCGTTCGACATTACCCGGGGTTTTCGCCCGGTCGGCCCGCCGAGTCAAATCCCGAAGGCGCAGTCCACGGCGCGGGTTCACACCCGGGCGAACCCGCGCTGCCCGGGCCCTAGGGCCCGCCAGCCTCGCCCTGCGGCGGTTCTCCCCACGGATGGGTCCACGGGTGTAGCGTGTCGAGACGATCCCCAGTGCACGCGTGCGACCACGATCACGACGCCGACGACGAGCCGGCCTCGACGGGCTTCCTGCCGATCTCGTTGGCGCTAGCACTGTTCATCACGGGCCTGTTCGCCCTCGACGTGTTCGAGCTCGGCTGTGGCACGCCCGTGACCGCGTCGGCGCGGTGACCGGGACCACGCGCGCGTCTCACCGCTCGGTGGAGATCCACGCGTCGATCGCCGCATCGTCGGCGCGGGCCTGATCGAACAGCTCGCGGGCCGCCTCGCGCTCCCCCGCCCGCTCGAGGCACAGGGCCAGGCCAGCGCGCGCGCGGGCGCGCTGCTTGGCCGTCCCGGTCGCGACCACCCGCTGATAGTCGGGCCGCGCGGCCGCGCAATCGCCCCGGTGCCGCGCCGCGTCGGCGCGCGCGAGACGATCGACCGCGCCGTCCTCGGTGGGGATCTGGGGCGGCGGCGGCGTCGGGAGATCCGCGTTCTTCGTCGCAGGCTTGGCCGGTGACGACGGTGGGGGCGACTTCGGTGCCGTTGCGCCGGGGGCGACCGCCGGGCCGGCGGGGTCGCTCGACTTCTTCTTGGGTCGCGCCGCGAGATCGTCCCCCCACCCGTCCGCCCGGCCGCGCCGCATCTCGGGCTCGGGATCCGGCGCCGCATCGCGCTCGGCCGCAACGGCCTCGGCGAAGCGTGTGCCCCCCTTGGTCCCGGCACCGCGCATGGTGCCCTCATCCTCGTCTCGCAGCGTCGACGCGTCCGCGAGCGGCGGCAGCGTCGGCGCAGCGGCGGGGACGGAGCTCGGTGGGGCCTCGGCCTGCGCGACCGCCTGCGATGCGGTCGGACTGACGGCGGTGGGCGATGACTCGGGCCGCGTCATGACCACGGCGACGACTGCAGCGCCGGCGACGGCAGCGACGGACGGTACGAGCCACAGCGCGCGCAGCCACGACGCGGCACGGCGAGGCACGGGTGCCACCGGGGACGCGAGCGGCGTCGCGGCGGCGGCCCGCGCCTCGGCGAGCACCGCCGCGAGCACCGACGCCGGGGGCTCGTACTCGCGGAGCAGTGCCTGGGCGTGCCGCTCGATCGCGCGGTAGCGGATCAGCGCGCCGTGGATTCGATCGCGCGCGTCGTCGCCGAGGTCCAACGGCACGCGCGGCGCGACGTCGGCCGGCAGCTCGAGGGCATCCTCGAGCACGTCGAGCTCGGCGGGCACGAACGTGCGCTCGTTGTCGGAGACAGACATGGGCAGATGCGTGCGATGTCCCTGCAAACGTCGGCGCGGGCGGATCGGTCTACGAAGTCCGGTGGGTTCCCACGCGTGGGCCGCCCAGTAGCATGCCCGAGGACGCGGCGAAACGCCTCGATCGGGGCACCGCGGCCCGTCGCCTTGCGCCTGCGTGACCAGGGACACTAGATTTGCCCGCGTGCACCCCCGGGTCGCCCTGTTGCTGCTCGGGCCCCTCGCCGCGTCCTGCGGCGCGCCCCGAGCGGCCTGGGTCGATGCGTCGCCGATTGCGATCGTCGGCGCCCCGTCCGTCGAAGCGCCGCCGCCGATCGAACCACCGCCACCGCCGCCGCGCGTCGGGCCCCTGCGCCGCGAGGCACCCATCCTGTTCCAGCCATCGATCGCCCACGCCGCGATCGCACCGTTGTCGCGCAGCGTCCGGGGCTGGGCCGCGCGTCGCGACGGAGGCACGCGCATCGAGCTCGGCTGCCGTCGCGGCACGACGGTCGTCGACGCCAGCGGCAAGCGACCCTTGGCCGGCGCCGCGACCCGCGTCGCGATCGCGGGCGACGGCGCCGAGGTGGCGCGTGAGCACGCCGGTCGGATCCACCGCACGCCCCTGGGCCGCGCCCCGGTCCCTGCGGTGCTCGACGGCGCCGACGCGATCTACCTCGACGGCGCCGAGGGTCCGGTGCTCGCGTTCCACCGCGGCTGCGAGTGGTTCGCTGCGACGAAGGGCGGCCCCGAGGCGCCGATCGGCACCAGCTGCGGCGCGCCGATCCGCGTCGAGCACGGCCGCGCCCGGCTGTGGCTCGCCGAGCCCGCGGGCCCAGGCGCGACCGGCATCCCCGTGATCGTCGGGCTCGAGCCCGGCCAGCCCCCGATCGCGATCGACCTCGCCGACTCCCCGGGGATGTCGGCGCCGGCGATGTCGGCGGACGCGACGATCCTCTGCGGCACGTTCGTCGAAGTCGGCCACGACGTGCTCTCCTGCCGAATCCGCGAGGGCGGGGATTTCGAGCCGGTGGCGAAGGACGTCTTCGGCCCCGCCCACTTCGCCGACGACGCGCGACGTCTCGTGTTCACCGTCGGCGACCGGGCCCACGTGCCGCGAGAGCTCCACCTCGTCGACTTCGATCACCGCATCGTGCGACGGCTCGGCCGCGTCGCGCACCACCGCCTCGCGTTCCTCCCGGGCGGCGAGCACGTGGTCGCGTTCGACGGCGCACGCGGGCTGGTGTTCGAGCTCGACACCGGCTGGGTCACGCCGTTCGGCGAGGAGGCCGACGACTGGGTCGCCCTCGGCGGCGCCGATCGGCCCGGCAGCTTCCTCGCCTCGCGGCTGCGCTCGCGCTGCGCGGAGCTCGTGCGCGTCGACCTCCCGTCGCGCGACGCGGGCTGAGGATCAGTACAGGCCGGCGGCCGCGCGATCGAGCTGCTCGTCGAGGGCGCCGAGCAGGTCGCGATTGCCGTCCTGGCTGTACGCGGCCAGCTTCTCGGCGCAGGCGGGGACCTCGACGAGGAAGTCGCGGACCTGCTGGGGATCGGTGATCTCCGCGGCGTAGCGGCCATAGCCGAGGTGCGCGAGCCAGCGTGCATTGAGCGTCTGCTCGAACTGGTTCTGCAGCGGCACCACCAGCATCGGCTTGTGGAAGTAGACCGCCTCGCCCATCACCGTGAAGCCGCCGCCCGCGATCACGGCGCGCGACGTCGCGAGGTCCTCGATGAACCCAGCCTCCGAGAACGGCCGATGGCGGAGGTTGCCCTCGACGCGCTCCTCGGTGAGACCGCGGTGCATGCCGTAGACGCGGCACTCGATGTCGATGCCCTGCAGCACGCGCGCGAGCGTGTCGTGGCCCTCGGCGGTCTGGTAGACGAGCAGGTGTTCGCCGGAACGCGGCGTGGTCGCGAGGATCTCGGGCCGGAGGATCGGCGGGTGCAGCGACGTATGCTCCTTGCGGATCTCCGGGCGGAAGAACGTCGTGATGAGGTAGTGATCGCAGAACGGCAGCTTGCCCTTCACGAACGCGCGGGCGATCTCGAAGTTCGCCGTCTCACCGGCGAGCACGTCGGGCGGGTGCGTGCAACGGTTGATGATCTGCATGTTGTCGATGCTGAACACCGGCAGCCGATGGACCTTGGCGTAGAGGTAGGTCCACGACTCGAAGTCGCTGATGACGACCTCGGGCCGGAAGTCGGCGAGCAGCTCGAAGTAGGCCTCGATGTTGCGCGGCAGGCCGGCGGTGCCGGCGAGGACGTTCGACCACAGCGTCCGCCCGAGTCGGACGCGGTTGTCCTCGGTGACGAAGTGCAGGCCGTGGATCCGGTTGACGCCCTCGAAGTGCTTTGCAAGAAAGTCCTTCGCCCGCCCCGAGGTCATGATCTCGACCTCGTGCCCGGAGGCGACCAGGTGCTCGAGCACGACCCGCGACCGCGTCGCGTGGCCCATTCCCTCCCCGACGACCCCGTACAAGACGCGCATGCCCCCCGACGATACTGCAATGACGCCGCGGCTGCGGGTGTTCGCGGAGACAGCGGACCAGTGTCGGTTGTGCAGCGCGGAGGTCCTCGGGGCCCTCGGCGCGCGCGGCCTGCAGCTGGTCCTCGCGGTCCGTGGCGACGACGATCCGCTCCCGGTCGTGGCGGCGGCACGCGCCGCGGGGGTATCGGTCGCGCTGTGGCCGATGATCGCCGACGCCGAGGGACGCTGGGCAAACTGTGCCAACGCGGAGGCCTTCGCGACCCACGCCCGCGCCCACCTCCAGCGGCTCGTCGACGCCGACGCGGCCCCTGACGAGCTGTGCATCGATCTCGAGCCGCCCCTGCCGATGGTCCGCCGCATGATCGATCGCGACGGCCGCTGGGACGGCATCGTCGGCGACCGCGTCGCGGGCACCGCCACGCTCACCCGGCTGATCGACGACGCCGCGACCCACGGCATCGCGAGCTGGGGCGCGGTGGTGCCGTTGATCCTGAGCGACCGACCGAGCGCGCCGTCGTGGCAGCGGATCCTCGGGACGCCCGTCGACGCGCTCCCGCTGCAGCAGGTCTGCGTGATGCTCTACACCTCGCTCATCGTCGGCTACGCCCGCGGCACCCTGCGCCGCTCGGACGCCGAGTACCTGCTCGCCTCCGGGGCGCAGCGGGCCCGCCAGCGCTGGGGCGCGCGCGCGTCGGTGGCCCTGGGCGCGGTCGGACGGGGCGCGCTCGGCGACGAGGCGGTGTACGGCGACGTCGAGGAGCTCCGCGCCGACGTGGCCCTCGCGCGCGCCGCCGGCATCGACGACCTCGCCCTGTTCGATCTCGGTGGCGTGCTCCAGCGACCGCACCCCGAGGCGTGGTTGGACGCGTTCGCGGAGCCATCGTCGACCCCGACGCCACCGCGGGCGAGCCGACGCGCACGGATGATCTGGTGGATGTCCGGCGCGATGTCCCGGGCGGCAGCCCTGGCCGCCCCGAAGGTCACGCCGACGTGAACTCGACGACGATCGGCGCGTGATCCGAGACCCGGCCGTGGGGCATGTCGCGGGGCAACGTGAGCGCCCGCAGCGGTCGCAGGCCGCGCCCGGCGAAGTGATCGATGCGCATGGGCACGCAGCCATCCCACCGCCGGAGCTTCCGCTCCAGCCACCGGAACACGAAGCCCGGGAGGTACTGCAGGCTCTTCTCGCGGACCTCGGGATCGCGCAGGTCGTAGTGCAGCGTGCCGGCGCGGGGATCGGTGAACCCCTCGCGCGCGAAGCCGGACGCCGCCAACACCCCGAATACGCCGCGCTCGAACACCCGCTCGGGCGTCATGTACTGCTCGATGGTGCCCGAGAAGCCGAAGCGCGCCAGCTTGTGCGCGATGTCGACACCGAGTCCGAGCTTGCTCCCGAGGTGATAGGTGTTGGTGTTGAAATCGCCACCGATGAGCACGCGCTCGGTGCCCATGCGATCGACCGCCGCGATCACCGAGCGAAGCTGGTGGGCGCGGTGCGACGGCGGTGCGAAGGGGTCGAGGTGCACCACCGCCACCGTCAGCGGACCGCCCGGCGCGTCGAGCTCGCACAGGAGCGCGCGCTTGGTCCCCAGCCGCTTCTCGATCGCGTGGAACTTGTCGGTGAACTCCGGGAGCCCGACCGTGACGACGCGACGCACCGGCCACCGCGTGAACAGGGCCGCGCCGTGGAGCCCGGCATGGTTGGGCTCCCGCGTGTCGAGTTCGGCGCTGTCGCCCGGCGCGAGCACCAGGTGATAGTTCGCGAAGACGTAGCCCATGCCCGTCGCCCGAGCCACTTCGGCCGGGATGTTGCGGTTCGCCGAGCGGCCCATGCCGATGTCGAGCTCGGTCATGAGCAAGAGGTCGGCGCCGGCGACCTCGGGCTCGTCGCGCAGCGCAGCCATGAGCGCGGAGAATCGCTTGCCGCGCTCGACGTTCCACGCGACCGCGCGGATGCTCGCGGTCGGGGCCGCAGCAGCTGCACACGGCCGCAAGTCCCACTCGAGCCCGGCGAGCACGCGCTCGATCTCGGGCTCCACGCGCAGGTACGTCGGGTCGCGCTCGAGCGCCCGACGCGAGCGCACCCGCGACAACGCCTCGAAGTGCGGCGCGAGCCCGTGCTCGAGCACCCGCTGCGCGACGTCGGGGACCCACTCGAGGGTCGGGCCGGGCCGGAAGCGACGCCGCGCGGGGATCAGCCGCCGCGCTGTCGTCGGGGTCGCAGATACCTTGCGAAGCCGGCGGTGATCCCTCGCCACAACCATCGCGGTAGCAGACGCGCGCCCCACGATGCAAGCCCGTACACGACGCCGGGGACCGTCCACGCCCCTCCGCGGGCCAACGTGGTGATCGTCCGCTCGGCGCAGACCTCGGCGCTCACCGTCGCGAAGCCCGGCGGGTGCACCGGCACGGTCCCCTGCGCGACGCCGTGGAACTCGGTGGCGACGGGGCCGGGCAACACCTGGGTCACCCGCACCCCCGTGCCCGAGAGCTCGGCGCGCAGCGTGTCGGTGAAGCCGGTCATGTAGTGCTTGGTCCCGACGTAGGTCGCGAACCCCGGCAGGTACGTGATGCCAAAACCGGAGCTCACGTTCAGCACGCCGCCGCGTCCGCGCGCGACCATCCCCGGCACGAGCGCCTGACACAGCCGCGTCGGCGCGACGACGTTGACGGCGATGAGCTCGGCCATGCGCGGCCACGCGGAGTCCTCGACGAAATTCTGATCGCCGAGGCCCGCGTTGTTCACCAGGATGTCGATGTCGGCCGCCGCCGCCCGCAGCGCCAGGGCCTCGAGCGCCGCGCCGTCCGCCAGGTCGCAGGGCCACAGTTCGACGACGAGGCGCGGGTACGCAGCCCTGAGCTCTGCGGCGAGCCGCTCGAGTCGATCGAGCCGGCGCGCCACGAGGACGAGACGGTCAGCGGTGCGGGCGAACCCGCGGGCGAACGCGACCCCGATCCCCGACGACGCCCCGGTGACGAGGACCGTGCCGCCGAGGGGGTGGCCCATCAGCTCTTGATCTCGACGGCGGTGGCCATGAGCACGTGCTCGTCGCGGGCGCCCGAGACCTTGCCCGGATCGCCACCGCGGTCCTGCTCGAGGTGCTTCACCTGGGCCTCGTCGAAGGTGCGCTTGGTCAGCTCGCCCTCGACCAGGACCGCCTTGCCGCGCGCGTCGATCGGAACCGCGAACGCGTGGTCCTTCATCATGACCCGCGCCGTGTTGGTGCCGTCCTTCACGACCATCCAACAGCCCTTCTTCTGGCACACGGCCTCGACGGTACCGCTGACGAGCACGGGGCCGGTCGCGGTGGTGCCGAGCGCGGTCGTCAGCGGCACGGCGGCCGCGACGGCGAACGGCGCCCCGAAGTGCCCGGTGCTCTGGCTCGGTGCGTCGGGCTCGGCCTTGCCACACACGCCCGCCCCGTCGGCCTCGGTCCCGGTGTAGATGCAGCCCGCGTGCGCGCCACCGTCGGCGTGCGAGGCGTGGGCGACCGCGGCCCCGTCAGCCGGCGCGGCGGTGTGCTGCGCGGCGGTGGGCGCGTCGGTCTTGGCGGCGGGCGGCGTCGCGACGTCGCGGGCACAGGCGGCGACGAGGAACGAGCCCAGCAACACGGTGCGATGCATCGTCATGGCCTCGGATGATGACGCAGGCACCGCCGGCCGCAAGGGGGGTGGGACCCCGAAGACGTGCGGAACCCCTCGGTTGCGGCGTCCGGGGCCCCCGGACGCCGCCCGAGTCGGGCCTAGATCCCGGTGCCGGCCGAGCCGCCGGCCGAGCCGCTCGCCGAGGCCGAGGCGCTGGCCTTGACCTCGATCGAGACGTCCACGTTGGCCGTCACGCTCGCGGCCGCGTCGATCGCCGCCTTGAACGGGGCGGCCACGCACGCGGTGAGCCGCGCACCGACCTTGGGATCGGACTTGAGCGAGACGACGGTCTTCTGCACGCCACCGACGACGGCCTTGATGTTGCCGGCCACGCCGATCGCCTGGTCCTTCATGCCGATCGCGATCTTGAGGACCGCAGGCAGGTGCTTCTCGAGCGCGCCCTTGTACTGGGCCACGAGCGCCGCGTCGGCGCCGCCCTCGATGCGGACGCCGACCTTGGCCGGAGTGCACTCGAGCTTCGCGCTGATCTCGGCGTCGCACTTGGCGTTGCACTCGGCGCTCGCCTTGGGTGGCTCGATCTTGCCGTCGCACTGCGGGGCCTTCATCTTCACCGAGCACTCCCCCGAGCAGGTGCCCGAGCACTTGCCGGCGGCCTTCATCGCGCACGAGCCGCTACAGCTGCCGCCGCAGGTGCCCTCGGCCTGGGCCGAGCACTTGCCCTCGCACTTGCCGTTGCAGGTGCCGCCCTTCATCGACTTGCCGTTGCACTTGCCGTTGCACTCGCCGCCGCAGGTGCCGGAGAACTTCGCGTCGCAGCTACCCTTGCAGGTGCCCTCGCACTTGGCCGCGACGTCGAGCGAACAGCTGCCCGAGCACTCCGCGTCGCACTGCCCCGAGAGCTTGCCGGGCTCGCACTTCACCTCGACCGATCCGGGGTCGACGCTGGCGTCGCACTTGCCCACGCACTCGGCCATGGCGTCGAGCGAGGCCGAGCAGCGCGGTGGCTCGATCTGCAGGGCGATCTTCGCCGAGCCACCGAGCTTGCCGCGGATGTCGCCCATCGCCGAGATCGCGGCCTTGCACGCGTCGGGGCCCTTCTTGTAGTCGCCGGCCTTGCCGAGGTCGGTCGCGAGCCCGCCGCAGGCCGCGGCGAGGTCGGCGTCGAGCTTGCCGGCGAAGCCCTTCAGCAGCGCGGCGGCCTCGAGGCCGCCCTTGATCTCGCCGCCGATCTTGGCGTCGACGCCGAACTCGGCGGCGAAGTCGATCTTGGTGATCGCCTCGATGCTGGAGATGTCGGGACAGCCAGCGGCCGCCTTGGCGAGGTCGCCGGGCACCGCACTGCCGATGTCGCAGGACGTACCGACGAAGAGGCCGCAGACGGCACCGAGGACGAGGGATCGAAGGGTCGTAGTGTGGGACATGGGGAGCCTCGCGGCGCGCAGGTTATCAGTTCTTCTCGACGATGATGCCGACCAGCGGTGGCGGCATCTCCAGGCTCCCGCCGACCGCGACGAATGTGCCGTCACCAGGGCTCCACACCGCGTGCAGGGTGAGGATCGTCGGCACATCCTCGGGGGTCGGGCTCGTCGATCCGGGGGCCACGGCCAACACCGTGCCGCCGATCCCCACCGCGTGGGCCTCCCCGGCGGGGTCCATCCACACGCCGTTGAGGCCCGAGTTCTCGGCGAGATCGGTGACGCCCCACGCCGCGCCGTCCCAGCGCGCGAGCACACCGCTGGCCCGACCGCCGACCGCGAGCAGCTCGCTCGGACCCGTGCCCCACAGCGAGATGATGTCCGAGGTCGTGTCGATCGCGACCCGCGTCCACGCGGTGCCGTCGTAGTGCAGGACGAGGCCGACGTCGCCGACGGCCCACACGTCGTCTGCGGCGAGGCCGAACACCTTGAAGAGCGCCTTGGGATCGCCCTCGAACACCGGCAGCTCGACGTTCTCCCAGGCCGCGCCGTCGAAGTGGCACAGCACCGGCGGGCGATCGAAGCCGTCGCCGCCGACCACCCAGACGTCATCGTCGGCGACCGCCCACGCGCCCCACAGCGGCAGCACCGTCGCGCAGCCCTCGACCGTCCATGTCGTCGCGTCGTCGTCGCCCGCGCGTCGCAGGATCGCGCCGCGCTCACCGACCGCGACGCGGATCGTCGGACCGCCGTGGATCCAGTTGAGCTTGGGCGTATCGGTCGGCAGCGCGAGCGTCGACCACGTGCCGGCGTCGCGCGCCAGCATCGTCCCCACCGAGAGCCCGCCCTCGCCCTGCTGCCCGCCGACCGCGTAGACCCGCGTGGCGTCGGGCCCCCACACCGAGAAGATGGCCCCCTGATCCTCGCCGACCTCGAGCGCGACCTCCCAGCCGGACTCGGCCATGGTCGTGCTGCCGTCGACCGCCGTCGTCGGCGACGTCGGATCGGTCTCGGTCGCGGTGCTCGGGCTCGACGTGGTCCCCGTGCCGGTGTCCGCGGCGCTCGTCACCGGGCTCGACGTGGCGTCGGTCCCCGGGTCGCCGCCGCCTCCGGCGCCACACCCCGCGCACGCGAGCGACGCGGGGATCCAACACAGTCCACCTGCGATTCGAGCGACGATTCCAAGAGACAGCAGTGCCATGACGCGAGCCCGGGTATAACACGGACATACGGCTCGGATTTCCTTGCGTGGTGATGGTGGTGGTGACGCTCGGTCTCGGAGGGTGTGGGTCGTCCACGCCCGCGGGCGACACCGAGGGCAGCTCGTCGACGACCGTGGTGACCACGTCGAGCGACGGCGAGGACAGCTCCACGCCGATCACCACGGCCGAGTCGTCGTCGAGCAGCAGCGACGGCAGCAGCGGCACCAGCACCTCGACGGGCGACACGACCACCGGCAGCACGGGCTCCGAGGACACGACGTCGACGGGCTCCGAGGGATCGAGCTCCGACTCCGGGAGCGACACGAGCTCCGAAGGTTCGACCACCGGCGCGGTCGAGTCCCCGTGCGCCGATGGCTGCGCGATCGAGTTCGAGTGCGGCGCGGAGTGGAAGAGCGCCGACGCGTGCACGGCGTGGTGCGAGGCCAACCTGATCGAGGCCGCGATGTTCAGCCAGTTCTGCGAGATGGCCTGGGCCAACCTCTCGGCCTGCTTCGGCACGCTCACCTGCGAGGAGTACGGCGAGTACGTGTCGCCGACGATGTTCCCCTACCCGTGCTCGAACGAAGCCGACGCGCTCATGTTCGAGTGCGAGGGTCAGTGACCGCCGCGGCCGCACGGCCGCGAGCGCGCCGGATCGGGCCGTGGACCGGCAACGCCACCCCGAGGTTGGCCCCAGCTGCGACGCGGAATAACCTGCGCTACGATCCCGTCAGCGGGAAACCTTCGCCTCGCGCGGGGTACAAACCCAAAGCGCCCCCCGGCGCGTTGTGACGGCTCTCTCCGCGCGAGGACCCCGATGAACCTGCCGCTGTCGAACCTCCTGCGTCGCTGGTCGGTGGCATCGAATCGCCGACGGGCCCTCGAGGAACTCGCACGCGCCGCGACCTGGCTCGCGGCCGGCGCGGTGCTCGGGGCGGGGCTCGAGCGATTGCCCCATGCGCTCGCCGCCGTCGGACTCGACGCGCCGGCGTGGCTCGCCGACGGCGGCATGCGGCACACGGTGCTCGCCTGGATCGGCGGGCTCTTCGCGATCGCGGTGCTCGCCCGCGGCGCGGTGCGATTCCTGCGTCGGCGCACGGCGCCGTTCACCCTGGCGCGGAGCCTCGATCGCACGCACCAGACCCGCGATCTGCTCGCGACGGCGTGGGCGATCGAGGCCGGCGCCATGGCGGCGGACCCGGGGCTCGCGGCCGTCGTGCTGGAGCAGGCCCGCGGGACGTCGCGGGCCATCGCGACCCCGGTTGCGCCGTGGGTCGCACCGACCCGCGCCCTCGCGACCCTCGGAATCGCCGCGGCCGTCGTCGGAGTCCTGCCGACCGAATCGCCGCTGCCCGATCTCTCGAGTACCGCCAGCGCGGCCGACTCGCCCGCGGCGCCTGCGTTGCCGGAGGCGACGCGCGAGCGCCTCGCCCGGACCGCCGAAGCCCTCGCGAAGCTCGAACGTCGACCGGCGCTGCGCGACTCGACCCGATCGAAGCTCGCCCAGGCGCGCGCCCACCTCGAGGCGATCCAGCGCGATCCCAGCAAGTCCCTCGGGGCGCTGTCGCGGGCCGAGCAGGCGCTCCGCGAGGCGCAGCGCGACGCCGCGAAGGACGGCCTGTTCGATCCGAAGCAGCTCGAGCAGCTCGACGCCGAGACCCTCGCGCGCGAGATGATCGAGGCGATCGAGCGCGGCGACACCGACACCGCAGCCGCGATGGCCGACGAGATCGCACGGCGCACCGAGGACGCCAGCGACGCCGACCTCGAGAAGCTCGGCCGCGCGATGGACCGCGCATTGAAGAACACCGAGCCGAGCACGAGCGCGTCGCGGGAATCGGGGAAGTCCGGCGAGTCGGGGAAGTCCGGCGAGTCGGGGAAGTCCGGCGAGTCGGGGAAGTCCGGCGAGTCGGGGAAGTCCGGCGAGTCGGGGGAGTCCGGAGCGTCGGGGAAGTCCGGCGAGCCGGGGAAGTCCGGCGAGTCGGGGAAGTCCGGCGAGTCGGGGAAGTCCGGCGAGTCGGGGAAGTCCGGAGCGTCGGGCAAGTCCGGCGAGTCCGGTGAATCTGGAACGTCCGGCGAGTCCGGCCGCTCCGGCGAGTCCGGTCGTTCCGGAGAATCTGGTCGCTCCGGCGAATCCGGCGGCCGCGGGGAGTCCGGCACGCCGAGCCGTGGCGAGTCCGAGCGACGTGCCCGGTGGCGCAACGAGGCCGAGAGCCTCTCCGAGCGCCTGCGCGGCGGCGAGTCGGGTGGCCCGCGCTCCGAGCTGCGCGAGCTGGCCGAGCGCATGCGCAAGCGCAGCGGCTCGGGCTCCCTCGAGCGCGACCTCGAGCGGGCCCTCGAAGACGTCGAGCGCGCCCGCTCCAAGCAGTTCGACGAGATGAACAAGGGCGAAGGCGAAGGCGAAGGCGAAGGCGAAGGCGAAGGCGAAGGCGAAGGCGAAGGCGAAGGCGAAGGCGAAGGCGAAGGCGAAGGCGAGGGCAAGGGCACCGGCAAGTCCGGTCGCGGCAGCGCGCGATCGGGCCGCCCCGGGGGCAAGCCCGGCCCCGGGGGCGGTCGCGGGAGCGATGGCTACGGCGACGTCACGCCCCCGCCCGACGCGAGCCGCGGCCCCGCCGAGGAGGTCGACGCCGAGGCCGCGGGCCCGATGCGAGGCGCCGTCCGCTACATCCAACGCATGGCCCAGGGCCAGCGCCCCGGCCCCGAGTACCGCGACGTCCACCGCGAGTACGAGGAGATCGCCGAGGCCGCCGTGCGCCGCGAGCAGATTCCGCTGACCCGCCGCGACTACATCCGCAGCTACTTCGAGGCCGTGCGTCCCGATTGATGACGCGCACGGCAGGCCGAGCGACCATGAACACCGCAATCCCCACCTCCGCGCCGAACGCCCCGACCGACGATCGCATCGCCCGGGCTCAGGACGCCCTCGGCGCGCTGAAGACCGAGATCGAGCGGCGCCTGTTCGGCCAGAGCAACCTCGTGCTGCAGGCGATCATCGGCCTGCTCACCCGCGGCAACATCCTCATCGAGGGCCAGCCCGGCCTCGGCAAGACGCTGCTGGTGAAGGTGATGGCCGAGGCGATCGACCTCGAGTTCTCGCGCATCCAGTTCACGCCGGACCTCATGCCGGCGGACATCACCGGCAGCCAGACGCTGGTGCACGACGAGCACGGTCGCGCGCGCCTCGACTTCCGCGCGGGGCCGATCTTCGCCAACCTCGTCCTCGCCGACGAGGTCAACCGCGCGACGCCGAAGACCCAGTCGGCGCTGCTCGAGGCGATGCAGGAGCACGCGGTCACCGTCGGCGGCGTGCGCCGGACCCTGCCCGAGCCGTTCCTCGTCGCTGCGACCCAGAACCCGATCGAGATGGAGGGGACGTATCCCCTGCCCGAGGCCCAGCTCGATCGCTTCTTGCTCAAGCTCGAGGTGGTGTTCCCGTCGTTCGAGGATCTCCGCGAGATCGGCCTCCGCACGACTGGCCGCAGCGAGGACACCACGGCGCGCGCGATGGATCGGCAGACGATGATCGATCTGCAGAACCTGGTGCGCGACATCGTGGTCGCGCCGCACGTCGCCGAGTTCGCTGCGTCGCTCACGATGGCGACGCACCCCGAGTCGGCGAACTCCACCGCCGACGTGAAGCGCTTCGTCCGCTACGGCGCGAGCCCCCGCGCGATGCAGGCGCTGATCCTCGCCGGCCGGGCCTACGCGCTGCTGTGCGGCCGCGCCTGGGTGGCCGAGGACGACATCCGCGCCATCGCCCACCCCGTGCTGCGCCACCGCATGATCCCGAGCTTCGACGCGAAGCTCGAGGGCATCACGAACAACCGGCTCGTCGACGGGCTCATCGCCACCGTGCCCAACGTCCGCGCGGGCTGACGACATGCGCGTCGATCGAGCCGCGCTGTCCCGCTTCGCCGCCCTGCGCCTGCGCGCACCGGGCCCCGCGACCGCGTTGCAGCAGGGGGATCGCCGCTCGCCGTTCCGCGGCCGCGGCCTCGAGTTCGCCGACTTCCGCCCCTACGATCCCGGCGACGATCTGCGCCTGGTCGACTGGAACGTCTACTTCCGCCTCGGCGTCGCGCTGGTCCGGCAGTTCAACGAGGAGCGCAGCCTCTCGGTGAAGATCTGCCTCGACGTCAGCGCCTCGATGGGCTTCGGCACGCCGCGCAAGGCCGACCACGCCGCGCAGCTCGCCGCGACCCTGGCGATGATCGCCCTGGGCCACCGCGATCCGGTGGTGCTCGCCTGCTTCGGCGGCGACGACCGGGGCCTGCGCTCGCGCGCGGTCAACCTCGACGGCCTGCCCGAGCTGCTCCACCTGCTCGATCGCACCGAGCCGGGCGGCCGCGGCGACGCCCACGGCCAGCTCGTCGCCCACCTCGGCGGCGGCCGCTGCGATCGCCTCGTGTTCGTCTCCGATCTCCTCCACGAGGAGGCCGAACGCGACGCCCTGCTGCGGCTGTGCGCCGGCGCCTGCCCGCGGCCGGTCGTGCTGCACGTCGTCGGCGCCGACGAGCTCGAGCCCGATCTCGAGGACGTCGAGCGCGTCATCGACTCCGAGACCGGCGAGACCCTCGTCATCCGCGACGGGCGCGACGCCCAGGCGGACTACGCCCGCGCGCTGGCGACGTGGCTCGGGACGATCGAGGAGCGCTGCCGCGGCCTCGGCATCCAGTACGTGCGCACCGACGCGCGCCGCGGCGCGACCGAGCTCGTCCACGGCGATCTGTACCGCAAGCAGGTCGTCGAACACATCGCCGGGGGCGCGGGATGACCCCCACCCTGCCCTGGGCCTTCGCCGCGCTGGTGCTCGCGGTGCCGTTGGTCGCGGCGTACCTGCACCGGCGGCGCCGCACCGACAAGCGCGTGCCGTCGGTCATCATCCTGCGGGCGATCGCGGGCACCTCGCGTCCGACTCGACGGGCATGGTCGCGGCCGCGACACCTCGTCTCGCTGGTGCTCGTGCTACTCGCGCTCGTCGGCCTCGTCGTCGCGCTCGCGGACCTCCGCGACGACGACGACCGCCCCCGCGACTTCGTCGTCGTGCTCGACACCTCGGCGAGCATGGCCGCCTCCGATGGCGAGACCCGACTCGCCCGCGGCATCGAGGCGGTCGGCCTCGCCCTCGAATCGCTCCACGCCGGCGACCGCGTCGCACTCGTCACCACGGGCGCCCAGAGCCTGGTCCGCATCGGGCTCACCGAGGATCACGCGCGGGTCCTCGAGCTCGCCCGCACGGCGACCGCCGGCGGCACGAGCCAGGGCGCGGCCCGGGCGATCCGCTTGGCCGACGCGATCTGCAGCGCCGGCCGCGATGGATCGATCGTGTTGATCTCCGATCGCGTGGGCGTGGACGTCCCGACCACGCGCTGCCCCCTCGAGCACGTGCCGGTCGGGCGCGACGGACCCAACGCCGGCATCGTCGCGCTGTCGGTGCGCGAGGCGGACGCGCTGGGCCTCTCCGAGATCCACGTCGGCGTGGTATCCGAGCTCGGCCGCGAACAGGCGCTCGAGCTGAGCCTGCGCGTCGACGATGCGGTGGTCGACGTGGTCTCGATCGACGTGCCCGCCAGCGGCGAGATCGAGAAGCTCCACCGCATGCCGCTGCCCCCGGGCGAGCGGGTCTCCGCCGCGATCACGCACGTGCGCGAGGACGTGCTCGCGCTGGACGACACCGCGAGCGTCGCGCGGCACGGCGGCGCGCGCGTCTCGGTGTTGTTGATCGCCCAGACCCGGCTGTCGTTCACGGCCGAGGCGCTGCGCCTTCACCCGCGCGTCGACCTCCGCGTCATCGGCCCACAGGACGCGCTCGCGCCCGGCGAGGCGTTCGACCTCGTCGTGCTCGAGGCCGACTACCAGGCCGGTCCCCTGCCGCTCGCGCCCAAGATCGTCGCGCTGGGCACGACGGCGTCGCGGCTCGGCGTCGCGACGCGCAGCGAGGTCGACACCCCGGAGATCCTGCGCTGGTCGTTCGACCACCCGCTGTTCCGCTTCGTCGATCTGCAGGGCCTCGACGTGCCCAAGGCCGCGACGCTCGCCCCGACCGCGGAGCAGACCTCGCTCATCGACACCGAGCAGGGCAGCCTCGCGTTGGCCGGCCAGTGGGACGGCCGCGAGATGGTCTACGTCGGCTTCGCGCCGCACCAGTCGGATCTCGTGCTGCGCGTCGGCTTCGTGAACTTCGTCGCGAACCTCGTCGAGTGGGCCGCACCGCCGCCGCCCGATGAGGACGACGGGCGCGAGGGCGTGCTCTCGGCGATCGAGACCCGCGTCGCGCCGCCGGGTCCACTGCCGGGCGCCGCACGCTCGCGGTTCTCCAGCAGCGCCTTCGGTGGGGCGCCGCTGTGGTCGTACCTGGCGATCGCCGCCTTCGGTGCCCTCTGCCTCGAGTGGTTGTTGCCCGCGTTCGCGAGCGCGGTCGTGCGCCTCCGCCGGCGCCGCGCCAAGGCGGTCCGCCCATGACGTGGCTCGTCACCGGCTGGATCCCCGAGATCGGGCGCCCGCACCTGGTATGGCTCGCGATCCCGGTCGCCGCCCTGCTCGCCTACGATCTGTGGCGGCGCTGGGGCGACCGCCCCGGTCAGCGCGTGCTCGCGGCGGTGACCCGCACCCTCGGCATGCTGGCGCTGGTCGGCGCGCTGCTCGATCTGCGGTGGCACGAGCGCGAGGACGTCGGTCACGTCGTCTTCGTCGTCGATCGATCCGCGAGCATCCCCGACGCTGCGCTTTCCGGCGCGATGGCCGAGGTCGAGCGCCTGCGTGGGGCCCTCGACGACGACATCCGCACCGGCCTCGTGCTCTTCGACGGCGAGACCGAGCTGGCGGTGCTGCCCGGCGCCCCGTGGACGCCGCCCTCGCCGGTCCGCTCGACGGTCGTCGACGGCAGCGACATCGACGGCGCGCTGGCGATCGCGCTGTCCCTCGTGCCGGACGGCGAGAAGGGCGAGATCGTGCTGCTCTCCGACGGCCGCCGCAGCGGCGGCGAGGTCGGCCTCGACGCACGCGCCCTCGCGGACGCCCGCGGCGTGACCATCGACACCGTCGTCGTCGATCCCTCGCGCAACGATCCGGCGGTGCTCTCGATCGAGATGGGCGATCCGCAGGTGCGCCCCGGCTCGACGGCCAGCGGCAAGGTCCAGCTCGTCGGCGGCGACGGACCGCAGCGCGGCACGCTGACGGTGAAGGTCGGCGACACCATCGCCCTGCAACAGCCGGTCGAGATCCCCGGCGGCGAGACGATCGACGTGCCCTTCTCCCACGGGCTCGATCCGCTGGCGAAGCCCGGCACGACCCCCATCGAGGCCACGCTCGAGCTCGACGAGGCCGGCGACATCGACACCGCCAACAACCGCGGCACCGGATCGCTCGTCGTCGGCGAGCCGCCCAAGGTCCGCGTCATCGCCGGCGAGGAGGCCGACGGCGGCGCGATCGCCCGCGCGCTGCGGGCCGAGCGGATGGAGGTCGAGGTCGTGAAGGCCAGCGAGATGAAGCCCGAGCACAGCCGGCTCGAGAGCGTCGATCTCGTGGTCCTCGCCAACGCCCCGGCCGAGGCCATCGCCGGCGAGCGCGGGCTGCCGGACGCCTTCATGGGCAACCTCGCCCGGTGGGTCGACGGCGGCGGCGGCCTGGTCGTCCTCGGCGGGCCGATGGCCTACGACATGGGCGGCTACGGCGACACCGCGCTCGAGAAGATCCTCCCGGTGAAGATCGATCCGGTCGAGCAGGAGATCGAGTCGGCCGCGACCATCGTCATCATCCTCGATCGCTCCGGCAGCATGTCGGCGATGGCGGGCTGGTCCAAGACCAAGATGGAGCTCGCCGACGAGGGCGCCGTCGCGTCGATGCGGCTGCTGCGGCCCTTCGACCAGATCGCCGTGATGAGCGTGACCGAGGAGGTCCGCTGGGAGGTCAACCTGCAGTCGGTCGGCGACGGCGGCGACATGGAGCGCCGGGTCCTGCGGGTGCGGGCCGACGGCGGCGGCATCTACGTGTACACGAGCATGGAGGCGGCGCACGAGACCATGAAGAAGGTCGACACGCCGCTGCGCCACGTGATTCTCTTCAGTGACGCGGCCGACTCCGAGGAGAAGGTGAAGGGCATCCCGTTCGGCGATGGCCCGGGGCCGCGCGCGGAGGACCTCGCGCGCAAGATGCGAGACGAGGGCATCACCACCAGCGTCATCGGCATCGGCTCCGACGAGGACGTCGACACCCAGTTCCTCAAGGACCTCGCGAAGGCCGGCGGCGGTCGGTTCTATCTCACCGCCGACGCGAGCAAGCTGCGCTCGCTGTTCGTGCAGGAGACCGAGCGCCTCGTCGACAGCTCGCTGAAGGAGGTCCCGTTCCGGCCGATCGCGCTGGCGCGCCACCCCGCGCTCGAGGGCATCGACTACCAGCGCGCGCCGTTCTTGAAGGGCTACCAGCAGCTCGAGGCCCGCCCCACCGCGGAGATCGTGATGGCCGCGGCCGAGGGCCACCCGCTGCTGGTGACGTGGCGCTACGGCCTCGGGCACGTGATCGCGTGGGCGAGCGACGCCGGGCCGCGCTGGTCCGACGAGTGGCTGGCGTGGTCGGGCTACAACGCCCACTGGACGCAGCTCGCCCGCTTCGCCCTGCGTTCGGGCTCGGGCTCGGACACGCAGGTCGAGGTCGAGGTCGCCGGCGGCAACGCGTTGGTCCGCGTCGCGCGACGCGACGACAAGGGCCTGTCGATCGACGACGGCGCGGTGAAGGCCCGCATCGTCGACGGCACCGAGCAGCGCGCGATCGACCTGCGGGCGCGCGAGCCCGGATTGTGGGACGCCAACGTCGCGACCGCGCCGGGGCACACGTACACCGTCGAGGTCCTCGACGGCAGCGACAAGGTCCTCGCAAGGCACACGTTCGCGCCGCCGCCCTCGGCCGAGCAGCGCCACCGCACCGCCGACCGTCCGTTCCTCGAGGATCTCGCCGCGCGCACCGGGGGCGCGGTCGCGCCCGAGCGCCTGTCGCCGCAGGTCGCCGCATCGGTGACCGCCCGCGTCCATCGCCTGTGGCCGTTCTTCGTGATCGCGGCGCTCCTGTTGCTGCCGCTCGACGCGATGCTGCGCCGCTCGGCCCGCGTGGTGTGACCGGCCTCGTCGTCCACCGACGCCTGTGCCATCCTGCCGCTCACGATGCGAGGGGCGCGAACCTGGGTAGTGGTCCACGTCCTCGCCGCCTGGGGCTGCCAGCGCTCGGAGGCCACCGTTCCCGCGAAGCAGACCGCGGTGCACGAGCCCTCGACGACCGCAGTGGCCCCCGAGCCCCCGCCGCCTCCCGCGACGCTGCCGACGTTTCGCCGGTGCGAGGCGCACCGGGACCCGCTCACCAAAGCACGCGGGTTCGAGCACACGCGCAGCCGCCTCGTCGCCGCCGCGCGCCCGACCCACGCGATGCAGGACGGCTTCGCGCTGCCCGGCGCGGCGGTCGAGCTCTCCGCGAAGCTCACCTACGGCGACGGCGGCAAGGACCTCGAGGACGAGGACGTCGAGTTCGCCCTCGACGACTGCGACCGCGGCGTCGGAGGCACGGCGAAGACCGACGACGACGGCATCGCCCGGCTCTCGATCTCCGCGCCCGCGCAGCCTGGCGCGTACCGGGTTCGTGCCGTGGTGCTGGGCGACGGCAGCGAGACCGTCAGCACGCTGCATGTGCTCCCCGAGGGCACCGAACTGGTCGTCTTCGACATCGACGGCACGCTGACGACGACCGACGACGAGGTCACGCGCGATGTCCTCGACGAGCACTTCGGCCACCTCGCCGAGGGCAAGTACGCCGCAGCCGCCTACGACCACGGCGCCGAGCTGGCGAAGACGTGGGCCGAGCGGGGCTTCGTCGTCGTGTACCTGACCGGTCGCCCCTACTGGCTCGTCGATCACAGCCGCGCGTGGCTGCGCGACGGCGGCTACCCCGAGGGCCTGGTGCGCACGACGCTGCTTCACCGGGACGTCGTGCCCAGGATCGACGGCGTCGGCGAGTTCAAGGCGGCCTACCTCCGCGGCCTCGTCGACGCCGGCTACCGCATCGCCGCCGCGCACGGCAACGCGAGCACGGACGTATGGGCCTACGCGCAGGCGGGGATCCCCGCGGCGCAGACCTTCATCATCGGGCCGCACGCGGGCGACGGGGGCACCGTCGCGGTGCGCGACGACTGGTCGGCGGTGCTGCCGGTCGCCCGCGATCACGCGCCGGCCGCCCAGCCCTTCGCGTGGCCGAGCGCGCCATCGAAGTGACGAACGTCAGGGCGCGACGCGCAGCGGCATCGGCTCGGCTTCGGCCGCCGCCGACCGCCCGTGGGCGACGCGCCCGAGTTCCTCGCGACCGCGGGCGCGGCCCTCGACGAGCGCATCGATGCGACGCTGCAGGTACGGCGAGAACTGGCCCTCGTAGCGGGCCCACAGCTCGGGCAGGCGCCAGTCGTCGCCGGTCACGCTGCCGCGGCACAGCGCCGATCCGCAACCGCAGGTGAACTCGTCGTACGACGAGCCGTCGCTCATCGCGTAGTCGTAGCAGACCTCTTCGCCGCGCCGGATCGCACGCCGGGCGACGAGCGTCAGCTGTCCGCGCAGCGCGGCGTTCGGCTCGCAGGAGTGGTTGAACCAATCACCCGGGCCCGGCACGCCGGACACGACGTAGAGGTCCTCGTCGACCTGCAGCGCGAGGCGACGGAGGTCCGGGCCCGCGCGCGCGAGCTCGTCCCGCGGCACGACGTCACCGCCGAACACCGCGAGCAGATCGCCCTGCGCGATCGAGCGACGGGCGAAGACCGCGTAGCCACCCTTGTGCGGATGGGGACGGCCGATGAGCGAAGGAGCAGTCCAGCAAGATGGTCGTGGATTCACTGGCTCTCGTGGGATGACGGGTCCGGGTGAGCGCCACGGGCCGCGTGCGAGACAGTCGGCGTGCGAACGATCGGGTGACGAGCGATCGGCTTCCCTCGATCCGGTCGCGTCGTGGGAACGCCGTGACCATCGGTGCCGTCGAGACTCGCGCGGGGCGGGAGCGGCGTCACCGTCGTCCATGGTAGTGGATTTTCCGCCGGGGTGTTCGTCGACGGTGCGGTCGGGGCCGGCTCCGCGGGCGGCGCGGAACGACCCGCCGGGTGAGGACGAGATCTCGGCGCCCGCGACCTATGCCGCCGGCGGGTCGCGGTCGAGACCCTGGTCGGCGAAGGACGCGGCGTCGTCGACCGGCTCGAGGTGCGTGAAGACGGTCGTCTTCGGCCAGGTCGCCGCCAGCTCGGCTTCGATCCGTTCGCAGAGGTCGTGCCCGCGCTGCACGGTCCACGACCCCGGCACGAGGACGTGGACGCTGATGAAACGGCGCGCCCCCGCCTGACGGGTCCGCAGGGCGTGCCATCGGGTCTGGTCGACCGCACTGTGCCGCTCGAGGATGGCCGCGAGCACCTCGCGCGACGCGGCAGGCACGGCGGTATCGAGCAGCCCCATCCCCGCCTGGTGCACCAGGCGCGCGCCGGTCCACAGGATGTTCAACGCCACGCCGATCGCGAGCAGCGGATCGAGGATCGACCAGCCGGTCACCTTCACCGCCAGAATCCCGGCGATCACCCCGACCGAGGTCCAGACGTCGGTCATGAGGTGGTGGCCGTCGGCCTCGAGCGCGACCGATCCCCGGCGGCGTCCGACCCCGAGCAGGACCCGCGCCACCGCGAAGTTCACCGCGGACGCCGCGGCCGAGATCACCGCGCCGAGGTCGAGGGCGCCGAGCTCGACCGGACGCAGCAGGCGGCCGGCCGCCGACGCCACGATGAGCGCGGCGGCGGCGAAGATGAGGCCGCCCTCGACACCGCTCGCGAAGTACTCGGCCTTGTCGTGGCCATGCTCGTGCTCCGCGTCCGCGGGGCGCTGCGCGATGTGCAGGGCGACCAACGTGACGATCGCCGCGACCAGGTTGACGACCGACTCGAGCGCGTCGGAGAGCAGGCCCACCGAGTCCGTGACGAGGTACGCGACCGACTTCAACGCGATCGTCACCACCGCCGCCGCGATCGACAGCCACGCGTAGCGCGTGAGCGCGGCCGGCACGGCGGCGGAGACGACGGCGCTCATCGATCGACCGCCGTGGCATCGGGGAGCTCGAGCACGAACACGGCTCCGCCGTCGGGCCCGGATTCGACCCACACCCGCCCGCCGTGGCGCTCGGCGACCTCGCGCACGATCGCGAGGCCGAGGCCCTTGCCGCGCGCGGCCCGATCGCGGCGCTCGAACGGCTCGAAGATCCGCTCGCGCTGCTCGACCGGCACGCCGAGGCCGCGGTCCGCGACCCGGACCCGCACGAGCCCGGGGGCCACCTCGACCGCGAGCGTCACGCGACCGCCGGGGGGCGAGTACTTGATCGCGTTGTCGACGAGGTTGTCGATCGCCTGTCGCAGCACCGACGGGGCGAACTCGGCCGAGGCCCGCGGCGCGCCGACGACCTCGAGGACGACGCCGCGCTCCTCGGCGAGGCCGAGCGCCGCCTCGACGGCGTCGGTGACGAGCTTCGCGACGTCGCCAGGCACACGGTCCAGGGGCGCGGCCCGCAGCGCCGCCATGTCGAGCAGGCGCGAGGCGAGCGCGGCGAGGCGATCGACCTCCTCGCGCAGGCCCGCGAGCACCCGCTCGAGCTCGTCGACTCCGCGTGGCCGCCGGAGCGCGACGTCGATGCCGGCACGCATCGCCGTCAGCGGCGTGCGCAGCTCGTGGGCCGCGTCGGCGAGCAACCGATCCTGGGCCTCGCGCGCCGCCGCGAGCTTCGTCGTCGTGATCGCGATCGCGTCGCGCAGACCACCCAGGACGTCGTGCGCGGGATCCGGCGGCGGTGCGCGGGCGTAGTCCCCCGCGCGCAGCCGCTCCATGTGATCGCCCAGCGCGATGATTCGTCGGTGCAAGCGGCGGGCGTGCGCGCTCTGGATCGTGATGAGGACCAGGGTCACGACGAGCACCGACCCCCCGGTGACCTGCCAGTACGCGCGCAGGGCCGCGTCGTGGGTCTCGAGCGACGCGGCCAGCCACAGGCCGTGGGCCGACCCGTCCGTGGCCAGCACGCGCATGCCGATGACCCGGTGCGGGACCCCGTCGACCACCGCGGTCGAGAGCGTGGGTTGCATGTCGAGCGACGCAGGCTCGACCTTGGCCGGGACGTCGGCGCCCTCGGGGTAGCGCGTGATGATCCGGCCCTCGGGATCGTACAGCGCGCCGCGGGGCGCGAACTCCCGCACGCTCGAGTCCAACGGCGAGTCGATGAGGTGCAGGTGCGGCGCGCCGGCGCGATCGAACAGGCTCACCGCCTCGACGGCGGCCTGGGACAGCAGCGCCTGATCGACGCTCGCGTGCAGGATGCGATCGAGCGCGATGCCGCCGACCACGACCGCGGCGCCCAGGAGCAGCGCCGGCAGCAGCGCCCCGATCAGCAGCAGTCGCGTCCCGAGCTGCACGTCAGGCCCCGCCGACCTCGAGCCGGAAGCCCACGCCCCGCAGGTTCCGCAGGGTGACCTGCGTCGACCCGACCCGCGCCAGCTTGGCCCGCAGATACCCGATGTACACGTCGAGCACGTTCGGGTCGCCCTCGTAGTTCGTCCCCCACACCGCCGCGAGCAGGTGGCTGCGCGAGAGCACGTCGCCGACGTGCGAGAACAGCTCTTGGCACAGCGCGTACTCGCGGGCCGTGAGCGGTGCCTCGGCGGTGGTGCCATCGCCGGCGTCGCGGACGAGTACGCGACGGCGGCCGTCGATGTGCACGTCGCCAGCGCGGCGCAGCTCGATCTGCCCGCTGCCGCGGCGGTGCAGCGCCTCGATCCGCGCGACGAACTCGGCGAAGTCGAACGGCTTGACCAGGTAGTCGTCGGCGCCGCTCTTGAGGCCGCTGACGCGCTCGCCGATCTGCCCGCGGGCGGTCAGCATGAGCACCGGCGTCCGCAGCCCGCCGCCGCGCCATTGACGGAGCAGCTCGAGGCCGTCGATGCCCGGCAGCATCCAGTCGAGCACGATCACGTCGTAGTCGATGTCGCGCCCCTGATCGAGCGCGTCGCGTCCGTTGGCGCAGACGTCGACCTGGTGCCCCTCTTCGACCAGGCCGCGGCGCACGATCTCCGCCACGCGGTCTTCGTCCTCGACGAGCAGGAGCTTCATGGCGGGGGCCTCATGGCGTCGTCGTACGGGCGCGGACGAGCCGGCCGAAGCCATGGTACAGCGCCGGCAGCACCACGAGGGTGAGCGCGGTCGAGGTGATGAGCCCGCCGACCACGACGGTCGCCAGCGGCCGCTGGACCTCGGCGCCCACGCCCGTCGCGAGGGCCATCGGGACGAACCCGAGCGCGGCCACGAGCGCCGTCATCGACACCGGCCGGACGCGCTCGCGCGCCGCGAGGACCACCGCCTCGCCGATCGGGTGGCCGGCGCGCTGGAACTCGCGAAGCGCCGACACCAGCATCACGCCGTTGAGCACCGCGATGCCCGACAGCGCGATGAACCCGACCGCCGCCGAGATCGACACCGGCAGGCCGCGCGCCGCCAGGGCGAGCACGCCACCGACGCCGGCGAAGGGCACGTTGAGGAAGATCATCAGCGCAGGGCCGACGGCGCGGAACAACATCACGAGCGTGACGACGATGCCGACCATCACCGCGGGGATGACCCAGGTCAGCCGCGCGCGCGCCTGCTGCAGCGACTCGAACTGGCCGCCGTAGCGAAGCCGCATGCCGCGGGGGATCTCGACCTGGGCGTCGATCGCGGCCTGGACCTCCGCGACCACGTCGCCGAGGCTGCGCTCGCGGACGTTGAACCCGACGAGGACACGTCGCTGCGCGTCGTGGCGGTTGACCAGCGCCGGCGAGAGCACCGTCTCGATGTCGGCGATGCGCGACAGCGGCACCACGGTCCCGGCCGGGGTCGCCACGGGCAGCGCCGCGAGGTCGTACGCCGCGACGTCGCCGTGCACGCGCAGCCGCATCGGGATCCGGACCGGACCATCCCAGCTGCCGCCGACGTCGACGCCGACGCGGATCGCCCGGACCACGTCGAGCACCTGCGCCGCGTCCATGCCCAACAGCGCCGCCTCGACCACCTTGGGTCGCACGTCGACGACCGGGACGTTGGGCGGCGCGAGCACGCGGACGTCGTGGGCGCCGTCGACCCCGGCCGCGGCGTCGCGCAGCAGGTTGGCGACGCGCTGCAGCTCGGCGAGGTCCTCGCCGTACAGCTCGATCGCGACGTCCGTCACCGCGCCGCCGAGCAGCTCGTTGAAGCGCATCTGGATCGGCTGGGTGAACCCGAACTCGACGTTGCGCTCGCCGGTCAACTCGGGCTCGAGGCGCGCGTTCATCTCGGCGAGCAGCGCGTCGCGATCGAGGCCCTCGCGCCACTGGTCGCGGTCCGCGAGGTCCACGAAGACGTCGGCCTGCTCGAGGCCCATGATGTCGGTCGCGACCGCCGGTGATCCGATGCGCGACGTGACGCTGCGGACCTCGGGCACGTCGAGCAGCCGCTGCTCGAGCCGGCCGGCGTCCTCGATGGCGTGCTCGAGGGAGATGTCCGCGGCGCGGGTGACTTGGATGACCAGATCGCCCTCGTCCAGCTGTGGCACGAACGAGGTCCCGAGCTGGGCGTAGACCCAGCCGCCGAGCCCGAGCGACGCCGCCGCGGCCCCGAGGACGATCGTCGGCCGGCCGACGGCGAAGCGCAGCACCGGGGCGTACGCGGCCTCGATCGCGCGGGCGAGCAGCGGCGGTCGCGTCGGCACGTCCTTGGGGCGCATCCGGCCGGCCACGGCGGGCACCCACGTCAGCGACAACACGAGCGCGCACGCCAGGGCGAACACCACGGTCAGCGCCATCGGCCGGAACATCTTCCCGTCGACGCCCTGCAGCGCGAGGATCGGCGCGTAGACCAGCACGATCACCGCGACCGAGAACGCCATCGGCGCCGCGACGTTGGCCATCGCGCGTTCGACCACACCGCCGCGGATCTCGGCGCTGGCGTGGTCGAGCTCGGCGCGCTGGTGGTGCAGCACGTGGAAGACCCGCTCGACCACGACCACCGCCCCGTCGACCAGGAGCCCGAAGTCGATCGCGCCCAGGCTCATGAGGTTGCCGGGGATGCCGAACACGACCATCCCCGCGCCGGCGCCGAGCATCGACAGCGGGATGACCGACGCGACCAGGAGCCCGGCGCGGAAGCTGCCGAGCATCGCGACCAGCACGATGATGACGAGCACCGCGCCCTCGGCGAGGTTGCGACCAACGGTGCGCAGCGTCGCGGTGACGAGCTCGCTGCGGTCGTAGACGATGTCGACGCGGACGTCCTCGGGGAGCACGCGCCAGATCTCGGGCATGCGATCCCACACCGCCTGCACCACCTCGAAGGCGTTGGCGTGCAGCGCCATCTGGACCATCACATACGTGGTCTCGCCGCGGCCGTTCGCCGTCGCCGCGCCGAGGCGCAACAGATCGCCCCACGCGACATCGGCGACGTCGGCGACGCGCACGACCCCGGCGGCGTCGCTGCGGACGACCGCGGCCCCGAGGTCGACCGGGCCTGCGGGCCAGTGGACACCGCGCAGCAGGGCCGCGCCAGCGCCCGCGCTCACCGATCCACCGGGCGCCGCGCCCGAGGCCCGCGAAAGCGCGACCGACAGCGCCTCGAGGGTGACGCCGCGCCGCGCCATCCGCATCGGGTCGGCGCGGATCTCGAGCGTTCGCCGGCGACCGCCCCAGGTGTTGACCTCGACCACGCCCTCGACCGCGCGCAGCAGCGGGGCCACGCGGAGCTCGACGAGCTCGAGCAGCTCGGCCTGCGAGCGACCGGGCGACGCGAGCGTCAGGTGGAAGACCTCGCCGAGCCCACCGGTGTGGGGCCCGAGCGCCGGGGGCTCGACGCCCGCGGGCAGCTCGGCCGCGAGGTTGCCGATGCGCTCTTGCACCTGCTGGCGCGCGCGCCATGGATCGACGTCGTCGTCGAAGACCACCGTCACCGCGGAGATGCCGAAGCGCGACAGGCTGCGTTGCTCGTCGACGCCCGGCAGTCCGCCGAGGGCGACCTCGATGCGGCGCGTGACCAGCCGCTCGACCTCCTCGGGCGTGAGACCCGGGGCCCGGGTGAGGATCTGGACCTGGTTGCTGGTGATGTCGGGCATCGCGTCGAGCTGCAGGCGACGCGCGACGAAGCCGGCGAGCAGCGCGAGGGCGAGGACCGTCGCGATCACGTGGGCGCGGCGCCGCGTCGAGGCGATCACGACGCGCGCCAGGACGTTGAGCCTCGGCGGTGACGACGGCGGCGACGGAGGATGAGGTGCCGGCGAAGGCGACGACGGCGGTGACGGCGGGTTCACGGCGCCTCCTCCCCGGCGGCGACCCACGCGGTGGCGTCGGCCGCCACCTCGTCGTCGACGCCGAGCTCACCGCGGACGAGCGCCGCGCTGCCCGAGCGCCCGACGACGACGACCGGGACGTGCCGCCCGCCATCGCCGTCGCGGACCACCACGACCATGCGGCCGTCGTGCCATCGCATGCTCCGCTCCGGCACCTGCACGACGCCGCCCTGCTCGGCCTGCACCAGCACGCGGCCGCGCATGCCGTGGGCAAGGGGTACCTCGGGCGCGGGCCGCAGCCACGCGCGGGTGCTGCCGTCGACGGGATCGACGAGCGTCGCCTCGGGCGTCGCCGCGAGCGGGATCCTGCGGCCGTCGAGGCCCTCGAACACGAAGCTCGCGCCCTCGGGCAACGGCTTGGGCGTGCGCAGCTCGACGCGACCGCTACCCTCGCCGACGATCTCGAGCAGCGGGCCGGACGTGGCGTCGCGGACCTCGCCGATGATTGCACTGACCGCGATGACGACGCCCGCGCTCGGGGCCTCGAGCGTGAGGCCGCCGCGACGTCCGCCGCCGGTGCCCCCGCCCCACCCTGCGATCACGGCCGCCGCGAGCCGACGATCGGCCTCGAGGCCGGCGAGCGTCGCGTCGATCTCGAAGACCTCGCGGGCGCCGACGATCCCGTCGCGCTGCAGCGCGCGGAGCTGCTCGGCGCGGCGGCGCTGGGGCTCGGAACGCGCGTCGGCGGCGGCGATGGCCGCGTGGGCGCGCAGAAGCTCGGGCACCGCGACGTCGATCACCGGATCGCCCGCGGCGACGCGATCGCCGGGTCGCACGCGGACGTCGACGATGCGCGAGGGGTAGACGACCGCGACCTGCGATCGCGCCGAGGGATCGCCGACGACCACGGCCGGCAGCTCGGTGAGCGCGGGATCGCTGGGCGCGGTGACCCGCACCCACGGCGTGACCGCCGACGCCGAGACGTCGGCCCCACCGCCCTCGGGCGGCTGCGGTCGTGGTGCACAGGCGACGCCGCCGACGAGAAACGCGGCCGCGAGCGTTCGGAGCAGCGTGTTCATGTCGTCGGCTCCTCGGTGACCGCGGCGAGCAGCAACCAGGCGTGGACCTGGGCCCAGTTGAGCGCCGACTCGGCGGCGACGCGATCCATCTGCGCGGCGGCGAGGGCCCGACGCGCCGCGAGGACCTCGAACACCGTCGCTTCGCCCGCCTCGCGCTGGCGCAGCAGCGCGTCGAGGCTCGCCCCGAGGGCGGGTACCAGCTCCGCGTCGAGGTGCTCGAGCACCGCGCGGGTGTGGTGCAGCTCGTGCAGCGCAGTGGCCACCGAGGCGGTGAGCGTCGCGGTGTCCTCGAGATCCGCGGCGTGCAGCTGGGCCTGCTCGAGCACCGCGTCGGCCTTGGCCCGACCGCCCGCACCGCGCCCGGCGAAGCTCACCCCGAGGATGCCGTACGCGAGCAGGCCGTCGGGATCGTCGCGGTCGACCTGCGCGCCCGCGGTGAGCTGCGTGCCCCGGGCCTGGCGGGCTTGCTCGACGGCCCGCGCACGCGCTGCCGCGATCGTCAGCGCCCGCGCGCGCACGGGCGGGAGCCGCTCGACCGCGGCGAGGCGCGTCGCCAGCTCGGCCTCGTCGGGGAGCACCGGCGCCGGCGCGGGCCCGAGGGTCGCCAGCGGCGTCCACGGATCCGACGCGGTCTCGCGGGCGAGGACGAGCCCGAGATCATGCGCCTGCCCCTCGAGCGCGATGACGCGGGCGTCGGCGACCGACCCGTGGGCCCGCGCCTGCGCGAGGTCGGACTTCACGAGCACGCCCGCGTCGACGGCCCGCTGCACCGCGGCGACCATCGTCCGCGAGGTGGCCGCGTCGTGCCGGGCGAGCTCGAGCTGCCGCTCGACCGCGTGCAGGTCGATCCACGCCCGCGCCGCCGCGAGGCGCTGCTCGAGCCGCTGCGCGCGGGTGTGGGCATCGAACGCGCGGGTCTCCTGGCGCGCCGCGGCCCGCCGCGCGCGACCGAGGCCGGTGACGTTCCAGGACTGCAGCACCGTCGCCTGCATCGCGAACGTCTGGCGATCGGTGGGCAGCACGCGCAGGCCCGGCTGCACGAGGATCTGCGGCTGACTCACGGTCCCCGTGAGCCGTCGATCGAGCCCGCGGCGCGCGGCCGCAGCGTCGTCGCGCACCGCGACCGACGGCCGCCCGTCGACCAGATCGATCGCCTCGTCGAAGCCGACGGCGCGCGGCGGCGCGGTGGCCTCGAGGTGTCCCGGGCGATCCACCGGCGCCGCGAGGCCCAGCGCGAGGACGAACGACATCAGTCCCATGGCCCCGTTCATACGGGGTCGCGCGGAGCCGTGTTTGAGAGGACCTTGAGAGGATTCTTAGTCGGCTCCCGACGGGTCGGCGTCGGGGTCTGCGGGCGCATCCGCCCAGGCCAGCCGCGCGACGCCGGCCTCGCCGAACGCGTGCTCGAGCCGCGCCGCCGCGATCGCGGCCACATCCGTCAGCCCGGCACGGTGGGCCGCGCTCGCGGCCGGCGTCGCCTCGGGCCACTGCACCAGGACGCACCGCCGTCCGCCCGCGTCGCGGCGGTTCTGCTCCGCGACCGCGAGCGCGGTGGTCCCCGAGCCGGCGAAGAAATCGAGGACCGTGCCGCCCGGCGGGCACCCCAGCTCGACGCAGCGGCGCACGAGCTCGATCGGCTTGGGGTGATCGAAGAGCGCCGCGCCGAGGGCCGCGCGCAGCTCGATGCTCCCCTGCTCCGAGCGCAGCGCTCGATCGTCCCACAGCGCGCGGGCCTTCGTGGTCTGCTTGCGGCACTTCTCGTAGACGTTGTAGCCGCCGTCGCGGCGCCGCTTCGCGACCACGCCGGACGCCGCGGGATCACCCGGAACCACCGCGGCGCGCAGCTTGTCGCGGCCCCATCGCCACACGCTGCCCGCGCCCACGCGGTTGCGCGGCAGGACCTCGATCGCGCCGGGCGATCGCTCCAGCGCGACCGGGTGACAGCCCGAAGCGTCGCTCGTGGTCGGATCGATCCAGATCGGATACTCGAGGTTGGGGCGGTTCGCCGGGGTGAACCGCGGGTTGCGGTTCCGCAGCTCGCGGAGCTCGTAGGGCCCGAGCGCATCGCGAAGCGGCAGGGCGTCGGCCTTGGGCAGCTCGGCGATCCGCGGGTCGTCGCCCCGGCCGTAGCACAGCACGTACTCGTGCGTCACCGCGACCGGCAGGTAGTCACGGCCGCCGCGGTTGCTCACCACGACGATCTGCGCGACGAACCGCTCGCGACCGAACACTTCGTCGAGGAGCATCCGCAGGTGGTGGACCTCGGCGTCGTCGATGCTCGCGAACAGCACGCCGCCGTCGCGCAGCAGCTCGTGCGCGAGCACCAGGCGCGGCAGCATCATCGCCAGCCACGGCGCGCTGCGGCGGGCCGCGGCGTGCTCGGGGCCGCGCGCGGCCCCCTTCGATCGCGCGTCAGCCGAGTAGATTCCGCGGTAGACGAAGTCGCGGCCGCGGTTGTACGGCGGGTCGATGTAGATCGCGTCGACGGTGCCCGCGAGCTCGTCCTTCAGGAGCTTCAGCACCTCGAGGTTGTCGCCCTCGACCAGCGTCACCGCGGCCCCGGGTGCGCGACGATGAAGCCGCAGGATCCCGCGCGGCGGCGCGGCGGCGGCGGCCAGCGCCTCGTCGCGGCCCGGGAACGCCAACCCGAAGTCCACCGTTCGCGACCCCTTCGTCATGCGAGGATCTGGGCCTCGAACCCGTCGGCACCGACGCGGGCGGCGACGCGGCACCCAGCGTGCGCCGCAGCATCGCCGACGCGCAGCGCGACATCGTGGTCGGAGCGCGCCCACCATTGGCCACGCCGATCGGCGCCGCGGTGCACGACGACGTCGAGCACGCGACCGACCTGCGCCTGCCGGAACCGCGCCGCGTGGGCCTCGGAGACCGCCCGCAGCGCGGCGGCCCGCGCTCGGATCACCGCGGGCGGCACGGCGTCGGACATCTGCGCCGCCGCGGTGCCGCGCCGCACCGAGTACGGGAACACGTGCAGGTACGCCAGCGGCAGCGAGGCGAGCACGTCGCGGGTGCGATTGAACGCCGCGTCGTCCTCGCCCGGGAACCCCACGATCACATCGGTCGAGATCGCGAGCCCGGGGATCCGCGACGTCGCCTCGCGCACGAGCGTGGTGAAGTCGTCCGCGCGGTGCCCCCGGCGCATCCGCGACAGCACGCCGTCGTCGCAGCTCTGCACCGGCAGGTGCAGGTGACGACAGAGCCGATCGGGGGCCCCCGCGAGCAGGTCGAGCAGCGCGCCGTCGACCTCGTGGGGATCGACCGACGACAGCCGCAGGCGCGCCCCGCCGAGGACCGGCAGCAGCGCGGCGACGAGCCCGGCCAGCGCGCCGCGGCCGTGGCCGTGATCGCGACCCCAGGTGCCGAGGTGCACGCCCGTGAGCACGACCTCGGCGACGCCGGCCTCGACGAGCCCCCGCGTGCGCAGGACGATCTCGTCGGTGGTCAACGATCGCGACGGCCCACGCACCGAAGGCACGATGCAGAAGGAGCAGCGGTAGTCGCAGCCGTCCTGCACCTTGAGCAGCGCGCGGGCCCGGGCGTGGGCGACCGGCGGCAGCACGCGCAGCGGCACGCCCCGACGCAGGCGCCCGATCTCGACGTCCGGCGCCGCGTCGACGCTTCCCTTCGACCCCACGGCGCGGGCGACGTGCGCGACGATGTCGGGCTTGGCCGCGTTGCCGATCACCGCGACCACGCCGGGCAGCGCGGCGGCCTGCGCCGCGGCCGACTCGGCGTAGCAACCCGTCACCACGATGCGCGCGCTGGGGTTGCTCCGCGCGACGCGACGCACCGCGGCGGCCGCGTCGCGATCGGCCTCGTGGGTGATCGTGCAGCCGTTCACGATGACGACGTCCGCGTCCGCGACGTCGCCGATCTGCGTGCCGGCGCGGGAGAGCGCCTCCGCCATCGCCTCGGTCTCCGAGGCGTTGAGGCGGCAGCCGAAGCCGAGGACGGCGGCGCGCATGGGTTCGCGGACGCTAGCACGTCCGGCGCGCGCAGGGCCGTCGACAGGTCGGTCGCGCCCGTGCGACGCTGCCGCGATGGCGAGGCCACGCATCGTGCTCGCGCTGGTGCTCGCGGCGTGCCGCCCCTCCGCGACGCCGAGCGCCCCGTCCGGCGAGACCGAGACCTCCCCCCGCGCCGCCATGTCGACCCCGACACCTGCCCCTGCACCGCCGTGGTCCGTCGACGTCGCCGACGGCAGCGGCAACGTCTTCCACTGCGAGCACGCCGTCGGCGGCGCGCCGCGCTACGAGTACCGGCCCGTCACGCCCGCGCAGAGCTCGACCGGCACGTACAGCGGCGGCGATCCGCGATCGGGCCCGCTCGACGCCGAGGAGGTCGACGCGCTGTGGCGCCTCGTCGAGGCCGCGGCGGCCGCCACCGCGGGGCACACCGACGCGCGGGCCAAGGGCACCGTGGCGCTCGCGGCGAGCGGGCCGACCGACGCCTCCGTCGTCCTCACCGCCGACGCGGGCGCAGAGCTCGTCGCGTGGTTGCGGGCACGGCCGTAGCCCGGCGACGCTCGGACCTCCGATGCCTCGGTTGCACCGCGCCCGACGCCCGTCGATCCTGCCCGCGATGCACCGCCGCGTCTGCACCGCGACCCTGCTCGTCGCCTCGGCCTGCGCCGATCCATCGACCGATGACGACGTGCCGTGGACGACATCGCAGCCCACGGCGCCGGCCGAGACCGCCGCGACGATCGACGCCACCGCAGGCGACACCGCGACGCCGACGGACACCACCGGCGCGGTCGACACGACCGAAGGCACGTCGTCACAGGATCTCGGGGACGACGGCACCGACTGCACCGCGCCCGACCCGGCCGCGGCGTGGCAGCTCGCCCACCTGCAGGACGTGGTCGCGCGGCTCTCCGGCGAGTCCGACCTCGGCGGCACGACCCTACCCGACCGCGCCACCGCGCAGCGCCGCGCGCTGGTGGCCACGTGGCTGCTGCAGCACTACGGCGAGCTCGGCATCGAGGCCACCAGCCACGACTACGGCACCGGGACCAACATCATCGCGTCGATCCCCGCGACCGGCGCGAGCCAGGGCACGTTGGTCCTGGGCGCCCACTACGACACGGTCCCGGGCTCACCCGGCGCCGACGACAACGCGACCGGCATCGCGGTGATCACCGCGGCCGCGCGTCACCTCGCCGAGACCCCGTGCCGCACCCACGACGTCCTGGTCGTCGCCTTCGACGAGGAGGAGATCGGCCTGGTGGGCAGCACGGCGTTCGCGACCAAGCTCGTCGTCGAGCGCACCCCGGTCGTCTCGGTGCACACGATCGATCAGATCGGCTGGGACGCCGACGGCGATCGGTTCCTCGAGGTCGAACGCCCCGATCCCGGCCTCTTCGAGTTCTACGACGACGTCGCGCTCGAGGTCCCTGGTCTCGGCGGCCTCACGGTCACCGACACCGGCTTCACCGATCACGTGGCGTTCCGCGCCGCGGGGTTCAGCGCCGTCGGGCTCTCGGAGGAGTACGTCTCGGGGGACACGACCCCGCACTACCATCTGCCCAGCGATCGCTACGACACCGTGGACTTCGGGTTGGTCGCGGCGGCGTCGACCCTGGTCAACCGCGCCTTCGGCGACGCGGTCGCACCGTAGCGCGGCCCCACGGCGCCGCGGTCACTTCGGCGCGGCGAGCCACGCGTCGATGTCGGCGATCTCGCTCGACCAACGCTCGCGGTCGGTCGCGAAGAGATCACGGGCCGTCGACGCGAGCGCGCGGGGATCGCTGATCGCCGGCGCGCCGACGTCCGCATCGGCACTCCGCGCGTCGTAGGGCGCCCGCCAACGCGCCTTCGCCAGCGCGAACATCGTGTCGGCGAACAGCGTCGGGTCGACCTCGATGCGCCCGCGCAGCGCGAGGGCCCGAGCCAGGGGCCGCAGCGCCGCGGCCGGATCGCCCGCCGCGAGCGACGACGAGCCCAGCGCGTTCGCGGCATACACGATGTAGGGGTGGGTCGCGCCGAGCGACGCCTCGAACATCGCGAGCGCCCGGGCCTGCACCGTGATCGCCTCGCGCGGGCGCCCGGCGGCGACCAGCGTGTAGCCGATGTTGAGCAGCGACACCGCGACGTCGGGGTGCGGATCGCCGAGCACCGCCTCCCAGATCGCCAGCGCCGCGCGATGGTGCTCGAGCGCGCGATCGAAGTCACCAGCATGCCGCGCGACACG
Organism: Nannocystaceae bacterium; assembly: GCA_044344875.1. Lineage (GTDB taxonomy): Bacteria > Myxococcota_A > Polyangia > Nannocystales > Nannocystaceae > Xiheibacterium. The sequence continues at coordinate 83,746 of JBIJCC010000021.1, forward strand.
GCCGAGATCGTCGAGCACCGTGGCGACCGAGACGTTGGTCTCGCCCCGCGCCGCGCGGTGGATCGCGAGCGCGCGCTCGAGCGGCGCGCGGGCGTCCTCGAAGCGACCGGCCGCCGACAGCGCGACGCCGAGCTCGCGCTCCGAGTTGGCGACCAGCGGATGATCGGGTCCGTACTCGCGGGTGCGGATCGCGATGGCGCGCTGGTGATCGGCGATCGCCGCGTCGATGCGACCGAGCTTCACCTCGGCGGCGCCCATGTCGTCGAGCGTCCGCGCGACCGCGAGGCCGTCGGGCTCCTGCTCGGCCCAGTACGCCAGGGCTCGGCCGTGGGCGACCAGCGCGGTCTCGTACTGGCCCGCCGCGACGAGCATCGCCCCCTCGGCGGCGTCGAGCTGGGCGAGTCGCGCTCGATCGCCGCCGATGCGCCCCACGAGGGCGCGACCGATCTCGAGCCACGTCGTCCCCGCCGCACGATCGGCGCGGCCATAGCCGACCAGGTGCGCGAGCTCGGTGGCGTGGTCCGCCGCCGCCGCGGGCACGTCGGCCTCGAGGCTCGCCGCGAACGCCCGCTCGCGGGCCAGGCGTGCGACATCCGGGCTGCCCGCGTTCGCCTCGATCTCACCCTGCCACCCCAACGCCTCGCCGCGCAGCGCCGGATCGCCGAGGCCCTCGGCCGCCAGCAACAGCGGCGCCAGGAGCACGCGCGCGATCGGGTAGCGTCCCAGGGCCACCGACGCGCGCACGTCGGCGAGGCGTTCCACGATCGCGAGCACGGCGGGGCTGCGCTCGGGCGACGCGTCGTCGCCGTCGCACGATGCGGGCTCCGGCAGCGCGCGCACGGCATCGATCGCGCGCTCGATGGTCCGTGGATCGACGACGCCCTCGAGCCCCACGCCGAGCCCGGGCTGCCCGAGCGCCGTCAGCAGGGCGTCGAGCTCGGCGCGCTGGTGATCGAGGCAGCGCATGCGCCGATCCATCTGCGCCTCGCTCTGCTCGCCGGTGACGCGGGTCGCCCGACACGCGACGGTCCGCGCGTCGACCCAGGCCGCCGTCCACGCGTCGATGCGCGCCGCGGCGCTGCGCCACACACCGGGCGCGTAGGCCTGGCCCGAGCCGCTGAACGCGAGCGCGAGCGCGTCGCGGCGCGCGTCGTTCCAGGTCGATGCCATTGCCTCGTCGAGCCCGGTGCACGGCGGCACGGCGACCGCGATCGGATCGGAGCCACCGCGCGCGCCGACGACGACGCCCGCGGCGACCAGCCCCGCCGCGCCGAGCACCGCGACGCCGATCCGACGCGCGCGCGCCCCGGGGTCGCGGCGCAGCGCGTCGAGCAACGCCTCCATGTTCGCGTGCCGGGCCTGATCGTCCGCATGCAGGCCTCGCACGAGCGCCGCATGCACGTGCCGCGGCACGCGGGTCCCGGCCGGCGGCTCGCGCAGCTTGCCCTGCAGCACGTTCACGCTCAGCGCCGCGAGCGTCTCACCGGCGAACGGCCGCTCGCCCCACAGCGCCTCCCACAACGCGACGCAGAACGAGAACTGATCGGAGGCCGCGGCCGTCGGCGCGCCGAGGTGCTGCTCGGGCGACATGTACGCGGGCGTGCCCATGAGCGCCCCAGCAGCCGTGATCGTCTGCTCGAGCGACGCGACGCCGCCCGGACCCGACGCGGATCGGATCGCACCGCTGCCCTGCGTGCCCGACACCAGCATGCGACCGGAGGTCTCGTCGTCGCGCGACGGCGCCCCCTGGGCCTGCCGCGCCAGCCCGAAGTCCAGCACGCGCACGCGACCGTCGCGGCCGACCATGACGTTGTCGGGCTTGAAGTCGCGGTGGATGAGCCCCGCGCGGTGGGCCGCGGCGAGCCCGAGGCCCGCCTGACCGAACACCGCGAGCGTCTCGGTCCACGGCCGCGTCGACTCGGCGCACCACCGCCGGAGCGTGGTGCCGTCGACGAGCTCCATCGCGACGAACACGACGTCCTCGGCGACACCGACGTCGAACACCGGGATCACGTTGGGGTGCGCGAGCCGGGCCATCGCCTGGGCCTCGCGCAGCAAGCGGTTGCGCTCGTGCTCGTGCCCGCCGCCGACCGGCACGAGCTTGAGCGCGATGGCCCGATCGAGATCCGGATCGAAGGCGCGGAAGACGACGCCCATGCCACCGCGGCCGATCGGATCGACCAGCACGTAGCGCCCGATCGACTGGCCCCGCGCGATGCGGACCGCAGACGGCGGCGGACCGTCGACCCCGTCGGCGAGGGTCACCGCGTGGTCGCCCGGCGCGGTCGCGGGCATCGAGGCCAGGTCCTCGGGGATCTCCGACGTCATCGTGGCCTCGCCGACGGCCGGGTCCTAGCGCGGCTTGCGTCGCCCGAAGATCAGCCGCGGCAGGGACAGAAGGCTCTTGCCGACCGCGGCCGCGAGCTGGGTCCCCAGCTCGAGCACGCTCCCGGCGTTCACCTCGATCGCGACCTGCTGCCCGGAGGCGATGTCGTGCATCGCGCCGCGGGCGACGGTGCGGATCCCGTCCGAGCGAATCTCGATGGCGAGCCGGGCGACGACCGGGAGTTCCTCGGCGGCGGCCAGATCGCCCCCGGCCCCACGGGGCGCCAACTCGGCCGCGGCGCGGGATCGGGGGCCCTGCGGGGCGCCAGGCGGCTCCGGAACGTCTGGCTCGTCCACGCCGGCAGCCTAGCACCGGCACGGCGCGTGTGTTCGACCACATCCCGCGCCGCACCGGCGCCGGGCCCGACCGGGTTGCTGTACGGGGATCGGGCCGATATGCTCCGCCGCGTTTCGACGTTATTGGGCGCGGTGACCCCGCCCGTTCCAAGAGCCCGCCGTCGGCGACTCGAGGGCGCGGACCACCCCGTCAAAGGAGCAAGACAAGACCATGAAACCCAGAATACCGGGCCTGCACTGGCTCGGCGCAGCGGGCTTGCTGCTGGGGTGCCAGGGGTCGGGATCGTTTGCCAAGCTGCAGGAGACCCTCGCGGGGATCGAGCAGAAGCAAGACAGCATCCTCGCCAAGCTGGACACCCTCGAGCAGAAGGTCGGCCAAGCGCCTGCCCCAGGCAAACCAGGACAAGACCCCAAGGGCCCGAAGCCGGGCGCCCCTGACCCGAAGGCGACCTACAAGGTCCCGGTGAGCGGTTGGGCAAAGGGTCCCGCCGACGCCAAGGTGACCATCGTCGAGTGGTCGGACTTCCAATGACCGTTCTGCTCGAGGGTCGGTCCGACTCTCAAGGAACTGTCTGACGAGTACAAGAACGACCTCCGGATCGTTTTCCACCACAACCCCCTGCCGATGCACAACCGTGCGCAGGCAGCCGCCGAGGCCTCCGAGGCCGCAGGCAACCAGGGCAAGTTCTGGGAAATGCACGACAAGATCTTCGAGAACGCCAAGGAGCTGACCGACGAGAACTTCGCCAAGTGGGCGGGGGAGCTCGGTCTCGACCTGGAGAAGTTCAAGAAGGACATGACCGATCCCGCGCTCAAGAAGAAGATCGCGGATCAGCAGAAGCTCGGCACGAGCTTGGGTGCCCGCGGCACGCCGGCGTTCTTCGTGAACGGCCGGTATCTCAGCGGCGCCCAGCCCAAGGAGGCGTTCAAGGCCATCATCGACGAAGAGATGAAGAAGGCCGACGCACTGCTCGCCAAGGGCATCTCCAGGGACAAGGTCTACGAAGAGACGATCAAGAACGGCAAGACCGCGCCGTAGATCTTCGCTTCGTCCGTCGTTCGTTTCCAACTTGCCGCGCGTCCGGGTCCACCCCGGGCGCGCGGCTTTTCGTTTCTCACCACCACCGGGTGTTCCCCACCCACCACCGTTCGAGAACCAGAGGAGTCATGACGTCATGAAGAAGAACATCACCACCGGTGCGGTCAGCATCGGCATCGCGCTTTCCCTGATGGTGTCCTGCCAGGGATCGGGCTCGTTCGCGAAGTTGCAGGAGACGCTGGCGGGTATCGAGCAGAAGCAAGACACGATCTTGGCCAAGCTCGACACCATGGAGCAGAAGATCGGCCAGGCCCCCGCGGCCAAGCCCGGCGCCCCCGACGCGAAGGGCCCGAAGCCCGGCGCGCCCGACCCGAAGGCGACCTACAAGGTCGAGGTCGGCGACGCGTACTTCAAGGGCGGGGCCGACGCCAAGGTCACGATCGTAGAGTGGTCGGACTTCCAGTGCCCGTTCTGCAGCCGCGTCGTGCCGACGATCGGCGAGATCAACAAGGCCTACGGCGACGAGGTCCGGATCGCGTTCAAGCACAACGCGCTGCCCATGCACAACCGTGCGCGTCCCGCCGCCGTCGCGGCCGAGGCCGCCGGCAAGCAGGGCAAGTTCTGGGACATGCACGACAAGCTCTTCGCGAACGCGAAGGAGCTCACCGACGAGAACTTCGTGAAGTGGGCCGGCGAGATGGGCCTCGACGTCGAGCAGTTCAAGAAGGACCTCGCCGATCCGGCGATCGGCAAGAAGGTCGACGACAACCAGAAGCAGGGCACGACCCTCGGTGCGCGCGGCACCCCGGCGTTCTTCGTGAACGGCCGCTACCTGAGCGGCGCCCAGCCGTTCGACGCCTTCAAGGCGCTGATCGACGAGGAGATGAAGAAGGCCGACGCGCTGCTCGCCAAGGGCATCGCCAAGGACAAGCTGTACGCCGAGGTGATCAAGGCCGGCAAGACCGCGCCGTGATCCCGGGGCCTCGAGCCGTCGGGCTCGGGGTTCGAGACGCCGCGCTGCCCACCCGGGCGCGCGGCGTTTCGCGTTGGTTCGCCGCTCACTTCGCTGCGAGCGCGGCGGCCTGCTCGACGGTGGCCGCGCAGCGGAACCCGAAGTGGTGGAACGGATCGTTGCTCGGCACGTGCGCGCGCCGATAGACGCCGGTCGCCTTCTCGTCCTCCCAGTACCACGAGCCGCCGCGCACGATCTTGTTGCGGGTGGTCGCGCAGGTCGGCTCGCCGCCGCACGGTCCCCGCGGATCGACGCCCTCGCACGCGGCCCCGCAGTGCGCGTAGCTCTTGCTGTACCAGTCGTCGACCCACTCCCACGAGTTGCCGACCATGTCGAAGAGGCCGTACACGCCCGCGGGCCGCGAACCGACGTCCCACGGCCGCCCGGTCTCGGGCTTGCTAAACTGCTTCTTCAGGCCGCAGCCGCGGCCGGACGCGTCGCGATAGATCGCCCGCTCGCAGGTGATCGGATCATTGCCCCACGGATAGAGCGCGCCCTCGGTGCCACGCGCGGCCTTCTCCCACTGCGCCTCGGAGGGCAGGCGCTTGCCGTGGGCCTCGCAGTACTTCACCGCGTCGAACCACGACACGCCGGTCATCGGCATGTTCGGGTGATCGTAGTCGGTGTAGCGCGGCCGCGCGTCGTTGCAGCGCTTCTCCTTCTCGCACGCCTCGTACTCGGCGTACGTCACCTCGCGCAGGTCCATGTAGAACGTCTGGACCCACACCGTCGACTGCGGCCGCGCGTTCTCGGGGCCGTCGTCGGTGCCGCGCAGGAACGGGCCGCCGTCGATGCACGCCATGTCGGCCGGGCCGTTCGCGTTGCACGGCAGCGCCGCCGTGCCGTCGGGGGCGACGACGGCGGGCTTCACTGCGGGCGGCGCTGCGTTGGCGATCGAGCCCGCGACCGCGGTCGGACCGGGTTCCGCCGTCGGCGCTGGGCTCGACGTCGTTTTCGGGCCCGCGCTCGGCGTCGCGACGACCGGCGCATCGGTCTGCGCCGCCGGGGGCGTGGCCGCGCTGCGATCACACGCCGCCGAGGCGGTCAGCACGGGCAGGACGAGGATCGCGAGGGGGACGCGGCGTCGCATGGCGACGCGAGCATTAGCACCCCGCCCGGCCCGCGGGCCAGCAAGCCGCGTGGTCGGTCGACCTCGCGACGTCGCGATCAATCGACGACGTCGTAATGGGTGACGCCGACGTCCTGCCAGTTCTTGTCGTAGCTGCGGCCGCGGCCGGCGATCGCGAACGGCCGGGCGCGCGGCAGCGGCCGGGACGGGGCGGTGTGGGCGTGCAGGGCCGCGTAGTCGTCGCGGGTGAGATCCAGGGGATCGGCCATCGCCGCCGCGAGGTCGATCGCCGCGGCGGCGGTCTCCCAGCCCGGCACCACGCGCGCGCTCCAGACCTCGGCCGCGTCACCGCTGCCGTAGCCGCACAGCGTGAGGGTGCGGTCGGTCCACGCCAGGCCGCGGCCCTTCGCGTCCCACAGCGCGGCGGCGATCCACGCCGGCAGCGACGCGGTGTAGAGGTTGCCGAACTGCCGCACCTCGGCGCGCCCCGCCGCCGTCGCGGCCAGCACCGCGGCGAACTGCGGATCCTTGGCGAGGGCCTTGGCGACGACCGAGGTCCGCGGCAGCGGCTCGAAGTCGGGGCCCTGGTTGCGGACGCCGTCGCGCAGGCGCTTGCCCTCGGCGAGCTCGGCCTGCAGCGCGGCGAAGCTGACGTCCGTCGCCGCGCAGGCGGCCGCGAGCGACTCGCTGTCCCCGGCCGCCACGCACGCGGCGATCCACATCACCCCGAGGGCCGCCAGCGGCATGCGATCGTAGGGCCGGTGCATGAGCACCGCCGCCGCATCGCGGAGCAACGCCCTTGGATCACCGCCGTGCCGCGTCGACGCCGACTCGAACGCGCGCAGCACCGCCTCGACGTAGCAGACCGTCGAGTACTTGCCGTTGAACACCGGGAAGTCGTGCTCGCCGCGGCACTCCGCCGGGTACTCGTCCATGAAGTGGCGCGCGACCGGCTTGCGGAAGTCCCAGCCGCGCTCGTCCGACGAGCTGCCCGCGCGACGCAGATCGATCTCGAGCAGGCGCGCGCGCGGCTCGACGAGCATCGCCACCGCGCCGGACCCCTGCGTGGGCTCGCCCGAGCTGCCGCGCTCGTACTGCGCGATGTCGGCCGCGATCACGATCGCGACCTTGTCCGCGCCGTCGGTCTGCACGTAGCGCATCGCGGCCTTGACCGCATACATGCCGCCGAGGCACGCGTGCTTGACCTCGGGCACCTCGATGGTGCGCGGCAGCGGGGCACGACCGGCGCGCACGAGCGCGTCGTCGATCATCCCGCGCACGATCACCGCGCCGACAGCGTTGTCGAGGCTCGACTCGGTGCCCAGCGCGATCATGCCGATCGTGCTCGGGTCGAGGTTCTGCGACTCGATCAGGCGCAGCGCCGCAGCGGCGGCCATCGTGTAGACGTCTTCGTCGGGGGCGGGCATGCGGAACGCATCGCCGACGACCGCCGACAACTTCGAGGGGTCCGCCCCCGTCCACTCCGCGAACGCTCGCATCTCGACACGCGGCTTCGGCAGGTACAGGGAGAACCCGGACAACCCGGCGCCCACGACATCGTTGGTTCGTTCGTTGCTCTCGGACATCACGCGGAGGGTACGGGATGCGTCGGCGAATCGTCTGGATTTCCCGCACGCCGATGTGCGCCGCTGCACATCGTCCGGCCCGCCGTCACGCCGCTTACGGCGGTGACAGCGGGACTTCGGCGAGGTGTTGCATCGACGCAACAGTGCGCAACGCCGAGCGCATCACATCGAGCGGCGGTACTCGCCGCCGACCTCGAACAGCGCCTCGCTGATCTGCCCGAGGCTCGCGACCCGCACCGTCTTCATCAGCTGCGCGAAGATGTTCCCGCCCGCAAGCGCGACGGCGCGCAGCTCGGCGAGCGCGGCGGGGGCCGCGTCCGCATTGCGGGCACAGAAGGCGCGCAACCGATCGATCTGGGCCTGCTTCTCGTCGTTCGACGCGCGCGTGAGCTGCAGCGCCGCGGCCTCTTGGTTGGCGTTCTTGTCCGGGTTCTGGAACGTGTTCACGCCGACGATCGGCAGCGTGCCGTCGTGCTTGAGGTGCTCGTACTTGAGGCTCTCGTCCTGGATCTTGCCGCGCTGGTACTGCCGCTCCATCGCGCCGAGCACCCCGCCGCGCTCGTCGAGCCGCATGAACTCGTCGAGCACCGCCTCCTCGACGAGCTCGGTGAGCGTCTCGACGATGTACGAGCCCTGCAGGGCGTTCTCGCACTTGGCGAGGCCCTGCTCCTTGGTGATGATCATCTGGATCGCCATCGCCCGGCGGACGCTGGCCTCGGTCGGCGTGGTGATCGCCTCGTCGTAGGCGTTGGTGTGCAGGCTGTTGCAGTGATCGTAGTAGGCGAACAGCGCCTGCAGCGTGGTCCGGATGTCGTTGAAGTCGATCTCCATCGCGTGCAGCGAACGGCCGCTCGTCTGCACGTGGTACTTGAGCTTCTGGCTGCGGTCGGCGGCGCCGTAGCGGTCGCGCATCGCGATCGCCCAGATCCGCCGCGCGACCCGACCGATCACCGTGTACTCGGCGTCGAGGCCCATCGAGAAGAAGAAGCTGAGATTCGGCGCGAAGTCGTCGATCGCGAGCCCGCGCGCCAGGTAGTACTCGACCAGCGTGAAGCCGTTGGACAGCGTGAACGCGAGCTGGCTGATGGGGTTCGCCCCGGCCTCGGCGATGTGATAGCCGCTGATCGACACCGAGTAGTAGTTGCGCACGCCCTTGTCGACGAAGTACGCCTGGATGTCGCCCATCATCCGCAGGGCGAACTCGGTGGAGAAGATGCAGGTGTTCTGGGCCTGGTCCTCCTTGAGGATGTCGGCCTGCACCGTGCCCCGGACCTGGCGCAGCGTCTGGTCGTGCACTGCCTGCCATTCGGCGGGGGTCAGCGCGCGGCCGAGCTCCGCCGTGCGCCGCTCGACCTGCTGGTCGATCGCGGTGTTCATGAAGAACGCCAGGATGATCGGCGCCGGGCCGTTGATCGTCATGCTGACGCTGGTGTTCGGCGCGCAGAGATCGAAGCCGGCGTACAGATCCTTGGCGTCCTCGAGGGTGCACACGCTGACGCCGCTCTCGCCGATCTTGCCGAAGATGTCGGGGCGCAGCCCCGGGTCCTGGCCATACAGCGTGACCGAGTCGAACGCGGTCGACAGGCGCTTGGCCGGCTCGCCGCGCGACAGGTAGTGGAAGCGCTCGTTGGTCCGGCGCGGTCCGCCCTCGCCGGCGAACATGCGCTTGGGATCCTCGCCCTCGCGCTTGAACGCGAACACGCCGCCGGTGAACGGGAACTCGCCCGGGGCGCCCTCGAGCAGGCCGTAGCGGACCAGCGCGCCCGGCTCGTCGTCGGTCGGCAGCGCGACCCTGGGCACGCGGAGCTCGGACAGCGTCTCGACCGACGTCGGGTACCGGACCGTCGCCTCGCGGATCTTCACCACGTACTCGGGCGCGGCATAGGCGGTGCGCAACGCTGGGAGCTCGCGCAGCACCCGACGCGCGTCGGGGGCCATCTGCTCGGCGGCGCGGGCGTGCTGGGCCTCGAGCCACGCGGCGATCTCGGGCGCGACGCCCTGGGCCACCGACGCCGCGCGGCGCAGCGCCTCGACCTGTCGCACCGCCTCGACCTGCACGGCGACGTGGCGCTTGTACGACCGCACCGCGCGGGTGATGTCACCGAGGTATCCCGCGCGGTCGCCCGGGATCAGGTCGCGGGTCTCGGAGGCGACGGCGACCTGGTCGGGCGGGCAGCTCGAGCGCCACTGCGGCGCCGCGGTGCTCGACAGCCCGGCACACAGCGCGCCGTAGAGCCCGTTGACGCCGCTGTCGTTGAAGCGGCTCGCCACCGTGCCGAACACCGGCAGGCTCTCGTCGGTGATCGCGGGATCGAAGATCTTGCGATTGCGCCGCCACTGCTTGCGGACGTCGCGCAGCGCGTCCTTGCTGCCGCGGCGCTCGAACTTGTTGATCGCGGCGAAGTCCGCCAGATCCAGCATCTCGATCTTCTCGAGCTGCGACGGCGCGCCGTACTCGGCCGTCATCACGTACAGCGTGCGATCGGCCAGGCGCGTGATCTCGGCGTCGCCCTGCCCGATGCCGCTGGTCTCGACGATGACCAGGTCGAAGCCGGCGAGCTTGCACAACTTCACGACGTCGTCGGTGGCGCGGGACAGCTCGCGGCCCGCGTCGCGCGTCGCCATCGAGCGCATGTACACCCGGTCGCTGCGCAGCGCGTTCATGCGGATGCGATCGCCGAGCAGCGCGCCGCCGGTGCGCCGCCGCGTCGGGTCGACGGAGATCACCGCGAGCCGGTGCTGCCCGTGGTCGCGGACGAAGCGGCTGATGAGCTCGTCGACGAGCGAGCTCTTGCCCGCGCCGCCGGTACCGGTCACGCCGAGCGTCGCGACCGACGGGAGCGCCGCGCGACCGATCGCGGCGCGCAGGGCCGCCGCCGACTCGTCGTCCTGCTCGAGCACCGACACGAGCCGAGCGATCCGCACCGCGAAGCCCTCGGGCTCGCGCAGGCGGGCCAGCTCGGCCAGTGGGTCCGCGGGCGCGGTCGAGAAGTCCGCGCCACGCATGATCTGATCGATCATCCCCTGCAGCCCGAGCGTGCGACCGTCCTCGGGGCTGAAGATGCGCGCGATGCCGTAGGCGTGCAGCTCCTCGATCTCGCGCGGGACGATGACACCGCCGCCGCCGCCCCAGATCGTGATGTGCCCGGCGCCCTTGCGGACCAGGAGATCACGCATGTACTTGAAGTACTCGACGTGGCCGCCCTGGTAGGAGCTCAGCGCGATCGCCTGCGCGTCCTCCTCGATCGCCGCGTCCACCACCTCCTCGGCCCCGCGGTTGTGCCCGAGGTGGATCACCTCGGCGCCCGACTGTTGGAGGATGCGACGCATCACGTTGATCGCCGCGTCGTGACCGTCGAACAGCGCCGCGGCCGTGACCACGCGAACCTTGTGTCGGCAGCGATACGCACCATCCTCGGTGTCGCCACCGGCACGTGGGGTCGGGGCGTTGGGATCGACGACGTGCAACGCGGCGGAGCTCATGGCGTCGTTGCACCACAAACTCGGGCGCAACAGAAGCGTCGCGCGGCCATCGGGCCGGCAGACCGCCCGTGGGGCGCTGCGGCGGGCCGGGATCGTCGCGCCTCCGGGGCGGAAGCGCGCCGATGCGGCGCAGTTCCCAGCGTGGTCGGCCTCACGCGGATCTCGCCGGTCTGCGAGGGGAACGCCGTTCGCGACCCGTCGCCGGCGCCACGGAGCGCACCCACGGGCGCGTTGGGGGGCGTTTGGCCACGTTTGACCGCGGCGAACCTCTCGTGCAACAACTCCGCCTCCGCGGCGTCCCCGAAGAACCCCCTGGGCGAAGTCGAGGGGCACGCCGTACCGGCATCGCATCGCCCAAGCGTTTGGGCGGTGGACTCGACAGCGGTTACACTGCCGTACCAACCCTAGCGCGCGTCCCCTCGCGCACGCTCCCTTCGCCTCCCCCTCCATGGCCGACCGTCCGACAGGCTTCCAGAAAACGGCGCGCCTCGACTCCACTCCGGGTCGCCGCGATCCGGTGGAGCAGTCGGGCAGCTCGCCGTCCGCTGAAGCGTCGATGTCCGGCGCCTCTGCATCGAGCATCGAGATGGTCGTTTCCGAAGACATCGGCCGCACGATTTCCGGGCGCTATCGCATCACCGAAGTCATCGGCGAAGGCGGCATGGGTGTCGTCTACGAGGCCTGGGACGCCCAGGTCGAGCGCAAGGTCGCGATCAAGCTGGTGCGCTCCGACTCGACGTCGGATCGGAAGTTCCTGAGCCGTTTCCGCCGCGAGCTCGAGATCACCAGCCAACTGCGGCACCCCTCGACGATCCGCGTGTTCGAGCACGGCGAGACCGACGACGGCCGTCCGTACATGGTGATGGAGCTGCTGACCGGCGAGAGCCTCGCCGATCGCATGGAGCGCGGCTCGATCTCCGAGATGGAGGCGCTGCAGGTCGCCCGCCAGGTCGCCGAGAGCCTGAGCGAGGCGCACGAGCACGGCGTGTTCCACCGCGACCTCAAGCCCGACAACATCTTCATCGAGACCGTCGGCGTCTCGAAGGTGGTCAAGGTCCTCGACTTCGGCATTGCCGGTGGCGTCGACGCCACGCGGCTGACCGGCATTGCCGGTGGCGTCGACGCCACGCGGCTGACCCAGGCGGGCGAGGTGTTCGGCACGCCGCAATACATGTCGCCGGAGCAGTGCAACGGGCTGCCGCTCGATCACCGCACCGACATCTACTCGCTCGGCTGCATCCTGTACGAGATGATCGAGGGTCGTCCGCCGTTCTCGGCCGAGACCCTGATGGCGACGATGCTCAAGCACGTCCGCGCGAAGGTCCCCGCGCCGCGCCGCGCGAGCACCGAGACCGCGCGGGTGATGCTCATGGGCCTGCGCAAGGATCGGGCGAAGCGCATCCAGACCGCGGGTCGTTTCGCCGAGCTCATCGGCCACTGCATCGGGGCCCTGCGCGCGATGAAAGAGGGCCGAGCGCCCGACAGCAGCAAGTCGATCCCGGTGCCGTCGTCGAACACCGGCTCGGTGCCGATCAGCCCGAACCCGGCGTCCACCTCGCCCCCCGGCATGGGGATGGGCATGGGTCGGCACGGCGTCGATCGCAACGGCCTCATCGTCGCCCTCGGGCTCGGCGGACTCGCGTTGGTCGTCGTGATCCTGCTGATCTTCGGCAACCTCGGCAACAACACCAAGGCGCCCGAGACCCCACCCCCGGCAACGAACGCCACCACCAACGCCGCGTCGGACAGCCAGCCCAAGAGCTATCCGTTCAACCGCGCGTTGGTCCGCAGCAACGTGCCCTCGGCCACCGTGCTGGTCGACGGCAAGGAACAGTGCGAGACGCCGTGCGAGATCAAGGTGCCGGTCGGTGACGACGTCGCCCACGAAATCCGCCTGAAGAAGGCCGGCTACGTCGACGTCGTGCAGAACTGGCGGCCCAAGACGGTCGGCGAGCCGCTGCCGCCGCTGCCCGATCTGCGCAAGCTGTAGTCGCGAGCCGCTCGCAGCGCGCACGTGCCCTCGCACAATCCGCTCGCGTGGGGCCCACCGCTCTGCCATGCTCTGCGGCCCCATGGCTGACGAAGACGATTTCGCGGCGCTGTTCGAGCAATCGAGTCAGCGTCCAACGGCGCGACGGCTGCGCCCAGGTGAGCCCGTCGAGGGCATCGTGGTCGCGATCGGCGAGGACACCGTGTTCGTCGACATCGGCACCAAGGCCGAGGGTCGCATCGACCGGCACACGCTCACCGACGAGCACGGCAAGCTCCGCGTCGCCCTGGGCGACAAGATCCGCGCGACGGTCATCGATCCCGGCGGCCGCACCGCCCCGCAGCTCGCCGTGCAGCTCGGCCGCGGCAACATCGACGTGTCGACCCTACAGTTCGCCCTCGAGGGCGGGACCCCGGTCGAGGGCGACATCAGCAAGGCCGTCAAGGGCGGCGTCGAGGTCATGGTCGGCACCGTGCGGGCGTTCTGCCCCGCGAGCCAGATCGAGATCGGCCCCAGCGGCGAGCTCGAGAACTGGGTCGGGCAGAAGCACTTCTTCCGCGTCATCGAGATCCGCGACGGCGGCCGCAGCGTGGTCGTGTCGCGCCGCGCCCTGCTCCAGGCCGAGCGCGAGCAGCGGGCCGCGGCGCTGCTCACCAAGCTGGAGGCCGGCGCCGAGCTCGACGGCATCGTCCAGACCGTCCAGCCCTACGGCGTGTTCGTCGACCTCGGCGGCATCGAGGGGCTGGTCCACATCTCCGAGATCGCCCACACCCGCATCTCGTCGGCCGCCGACGTGGTCTCGGTCGGCGAGCAGGTCCGCGTGAAGGTCCTGTCGATCGAGACCGGCACCAAGGGCGGCGCCCGCATCTCGCTGTCGATGAAGGCGCTGGTCCAGCCGGACACCGCGGCCGCGCCCATCGACGAGGTGCTCACCGGCACCGTCGGGCGCATCGAGGGCAACGGCATCTGGGTCGACACGCCGCAGGGCGGTGGGTTCGTGTCGACGATCGAGCTCGGGCTGCCGCCCGGCAGCGATCCGCGGCGCGCCTATCAGATCGGCCAGAGCATCGAGGTCGTGGTGCTGCGCCGCGACAACAGCGGCAAGATGCGGCTGTCGGTGCGCAAGGTCGCCGAGGCGGAGGCGCGCCGGAACTACCGCGACTTCCGCGGGAGCGAGGGCGGCCGCTCGGGCCTCGGATCGCTGGGCGATCTGTTCCGCGATCGCCTGAGCGCGGAGCCTGCGGGCAAGCCCGCCGCGGCGCCCGCGAAGTCGGCCAAGCCGGCGAAGGCCGAGGCCAAGCCCCAGCCGCGCCCGAGCGAGCCGACGGTGCGCCCCGGCACCGCCAAGCGGTCCTGACCGGGGCGCCGTGGAGAGCGCTGGTCAGACCCCGACCATCACGCTGCGCAGTCTCGTCACGGCGCGCTGGATCCTGATCGCGCTGCTCGCCACGGTGGCCGGCGCGCAGTGGCTGTCACCGGGGGCGGTGTCGGCGTGGCTGCGGTGGTCGAGCGAGGATGTGCGCCCGGTCCTCGCGGTGCTGCTGGTGTGGACGTCGATCAACATCGGCACGCGCCTGTGGCTGTCGACGCACGACCGCGTCGGTGCGACGGCGGTCGGCGGCCAGCTCGTCGCCGACGCCGCGACGCTGACGGTGGTGCTCGGTCTGTGGGGCGGGCCGACCAACCCGTTCGCGGCGCTGTACTTCGTGCCGGTGATCCTCGCGACGCAGATCTCGGTCGCGTGGACGTGGACGATGGTCGGCGCCAGCGGCCTCGGCTCGGCGTTGCTGTTCGTGTGGAGGCCGGTATCCGGGAGCGCACCCGAGGCCTTCGTCGGTCACCTCCACGGCGCATGGATCGCGCTGGTCGGCTGCAGCGCGCTCGGGGCGTGGATGATCCTGCGCGTCACCGGATCGGCCACGCGCGAGCGCAACGAGCTCACGCGCCTGCGTGACGAGAACATCGCGGATGCCCACCTCGCAGCCCTCGGCACCCTCGCCGCCGGGGCCGCCCACGAGCTGGGCACGCCGCTGGGCACCGTGAACCTGCTCGCCGCCGAGCTGCCGCACATGGAACCGGAGGAGCAGCGCAGCGCCATCGACACCATCAAGCGCGAGGTCGAGCGGTGCAAGGACATCCTGCATCGCATGGCGTCGCCCGAGGTCCGAGTCAGTGCGCTGTCGGCCCGCGACGCGCAGCCGTGGTTCCTGTGCGAGCTGCAGGACGAACTCGACGAGCCCGAGGGCGTGAAGCTCACCTTCGTCGCGACCGCCGCCACGCGCGAAAGCCAGGGCACGACCACACTGGCGCGGGCGTCGTTGGGGCAGATCATCCGCGAGCTCGTCGCCAACGGCGCCGAGGCCTGCCGGCGGAAGCCGGGCAACCGCGGCGTCACGGTGCGGATCGACGTCGTGGGCGAGGACGCGCTGATCGAGGTCGACGACGACGGTGTGGGCATGGAACCACACGTCCAGGCCGCGGTGTTCGACCCGTTCTTCACCACGAAACCCGAGGGACAGGGCATGGGCCTGGGCCTCTACCTCGCCCGTGCGCAACTCCGCCAGCTCGGCGGTACTCTGGATCTGAACTCCGCCCCCGGCCGCGGCACCAAGGTCACACTGCGCATCGCGCTGCGACCGGCCGAGCCCTACCCGCGATGAACGCCGTGACACCCGAGCCCCCAGCCCCGCAGGGCGGACCAGACGCTGGCGTCGAGGAGCAGACCTTCTTGCTGGTCGACGACGACAAGGTCTTCTGTGGCGCCCTCGCGGGGGCGCTGCGACGTCGGGGCTATCGCGTCGTCGTCGCGCACAACCACGACGACGCGGTGTCCGAGGCCACGGCGTGGAGCCCCGAGCGCGCGCTCGTGGATCTTCGCATGCCCGGCAAGGGCGGCCTTGAGGTGGTGTCCGAGCTCCTTCGCCTCGATCCAGAGCTGCGCATCATCGTGCTGACGGGCTACGGCAGCATCGCCACCGCGGTCGAGGCGATCAAGCTCGGCGCAGTGCACTACCTGACCAAGCCGGCGAGCGTCGACGAGATCATGGCCGCGTTCGATCGCACCGCCGCGGTGGTCGAGGTCGAGGCCCCGGCGGCGCCGCGCCCCCTCGACGAGGTCGAGTGGGAGCACCTGCAGAAAGTGCTGACGGACTGCGGCGGCAACGTCTCCGAGGCCGCGCGTCGCCTCGGCATGCACCGCCGCAGCCTGCAGCGCAAGCTCGCCCGCGGCCGTCCCGAGTGACGGCCCGCGCGGACCCATGCCACGGATCTTCATCGGCCTCGATCTGCCGAGCCACATCGACGATCACCTCGATCTCGTCGGCGGGGGTATTCCGGGCGCGCGCTGGGAGGGCCGCGATCGCCTGCACGTGACGTTGCGATTCGTCGGCGACGTCGAGGGCGCGCGGCTGCGGGCGCTGTACGCCGCGCTCGACCACGTCCGCTCGCCGCCACTGTCGCTGCAGATCGCCGGCGTCGGCCTGTTCCCGCCGCGCGGCGAGCCGCGCGTGCTGTGGGCGGGCTTCGCCGACGACCGCGGCGTCGTCGAGCTGCAGCGCCGCATCGAGCGGGCCCTCGTCCACGCCGACTTCGATCCCGAGCCGAGGAAGTTCGCGGCCCACGTGACGCTCGCGCGGCTGCGCGACGCGTCGCCCGATCGCGTGGCCGCGTTCCTCAGCCACCACGCGCTGCTGCGCACCGAGCCGTTCGAGTGCAGCGCGTTCTTCGTCTACAGCTCGATCCTCTCGCCGGCCGGGGCGAAGTACCGCATCGAGCGGCGCTTCGCCCTCGACGGCTGAGGGCACTGCGCTCCCGATCCGGGACGTGGGGAGCCCGGCTTCGGCCCGTGTTGCGGCTTGCCGTCAAAGTGAGGCGCAGCGCCGCCGATGGCCGGACCTCCACATCCATGGCACACACACCGAACTCCGCCCGCCCCCACGTCCTGCTCCGCTTCGCGCCGCTCATGGCCCTCGGGTCCATCGTCGCGCTCTCTGCACGGGTCGAAGCCGCGCCAGGCCCATGCGGCGACGGGGTCGCGAACGACGGCGAGGTCTGCGACGACGGCAACACCGCGGGCGCGGACGGCTGCTCGGCCGATTGCCGACACATGGAGGAGGGCTACTGCTGTCCCGCCGCCGGCGCGTGCTCGGACACCGGCGCGTTCGCGGTGCGTGCTTCGACCGACGCGATGGCCGTCGCCTCGTCGCTGTTCGGGCCGGGCGTGACGATCACCGCCGCGACCCTCTCGGGCGGCGCGAGCCAGGCCGGGCTCACCTGCCGCGGGCCGCTGGGCATCGCCAACGGGACCGCGCTGTCCTCGGGCAACGCCACGCAGATCGCGGGGAACACGAGCCCGTCCACTGACTGGAGCGCGACCACGCCAGGGTCGCTGTGCACCTCACTGTCGGCGACCGCGACGAGGGACCAAGTCCGACTCGACGTGACCTTCGATCTCGCGCCGGGATTCGACGGGATCGAGTTCGACTACGTTGTCGGATCCGCCGAGTACCCGGAATACGTCGGCCAAGAGTTCAACGATGCGGTTGGCGTCTTCGTCAATGGCGAGAACGTCGCGCTCGATCTGCAGGGCAACGCGATCACGATCAACGGGCCGTTCTTCTCCGGGCCCCAGGTGATCATCGACAGCGGCACCGCGTTCGGTGGAGCCACACCGCGCCTGACAAGCCGCGCCGCGATCGACGGCGGCGCGACGGAGAACACCCTCACGGTCGTCGTGTGCGACGCCGGTGACGGCCTCGTGGATACGGGCGTGCTCCTTGCGGCCGTCGCCGGCTGCCAGGGGGCCTGCGAAGGCACGACGTACTGCGGCAACAGCATCGTCGAAGCGGGCGAAGGCTGCGACGACGGCAATAACGTCGACGACGACGAGTGCAGCAACCGCTGCGCGCTCGACACCTGCGGCAATGGGCAGCTGGATCCCGACGAGCTGTGCGACGACGGGAACGACGACGAGCTCGACGGCTGCAGCTCGGGCTGCGTCGCCAGCGGGGGCTGGTCGTGCGACGCGGGCGTCTGCGTCCCGACGTGCGGCGACGCGTTCGTCGTGGCGGGCGAGGAGACCTGCGACGACGGCAACGCGTCCGCCGGCGACGGCTGCAGCGATGCCTGCACGACCGAGGCGGGGTACACGTGCGACGCCCCGGGCGCGGCCTGTAGCGACGTCGACGAGTGCGCCGACAGTCCGTGCGACGTGAACGCCACCTGTTCGAACCAGGATGGTGGTTTCAGCTGCACGTGCAACGATGGGTACGACGGCGACGGCGTCACCTGTGTCTGCGGTGCCGCGTGCGACGCTGATGGCGACGGTGTCCTCGATGACGTCGACAACTGCGTCGACGTCGCGAACACCGATCAGGCCGACGCCGATGGCGACGACCTCGGCGACGCCTGTGACGCCGACGGTGGCGAGACCACCGGTGGCACCGAGTCCACCGGCGGCACCGAGTCCACCGGTGGCACCGAGTCCACCGGCGGCACCGAGTCCACCGGCGGCACCGAGTCCACCGGCGGCACCGAGTCCACCGGTGACCCGGCCGGTGAATCCACCGGCGGCGCATCCACGGGGGGCAGCGAGTCCACCGGTGACCCGGCCGTCGAATCCACCGGCGCAGCCCCTCCAGTCCCCGGCGAGGACGACGGCGACGGCACCGGCACGGACACCGAAGCCTTTGACACCGAGGCCGGCCTCGGCGACGACGTCCAGACCGACGGGTGCTCCTGCAGCGCCGAGTCCCGCCCGACACCGTCCATGATGCTCGTCGGCGTCGGACTCATCGCCGTACGCCGCCGTCGTCGGCGCTGACGCTGGCCTCGCGCCAGCCGCCGGCACCCCGCGTGCTCACCCCGCGACGCGGCGTGCCGGCCCGGCGATCGTTGGCGACAAAGATGGCGCGCACGGCCGTCGACGTCAGCCACCGGACTCGACGCGGGCGCGGGATCCCGGCGCGGCGCGGCGCGGCACGACGACCCAGCCCCCCGCGAGCCACTGCGATCCGAACGCCGCCGCCGCCTCGGCGAGCACCGCGGCGGATCCCTCGGGCGCGTCGACGCCACCGCCCTGCTCCCCGAGGCCGACGTGCTCGGGCTCGATCACCCGCCCGCTCGCCCAGAGATAGCCCGTGAACGCGCAGACCACCGCCGCGAACACGTGCGCGTTGCGGACGACGAGCTCGGGCCAGACGTAGTCGAAGGCGAGGTCGTCGGCGAGCGCCCCGAGGATCCGCTTGCGCTCGTCCCACACGCTGGACTGATCGCCGTGGTGCGCCCGCTGGGCCCGCCCGGCGCCGAAGAGCTGCACGAGCGTGATCGCCGGCGAGACCTCGATGAGGTTCTCGTGCAGACGCAGCTGCGGCGACAGCCGGCGACGGAGGTATGCGGCGCGGGCGGCGAGTGGTCCCGTGCCCTGCCCCATCGACTCGCGCATCGGCAGGCCGGCGCCGCCGAACAGCAGCTCGACGCCGCGTTGGGTATACGGCGTCACCGCGGGCTTGCCCGGATCGGTGCGACCGCGCGCCCGGAGCCGCGGCGCCCACTCGCGCATCCACACCACCTCGTCGACGACGCACGCCGACACGCCCGGGCACGCCAGCGGGCACCGCAGGCACGGCGGCAGCACGAGCGGCGCATCGATCGCGACGACCGTCGTCGCGTCGGTCCAACGCATCAGGTAGTCGGCCAGCACCTCGTCGCGGAACAGCACGTCACCGCCCGTCGGCTCGTCGGCGAGCGCACCGGTGCCGCGCTGGCCATAGCGCGCCTTGGCGTCCGCCAGCACGAGGCGCCAGCCGCCGGGCTTCTCGGTCTGCTCGAGGCGCGCGACGGCGGTGGTCTTGCCGCGACCACCGCCCAGGTCGACGCCGATGAAGCGACGCAGCCCAACCCGCGATCCCGATACGGATCGTGGATCGACGACGGCGGGGCCCGGACCGCTCACTCGACGGTTCGCTCACCGCCCTCGGTCACCGAGGGCGAGCGATCGCAGAGGAATCGGATGTACGCGATGAGCGCGGGCAGCTCGAGCGCCGGCAGCGTGTCCACCAGCTCACGGGCCTGACGACGCAGGGTCTCGGTCGGCCCCTCGCCGCGCTGCCCGATCGGCTTCTCGAGCGGGATGTCCGGCTCCGGCGGCTGATCCGGATCGCCCCACGGCGCCGGCTCGCCCAGCAGCATGTCCTGCGCGTCGAGCCAACCGTTGATGTAGATGTGCAGCAGGTTCGCGCGGTAGGTGAACCACCGATCGCGCTCGACGGGATACGACAGCAGCACGTCCTTGAAGCGGCGGAACGCGCCCTTGCCGTCGATGGCGAGGATCAACCGCTCGCGCAGGGCGTCGTCCGCGACGGACTGCACGAAACGCTCCATCCATCGGTACTGCTCCCGCGACGACGCGGGGTCGAGGTGCACGAAGCGGCCCTCGGTCTTGCGGATGAGCTGTCGCTTCTCGTCGTCCTCGGGACGGGAGTCCACGATGGTGACGACCTGGCCGGTCTTGAGATCGAGGTAGCTATGGGTTTCGGGCGCGTTGTGCTCAAACGCCGTCTCCATCGCGGTCCAATCGGGCTTGGGCCCATGGGGCGAGACTCGCATGGTGTGGACTCCAATAAGGTTCGTGGTCGCTCGAGGCGGGGTTGGTCAGACCCCTGGCGCCCACCTGTGTTCTGGGTTGGTGCGACCGCGCCCTGGTGAACGCGGTCCCTCGCAGCTTAGTCGCGCCGAAGGGGTCGCGGCAAGTCGGCGCAGGGGGTTTCGCGGCCGTCGACTCGCCCGCAGGGGCCCCCGCGCGGGGCCGCGGGCGCCCGACTAGCGGCCCAGTCGGCGGCGGAGCGCCACGAGCTCGCGCCGCAGGGCCGTGCGCTCGAGCGCGCCCCGCTCGACGCGGCGCATGAGCCCCTCGACGACACGCAGCGCGGCCGTGCGTCCCGAGCCGGCGGCACGGGTGCCCAGCCGGCGCGCCGCATCGGGGTTGTGGGGCGGACGCGTGGGGACCTGCGTCGCGCCCCCCGGGGAAACGGAGGCAGCAGCGTGATCGTTACGCACGACCGGACTCGGACCCTCGGTCGAGCGCGCCTCGAGCTGTGCCCGCAGGACCTCGATCTGTGCGGTCAGCTCGTCGACGGGACGGACCCGGAGCTCGGCGACCTCGCGCTCGAGGGCCGCGACGCGCCACCGCAGGCTCTGCTCGCGGGCGAGCGCCGCGTCGAGGCGCTCGCCGCCGACCGCGGGATCGAGCGCGCCCGCGAGCTGCTCACGCAGCTGGGCCACGGCGTCGCGCAGGCCGGCGTTCTCGGCCTCGGCGGCGTCGATTCGCTCGACCAACCGCTGACGCTCGAGCGCCCCGAGCTCGGCGACCTTGCGGGTCTCGTGGAGCTGCAGGCGCAGGGCCCCCGTGACGTCGGCGACGCCCCGATCCCCGGGCATCGCCGCGGGCGTCGGCAGCTCGAGCAGCGTCAGCCCCTCGCCGAACTCCGACATCGATCCGACCACGCCGATCCACAGCGAGTACGGCGGCAGCGACGGGCCGAGCGTGTTGTCGAACGACAACGGCACGGCGTCGTCGTCGTCGTCGGGCGCATCGTCGTCGTCCCACGCACCGGGCTCGCGGTCGTCGAGCCGCTCGTCGAGCTCGTCCTCATAGGCCGAGTCGATCGAGTCGTCGAACTCGTCGGACGCCGCGGCCCGGCGCAGGCGCAGGGTCTGGGGATCGTCCTCGGTGGTGTCGAACTCGCCGGCAATGGCATCGTCGTCCGCGTCGTCGCTCGAGAACTCCGCGAACGCGAACATCTCCGGGGCATAGCCGCCGTAGATCCGGAACTCCCCGAAGGTCGGGCGTAGCTGCTCGACGAAGCCCTCGTAGTCGAGATCCTCACCCATGCCGAACACCACCGCGATGCGCCCGGGGCTGGACGCGGCCGCGACGTCGACGAGGATCCCCTCGACGGTGCGCACGGTGACGCCCAGCCGGGCCGGCGCCGTGATGGCGGCGATGTCGACCCGACGATCGAGGGTCACGAGCGCCGACTCCCACGGCAGGCGCGCGAAGCGGTCGTCGATCGCGTCGGCCGGGATGAACCGGACACCGCCGAAGTACGGCGCGAGCAGGCGCGCGGTCGGCTCGCTGCCGACGACCATCCACGTCGACACCGTGCGCTCGCGGGGGATGAGGGCCTCGAGCAACGGGCGGGAGGCCGCGTCGGTTTGGCCCTCGACCGCGGCGCGCAGCACCAGCTCGAGCTCCGCGTCGACCACCAGCCGCGAGCGTCCGCGCCACAGCGGATCGCAGAAGGCGTAGCGAGCTGCCCACGTCATCGCAGACCCAGTGCGTGCGGTTGCCGTCATGCCGTCGGCGTCCCTCTTATCAGCCCCGAGGGCCGGCCGCTACCGGGGCCGCGCCCTCCCGCGTCGCCTCGCCCGAAGGCCGCGCGAACCCGCGGCGAGCGGCCCCGCACCCGCCGGGCGCCCCGCACGGCTCCCGCGAGCTTTTTCACGGGCCCGAAGCCGGCGTCCGCTCTACACTGCCGGCCCGCCCGAACGGCCATGGACGCGACGCTGAGATCGAAGCTCGAGCACATCCGCGAGCGCTACGAGGAACTCGAGGAGATGTTGTGCGCGCCGGAGATCACCGGCGACAAGCCGCGCCTGCTCAGCCTCTCGCGCGAGCACGCCGACGTGCGCCCGGTCGCCGAGGCGTTCGCGCAGTACGTCACGGCGGAGCAGGCGCTCGCCGAGAGCATCGCGCTGCTCGACGACCCCGACATGCGCGAGCTGGCCCAGGCCGACGTCGACGCGCTGCGCGAGCAGCTCGCCGCGAGCGAGCAGGAGCTGCAGCGCCAGCTCATGCCGCGCGATCCCAACGACAGCCGCGACGTGCTGCTCGAGATCCGCGCCGGCACCGGCGGCGAGGAGGCGGCCCTGTTCGCCGCCGAGCTGTGGCGCATGTACACCCGCTACGCCGAGCGCCAGGGCTGGAAGGTCGAGACGCTCACCGCCTCCGACGCCGCCGCGGGCGGCGTCAAGGAGATCATCGGCACGGTCCGCGGCAAGGACGTCTACGCCAAGCTCAAGTTCGAGTCCGGCGTGCACCGGGTCCAGCGCGTGCCCGCGACCGAGGCCGCCGGCCGCATCCACACCTCGGCCGCGACCGTCGCGATCATGCCCGAGGCCGAGGAGCTCGACGTCCACATCTCGGAGTCCGATCTGCGCGTCGACACCATGCGCTCGTCGGGCTCGGGCGGGCAGCACGTCAACACCACCGACAGCAAGGTCCGCATCACCCACGTCCCGACCGGGATCGTCGTCGAGTCGCAGCAGGAGAAGTCGCAGATCAAGAACCGCGAGATCGCGATGACGATGCTGCGGACCAAGATGCTCGACGTGCAGATCCAGAAGCAGCAGGCCGAGCGTGCCGCGGCCCGCAAGTCGCAGGTGGGCTCGGGCGACCGCTCCGAGAAGGTCCGCACCTACAACTTCCCGCAGGACCGGATCACGGATCACCGCATCGGCATGACCCGGCACAACATCCTCGGCTTCATGGCCGGGGACGTCGACGACGTGATCGATGCGCTGCGCGCCCACGACGAGGCCGAGCGCCTCGCCGAGTCGCAAGCCGGAGGCAAGTCGTGAAGCAGAGCATCGACGTCGAGATCGCGGGCCAGCGGCTCACCATCAAGAGCGACGAGGGCCCGGCGTACGTGCAGGAGCTCGCGGACTACGTCGACGGCCACCTGCGCCAGCTCGTGCCGGGTAGCCGCGCCGGATACAACCTGCAGCGCGTCGCGCTGCTCGTGGCGATCCAGCTCGCCGACGAGCTGTTCCGCGAGAAGGACCTCCACCGTCAGTTCCGCCAGAAGGTCAGCGCCAAGCTCGAGGCGCTGGAGGCGGCCCTGCGCGAGCACGAGCACAGACTGGACGATCTGGGATGACCGACCACGCCCCGACCTACGCGTCCGCGGCCCTGCGCGAGCTTGCGGCCCGCGGGTTCCTCGAGCAGCTCTCCGACGGCCCGGCGATCGACGACGCGATGGCCGGCGGGCCGACGACCTTCTACATCGGCTACGATCCGACCGCGGCGTCCCTGCATGTCGGCAACCTGGTCTGCATCATGGCGATGCGGCGGCTGCAGCGGCTCGGGCACCGGCCGATCGTGGTGATGGGCTCCGGCACGGCGCGCATCGGCGATCCCAGCGGCAAGTCCGAGATGCGCAAGATGCTCGATGCCGCGGCGATCGACGCCAACGTCGCGCGCATCCGCCAGGTGTTCGCGCGCTTCCTCGACTTCGACACGCCCGGCACCGCCGCGGTGGTCCTCGACAACTACGCGTGGCTCGGCGGTCTCGGCTACCTCGAGTTCCTCCGCGAGGTCGGCGTGCACTTCACCGTCAACCGGATGATCGCCACCAAGACGTACCGCGATCGCCTCGACGCCGAGGAGCCGCTGTCGTTCATCGAGTTCAACTACCAGCTGCTGCAGGCGTACGACTACTGGCGACTGCACCGCGAGCACGGCTGCACGCTGCAGCTCGGCGGCAGCGATCAGTGGGGCAACATGATCGCCGGCGTCGAGCTCGTGCGACGCATGGGCGGCGGCGACCACGGCCCCGCGCACTGCCTCACGTTCCCGCTGCTGACCACCGCGGACGGCCGCAAGATGGGCAAGACCGAGAAGGGCGCGGTGTGGCTCGACGCGGCGATGTGCTCGCCGTTCGACTACTACCAGTTCTGGATCGGCTGCAACGATCGCGACGTCCGCAAGCTGATGGCGATCTACACCGACCTACCGGTCGACGAGATCGATGTGCTGTGCGCCGCCGAGGGCGCGGCGCTGCGCGACGTGAAGGCCCGGCTGGCGTTCGAGGCCACGGCGCTGTGCCACGGCGCCGAGGCGGCCCAGGCGGCCCGTGACGCCGCGGTGCAGGCCTTCGGCGGCGGCGACGACTGGAGCGCGGTGCCCCAGGTGACGCTGCCCGTCGCGTCGATCCGACTGATCGATCTCGTCGTCGATCCGGCGGTCGCCGCGTTCCCGAGCAAGCGACAGGCCCGCGAGCGGATCGAGGGCGGCGCGGTGAAGCTCGACGGTGAGCCGTGTCGCGAGCCCGATCGCGAGCTAGTCGCCGCGTCGTTCCCTGACCGCATGCTGCGGCTTCAGGCCGGCAAGAAGCTGCGCCTGCGCGTGGTCCTCGGCGGCTGACGCCAGCGCGAGCGCATCGATCGCAGCCGCCGCCTCGGCGAGCGTGACGTCGTGCGCGAGTTCGGCGACCAACGCCCGCGCCGCGCGGGCCCCCGGCACGCCCCGCCACAGGCCCAGGGCATGCCGAGTGACCGCGTGGGCACGGCCGCCCTCGGCGACGTGCACCGCGGCGCGCTCGAACACCGCACGGGCGACAGCGACGCGATCGGGCCGCGGCGTCGCGTCGCCGAACGCGACGCGATCGACGTCGATCCACCGGTAGGGATCGTCGTAGGCCGCGCGGCCGACCATCACGCCGCCGCGCTCGCCGACGCCGCGCCACCGAGCGCGCGCGCCGTCGAGATCCTCGATGCCGCCGTTGTCGACGACCACGAGGCCGGGACGCGCGGCGACCAGCGCAGCGACGGCCTCGGGCCGCAGCGGCGGTACCCGACGGTTCGCGGCCGTGCCGAGGCCCCCGAGCACCGCGGCGCGCGCGTGCACGACGACGCGCGCGGCCCCGGCCGCGACGACGGCATCGACGAACTCGAGCAGGCGATCGGCGTCGTCGCGCCCGGCGATGCCGAGGCGATGCTTCACGGTGACGTCGATGCGCGCCGCGGCCACCATCGCCGCGACCGCGTCCGCCACCCGCCCTGGATGGTCCATCAGCGCCGCGCCCCACAGCACCCGCGCCGCGGCGGGGCTCGGGCACCCGCAGTTGAGGTCGACCTCGACGAAGCCGCGCGCCGCGGCGATCCGCGTCGCTTCGCCGAGCACCGCCGGCTCGCTGCCCCCGAGCTGCAGCGCCACCGGCCCGTCGTCGACGCCGAGCTCGAGCTCGCACGACACATCGGCGCGGCCCTCGACCAACGCGCGCGCGGAGATCATCGGCGTGTACAGCAACGCGTGGCGCGAGATGTCGCGGAACATCGCGCGAAAGTGGCGATCGGTGCGGTCCATCATCGGCGCGACGCAGAACCGCCACGGCCTCGGTGCGCTGGACTCGGACATCCCCGTCGGCACCTTGCCGCGCGGCGCCCCACCGGGGCAAGTCGATCCGCGGCGACGTGCTAGCTTCGCTGCGCATGGCGGACACGACCGCGATCATCGGAGCGGGCTGGCTGGGGGCCGAGGTCGCGAACGCGTGCCCGCGACCGGTCCTCGCGACCTCGCGCAGCGGTCGACGACCGCCGAGCCTCGCCGACGACGTCGCCGTCGCGCCGCTCGACCTCCTCGCGGACGGCATGGAACCCGGCCCGCTCTCACGCGCCGCGACGTGGGTCTTCGCGATCGCGCCGGGCCGCGATCAGGATCGCCGTGCCGTGTACGTCGACGGCCCCGCGCGCCTGCTCGCGACGCTTCCCGGCACCGACGTGCGCCGCGTGGTGTGGATCGGATCCACCTCGGCGCTGCCCGACGTCGACGCCACGCTCGACGAGACCCACGCGGCGTGGCCCGAGGACGCCCGCGGTCGGATCCAGCGCGAGGCCGAGGCCCTGATCCAGGCAGCATGCGAGCGCGCGGGCGTGCCGTGGATGGTCCTGCGCATGGGCGGGCTGTATGGCCCGGGGCGCGAGCTGGGCCGCCTGTTCGGGCAGGGCGATCGCCTCGGCGACGGCGACCGCGTGACGAACCTCGTGCACCGCGACGACGCGGTCGCCGCCACCCTCGCCGCGATCGCGAGCCCACACGTCGGAGTCGTCCACGTGGTCGACGACGATCACTGCACGCGCCGCGCGATGATCGATGCGGTGCGCGCGGCTGCGGGCCATCCGGCCGCGATCTGGCCAGACGCTGGGGGGCGCCCCCATGGCAAGCGCGTGGACAACGGGCGCTTGCGCGAATGGCTGGGGGTCGCGCTCCGTCATCCGCACCACGGGCCCCTTGCGACCCCCGAGGGCCGTGCTTAGACCTGTGCCGCATGAGCCCCGTCACGGCCGCGGTCACCGACGCCCTCCCCGTCCCCGTGGCCGAGCGCCCCGTCGATCTGCAGGCGCTGCAGCTCGAGCTCGATGCCGTCGCCGCCTGCGCCCTCGAGGCCCGACGCGCGGGTGTCGGGCTCGACGTCGCGGTCCGTGATCCGCGGTGGCCCGCGCTCGTTCGGTTCCACCGCGACCTGCAGGACGCGCTCTTCGTCGAGACTACGCCGCAGATCGAGGGGTGGTTCTCCTCGCTCACCCAGGGCGACGCCCATCACCGCGCGCGGCTCGATCGCTTCGCGGGCAGCCTCGCGACGACCGCGAGCGGTGAGGTCGAGGACACCGGCGCGCTCTCGGTCGCCCTCGCCGAGCTGCTCGTCTTCGAGGCCGTGCGCCTGCGCCTGTGCGTCGCCGCGTGGAGCAACGAGGACTTCGAGCGCACCGGCGGCCACGACCAGGAGCTCGACGCCGTCGCGTGGGCGGAGGTCGACGCAATCCTCCACGACCCCGAGCTGCGCCAGGGCGGCGTGCGCCCGCTGCAGGTGATGTTCGCGTCGGCGTTCGTGTCGCTCGCCCGCAATGCCCACCGCCGCGTCGACGAGCTGCGCCGCACCTCCGAGGACGTGCTCGAGCAGCTCTCGACGCGCGCCCGCCTGCGCGGCGCCCTGCGCGAGCTCCGGCTGCCCGAGGCGGTCCTGCTCGAGAACGCCTTGTCCAACCTCCTCGGCGAGGAGCGCGTCGAGCTCGCCGAGCTGCAGGAGGCCCACCCGCTGGCGCTGGAGGGGCTCTCGCGCCAGGCGATGGACCAGCGGGTGTCGCGTTCGCGTCGCCAACTCGGCGGTGGGCCGCAGCACTGGCCCCGCCGACGGCGTCCAGCGCTGTTCGATCTGCTGCGCGAGCGCCGTTGATCGCTGCGCGGCTCCGTGACGGGGGCCCGATCGCGGGTATCATCGCAAGCCGATGGCCTCGCCCCGCTCGACGCGTGCGCGTCGCATGCTCGCGATCGCGTCGGTCGCCGCAGTCGGCCTTGCCGTCGACCTGACGACGAAGGCGTGGGTCTGGGAGGAGCTGCGTCGGCGCCCGCCCAAGCGCCTCATCCCCGGGGTGTTCCACCTCGAGTTCGCGTTCAACACCGGCTCGGCCTTCGGCTTCCTCCGCGACGCGACGTGGTCGCGCTGGGTGTTCGTCGCCATCACGATCGCCGCGATCGTGTACGTGCTGCAGCTGGCGTGGCGGTGGACACAGCGGGGCGTGCTGCTCCCGCTCGCGATCGGCCTGCTGGTCGGCGGTGCCCTCGGCAACCTCCACGATCGCCTGTTCCGATCGATGCGGATGTTCGATCGCACCGTCCGCCACGGCGTCGTCGACTTCCTGGTGGTCTTCTACCAACCCAAGCAGCGCTGGCCCGCGTTCAACGTCGCGGACGTGCTGCTGGTGGTCGGCGTCGTGCTGCTCGGGCTGGCGTTGTGGCGCGGGCGGCCGCGCGCGGAGGCAGCCTGATGCATCCGGTACTCTTCGAACTACCATGGGGCGGCCACGCCAACGCGTACGGCACGCTGATCCTCATCGGCGCGATCGCGACGATCCCGGGGGCATGGTGGGACGCGAAGCGACGCGGCGTGGGAGCCCCCGAGCACCTGTCGTTCCTCGTCGACTTCTACCTGGCGATCGCGCTCGGGGCCTACGTCGGAGGTCGCCTGCTGCACGTGCTCACGGTGCCCGCGGAGTACGTCGCCGATCCCTCGCGCGTGTTCGTCAGCGACGGCACGGGCTTCGTGTTCTTCGGCTCGCTCGGGGCGATCGTGGCGTCGTGGGTGTGGATCGCGAAGCGCCACCGCACCGAGTTCTCGACGCTGTGCGATCTGGCCGCGACCTGGATGCCGCTCGGCCACGCGTTCGGCCGGCTCGGCTGTTTCTTCGCCGGCTGTTGCTGGGGCGCGCCGACCGAGGGTCGCTGGGGCGTGCAGTTCGGGCCCGACGCCATCGTCACGCTGGTCGAGGGGGCGCCGATCGTCGACGGCCACACCGTGCCGCTCATCCCCGTCCAGGCGATCGAAGCCACCGGGCTGTTCGTGCTCGCCGCGGCGCTCGTCGCGTTGCGGCTGCGACGCGGACCCGAGCCCCGGTGGCGTCAGGCGGGCCGCTACGCCGCGGGCTACGGCGTGCTGCGCTTCGTCATGGAGGCGATGCGCGGCGACGCGACCCGCGGGTTCGTCGTCGAGATCCCGGGGGGCGCCCTCGCCCAGTGGCTCGGGATGGCGCCGACGCAGGCGCTCGTGCTCTCGTGGTCGCAGGTCGTCGCGGCCGGCCTCATCGCCCTCGGGGTCATCGCCTGGCGCCGCGACTTGGGCCTGCGGGCCCAGCGGGCATAGGCTATGCTCCGCGCGCGCATGGCCGACGCCCCTGCACCCCTCGACGCCCCCGAACCACCGCGGCAGGGTCGCCTCGTCCTCGCGGGGGTCGTCGCCGCGATCACCCTCGGACTCGACCTGTGGAGCAAGGCCTGGGCGTGGGAGCACCTGCGCGAGGGCGAGACCGTCACGGTCATCGAGAAGTGGGCCTACTTCGAGTTCGGCTTCAACACCGGCTCGGCCTTCAGCTTCCTGCGCGACGCCTCGTACGCGCGCATCATCTTCATCCTCGTCACCCTGCTCGCGCTGGCGTACATGGTGAAGCTCGCGTTGACGCTGCCGACGCGCTGGCGCAGCGCGTACGTGGCGATCGCGATGGTGGCCGGCGGCGCGATGGGCAACCTCCACGATCGCCTCGTGCGCGTGATGGAGCTGCGCGGCGAGCCGCGCTACGGGGTCGTCGACTTCATCAAGGTCTACTACTGGCCCGACAAGCCGTGGCCGACGTTCAACGTCGCCGACATCGCGCTGGTCGCCGGGGTCGCCCTGCTGTTCCTCTTCTTGACGAAGCACGGCGACGCCGTCGACGCCAAGAAGGACGCCGCCAAGCCGGCGACCTGAGAGTCCGTCGACCTCAGGGCTCGAAGGCGCGGGTCTTCGCCAGGCTCTCGAGCCGCTCGGCCTCGGGCTCGCTGTCGGCCACGATGCCGCCGCCTGCGTGCAGCGAGAGGCCGCGGGTGTCGAGCAGCCCCGTGCGGATCGGGATGCTCATGCGCACGCCGGTCGCCTCGAGCAGTACGATCGCGCCGCAGTAGATCCCACGCGGGTGCTCCTCGAGCGCCTCGATGAGCTCGAGCGTGCGCCGCTTCGGCGCCCCGGTCACGCTCCCGCCGGGCACCAGCGCCGCGCACAGCTCGGCCAGCCCGACGCCGGGGCGCAGCGTCGCCCGGATCTCGCTCACGAGATGGTGCACCGTCGGCAGCGCGAGGTCGTCGGGCCGCGCGGGCGCGTGCACCGATCCGGGCTCGGCGAGCCGACCGAGATCGTTGCGCACGAGATCGACGATCATCACGTGCTCGGCGAGGTCCTTCACACTGCCGCGCAGCTCGTCTCGCGCGGCGCGATCGCCCTCGGGCGTGCTGGCCCGCGGACGCGTGCCCTTGATCGGGCGGGCGTACGCGACCGCGACGCCCGCTGCGTCGACGTCGACGTCGACCAGCGTCTCGGGCGAGTTCGACAGCACGATGCCGCTGGGCACCCGCAGCAGGGCGCCACGCTCGGCCGGCGCCTTGCCCCGCAGCCGCAGGTACAGCGCCGCGGCCTGCCGCGGCAGCTCGTCGGCGGTCACGCTCTCGCACCACGGCGCGAAGAACCGCTGCGCGAGGTTCACTTGGTAGGTGTCGCCCGCGACGATGTGCCGCTGCGCGACGGCGACCTTGGCCCGATACACGGGCGGCGACCAGATCGCAGACAGGGATCCGAGCGGCCACGGATCGGCGACGGCGAGACCCGGCGGCGGATCGGGCGGCGTGCCGACGACGCGGACGCCGTCGGGTCCGACCTCGATCCACGATCGCGACCGTCGCAGCACGATCCCCGGCATGGCGCGCGTCCGCGGGCGGCGGCCGAGCACGAGATCGGCGGCGAAGTCGTAGCTGATGCAGCCCGTCCAGACGACGTCGGGCTCGTGCCGCCATCGCCGTTCGACGGCGGCGATCGCCCGCGGATCATCGGACTCGATCACCTCGTCGGCGTCGAACGCCACGATGCCCCGCGCCACCGCGCCGCCGTCGAGCCAGGTGACATCGCGGCCCTCGGCCACCAGCGCTGCGATCGCAGCGGCGCGCTGGGCGTCCGAAAGCGACGACCATGGCGAGGCCTCGGCCATCACGCGCTTCGATGCTGCTTGAGCGCACGGCCGAACTCGAGCGTGTACTGCACCGCGCTGGTGATCGACAGGCCCAGCGCGACGTACAAGAAGCCCATGCCGAGCTGGTGGAAGTCGATGTGCTCCGGCGTGAACGGCATGCGGTAGCGGTAGCGGGCGAGCACGCAGCAGATGCCGACCAGCTGCATGACGGTCTTCATCTTGCCGCCCTCGCCCGCCGCGATGACCACGCCTTGGTTGGCCGCGACGGAGCGCAGGCCCGAGATGTAGAAGTCGCGGCCGATCATCACCACCACGATCCACGGCGGCAGAAGGGCGACCATCACCAGCCAGACCATCACCGACATCGCCATGAGCTTGTCGGCGAGCGGATCCATGAACTTGCCGAAGACGGTGACGAGGTTCTGCCGCCGCGCGAGGTAGCCGTCGAGGATGTCGAGCCCACTGGCGGCCGCGAACAGCAGCGCCGCCATGAAGTTGCGCACCGGGTCGGTCGGATCGATGAGGACCAACACCGGCGGGATCAGGAACAGCCGCCCGATCGTGATCAGGTTGGGCAGGTTCAGGACCTCGCGCTTGAACGCCTCGAGCCGCGTGAGCTCGCCGCCGGGGTTCATGTCCAGCCCCCGCCGGCGACGACCGTCGCGCCCGAGTCGCCGCGCCGCGTGCCCTGGGCGCTCGGCAGGCACACGAACACCGCGCCTTCGCCCTCGCAGTGCAGGAACCCGATCTCGGGCTCGAGGTTGGGGACGACGTTGCCGACCCAGCCGACGAACCCGCTGCGGTGCACGCGATAGGGCCGCTCCGGGGCGATTTTCACCGCGACCAGCTCGCCGGGCACCCGCAACGCGACGGCCCCCTCGCCGGCCACGCGGACCAGCTGGATCGACCGGCTCGCGCGGGGCAGCTGGCCGACATCCCACATGAGCGTCGACTCCATCGCCCAGATGTAGCTCTCGACGAAGAAGCACAGATCGCGCTGCAGCTGCAGCGCCAGGAACCGCTCGTGCTCGCGCGACAGCACCAGGTGGCCCTCGCCCTCCATCGACACGAGGCGCTGGAACACCTCGGGCACCGCGCGGCCCTGCATGCGGCGGTTGACCGCGCGGACCTCGAGGTTCTCGCTGCACAGCAGCACCGCGTCCGTGCGCGTCATCATCTCGCCGCGCACGGTGACCATGAGGTGACCATCGGCGGTGAGCGACAGCGTCGGTGTGTCCCTCGCTGGGTTCAGGAGGCGACCGAACGCGAACTCGGTCACGCCCGGGATCGGCGGCGGGAGGGGCACGGCAGGGCGAGACTACCCCAACCCGCGCGCCCGTGCGTCACTCCGCGAGGTGGCGGGCCGGCGCGCGGCGCAGCTGGGCCGCGCCCC
Organism: Nannocystaceae bacterium; assembly: GCA_044344875.1. Classification (GTDB taxonomy): domain Bacteria; phylum Myxococcota_A; class Polyangia; order Nannocystales; family Nannocystaceae; genus Xiheibacterium. The sequence continues at coordinate 116,324 of JBIJCC010000021.1, forward strand.
CTTGTGCCTGCCGCTCGTACGCGTAGAAGCGGCGGAGCACCGATCGCACGTACGCGCGGGTCTCCTCGAACGGAGGGACACCGCCGTACTTCTCGACGTTGCCGGCGCCCGCGTTGTACGCGGCGAGCACGAGCACCATGTCGCCGCCGTAGCGGTTCGCGAGCAGCCGCAGGTATCGCGCGCCACCGTGGATGCTCTGCGCGGGATCGAAGGCATCCTTGACGCCCAGGGACCGGGCGGTGCGCGGCATGAGCTGCATGAGACCCATCGCGCCGGCGCGGGAGACCGCGCGGGGCTGGTAGTTGCTCTCGGTGTGGATCACCGCGCGCACCAGCGACTCGGGCAGCTGGTAGCGCGACGCGGCCCCGCGGATGATGCTGTCGTAGCGGTGGAAGCGTTCGCCGCCGAGGGCGACCGGGGTCTCGTCTCCGGCCACGCGGGCCCCGCCCGGCGACCGGCCGCCGCCTCCGCTGCCCGGCAGGCTCTTCCACAGGGACCACTCCCCGCGCTGCCCGTGCTTCCGTTCGGGAATGTTGGTGACGTGGATCGTCCCGGCCCCGTCCACGTAGCGGTAGTAGTTGTTGCGGCCCGCGGCGCCGCGGCGGGTCGCCGAGGCCGCGTCGGCCGGCGACACGAGCACCAGCGCAGCGGCCGCCCAGCCGAGCAGGGCGCGGGCGAGCAGTGCACGGGATCGACGCATCGGTTCGTCAGCTTAGCCCACCGACGGGCCCGACCGCACGAATCGGGCGCAGACGGGACCCCGCCGCCGGCGCGTTGCGTTACCGTTGCGCCCGAGGCCCCCCTTTGCCCACCGAGATCCACCGCAGCGATGTCCTCGTGATCGGCAGCGGACTGGCGGGGTTGTACTTCGCCCTCGAGCTCGCCGAGCGCGGGACCGTCACCGTCCTGACCAAGACCGTCCCCGAGAGCTCCAACACCCAGTGGGCGCAGGGCGGGATTTCGGCCGTCTTCGACGGCGACGACTCGGTCGCCTCGCACGTCGAGGACACGCTGCGCGTCGGGGCCGGCCTCTGCGATCGGAAGATGGTCGAGCACGCCGTCGAGATGGCGCCGGCGCTGGTCGAGCGACTCGCAAGGACGTACGGCGTGCGCTTCGATCGCGTCGACGACGGCGCGTTCGCCCTCGGGCGCGAGGGCGGGCACAGCCACCGCCGTGTGGTGCACCACCTCGACACCACGGGTGCCGAGATCGTCCGCGGCCTGCTCGACGCGGCGTCGCGTCACCCGAACATCCGCATCCTGCCCCACCAGATGGTCGTCGACCTGCTGTCGTGGTCGAAGGTCGACGGCAGCCGGGGTTGCTTCGGCGCGTACAGCCTCGACGTGCCGACGGGCGTCGTCCACGGCCACGTCGCCCGCGTGACGCTGCTCGCCACCGGTGGCGCCGGCAAGATCTATCGCTACACCAGCAACCCCGACGTCGCGACCGCGGACGGGATCGCGATGGCGTATCGCATCGGCGCGACGGTCGGCAACCTCGAGTTCATGCAGTTCCACCCCACATGCCTGTTCCACCCCGGCGCCAAGAGCTTCCTGGTGTCCGAGGCGGTGCGCGGCGAGGGGGGCATCCTGCGCCGTCGCGACGGCAGCGGCCTCATGGACGGCCGGCACCCGATGGGCAGCCTCGCGCCGCGCGACGTCGTCGCCCGGGAGATCGACGCCGAGCTCAAGCGCACCGGCGAGCCGTGCGTGTTCCTCGACGTGACGCACCTCGATCCTGCGTTCATCACCCAGCGGTTCCCGGCGATCCACTCGCGCTGCCTCGAGCTCGGCATCGACATGCGCACGCAGCCGATCCCGGTGGTCCCCGCGGCGCACTACATGTGCGGCGGCGTCAAGGTCGACACCTCCGGCCGCACCGACGTACCCGGCCTGCTCGCCGCGGGTGAGGTCACCCTGTCGGGCATGCACGGCGCCTGTCGCCTCGCCAGCAACAGCCTGCTCGAGGCCGTCGTGCTCGCCGCGGGAGCCGCCGAGGTCGGCACCGAGTTCGGCCGCGAGCCCCCATCGGTCGTCGCCGACTGGAACGAGGGCGACGCCGTCGACTCCGACGAAGCGGTGATGGTGAGCGCGAACTGGGAGGAGGTCCGCGCGTTGATGTGGAACTTCGTCGGCATCGTGCGCAGCAACAAGCGCCTCGAGCGGGCCCGGCGGCGCATCGACCTCATCCGCGAGGAGATCCGCGAGTACTACCTGCGCTTCCGCGTGACCCGCGATCTGCTCGAGCTGCGCAACATCTCGCTCGCCGGACAGCTCGTCATCGAGTGCGCCCGACGACGACCCGAGAGCCGCGGGCTCCACTTCAACCTCGACTACCCGGACATGGATCCCGCGCTCGCCCACGACACCCTGCTGCACAAGCGCGACGGAGCGAGCCCGTGATGCGACGGTGGTTCACCACCGTCGTCCTGGCGATGCTCGCCGCCTGCACACCCCGCGGGAGCCGATCGCCCGAGGCCGCACGCGACGCGTACCTCGAGGCGCTGCGCAAGGATGATCCCGAGGCCGCGTACGCGCTGCTCGCCCCGGACGTGCGCGCGCGGGTCGACTACCCGAGTTTCCTCGCCCGCTGGAAGGCCGACGTCGCCGAGCGCAAGGCGACGCTCGACGCCGCCCGGGCGATGGAGCGCGGACGCGTCGTCGCCGGCCACACCGCCACGACCGTCCACGACGACGGCGTGGTGCTGCAGTGGGCGAAGCTCGACGATCGGTGGTACGTGACCGGCGGGCTCCCGCCGGCCTCGCGGGCGAGCACGCCCGCCGACGCGATCCGCAGCTTCCTCGCTGCGCTCGGCGGCGGACCCTTGGGCAAGGCGCAGTCGTTCCTCTCCCCCGAGCTCGCCGACGCCCTGCGTGAGGACTGGGCCGCGCGGACCGAGGCGATCGAGGCCGCCCTCGCGCGCCCCGGCGCGATCGAGCTGAGCGAAGATCTCCTGCGCGCCCAGCTGCGCTACGAGCCCCAGCGGGTGATCGTCCTCGAGCAAACCCCCCGGGGCTGGGCGATCACCAGCCTCGAGTGACCGGGCGACCGGTGCGACGGACGATCGGCGTCCGCGCCCTGGCCACATGAGTAGCCGCTGCGCGCCGGCCTCCGGCTACGCGGGTGGCCACCGCTGGCCATTCGACCGTGTGTTTCCCCAATGTCCGGCACCGGTACCGGGGGGCACGGAACTTGCTCATGGGGCCGCGCCGGCAACGGCAGAAGCCTTGGAGCACACGATGCAGCCCTCGTTTCGAGTCGGAGACAAGTCGGTGTACCCCGCCCATGGCGTCGCGGACGTCGTCGCGGTCGAGCACAAGACCATCGGCGGCAGCCCCCTGGCCTTCTACCACCTGCGCGTGATGGGCTCGGGCCTCAAGATCATCGTCCCGGTCGACAAGGCCGAGGAGAACGGCATGCGCGCCGTCGCGGCCGAGGCCGAGGTCGACGAGCTGTTCGAGCTGCTCCGCGATCACGAGGTCCCCTGCGATCGCCAGACCTGGAACCGCCGGTACCGCGGCTTCATGGAGAAGATCCGCACCGGGTCGCTCTTCGAGGTCGGCGAGGTCTACCGCGACCTGTCCCTGCTCAAGCAGACCAAGCAGCTCTCCCACGGGGAGAAGCAGATGCTGCGCACCGCCCGCGACCTGCTGGTCAAGGAGCTCGCCGTGGCCCGCGCCTCCACCGAGGACGACGTCGCGAAAGAGCTGGACTCGATGTTCAAGAACTAGCAGGCTCCGCCGCGCGCGTGGAAACGGTCGATCACATCTCCATCCAGATTTGCACCGACCCGTGGGACCAGGTCGAGGTGGACGCGTTCGTCTGCCCCACCAACTCCCAGGGGACGATGTCGCACTATCCCGCCGCGAAGCTGCGGGAGCTGGCGGGGACGGACCTCGAGGCGCTGATCCGGGAACACACCCCGTTGGCCATCGGCGCCGCGTTCGTGACCCCCGCGGGCAACATGAAGGCCGGAAACCTCATCCACGTGCCCAACACCGAGGCCCCCGGCGGCCGGGTGCAGGTCGAGGACATCCTCCGGGCCACCGCCGCCGTGCTCGTCGCCTGCCAGGTGAAGGGGTTCACCTCGGTGGCCATGCCGCTGATGGGCGCCTTCGACACCGGCATCCCCGCCGAGGAGGCCGCCCGCGCGATCCACAGCGAATTCCGCTCGTGGCGGGGTGAGAAACCCCTGAAGGTGCTGTTCATGGCCAAGGACGCCGACGAGGTCGAGGTGTTCGAGATGGCCATCGAAGGCACCGGCTGAGCCCCGTCTGACGGAGAACCCGCTGCCGGTCGGGACGCGGAGGCCCGCGCGTCCCCTGCGTGGCCTCCGCGCGCCGTGCTCCCCTCGGGCCGTCACGCCCCGGTACGCTCGAGCACCGCTCAGCCGTAGAGCGCCGCCGCGTGCTGTGATACACCCCGCGCGACGTCTCCGATGGCCGCTTCATACCTCCCAGCGCTCGTCTTCATCGTTTTCGCGATCGGCTTCGGCTGCCTGATGCTGGGCCTGACCATGGTCCTCGGTCCCAAGCGGACCTCGGCCATCAAGGACGAACCCTTCGAGTGCGGCAGCGAGCCCATCGGCAGCCCGCGCGTGAAGTTCAGCGTCAAGTTCTACCAGGTCGCGATCCTCTTCCTGGTGTTCGACATCGAGGTCGCGTTCCTCTACCCGTGGGCCTCGCTGTTCCGCGAGCTGTCCTGCAGCGGTGTCCTCGACGCCGCCGGCGTCTGCACCGCAGCCCCGAGCCTCTTCGGCCTGGTGGAAATGCTGGTGTTCCTGGTCATCCTCGTCGTGGCGCTGGCGTACGTCTGGCGCAAGCGCGCGCTCGACTGGGCGTGAAACCGAAAGGCTCGAACCATGGCCGAATCCTCCGCGAGTTACATCCCCACCGTCCTGCAAGACGCGGTGAACTGGGCGCAGAAATACAGCCTGTTCACGTACCCGTTCGCCACCGCCTGCTGCGCGATGGAGTTCATGTCGCTGATGGGCTCGCGCTACGACATCGCGCGCTTCGGCGCCGAGTTCCCGCGCTTCTCGCCGCGTCAGGCCGACCTGCTCATCGTGATCGGCACGATCACCGAGCGCCAGGCGCCGGTGCTGCGGCGCATCTACGACCAGATGCCCGATCCCAAGTGGGTGATGGCCTTCGGCGTGTGCGCCTCGACCGGCGGCTTCTATCAGAACTACACCGTCATGCCCGGCGCCGATCAGGTGATCCCGGTCGACGTGTACGTGCCCGGCTGCCCACCTCGCCCCGAGCAGGTGCTCGACGGCCTGATGGCGCTGCAGAACCGCATCCAAGAGCACCGCGGCCACTGCCAGCAGCAGATCGGCAACACGGCGGCGATCGGTTACACCGACCGCCGCAAGCTGCCCGTGCTGCAGGACGGCACGAGCATGACGCTGCTCCCCGACGAACGCATGCCCCAAGACGGGAGGGTCCGCTGATGGCTCAACGACTCCTCGAGTTCCTGCAGCGCGAGCGCCCCGCGGCGCTGGTCGAGACCGGCAGCCACGTCGGCGACGAGATCGCGGTCGTCCACCGCGAGCACCTCATCGACGTGCTCACGCTGCTGCGCGACCACGCCGACACGAAGATGAACATGCTGAGCGACCTGACGGTCGTCGACTACCTCGGGCAGCAGCCGCGCTTCGAGGTCGTCTACCAGCTGTACAGCATCCCGCACAAACACCGCCTGCGGATCAAGGTCCGCATCGGCGACGCCGAGGACGAGTGCTGGGTGCCCAGCGCGACCGGCCTCTGGTACGCGGCGAACTGGTCCGAGCGCGAGGCGTGGGATCTGTACGGCGTGCGCTTCGAGGGCCACCCCGATCTGCGTCGCATCCTGATGTACGAGGAGTTCGTCGGGCACCCGCTGCGCAAGGACTACCCGCAGAACGCCCGCCAGCCGCTGCTGCGCCGCCCCGACGCGCCGGCGACCGACGACCAGACCACGCGGCTGCTCCCGGACAGCCACGACCGCCGGGTGAGCTAGGAATCCCACGCCGATGAGCGCCCCGACCCCCACCGCTCCCACCGCAAAGTCCGTCGCGCACACCGTCGCCGAGACCTACGACCCGCACACGGGACGTCAGGCCGGCGAGATGCCGCTGTCGCCGTCGCTGCAGCAGTTCGCCGACGAGGCCGAGCGCCTGCCCACCGACGAGCTCATCCTCAACATGGGCCCGTCGCACCCGGCGATGCACGGCACCGTGCGTGTCGTGCTGCGCGTCGACGGAGAGACGATCAAGGACGCCGACGTCCAGATCGGCTACCTCCACCGCGGCTTCGAGAAGGAGAGCGAAGGCGCGACGTACACCCAGATCTTCCCGTACGTCGATCGCCTGAACTACGTCTCGCCGATGCTCAACAACGTGGGTTTCGCGATGGCCGTCGAGAAGCTCCTCGGCATCACCGCGCGGATCCCCGAGCGCGCCGAGTACATCCGCGTCATCGTCGGCGAAATCTCGCGCGTCTGCGACCACCTGACGTGCATCACCGCGTCGCTCGCCGAGCTCGGCGGCCTCACGGCGTTCTTCTGGGGCAACCGCGCCCGAGAGCACCTGTGGGAGCTGCTCGAGGACGTCTCGGGCGCCCGCATGACCCACAGCTACTGTCGCATCGGCGGCGTAGCGTGGGACCTCACCCGCGACTTCGACGAGAAGGTCCGCGGCAAGTTCGTGAAGGTCCGCGGGCTCATCGCCGACATCCGCAAGCTCGTCGAGCGCAACCGCATCTTCCTCGACCGCATGCAGGGCGTCGGCACCATCTCGGCCGACGACGCGCTGAGCTACGGCTTCACCGGCCCGTGCCTGCGCGCCTGCGGCGTCGCCTACGACGTCCGCAAGGACCACCCGTACTCGGTCTACGACCACTTCGACTTCGAGATCCCAGTGGCCGATGCCGGCGACAACCTCGCGCGCTACCTGGTCCGCATCGAGGAGATGGAGCAGTCGCTGCGCATCGTCGAGCAGGCGCTGGTCCAGATCCCGCCGGGCGCCGTGATCGTCGACGACCCGCTCATCGCCCTGCCGGCGAAGCGCGAGGTCTACAACTCGATCGAGGGCATGATCGCCCACTTCAAGCACATCATGGACGGGCTGCGCGTGCCTCCGGGCGAGGCCTACAGCTTCACCGAGGGCGGCAACGGCGAGCTCGGGTTCTACATCGTCGCGGACGGCAGCGGCCGCCCGTACAAGAACCGCTGCCGTCCCCCGTGCTTCTACATCACCGCGGCGCTGCGCCAGATGATCCTCGGGACCAACCTGGCCGACGTGGTGCCCATCTTCGGTTCGATCAACATGATCGGTGGCGAGTGCGACCGCTGACACGAGAGACGCCATGACGAGTTCCGACCCGCCCGTGCCCAGCCGGCCCCGCTCGGCGACGATCATCCTCCCGCCCGAGCCGCCGCCGCCGCCGGCCGCGGCCCGCTCTGCCGCTCCGACCACGGTCAAGCCGCCGGAGAACCGCGCGGCGCCGGCCCCGGTCGCGCCGAACCTCTCGGCCGCGCCCGCACCCGGCGACGCGACGGTCAAGCTGACGATCGACGGCGAGACCGTCGAGGTCCGCAAGGGCACCAACGTGCTCGAGGCGGCCAAGCTCCTCGGCCGCGACATCTGCCACTTCTGCTACCACCCCGGCCTGTCGATCGCGGCGAGCTGTCGGCAGTGCCTCGTCGAGGTCGAGAAGAACCCCAAGCTCCAGCCGTCGTGTCAGCAGATCGTCGGCGAGGGCATGGTCGTGCACACCGAGAGCCCCGCGGTGCTCGAGGCCCGTCGCGCGCTGCTCGAGTTCACGCTGAAGAACCACCCGATCGACTGCCCGATCTGTGACAAGGCCGGCGAGTGCACGCTGCAGCGGCACTACATGGACCACAACCACCAGCTCACGCGGGTGGACGTGCCCAAGATCCGCAAGCCGAAGCACAAGGACATCGGCCGCGAGATCATCCTCGACGCCGAGCGCTGCATCCTGTGCTCGCGCTGCATCCGGTTCTGCGAGGAGATTCCCGGCACGGGCGAGCTGACGATGACCTTCCGTGGCGACCACGAGAAGCTCGACATCGCCGACGGCCACCGCCTCGACAACGCGTACTCGATCAACGTGGTCGACATCTGCCCGGTCGGCGCGCTGACAGCCAAGGACTTCCGGTTCGCGATCCGGGCCTGGGAGCTAAAGTCCACCCCGACCACGTGCCAGGGTTGCGCGACCGGGTGCGCCATCGAGCTGCACCACAAGCACGAGGCCGCCCATCGCATCATCCCCCGGCACGACCCCGACGTGAACGGCCACTGGATGTGCGACGAGGGTCGCTACACGTACAAGGAGCTCGACGCCGACGCCCGCATCCGTCACGCCCGCGTCGACGGGCAGGAGGTGCCGCTCGGGCACGCGATCGCGACGGTGGCTCGCCGCCTGCGCGGGCGCAACAAGAAGGTCGCCGCGGTCTTCAGCGGCACCGCGACCAACGAGGCCAACCGCGCCCTCGCCGATCTCGCGGCGCTGCTCGGCGCCGAGCGGTTCGTCGTCGGCCGCGTCCCCGGCAAGACCGACGAGCTCCTGCGTGACGCCGACAAGAACGCCAACCTCCGCGGCGCCATCGCGGCCTCGGGCGCGGCGAAGCACGAGGGCGAACTCGGCCTCGAGCTCGCGGGTCGGGCATACGAGGCGGTCATCTTCCTCGACGGCACCTTCGAGCTGTCGGACGTCGTCCGCAGCGCCCTGGGTGCGATCACCAGCGTGTGCCTCAGCGATCGGGTGACTCCGCTCGCGCAGGCCTGCTCGATCGTCCTGCCCGCGACGAGCTGGGCCGAGACGCTCGGCAGCGTCATCAACCGTCAGGGCCGCCTGCGCGTGCTCCAGCCGGCGTGGCGCCCCGAGGGCGACCGACGCGAGCGCGCCGACCTCATCCGCGACATCGCGCTGGCCATGGGCGAGCGCGACCTCGGCACCAGCCGCGAGCGCGCCCGCGCGGTCGCCGAGGAGTTCGACAACAAGGAACTCCTCGAGCTGACCGCGACGCCCGTCGCGGCTCGCCCCACCCTGCTCCGCTTCTCGCACACCCGCGGCTGAACTTGGCTCGACCGATGTCCAACCACGCTCCCGTCCTGTCCTCGCCTGGCCGCTCGCTCCGCGCTCGCGCGCTGGTTCGTGCGGCGTCGCCCGCGATGCTCTGGCTGCTGCTGTGCGCCGCGCTCGGCCTCTCCGCGTGCGGCTCCGACTACAAGTCGACGACCGGCGCGGCGTCGGCGATCCGGCCCGAGCCGGTGCGCGCCGTGTTCCACCCGTCGACGGGCCCGATCGCCGTCGAACTGGTGAACACCAGCGACAAGCCGGTGGCCATCGGCGAGTTCCGCATCGAGGGCCCCGACTGGAGTTCGTTCGCCCTGGTCGAGCCGGTCAACGCCACCGTCCTGCGGCCCGGCGACCGTCTGAAGCTCCACGTGAAGGTCGACGCCGCCGAGCTGCTCGGACCCGGCGAGCCGATCCGCGGCGCCGTGGTCGAGCACGGCGACGCCCCCGAGGAGGTCGCCGCCGACGAGTACCGCCAAGGCACCGCGCACCTCTCGTTCAAGGCCGCCGGAGTCGTCACCGCGGTCCCGCTCGAGTTCGAGGACCCGTCGTGGATCTCGCAGTACGTGCTGCCGGCGCTCATCAAGGTGCTGCTGCTGGTGATGGCGTTCATCATGCCGCTCGCCTCGCTGCTCACGTGGATGGAGCGCAAGCAGAGCGCGATGATGCAGGACCGCATCGGCCCGAACATGGCCCGCGTGTCGATCGGCGGCATGACGCTGCGCCTGTGGGGCCTGCTCCACATCGCGACCGACGGCCTGAAGATGCTCTTCAAGGAGGACTTCATCCCCCGGCGAGCGCATCGAGCCCTGTACACGCTGGCGCCGCTGTTCGCGTTCGTGCCGGCGATGGTCGTGTTCGCGATCGTGCCGTTCGGCGACGCGGTCTGCTACGGCCAGCTGTTCGACAGCCTGAGCGAGGCCGACATCGCCCAGTGCGCGGCGGGCCGCGGCGGCACCCCGCTGCAGATCGCCCAGATCGACGTCGGGCTGCTCTACTACTTCGCCATCGCGTCCCTCGCGACGTACGGCACCACGCTGGCCGGCTGGGCCAGCTACAACAAGTGGGCGGTCCTCGGCGCGCTGCGGGCATCGGCGCAGATGATCTCGTACGAGGTCGCGATCGGCCTGACCATCGTCGGCGCTCTGCTGTGCTACGGCACGCTCGAGCCCCACGCGCTGGTCAAGGCGCAAGAGGTCTCGCACTGGGGCCTGCTCCTGCAGCCCATCGCGTTCATCCTGTTCTTCACGGCCGCCATCGCCGAGACCAAGCGCGCCCCGTTCGACCTCCCCGAGGGCGAGTCGGAGATCATCGGGTACTTCATCGAGTACTCGGGCATGCGCTTCGGCCTGTTCTTCCTCGGTGAGTTCATCGAGGTGGTGTTCGTCTCGGCGCTCGTGACGACCCTGTTCCTCGGCGGCTGGAACCTGCCCTTCGGCATCCTCGGGGCCCACGGCTTCTCGAGCGCGCTGATGTGCCAGATGTTCTTCCTCGGCGCGGGGCTGGTGCTCACGGTCAGCGGCGCGGCCATCTGGCGGGCGAGCAAGCACGCCGAGGGCGTCGCCTCGATCGTCATCGTGCTGGGCACGATGCACCTGGTCGTTGCGGTGTGGTCGGCGTTCACCGGGTGGGGCACCGCCCTTCCCCACATCGCGATCGTCACCATCGGCCTGCTGACATGGGGCCTCAAGGTGCTCGCGCTGTGCTGGTTGCAGCTGCTCATCCGCTGGACGCTCCCGCGCTTCCGCTACGACCAGTTGATGAGCCTCGGCTGGAAGGGCCTGCTGCCCCTGTCGATCGCCAACATCGTCCTCACCGCGTTCGTCGTCTACGCGCTCGCCCCGTCGGCCCCGCCGGCTGCGGTCCCCGCGACCGAGCCGGCCAAGGCCGCTGCACCCGCTGCGGGTGGCGCGGCGGCTCCGGTCGGCACGGCCGCCGCGGCCGCCGCGGCCCCCAAGTCACCGAACCCGTCCCCGGCCGCGGCCGGCCAACCGTAGGCCTAGAGGAAGTCGCGTCATGACCATCGGCGTCAAGAAAGTCTCGCTGCAGCGCACCACTCGGGATCAGATCTTTCTGCCCGCGATCCTCGAAGGGTTGCTGACCACCGCGCGACACTTCTTCAAGAACACGATGACCAAGGGGATGGGCGACGTCGACACGATTCGCTACGGCGAACCTGGCGTCGATCCGAAGTCGTACTACCCCGAGCGCTTCCGCGGCGTGCACCGGCTCATGTTCCGCGACGACGGCTCGGTCCGCTGCGTCGCGTGCATGTGCTGCTCGACGGTGTGTCCGGCGCGCTGCATCTACATCGTGGCGGAGGACCGCGAAGACAACAACGAGAAGGGGCCCGCGAGCTTCGTCATCGACGAGCTCAAGTGCGTGGTGTGTGGCCTGTGCGTCGAGGCCTGCCCGTGTGATGCGATCCGCATGGACTCGCGCACGCACATGACCCCGACCGAAGACCGCGCGGACGCGGTGCTGAGCAAGGTCGACCTCATGAGCCGCGGTGGGCCTTCGGTGGCCGTGCAGGGCGGGCTCGGGGCCGACTACCGTGCCGACGCTCCGGCCGCCGATCCGCGCTTCGTCGGTCGGTGAAGCCGTCAGCGCCTCGGCGCGCCGCTTGTCAAGACCACGTGCCCCAACGCGCGTGGTCTTTTTCTTCGTCCCGAGACCAACGTGGCGCCTCGATTTCTCGGCAGCATCAGGGGTCGCTTCTGCTATCTTGGACCGTGGGTCAGCCGTGCGCTCAGCGTTCGAGTTCTACCTACTCCGTTCAACCCGGGAACCGCCTCTGTCCGTGGGAGTGCATGCCCGTCCGGCGGGAAGCCCGAAGCGGTTACTTGTGGTGCCCACCTACGATGGTAGGGGTTGAACTGGAACCGCTGAGCGTCGGCTGACTCGTTTTCCTTTCTTTCCCCCCGTGGGGGTGGCGAGCGAAACGGTGCGCGCTGACGCGCGGATGGCCCCCCGCAAGCGGGGGGCGGGACGCTCCGTTTCCCCCGTCCGCGGCGAGGGCGAAACGGTACGCGCTGACCCCCGCAAGCGGGGGGCACTTCGGTCTCCTCGCGACCGCTGCATCGCGCTGGCGCGCGTGCACCTCCGCGTGCTCGCAGCACTCACTCCGGGAGGGTGCGGAGGGTGTCGATGGTCTCGCGGAGGCGGAGGCGGACGCGGTCCTTGCCGCACGCGGCGAGGGTGTCGAAGAGCGGCGGGGCGGCGACGCGACCGGTCACGGCGAGGCGGAGCAGCCCGAAGATCTCCTTGGTCTTCCAGCCGGTACGCTCGCAGAAGGCGCGACTGAAGGCCTCGATCGCCTCCTTGGTGAAGCTGCGGGCGGCGCGGTCCTTCTCGATGTCCTCGAGGAAGAGCGCGAGCACGTCGATGACCTCGGCGCGGGTCCGGCCCTTGAGGGCGAACTCGCCGAGGACCGGACGCAGATCGATCGAGGCACCGAAGAAGAACGAAGCGAACGGGATGAGGTCGTCGAGCCGAGAGATGCGCTCGCGGCTCAGCTCGACCATCTGCGTGAGCCGAGCGGTGGACAGCACGTCGCGCTGGATTCTCGCCACGAGCTCGTCGACCGGCATCGCGCGCATGTCCTCGCCATTCCATGCCGCGAGCTTGACCGGGTCGAACACCGGCCCGCCGACGCTGACACGCGACAGATCGAAGTTCGCTACCAGCTCGTCGATGCTGAATCGCTCGCGACCGTCGGGCATCGAGAAGCCCAGCGTCGCGAGGAAGTTCAGGAACGTCTCCGGCAGGTAGCCGAGCGTGCGGTAGTAGAAGACCGAGACCGGGTTCTTGCGCTTCGACAGCTTGGAGCGATCCGCGTTGCGGAGCAGGCCGAGGTGGTAGAACTCCGGCGGCTCCCAGCCGAAGGCCTGGTACAGCAGCACGTGCTTGGGTGTGGAGCTGAGCCACTCCTCGCCGCGGATGACATGCGTGACGCCCATCAGTCGGTCGTCGACGACGTTGGCCAGGTGGTAGGTCGGGAAGCCGTCCGACTTCATCAACACCTGCTCGTCGACCTGCGCGACGCCGAAGCGGACCTCGCCGCGCAGGCGATCGTGGACGACGATGTCGCCCTCGGTCGGCACCGCGAGGCGCACGACGTGGGTCTCGCCGGCGGCCGCACGGGCGGCCGCGACCTCGGGGTCGAGACCGCGACAGTGCTTGTCGTAGCCCGGGTGCTCCACCTTGGCCGCGACCTGGGCGCGGCGGAGCTCGTCGAGCCGCTCGCGGGTGCAGAAGCAGCGGTACGCCGCGCCGGTGGCGAGCAGCCGATCGACGTGCTCGCGGTAGATGTCGAGCCGCTCCGACTGCCGGTACGGTCCGTTCGGCCCGCCCTTGTCCGGCCCCTCGTCCCACTCGAGCCCGAGCCACCGCAGAGCCTCGAAGATGGCGTCCTCGCTGCTGCGCGAGGACCGTTCCTGGTCCGTGTCCTCGATGCGCAAGATGAACCGGCCGCCGTGGCGACGGGCGAAGGCGTAGTTGAAGAGCGCGATGTAGGCGGTGCCCACGTGCGGGTCGCCCGTCGGGCTCGGCGCGATGCGGACGACCGGGGGCATCCGGCCGGGGACGTCGGTCATGACCCGCTCCTACCACAACGCTGCGCCGGCCGTTACACTCGCCAGGCGTGAGCGACATCAGCGATGAGGCCGCCATCGACGCGGCGGTGGGGACCGTCAGCCGACGCGTGCACGAGCGGGCGTTTGCGGCGGTCGAACTGCTCGAGATGCTGATCCACGCGCAGGGTCGCGTCGTCCGACGTGACCAAGAGCTCTGGGCTGGCCACACCGTGCTCAACTACGATCGCGAGCTGCTGCCACGGGTGTCGCGGGCGAGCAGCGTCGGCCTGTCGATCTACCTCGGCAACCGCCGCATCGCGACGTACACGTCACTCGATGCCGGGCCCGCCCCCGAGGTCGGCGCCTACGCCGACGCAGAGCTCGTGGACTCGGTCCTTCGTCGACGCCAGACCTACCGCGGGATGCTCGACGTCGGGGGCCGCCCGACGATGGTCGCCGCGCGGCCGCTGTTCGCGTCGGACAAACCGGAGGAGTACGGGCCGATCGGGATCCTCGAGGCGTTCCAGGACATGGCGACGCTCCGAGAGTTCCTCTCGAACAGCCTGCGCCCCGCCAGCGCAGACGAGTCCGACTCGCCCCGCGCTCCGATGCACGGCGAGCGACTGTCGACGATGACGGACTTCCTCGACGACGTCGCCCGTCGGCTCCAGCTCCTCGCGCTCAACGGCAACATCATCGCGGCCCAGGCCGGGGATCACGGCCGAGCCTTCCGCGTGGTGTGCCGCGAGCTGGGCAGCCTGGCCGACCAGTCGAAGGACGTCGTCAGCGAGACCCGCCGGGCCTCGGACCTCCGAGTGCCGACGCCCGAAGCGATCCCCGACCACGACGGCGACGGCCCGCCGGTGTGAATTTCCCGCGGGACCCCCAGGTCACCCGGGCGGAGATTCGCAATGCGCACAATGCGCAAGTTGCTTTTCTCATGTTATTTCAATAGCATGCCACGGATGCATCGGCGCGGGTCGACCCTCGCCCTGAATTTTCCAGCATTTTCGGGGTCTTGACCGCTTGTTGGTAGGATCCCGCCGTGCTAGGTCACGTGCGAACGTAGGCCGGAGTTTGGCCATGGACCAGATTTTCGAGAGTCATTTCGGGGGCAATCAGAGCTCGAGCAACGGGGGCGAAACCGACGCCTACTGTCCCAAGTGCCGAGCGGATACCCAACACATCATTCTCGAGAGCTACGCCGAGGAGATACGGCGCGTTCAGTGCGCTGTGTGTGGAGACACGCACGCGTACAAGCCGCCGCGGGGTGGCGAGGATGACAACCCAGAGCCGCTCGCGGCCGCGAAACGTCGCGGTGCGAAGAAGTTGGACTGGCTGGAGGGGATGAACTCCTATCCGCTCGACAACGCGGTGCGCTACTCGCCGAAGGCGGTGCTGACCCTGCATCAGATCGTGGTTCATCCCACGTTCGGGGTCGGCTTCGTCTGCGAGATCGCCGGCGAGCAGAAGATCGAGGTCATGTTCCGCAACAACCTCCCGCGCGTGCTCGTGCACGGTCGCGGTGAGACCGATGCGGAACGCGGCGGCGAGCGGGTCGGTGAGGAAGAGGTCCGCCAGCTCCTCGGCCTCGAACTCGGGCCTTCGCCCGAGGAGATCGCCGCCGAGCGCGAGCGCCGACTCGCCGAGGAGGAGGCCGAGCGTCAGCGCGAGCGCGAAGAAAAGCGCCTCGCCGCCGAGCGCGAGCGTGCCGCCGCCGCCGAGCGACGCGAAGAGGAGCGCCGCCGCCGCGAGGAGGAGCGCGACGCGAAGCGACGCGAGCGCGACGAGGAGCGCGAGCGCAAGAAGCAGGAGCGCGAGCAGGAGCGCGTCCGCAAGGCCGAGGAGCGCAAGCTCGAGGCCGAACGCAAGCGCGACGAGGCCCAGCGCGCCCGCGACGACGAGCGCCGCAAGAAGGAACAGGAGCGCGAGGACAAGAAGCTCGAGAAGGTCCGCGAGCGCGAGCGCCTCGCCAAGGAGAAAGAGAAGGAGCGCCTCGCCGCCCTCAAGGAGAAGGAGCGCGAGAAGCTCGCCGCCGCCAAGGAGAAGGAGCGCCTCGCTGCCCTGAAGGAGAAGGAGCGCCTCGCCGCCCTCAAG
>JBIJCC010000179.1:0-13224 GCA_044344875.1 Nannocystaceae bacterium
CCGAAGGAGGTCTGGATCAACAAGCCCACCAACGAACCGAACGCCCATCCTCAACCCACGCCAGTCATCCACTGAACTCCGAACCAACTGGCTTCAAACTTGTTGACACGTTCCGCGCACGCTGCCGACGTACGCGGAGCTGGTGAAGCGGTGGGAGGACGCGAAGGCGTAGGGCGTGGGTGTGCCACCAAGACTCGAGGCACACCGGCAACCCTCGTTCTCCACCCTCTACGCGGAGCGGGAGACGGGAATCGAACCCGCGACATTCAGCTTGGGAAGCTGACACTCTACCAACTGAGTTACTCCCGCGTGCTCGCCCTCTACTAGCACGGCGCCGCGGCGTCGACAACGGCGAGTCGCGGGGCCGTGGCCGGCGCGTGACCAGGCGCCCCGGACGCCCCGGGGTCGGGCCCGGGTCCGCCAGCGGCACTCCTGCGCCGAAGGGCGCCGTGGGGCGCCGCGCGGTGGGGCGGAGGCCGTCGGTCGTGGCCGCGCCGTGGAGCCGGCGTCAGTTCGGCTATGATCGCGGGCATGACTCGTCTTGCGCTTGGACTTGGATGCCGGTGTGCGTCGCTCGCGGTGGTGATCGCGGCTGCGGGCGGGTGCCTCGGGATCGAGGGCACCGACGTCAGCACGGGCGCCGCCGGGAGCACCGGCGACGGTGGCACGGACGGAACCTTCACCGCCTCCGCCGAGGGGACCGATCCGACCGACCCCACGGCCACCGCGAGCGAGTCGGATACCTCGCCCACCGACGGCAGCACCGGGGACAGCGCTGCGGACACCTCGAGCCCGACCGAGAGCAGCGGTGGCACCGACGACGGATCGTCGTCCACCGACGGCACCGAGTCCGGATCCGATTCGACGGGCACCGACTCGACGGGCACCGATTCGACGGGCACCGATTCGACGGGCACCGACTCGACGGGCACCGACTCGACCGGCACCGAGTCGACCGGGGGCACGTGCGGCGATGGGATCCTCGACGGCGCCGAGGCCTGCGACGGTGAGGACCTCGGGGGCAACGACTGCGCTTCGCTGGGGTACGTCGACGGCACGCTCGCCTGCGATCCGACGACGTGCGAGTACGACACCTCGGCGTGCGTGTGACGACCGGCGCGCCACCCCCCGAGGCGAAGGCGACGCTGCGGGCGGCGCTGCGGGCCCGTCGCGCGGCGCTCGAACCCGACGAGGTCGCGCGGCGCAGCGCGGGGCTCACGGAGGCGCTGCGGGCCCACCCGGCGTGGTCCGAGGCGCGATCGATCGCGGCCTTCGTCGGTGTGCGGGCCGAGCCCGACACCTGGACGCTGCTCCACGACGCGTGGTCGCGTGGCATCGAGGTGTGGCTGCCGTGGGTGCGAGGCGACGCGCTGGCGTTCGTGCGCACCGTCGATCGTGCCCAGCTCGTGCCCGGCTGCTTCGGCCTGCTCGAGCCCGCGCCGGACACCACGGCACCGCGCGCCCTGGCCGATGTCGCGCCGCCGCTCGTGCTGGTCCCGGGCCTCGGCTTCGGCCGCGACGGCGCGCGCATCGGCTTCGGCCGCGGCTACTACGACCGCGCCCTCGGACCCCTGCGCGACCGGGCCGACGTGCTCCGGCTCGGCGTCGTGTTCACCAATTTCGTCGATCCGAGCGAGGGCCCGATCCCGATGGACGCGCACGACGTGCCGATGCACGCGCTGGTCACCGACGCCGGCGTGATCGCGTGCGCTTGACGAGCTAGAACGGCCGCACCGCGATGCCCACGCCCGCGAGGCACATCTCGTCGAGCGTGCCCTCGCCGAGCGTGACGTCCTGCGGCGCGTCGAGGCCGACCTCGGCGAGCGCCTCGGCGACGCCGGGGTTCGTCAGCGTGTTGTCGTACGTGCAGCGCACCTCGACGACGTCCCCGGGCAGCACCTCGGGCAGCGCCTCGACCGAGGCGTCGTAGAGGTACTGCCGCTGCCAGTTGAAGTCCCACCGCGGCGTCTGCAGCATGCACGTCTCGTCGCCGCCGCGCGTCAACGTGACCTTCATGTCGACGCCGACCCTGTGCATGTGGTTCGTCATCGAGAACACGCGGACCTCGGGGACCCCGAGGTCCGGCACCTCGTAGCGCACGCGCTCGATATGGTCGGTCGCGCCGGCGGGGATCATGAAGGGCGCGTCGACCATGTCGCCGGCCCCGGGCGCACCCACGAGTTGGAACGAGCCGATGAAGCGGGGCAGGGCGGTGCTCCACCGCAGCGCGACGCCGGTGCCGTCGTCGGTCTGCGCCGCATCGGTGGCGTTGTGGTAGTGCATGTTGAAGATGATCCGCGCGCCGACCGGCAGGCGGATCGCGACGTCGTCGGGCGTCTCGATCGGCAGACTGCCGGGCACCCATCCGCCGACCAGCGTGGCGCCGCCGACCCCGGAGCCGCCGCCGCAATCCTCGAGCACGCCGCCGTCCCAGCCCGCCGAGTCGGCCTGCTCGTCGACGAAGATCAGCACGTGGTGGACGAGCCCGCGGTTGCCGGGGATGACCTGCAGGCCGTCGACGTAGACGTCGGTCGTGTGCCCGGGATCGAAGCTCAGGCAGTGGAAGTAGTCGAGCGTCGAGCCAGCCGCCGGCACCTCGACCGCGCTCCCCATCGTCGCGGTGCCCGACGGATCGGCGAGGTCGAGGTCCTGCGGCTCGGGCAGGGGCGCCGCGTCGGCCGGGTCACCCTGGGGCGCACCTGCGGCGGCCCAGTCGACCACGAGATCGATCTGCTCGGGGGCGAGCCGGGCGTCGTGCTTGAACGGCAGCGGCGGCGCGCACTCGTCGGTCTCGACCGCGTGCCACGGTGGCATCAAGCCCGCCGCGACCTGGGCCGCCGCCGCCGGGGCCCACAGCGACGCGTTCTCGTAGTCGTCCAGGGGGAACGGCGCGCTGCCGCCTTCGGTGTGGCACGACACGCAGTGCTCCGCCATCAGCGGCGCGAGGTCGTGCACCCAGTCGGGGCGCGTCGCGTCGACGCCGGTGTCGCCCTCGGTCGCCGACGCGGAGGCGGACGACGTCGCGGGCGCATCGGTTCCCGCGGAGGCGGTCGCGTCGCCGGACGTGTCGGCGCCGGTGTCGGCCTCGGCGGCGGACGGATCGTCGCCTCCACACGCGGAGAGCAGGACGACGACGGCGGCCGCGGCGACGCAGGCGATCTTCATCGCGGCAGGATACCGCAACGCGGCGGCGTCACGCCGGCGGCTCGAAGCTCGCGTGCACGGCCTCGACCACGAGGTCGGTCAGCGTACCCAGGGATTGCTCGCCCTCGGCCCGCGAGGCCCCGGCAGGGTTGCCGCAGTAGGCGTCCGGCAGCCCGCAATCGACGAAATCGCGCGCGCCCGCGGCGATGCGCTCGTGCAGCGGCACCACGTGCTCGGGCAGCTCCTGCGCCCGTGGCAGATCCACGAGCTCGGGGTGGATCGCGAGCACGAGGCTGCTCTCGTACTGCCCCGCGTGGCACGAGCCGCTGCGGAACTCGTCGGTGAGCCGCGCGGCCGCGAGTCGGCGGGTCTTGTCGGGGAACACGAGCGGCCGGCCGAGCTCCTCGGCGAAGCGCTTGGCCACCGCGCGCAGGGTCGAGATGTGCGCCGGCTCGAGGTGCGCGTTGGTCAGCACCACGCGATCGAAGCCCATGCCCGCGATGGCGCGGCACGCCTCGAAGATCATCGCGAAGGTGGCGTCCGCCGAGATCGACGTGGTGCCGGCGAACATCGCCGCCCAGTCGGTGACGCCGTAGGCGATCGCCGGGAAGCGCAGGCAGACCATGCCGTCGTCGGCAAGTCGACGCCCGGCCCGGTTCGCGACCTCGACGCTGATGAATGTGTCGGTGCCGAGCGGGAGGTGCGGGCCGTGGGCCTCGACGCTGCCCACCGGCAGGATCGCGATCTTGGGGGCCTCGCCGGCGAGCAGACGCGCGACCGCCGGGTAGGTGAGCCGATCGATCTCGGCGAAGACCCCGCGGCTCACGTGTCCCCCACGCGCGCGCGCAGCTCGTTGCGCTTGATCTTGCCGGTCTCGGTGCGCGGTAGCGTGGTGAACACGATGCGGCGCGGGGCCTTGAACGCGGCGATGTGCCCGCGGGCGTACGCGACGAGCTCGGCCGCCAGCGCGTCGGAGGCGAGATCGGGGTCGTGGAGCTCGACGAACGCCATCGCCTTCTCGAGCCCCGCCTCGTCGCGGAAGCCGACCACGCCGGCCTCGCGCACGGCCGCGTGACCCAGCAGGCAGTTCTCGACCTCGACCGGCGACACGTACACGCCGGAGCACTTCAGCATGTCGTCGCCGCGGCCGCAGTACCAGAAGTAGCCGTCGGCATCGACGTGGAACTTGTCGCCGCCCTTGACCGCATCGCCCCAGAAGGTCTCGCGGCTCCGGTCGCGCATGCGCCAGTAGCCGGCGCCGGCCGACGGACCCTGGATGACCAGCGTGCCGATCTCGCCGGGCGCGACCTCGCGGTTGTCGTCGTCGACGAGCCGGTGCGTGTAGCCGTCGACGATGCGACCGAGGCTACCCTCCTTCACGTCGCCGGGGCGGTTCGTGATGTAGACGTGGAACATCTCGGCCGAGCCGATGCCGTCGTAGATCTCGACGCCGTAGCGGACCTTGAAGTCGCGGTAGATCCGAGACGGCAGGGCCTCGCCCGCGCTCACCAGCGAGTGGAGACTCGACAGATCGTAGCGCCGGGTCTCGTCGAGGGCGACGAGCTTGGCGATGTTGGTCGGCACGGTGACGAACTGCGTGACGCCGAAGCGCTCGATGAGCCCGAGGTAGTCGCGGGCCTCGAGGCGCTCGTGCGTGAGCACGGCGCGGCCGCCGACGCTGAGCGGGAACAGCAGGTTGCTGCCGAGCGCGTAGCCGAAGAACAGCTTGGGCGCCGAGAGCGTGACGTCGGTCGACTTCAGCTGCAGCGTGCGCTGGGCGTACGCGACCGTGTTCCACACGAAGTCGTGGTGCATGTGCGGAACGCACTTGGGGTTGCCCGTCGAGCCCGACGACGACAGCCATGTCGCGAAGTCGTCGCGCCACGTGGGCTCGGTCTTGGCTTCGGGTGACTGCCGGGCCATCGCCGCGTGCCAGTCGATCGTGCCGTCGGGCACCTTGCCGCCGGATCGATCGAGCACGATGAAGTGCTTGGTGTACGGCGCGTCGCGCCACACGGGCTCGAGCATCGGCCACACCTCGGCGTCGACGATGACCGCCTGCGGGCGGGCGTACTCGAGGTAGTAGGCGTAGTCCTTGGGTTGCAGCCAGGTGTTCGTCGGCACCGCGACGCAGCCGGCGCGCAGGATGCCGAAGTACGCCGAGGCGAACTCGGGCGTGTCGAGCAGCAGGAGCTGCACGCGGTCCTCGATGCGCAGGCCGAGCTCACGCAGCAAGTTGGTGACACGGCAGCTGTCGGCCACGAGTTCCCGATACGTCACCTGGGTCGTCGGCGCGGTGGCCACGTCGCCACCCTGCGTCAGGCCGCTGTGGATGATCGCGATCTGGTCGCCGCGCCCCTCCGCGAGGCGATCGTCGAGGAAGAAGCGGACCATGTTGAGGCGGTCGGGGATGACGACGGGGTCGCGCATGTTCGTGGCGCGGCCTAGCCTGTCACGCGGCCGACCATCGGAGCAATCGGGACCCGATTCGGGGAGCCGAATCGGGTACATTCCCGTTCGCACGTGGAGGTCAACTACCCGCTGCTGCGTTTCGACCTGCGCCGCGACGACTTCGTCGTGTGGTTGCGGTGGGTCGCCCTCGAGCACCCCAGCGGCGCTGCGGGGCCCGCGACGCAGGGGATGCGTGTCGAGCTGCAGCTCAACCGGAACACGGTGATGGGCCCGACGATCCTCTACCGACGCGACCTCGAGCAGGCCCCGGTCTACGTCCGCAGCAACCGCGGCCGCGTCGTCGAGGTGCTGCGCGCCGCGAGCGGCCGGGGGCTCGTCGACGTCCAACTCATCATCCACGGCTCGATCGCCAACGCGCCCTACGCCGCGCTGTTCCACGTCAGCGACTATGGGGGCGAGCCGATCGGTACGCAGGTGATCGATGCGACGCCGATGCTGCAGGTCCAGCCGTCGACCCCGGGCGATCGCTGGCACGTCGCGGGGCAGGCGAACCTGCGCGTGCGCCTCGAGCTGCACGGCAATCCGCACCACCTCACCGTGGTGCGGTGAACGCCGACGCGGCCTACTTCTTCTTCAGCATCTCTTGCATGCCCGGGATGTCCCCGAGCAGCGGCATGAGGACGATCTCGATGCGGCGGTTCATCGCGCGCGACTCGGGCGTGCTGTTGTCGGCGGCCGGGTCGAACTCCGCGTAGCCGGCGGCGCCGAGCTGCGCGGCCGGGTAGCCCTGCTCGATCATCGCGTCGACCATGACGACGGCGCGCGCGGTGCTGAGCTCCCAGTTGCTCTTGAACCGAGCGGTCTTGATCGGGATGTTGTCGGTGTGGCCGGCGACGAGGAACTCGCGGTCGCCGACGCTCTTCAGCGCTGGGACGAGCTGGGCGACCGCAGCCTCGCCCTCGGGGCGCAGCTTGGTCTTGCCCGAGTCGAAGAGGATCGAGTCGGACAGCTTCACGACCATGCGACCTTTGCGGAACACGACCTCGATGGTGCCGGCGTCGACCAGCGCCTTCAGGCGGCCGAACAGATCCTTGTAGACCTTGAGCTCGGCGTCGCGCTTGGCCTTCTCGGCGCGGAGCTCGGCGAGCTCCTTGGCGCTCATGCCCTGCTCCTTCGCGAGGTCCTCGATCTGCGCGTTGAGCTGGGCGAGCTCACCCTCGAGCTCGGCGATCCGCTTCTCGTACGAGACGTTCTGCTTGCTGAGGGTGTCGTTCTCGGACCGGGACTTGTCGAGGTCCCCCTTGGTCTGGGCGAGCTCGCCCTTGGTCCGATCGAGCTCGGCTTGCAGTTTCTTGGCCTTGCAGCCGCCGACGAGGGAGAGTGAGCACAGGAGCACGAGCAGCGTGGCGCGTCGCATGGGGCGGACGAAGGTACACCCGTTCCAACGCCGTTCCGGCGTTTGCTTGAGTTCCGTGTGGGAGTATGTAGGATACGAGGGGACGCTGCCCGAGCATGCGTCCTAAGTCACCGATTTTCCGAGGAAAAATGGCGAACAGGCGGGGCAAGGGGAAGGTCGAGGCGGCGGCACAGGGACGGGGCTGGGGCGAGTTCACGGGCGTCGCCCTGCTGGCCCTGGGGATCCTGACCCTGGGCGGGCTCTTCTCGTACCAGACCGGCGCGACCGCGTGGATGGGGCCGGTGGGGCACCTGCTCGCGGGCGCGTTGTACGCCAGCTTCGGCATGGCCGCGTACCTCGTGGCCCTCGGCGTGATCGCGATGGGCGTGCAGTCGCTGCTGGGTCGTGGCATCGACCTCACGCTCTCGGACGCGGTCGGGTTCACCATCGCGACCATCGCGGGGTGCGTGCTGCTGCACGTGTCGTTCCCGCACTACCGCGTGCATGGCTACACCTCCGGTGGACTCGGCGGGGAGCTCGTCGGCGAGGTGTCGCTGGGCCTGTTCCACCGCGCCGGCACGTACCTCATCGCCGGCACGGTGATGTGCATCGGGCTCATCGCCTCGACGCCGCTGTCCGCGAGTCACCTGGTCGCGTTCGGCCGCGCGGTGGCGAAGGGCTGCACGTCGCTGGGTCGCTACCTGTTCGACGGTGCAATGGCGTTGCTGCGCTCGGCGGCGCAGGAGGACGCGCCGACGGCGAAGGCCGCGACGTCGCGGCGCGGACCCGTGGCGCCCGCGATCGGTCGCGGCGCGGCGAAGGCCGCCCCCGCGAACGACGAGGCGTACGCGGAGGACGAAGAGGACGAGGAAGAAGACGAGGAGGTCGAGGACGAGGACGAGGCCGAGGAGGAGGCCGGGGACGAGGCCGGGGACGAGGCCGGGGACGAGGAAGAAGAGGAGGAGGACGACGAAGACGAGGAGGAGGACGAGGAGGAGGACGACGACGCCGCCGAAGAGGCGCCGCCGAGCCCCCGCGCCGCGTCCGCGCGCGCCAAGTCGCCCAAGTCGGGCGCCGCCACGGACCTCCCCGAGATCGTCGTCGGCGCGCCCACCGAGGCCCCCGCGAAGGCCAAGAAGAGCCCGCCGCCGCGCCCCGAGGAGCTGGCGAAGCAGGCCCCCGCGCCCAAGATCCAGCCGCCTGCGCGCCGCGCCGAGTCGGCGATCCCCGGCGTCATCCGCCTCACGCAGGGCGCCTACGAGCTGCCGCCGCTGCACCTCTTCGAGGCCGCGAGCCCGGTGACCAACGAGTTCGATCGCAACTTCGTGCTCGAGCAGGCGCAGCGCCTCGTCGCTGCCCTCGCCGAGTTCAAGATCCGCGGCAAGGTCACCAAGATCCACCCGGGTCCGGTCATCACGCGCTACGAGTTCAAGCCCGAGGCCGGGGTCAAGCTGTCGAAGATCGAGAGCCTCGAGAACGACATCGCGATGGCGCTCGAGGCCCTGCGCATCCGCATCCTCGCGCCGATCCCCGGCAAGTCGACCGTGGGCTTCGAGGTCCCGAACAAGATCCGCGAGACGGTCTACATCAAGGAGATCCTCGGGATGGAGGGCTTCGGGTCCGGCAACAAGCTGCCGCTCGCCCTCGGCAAGGACATCACCGGCCACGTCACGTACACCGACCTCGCCAAGGCGCCGCACCTGCTCGTCGCCGGTGCGACGGGCTCGGGCAAGTCCGTCGGCGTGAACGCGATGGTCTGCTCGCTGCTGTACACGTGCTCGCCCGAGGACGTGCGCATGGTGATGATCGATCCGAAGATGCTCGAGCTGTCGATCTACGAGGGCATCCCGCACCTTCTGTTGCCCGTGGTCACCGATCCCGAGAAGGCCGCGCTCGCCCTGCGCTGGGCGGTCCAGGAGATGGAGCGCCGCTACTGCCTGCTGTCCGAGGCGCAGGTCCGCGACATCGCCGGCTACAACCGCAAGCTGCCCGAGCTGCAGGCCGAGTGGGACACGGAGCGGCGCCAGCTCGAGCTCGCGGCCGCCGAGGTCGAGCGCGACGCGGCCGAGCACGGCGAGGACGGGGCGCTCGGCAGCAAGCTGTCCGGCACGACGTTCGACGCCCAGGGCAACCCGCTGTCGGTGACCGGCGGCCAGGTCGACATGCCCGAGCGGCCGAGCAAGCTGCCGTACATCGTGGTGATCATCGACGAGTTCGCCGACCTCATGATGGTCGCGAGCAAGGAGGTCGAGCAGAGCGTGGCCCGCATCGCCGCGAAGGCGCGCGCGGCCGGCCTGCACCTCATCGTCGCGACGCAGCGTCCGTCGGTCGACGTCATCACCGGCACGATCAAGAACAACTTCCCGTCGCGCATCGCGTTCCAGGTCACCTCCGAGGTCGACAGCCGCACGATCCTCGACGGCAAGGGCGCCAAGCAGCTGCTCGGCATGGGCGACATGCTGCACATGGACCGCGGCATGCAGGCCGAGCGCGTGCACGGCTGCTACGTGTCCGAGGACGAGATCCTGAAGGTCGTCGACTTCGTCAAGCGCCAGGCCAAGCCCGTCTACAACATGGACATCGTGCGCAAGCGCGACGACGAGGGCGAGATGGGCGACGCCGACGAGAGCCTCGATCCCATGTACGACAAGGCGGTCGAGATCGTCGCCGAGGCGCAGAAGGTGTCGACCAGCATGCTGCAGCGGCGACTCGGCATCGGGTACAACCGGGCGGCGAAGATCGTCGAGGCGATGGAGGAGCGCGGGGTCATCGGCCCCGCCCGCGGCACGACGCCGCGCGAGGTGTTCGTGTCCGCCGCCTGACGCGCTCGGGGGGCGCCCCTGGGGTTGGGCCCAGGGGGTTTGCACCCCAAAGCGTGGCTCGTGCGTCGACAGGGTAGGGTCGCGGCGCTACGCTGCGTCGAACCGGAGCCCGCCGCCATGGATCTCGTCACCTGCATGCTCTCGTACGGCCTCGCCTGCAGCGCGCCGGCCAAGCCCGCCGACCCCGAACCGCTGCCGTCGGTCGACGAATTCGCCGGCGCCGAGCCCGTCGCGGAGAAGGGCGCGGCGAGCAAGCTGCTGGCGCAGGTCCAGAAGTTCTACGACGACACCACCGACTTCGAGTCGACGTTCAAGCAGACGTACGTCCACCCGGTGTACGGGACCAAGACGGTCAGCGAGGGCACGCTTCGGGTGAAGAAGCCCGGCAAGATGGTGTGGGACTACAAGGCCTTGGATGCGCCGGACATCTGGGTCGACGGGAGCGACGTGCGGGTGGTCGAGCACGACACCAAGCAGGTGCTGCGCAAGGCGGTCGAGAACTCCGACTTCGCAGGCGCCGACAAGTTCCTGTTCGGCGGCCGCCAGCTCCTCGACGACTTCAAGGTCAAGGTCGCGGGCGAGAAGTTGGTCAAGCGCTACGGCCAGCCGGCGCACACCGTCGTGCAGATGCAGCCGCTGAAGAAGAGCCCGCACTACCAGCAGCTACTGCTGGTGGTCGACGACGCGACCGGCCGCGTCGATGCCTTCGTGGTGCTGAACGGCGACGGGAGCACGAACCATTTCGTGCTGACCGGCGTGAAGCGCAACGGCGGCCTCGGCGACGACGCGTTCAAGTTCGTGAAGCCCAAGGGCTTCACCGAGATCGAAGGCTGACGTCGCCCGCTTGCGTGGCCGTTCCCGCGCGAGGCCGCCCGCGCGGGTGATCGATCGTGCACACCCGCACGCCGGCGTGTGTCACGACGCACCGCGTGCGTGCGTCGTGCGCCGCACCCCTGCCTTGGCGAGCCTCCACCGCCCTGCTAGGCTCCGCGGCCGGCGAGCCCTCCTGCTTCCCCGGCGATCGCCGGACGCCGGGCATCGCCGCCCCACTTACCGCAGAAGGCAGACGACGCGATGTTGAACGTTCGCAAAGCATTGATCCTGGGCTCGGCCCTCTCCCTCGGCGCATGCGCTGCCGACGACGACGACGACACCGGCGCTGGAACGGCGGACACCGAGGCGACCGCCACCGCCACCGCCACCGCCACCGACAGCGCCACTGCCACCGACAGCGCCAGCGCCAGCGCCAGCGCCACCGACAGCGCCACGGACACCGACTCGGCGAGCAGCGGCGGTGCGGACACGACGGGCGGCGAGGGGATGTGCCTCGGCGTCGGTGGACCGAACGCCGACGGCGATGCCTGCACCGCCAACGCCGACTGTGCCTCGGGCGTGTGCACGATCTTCACCGACGTGCCGGTCAACGCCGATGCCGTCTGTGGCCCGACCCCGTCGATGGTGGACATGGGCTGCAACACCCGCATCACCGGCACCGTGTTCGACTTCTCGACGCTCACGCCGAGCGAAGGCGCGACGATGAAGGTCGCTGCTGCCCTCAACGCGATCACTGATCCCGCCGGTGCCCCTGCGCTCGCCGAGGCGACCTCCGGGGCCGACGGCCGCGTGGACGTCACCACCGAGGTCCCGATCAGCGCCGCCATCGCGATCATCGCGCTCGTCGAGGCGCCCGGCGCCTACCTCACGGCGACCGGCCTCGCCTCGCCGGCCGAAGGGCAGGAATACGCCGTTGCGAACGGCATCCACGATCTGTGGCTGGTGCCGACCGCGTCCCTCGACGCCTGGTCGACCGCGCTCGGCACCGACGTCGACGTGCCCGCGGATCTCCTTCCGCTCGGCGACGCCGGCGGCATCGTCGGCCTGGTCCGCGATTCGGCGGGCGCGCCGATCGCCGGTGCCGTGGTCGAGGGGGCGCCCGGCAGCGCCGCGGTCATCCGCTACATCGCGGCCGACAACACGGTCGTCGCCGACGCGACCACCGAGACGGGCATCTTCGTGATCCTGGGCGCGATGGGGACGGGCGAGGACTTCAGCGCGTCGGTCGACGGCTCGGTGGTCGCCGAGGGCCGCGCGGGCACGTCGAACAACGTCGTGTTCACGATGATCCTCAACGCCGAGTGATCGGACCCAACGTCCGCGGGCCGGCGGCCCGCGGGCGGAATCGCTTGCGGGCGACGACGGCTCGACGCCGTGGCCCGCAAGTGCCAGCGCGGCGACCCTGGACGCCTGCGCTCGAGCTTGATACTGCGACAATGCGGCGCGTTCGCCCGCGCCTCGAGGAGCCTCCCGATGATCGTCACCGACGCGAAACTCTGCACCGTCCTCGTCGCCTCGCTCCTGGGGGCCTGCGCCTCCGACAGTGGTGGGGATGGGACTGCCTCGGCCACCGGCGACACCGGGAACACCGCGGGCACATCGGGCGGCACCGCCGACAGCACCGGCGCGCTCCCGGAGGGTTGCGATCTCTACGTCGAGCCCAGCGACGACGACCAGACTGCGCTCGCGGAGGCCTTCGTCGATGCCACCGACGGCATGACCGTGTGCCTCGGCGCGGGCGAGTTCAAGCCGACGCGCCAGCAGACGCTGCAGTCCAACGGCATCACGCTGAAGGGCATGGGTCGGGAGTCGACCATCCTCGATTTCTCGGGGCAGCAGACCGGCGGCAACGGCCTGCTGGTCAAGGGCAACGACGTCACGATGCAGGACTTCACCGTCCGCAACACCCCCGGCGATGGCATTCGCGCCGACCAGGTCGAGAACGTCACCTTCGAGCGCGTCGACGTGATCTGGGAGGCCCTGCACTCCCTCGACAACGGCGCGTACGGCCTCTACCCGGTGCAGGCGACCGGCGTCGTCATCCGCGAGTGCCAGGTCGTCGGGGCCCGCGACGCAGGCATCTACGTCGGCCAGTCGACGCAGATCATCATCGAGGACTCGATCGCCCACGACAATGTCGCCGGCATCGAGGTCGAGAACTCGACCGACGCGATCGTCCGCCGCAACGAGGCCTACGACAACACCGCGGGTATCCTGGTGTTCAACTTGCCGGGCCTCGACGTCAAGGACGGCAAGCGCACCAACATGTACGAGAACGACATCCACGACAACAACACCGACAACTTCGCCGACCCCGGCACGGTGGTCGGGATCGTGCCGCCCGGCGTGGGGATCCTGGTGCTCGCGGCCGACGGCAACGAGGTCCACGACAACCAGGTGTCCAACAACCGCAGCGTCGGCATCGGGCTCATCGCCTACAGCTCCGAGTCGGGCCTCTTCGAGCCGCCCAACGACCCCGAGTATGACATCTACTCGGAGGGCAACTGGGTCTGGATCTCTGCCTGAGCTGAAGTTTGAAGTGAATTCGGGACAGAGCCTGACCGTCAAGTTGCTGTCTACACACCCCTTCGGAGGATGTCCCGTGGCAGCGATCAT
>JBIJCC010000096.1:0-39250 GCA_044344875.1 Nannocystaceae bacterium
GGCTTCGGCTCCGCCAACTTCTCCGCGAGCACGCGACCTCCCGCCCCCTCGAGGGCGCGCGACGGGCCTCACGCCGAGTTCCCGACTCGCGCGCAGATTCCCGCGCCTCCAGGCCGGCGTTGACACCAGTACTCCGTGAAGTCGGTGACGTTCGGGCCGAGCGCGCCGGCACCACTGGGCGCGCGGATTTTGCCGAGGAAGTACTCCGCGCCCGTGTCGTCGTTGACGAGCCAACCGCCCCACCACTCGCCGTCGAGCTGCCACACCCGCAGGCGATAGCGTGTGCCCTCGTGCCACGGCAGTGTGCGGCGACACGAGACACCGCTGCCCTCGTTGCCGAAGTCGACCCGATACCCCGACGTGCTGCACACGGCGTCGCGGGCATTCCATACCGAGAAGATGGCCTGCCTACCGTGCTCGGGGTTCTCCTGCAGACCAATGTACCAGCCGTCGCCGTTCTCGAAACTGCCGTTCATGGCCCAGAAGAAGCCCCAGGTGCCTCCCGCGTCGTCGATGCGAACGACGGTGTCGAGGTTCCAGTTGCGATCCTGCGCGCGGTAGTTGGTGTATAGATTGACATTCTGCGCCTGCGCGGCCTGGACGTCCGCGTCGGAATCACTGGTGTCACCGTCGGCGGATTGCTCCGCACCTTCAGCGCAGCCAGCGACGGCGGCCGCCGTCAGGGCGACGTAGCTACGGTGGAGCATGACCGTCCACCATCGACTCGAGAGAACGACCGTTGCGATCTTTGACATGCGAGAGCCTCCACGACAGTCACGCGGCTCGTGAGGGATCTGTAGCGGCGCCGTTCGGATCGACGTCGCGTGGCCGCCGAGTCATCCACGATCGCGGCGCGGGCGACGACGGCCTGCTTGCCACGTGCGGTTCGGCTCCACCCGCTCACTCGGACCCCGCCGGGATCCGAGAAGCGTCGTGCTTTGGCGGCAGCGACCCCGCGGATGAGCGGCATGGTCGGAGCAGCCAACGCATGCGCCCGACGAGCACGGCTGAACCACGCGATCGCGCCCGTGACGTGCCACGGCTTCCTCGAGGGATCGACGCCCGAGTCCGAGCGCATCAGAGATAGCTTCGCAGGTAACACTCGAGCATGCGCTGGGTCTCCGCGACCACCGCGTCGCCGCGGACGGGATCCGGCTCGCGCGCCAGCACCAGCAGCATCGTCGCGACGGCGTTGACCAAGGTGCCCGCGATCACGCGCCGATGATCGACCGCGATCCCGGGGCCCCAGAACTGCAGCAGGCCCGCGGTCGCGACGGTGAGCTCGCGCAGCAGGGCCTGATCGGCCTCCGCATACTCGCCGTACAGCTCGAGGTTCCTCCACACCGCTTGCATCGCGACGCTCCGGGCGTGCAAGCTGCGAAATCCGCGGATGACCCGCCCCAACGTCTCGGCCCAGCCCGCGGCGATCGGATCGGGACCGACGAGCGCCTCGTAGCCCTGCCGCGCCTCGAGCAGGCACCGCTCGGCGACCTGGCGGAACACCGCCTTCTTGTTGGGGAAGAACTGGTAGACCGAGCCGATCGAGGTGCCCGCCCGGGCGGCGATGCCCTCCATCGTGGTGTCGGCGAAGCCGAGCTGGGCGAAGGACTCGGCGGCCGCGTCCACGATGGATTCCAGGCGGCGTCGGCTGCGCAGCTGGGTGGGACGGCGCCGCGTCGCATCGGCCTCGCCCGGGCTTTCCCCTGCGTCCGTGGGCGCTTGCGTGGACCGGCGGGGACGAACGGCGCGGGGCACTTGCGAAAAGTTGAGGCCCGCCT
Source organism: Nannocystaceae bacterium (assembly GCA_044344875.1). Lineage (GTDB taxonomy): Bacteria > Myxococcota_A > Polyangia > Nannocystales > Nannocystaceae > Xiheibacterium. Next base: position 1,779 of record JBIJCC010000096.1, read on the forward strand.
CATGTATTGTCAAACATGAGGACACCCTCACATTACGCTGCGGCTGCCCGGCTCCCGTCCGACGGTCTGCCGCCGGGTCCCTCGATGCTGCGCTTGCCCGGCCTGCTGCGCGACCCGATGCGCGCGCTGGTGGCTGCCCACCGCGAGTACGGGGACGCGACCACGTTTCGGGTCGGTCCGCTGCGCTTCGTGTCGGTCGCCGACCCCGCGTTCGCGCAGCACGTGCTCGTCCGCAACCACCGCAACTACGTGAAGAGCCGGAGCTACCAGGGCCTGCGACTGGTGCTGGGCGATGGCCTGGTCACGAGCGAGGGCGAGCACTGGCGACGCCAACGCAAGCTCGTGCAGCCGGCCTTCCACCGGGCTCGACTCGCCGCGCTGACCGACACCATGGTGCGGTGCATCGACGAGCGCCTGGCCGACTGGGACGATCGCCGTCGGCCGGAGATCGACGCGCACGACGAGATGATGCAGCTGACCCTGCGCATCGTCGGGCGCACGCTGTTCGGCACCGACCTCGGCGCCGACCTCGGCGCGCTGGGCCCCGCGGTGACGATCGCCCTGCACAAGGCCAACGCGTATGCCGAGTCGCTCGTCCGCCTGCCGTTGTGGTTGCCCACGCCGTCCAACCTCCGGTTCGCCCAGGCCAAGCGCGTTCTCGATGGCATCGTGCACGCGATCATCGACGGTCGCCGTCGAAGCGGCGAAGTGCACGACGACGTGCTGGGCACGCTCATGGCGGCGACGGACGAGACCGGCACCGAGCGGATGGACGACACCCAGCTGCGCGACGAGGTCATGACGCTGTTCATGGCCGGCCACGAGACCATCGCCAACGCCATGAGCTGGACGCTGCTCCTGCTCCACCAGCACCCCGAGGTCGCGGCACGCGCCCGCGACGAGATCGACGGTGTGCTCGGTGGCCGAACCCCCGGTTTCGACGACCTGCCTCGCCTGCCCTACCTCGGCCGCGTGATCGACGAGTCGATGCGGCTGTATCCCCCGGCGTGGATCGTCGAGCGCGAGGCCCTCGACGACGACCACCTCGGGCCGTGGCACATCCGCAAGGGCACGATCGTCGCGGTGTCGCCGCTCATCATGCATCGCAACCCCGCGCTGTGGCACGAGCCCGAGCGATTCGACCCCGATCGGTTCGCCCCCGATCGCGTCGAGGAGCGATCGAAGCACGCCTACCTCCCCTTCGGCGCCGGCCCGCGGGTGTGCATCGGCAACCACTTCGCGCTGATGGAGGCGAAGCTCATCCTCGCCATGCTGCTGCCGCGATACGCCGTGGACCTCGACGATCCCGCAGCCGTGGTCCCCGACGCGCGGGTCACCCTGCGCCCCAAGGGCGGCATGCCGGCCCGCCTGCGACGTCACGCGTGAACGGCCGCACCACCCGCCGATCGCCTTTAAGCACGCCGGCCGCCGGTGACGTTCGCGGCGCATGCTGCTCGCCGCTGCCTCCCTCGTGCTCGCGCTGCAGGACGCCGAGCCCCCTCGGCACCGCAGACACAACTGGGACCCGTACCGTCACGGGCTCCAGTGGCGGCTCCTCGTGGGGGGCTCGGGCTGCATGCGTGGCGCGGTCAAATGCAACGTCGACGGCGGTCGCACGTTGCCGTCATTCGGTGCCGCCGGGGATCTCGGCTATCTCTTCGAGGGCATGTTGTTCGTCGGGCTCGGCTACGACTTCGGCCTGTTGCATCCGTCCTACGGCGACGACCCACTGCGGAGCTCGCAGCGCCGCGGCGAGTATCACGGGCTGTTCGCGATGGTGAAGGGCCTCCTGCCGGTCTACATCTTCCGGCCCGGCCTCGGCATCGGCCCCGGGTGGATGCGCCAGAGCTTCGTCGCCGACGACGGCAGCAGGCGCAGGAGCGACGCGTTCGCGGTCCGCATCACACCGAGCATGGACTTCACGATGAGCACTCGCTTCTTCTTCGGCTTCTCCGCCGACTTCCTGCTCAACACTGCCCGCGCCAGCGAGACAGAAGGCGCGCTCGGCCCGACGCACGCGGTCGTCTTCGGCTTCAACGTCGGCGGTGGCTTCCCGTAGCGCGATGGCGGCGGATGGGCGCCGTCGCCTGCGCCAGAGCGGGAACCCCCGTCGTGCCCGCGATCCAGGCACACTGCCACACGTCCTCTTCGACGAGGAGCATCCCGGTGGACCTCGATCACGACCACGCCGAGGAGGCCGACGCGGCGGTGGGCCGGGAACGCTGGGCGCACGGCGTGGCGCAGCTGTCCGAGATCATCGGGCGCCCGCTCGATCCGGAGGCCCTGCATCGGCTCTTCACCGTCGTGTGGCCCGATCCGCTCGACGGGATCTGGGACGCGCTCATCACCCGATACTGAGCGCGCGCGGGGTTGATGGTGCACGCGCGGTCGCCTAGCCCTCGGTGACGTGCCTCCCGGGAAGACCCCTGCGAAGCGCCGCAAGGCGTTCAGATCAACGTGGCGTGAGCACCGGGCGTGGATCGGTTCGACGGCTGCGTGAGTCGTCGCGGACGTGCGGGCGGATCGATTCGCGGAGTTTCGCCACTCCCCGGGGAGACTTCGCATGGAGGACCCCGGCCTCACCCTCATCGCCGCCGCTGCGCGCATCGCCTTCGGCGTATGGCTGGGACGGAGCGTCTACCGCATCGGTAAGTCGCGCGACCCCTATCCGGCGAAGTGGGGCTTCGTCGGGTTCATGTTCCCGATCATCGGCCTGTTGATCCTCGTCTTCGTGCGTCGACGTTCCGGCCCACCGCCGGGAACGCGGCGCTCGATCAGCGACGAGCCCGCGACGTGAGCTGCCGGGCTGCGCGGCGCTCAGGGCTCGCTCGGTGGGTACGGGTGCTCCGTCTCCGGATCGCCGCCGTCGTGGAAGGCCATGTAGTTCGCCGTCCACGCCAGGCTGCGCTCGACGTCGTCGACCGTCGTCCGCAGGGCCGCGGCGCAGAGGTCGAGGATCTGCGCGCGCGCGAGCCGAGGGCGGAACTTCGCCTTCGCGAAGGTGACCACGCGCGAGTAGACCGCGCTGTTGAGCCCCGACGGCATGTACATGTGGTAGCGAACGTCCATGGCGATCGCGCGCAGATCGTCCTGCGTGAACGCGAAGCGCACGCCATCGACGACCACGTGGGCGTCGCGATCGAAATGGGCCAGGTGCTCGTGGAACGAGCGCTCCTCGTCTGCATCTCGGAATTCTTCCGCCATCGGGAACGACGAGTAGCACGGGGCGCGCACCTGCTGGGGATGGACGCACGCCTGCCGCGTCACCGCGCCGAGGCGCGTGGCGTCGGCCGGGGTGGGCGACCTCGGGCGGTGGCGCCTCGCTGCCGGATCTCCGACGCGCTCTGGGCCATCTCGCGCCGCAGGACCCGGCGCAGCGTCGATGCGTTGTCGTAGCCGACCCTGCGGGCGATCTCGTCGACGCCGTAGTTCGTCGTCTCGAGCAGGTGCGCCGCGTGCTCGACCCGGATGCGCTGCACGAACCGGATCGGCGACAGGGCGATGGCCGCGGCGAGCCGGCGCGTCAGCGTGCGGGGACTGGTGCCGAGGGCGCGCGCGAGGTCGGCGATGGTGAAGCTGCGATCCAGCCGGGCGCGGACCCACGACTCGGCGGGCCGCGGCGACGACGTTGGGGCAGCGCGCGTGAGCGTGACGAACCGCGTGCTCGGGGCCCGGTCGACCAGCACACCGCGGCGCACGGCTACCGCGAGGGCTGCGGTTCGGCGTTCGTCTCGCGCGGGTTCGCGGCTCGCCAGGCATCCAACTCGGCGAGCCGTACCTTGTCCGCGGCCGCGACGAAGTGCGCGCGCGCGAGATCGACGAGCTCGCTCGCACGCGCTCGATCGGCCCCGATTCGCCACAGCGCTTGGCCGAGCCAGAACCGGGACTCTGCGGCCTCGTTGGAGTCGGGCTGGCTGGCCACGAATCGCGCCAGCGCCCGCTCGAGGTAGGGGATCGCCGTCGTCGTCTCGCCTCGCAGGACGTAGACCTTCCCGATTTGGTGCAGGGCGATCGGCGTGAACACCGGATGCCCCTCGGGCCCGCTCGCCTCGCAGACCTCGAGCGACTCGAGGTACAGGCGCAGCGCGGCATCGAGATCGCCGAGGTCCAGGCGCGCCGACGCGAGCCCGGCCAGCGTCGCGGCCAGATCACCATCGCCGGGCGGGAGCACACGGCGCTGGATCTCGAGGCCCTCCTCCATCAGCGCGATGCCGACGGCCGAGTTTCCGCGGGCGACCTCGACCCGTCCGAGCGTCACGGTGGTCGTCGCGACACTGCGGTGCTCTCGGCCATGGGTGTGTTCGAGCGCGGTGATCGCCTCGCGCAGGGCGGCGGCGGCTCCGTCCAGATCGCCCGCGGCCTTGAGCACGGTCCCGAGGTTGCCCAACGCGCGCGCGACGTTCGGGTGGTCGGGCCCGTACTCGGCGCGCGCGAGGGCAATCGAGCGCTCGATGAGCGTGCGCGCGGTGACGAAGTCGCCGCGGATGAAGGCCACCTGGGCGAGATTCGACAGCACGACGCCGAGGTCCGGGTGCGAGTCGCCGAGCGCGGCTTCGAGGATCTGGAGCGCCTCGGTCCACAGCGGCGTCGCTGCATCCGGCCCACCCAGGTGCATCTGCACGGTGCCCAGACTGTTGAGCGCGAGCCCGACCTCGGGGTGGTCCGCGCCCAGCCGCTCGCGCTTGATTGCCACCGCCCGCTCGAGGTGATCGTTCGCCTCGGCGTACCGGAGGCGGGCCGATTCGACCATGCCGAGGGACTCGTGGAAATCCGCACCGGTGAGGTGGTCCTCGAGGTGCAATCGCTCGAGCAACACCTGCCCCCAGCGGGTCCAGAGCTCCACGTCGTTCGGGCGTCCGCTGCGATAGCCGATGACCCACACCAGCTCGCTGGCGGCCCGCACCACGGTGGCGCCGTCGCCGACGGATTCGGCCGCGAACGCAGCATCGACGAGCGCCGTCTCGGCTTCGGCGTAGTCGCCCTTGCGCTCGAGCGCGAGGCCGAGGGCGAGCCGCGCCCAGCCCGTGACGGACGTCGGCTCGGGATCAGCGTCGGCCTCGATCACCGCCTCGAGCTCGACGCGCGCATCGTCGAAGCGCCCGAGCGTGCTCGACCGTCGCGCCGCAGCGATGCGTCCGCGGGCCTCGGCCATGTCTGCGGCGGGACGCGTGCTCGCTTGCAGTGCGCGCGCCGCCGCAGCCGCGTCGTCGATGCAGTCCTCGGGCATCGTGACCGTGGACGTCAGCGAGGCCAGGTGGCGCACACTGCTGGCATCGACCTGCGACAGCGAGGCGACGATGCCATCGAGCTCCGCGCGGCGCTCGTCCAGGCAGGCGCGTGCGTCCGCGGGGTACTCCGCGGCCGGGCCGTCGAGCGTCGCCAGGCACACCGATTCGGTCAGGCTCGCCCAGCTCGTGGCGTACTCGTCGATCCAGCGGACGATCGTTCGCGTCGACGTTGCCGCGTACGATGCCCCGGTCTGCGTGATCTGGTCGGCGATCCTGGTGCGGATCTCGTCGTTCCACGACGCGTCGACGGCCTGGGCATCCTCGCGACATCCGGCCTGCGCGGCGCGGCGATCGAGGTGGACGCCGCCGGCAATGACGGCGGTGATGCTCGCGATGCCGGCCGCGGCCACGATGCGATTGCGCCGTCGCAGCGGATCCCGACGGAGCTCGGCGACCAGCGCGGACATCGACGGCCACCGCTCGGCGGGTTCGCGCGCGAGGCCCCGCGCGACGACTTGTTTCAGACTCGCCGGCACACCGCGGCCGTCCGGAGGATCGACGCGCGCGCCCTCGATGACCGCCGTGGCCAGGCTGGCGACCGAGTCCCCCACGAAGGGTCGAACCCCGTAGAGCGCCTCCCAGAGCGCGACGCAGAAGCTGAACTGGTCCGATGCCGCGTCGAGCGGGCGCCCGAGGTGTTGCTCCGGCGACATGTACGCCGGCGTGCCGACGGCCACGCCGCCGCTGGTCAACTCGAGCGCGAGCGCGTCGGTGTTGGGACGTAGGTCTTGCGCGATCGTGTCCGACTCGGCGCTGCCGTCGCTGCGGACCAGGCCGAAGTCCATCACCCGCACGCGACCGTCGTCGCCGACCATCACGTTGTCCGGCTTGAAGTCGCGGTGCACCAGACCGCAGGCGTGGGCCGCGACGAGCCCCGAGCCTGCCTTGCACATCACGTCGACGACTTCCCGCCAGCTGCGGGTCCGCGCGGCCGCCCACGCGCGCAGCGTGCGGCCTTGGACGAATTCCATCGCGATGAAGATGCGGCCCTGCCACTGGCCCACGTCGTGGACCGTCACGACTGCGGGGTCGTTGATGCGCGCCACGGCTTGGGCTTCGCGGAGCAGCCGCTGCTGTGCCGGGCTCAGCTCCGGCGCGGGCGGTTCGACCTCGTCCGGCGCATCCCCGAACAGGGCGTTCATCACCTTGCCCAGCGCGTGCGCCATCGGCAGCGTGCTGCCCGAAGGGGCGTCGTGCAGCAGCTTGACCGCGACCTTTCGATCGAGCTCGGGATCGTAGGCGGCGTACACGACGCCCATGCCGCCCCGCCCGAGCTCGTCGATGATGACGTATCGACCGATCCGCGCCCCTGGCTCGACCCTCGGGCGGCCGCGGGTCGCACCGGCCCCGGGAGGGGTGCCCGGCAACGTGGACTCGTCCGAGGTCATCGCTCCCGAACGTATCCCATGCCTCGGGGCCCACGAGAACCGCGATCGCCACGCCTCGCCCGTCGGCGGATTTTGCTGGCGCGCCGGCGGACTCTGGCGTCAAAGTGAACGGTCATGATCGCCGGATACGATGGGGTCGACGACGTCGCCACCGCGCCACGGCACGTGGTGCTGCGGCTGCTGCAGGAGGGGGACGCGCCTCAGCGGGTGTGGGCGGCGTGGGTGCTGGCGATGCGCGGGGGCGCGGCCGCGATGCCGCGATTGCGGCGGATGTTCGACGAGGACGACGACATCGGCGTGCGTCGGCATGTGCTCGTCGTGATGGTCGGCCTCGGCGAGCGCGCGCTGCTCGGCACCGTCGCCGGTGGCGATCGCTCGGCGCTGATGCGGGGCGAAGGCACGCGGTACCTCGCGCGTCTGGCCGAGCCCGACGATCTCGGCACCTACGACCTCGTGCTCTCGCGGGTCCTCGACATCGCGTGGTCCGTGCGCGCGACGGTGGCCGCCGAGCTGCGCTCCGACGCGCCACCGGCCGTCGCGCGCGCGGCGATGGGTCTGCTGTTCGATCCGGACCTCGACGTGCGGCGCGTGTTGGTCGAGCGGATCGAGCGGGGGGATTTTCCCCGGGGGCCGGTGCAGGAGCACCTCGAGATGTTGGTTCGGGCGGCGCGGCCGGCCGAGCGGCGCGCGGATCCCCGGGTGCGGGCGCTGGTCCGGGTGCTGCGGGATCCGGAGTGACGCTCGACCGCCGGGGCTCCGATGCTGCCGCCCCGTCGTACTTCGTCGAGGTCACCGTCGTGGACGAGCGCGTCGCGTCGATCCGCGACTTCCGCTACGTGCCGTACATCGCGACCGACGCGCGCCTGGTGCTGAGGTAGGGCACCACGCTCACCGCCGAAGATCGCGGCAGTACAGTCCCGCGAGCCGGGCCGTGTCCTCGACCACGACGGCCTGCTGCGGACGCTCCAGGTCCCGCAGCGTCCGCAAACCATCCCGCGGATCGGACGTCGTCATGTCGAGCCGTGACGGAACCCACGTGATCGGGGAATCCAGACCCGAGGAGAGCAACCGACCGCGATGGCGAAACGAACAAGATGGCTGGGATGGGGCGGTGCGGCCGCGGTGGTGCTGGCGTGGTCTGGCTGCGTGGAGTCGTCGTCCGACGACGCAGGACAGTCGACCGCGACCGCAAGCGATGGGAGCATCACGGCGACGGGTTTCGGCGAGGCGTCCGGCAACTTCACGTCGGTGACGGCGACGGACATGAGCAGCGACGACGGCGGTGATGGTCACTCGAGCGACGTGACCGTGAGCTCGAGCGCGACCGATGGTGCGACCGCGAGCGTGACCGACACCGCGAGCGCGACCGACACCGCGAGCGCGACCGACGTCAGCGTGACCGATGGCGCCGACTCGGGCGGGGACGATCCCGCGGGGAGCTGCGGCATCGAGCTCGTGCCCGACCCCGGCGCCGACAACGAGTTCGTGTGCGCCTGCGACGTGTGCAATGTCGAGTTCCACGACGTCACCCCCGAGTCGGGGTGGGCCGCGATCAAGGCCTGCTCCTGCATCTGCGACGCCGTCGGTTGTGGAAGCAGCGTGTCGGGCGGCGCGACGTCGGGCGCCGGCGGCGACACCGGCGATGGCGACACCGGGGCGACGGACACGAGCTGGACGACGGATGCGACCGCCACGGACGCGACCGCCACGGACGCGATCGACACGAGTGTGAGTACGAGCTCGAACTAGTCCGTCGATCCTCACACGTGGCGTACGGCCGTCAGCGCGCGCCGCAGCTCGGCGCGCATGTCCGGGTGCGCGATCGAGATCAGCGCCTCGCCGCGCTCGCGTAGGCTCTTGCCGAATAGATCGACCGCGCCCCACTCGGTGACGACCCAGTGCACGTGGCCACGGGTGGTCACGACCCCCGCGCCCTCGCGCAACGCGGGGACGATCCTCGAGATCTGCCCGTCCTTCGCCGTCGACGGCAGCGCGATGATCGGCACGCCGTCCTCGGCGGACGACGCGGCCTGCATGAAGTCCATCTGCCCGCCGATCCCCGACACGATGCGGTGGCCGATGCTGTCGGCGCAGACCTGGCCGGTCAGGTCGATCTCGATCGCGGAGTTGATTGCGACCACCCGCGGGTTCTTGCGGATCAGCACCACGTCGTTGGTGCGATCGCAGCCGTGGAACTCGACCAGCGGGTTGTCGTCGACCCAGTCGTACAGTGCCTGGGTGCCGGAGACGAAGCTCGTCACCGTGCGACCGGGGTGCACCGACTTGAACCGGTTGGTGACCACGCCCTCGGCGAGCAGCGGCAGCAGACCGTCGGAGAACATCTCGGTGTGCACGCCGAGGTCGTGCTTGTCGTGGAGCGTCGCGAGCACGGCGTCGGGGATCGCACCGATGCCGAGCTGCAGGGTCGAGCCGTCGCGGACCAACGGCGAGATCTGTTCGGCGATGCGCCGCTCGATCTCGCCGGGGGCGTCGGGGACGTGGGCGGGCAGCGGCCGTGACGTGTGCACGAACGCGGTCACCCGCTCGATCGGCACCACGGTGTTGCCGTGGGTGCGGGGTAGGCGATCGTTGACCTCCGCGATCACGATCGTCGCGGCGTCGACCGCCGCACGCGCGGTGTCCACGGACGGGCCCAGCGTGCACAGCCCGTGGCGATCGGGCGGCGACAGCTGGACCATCGCGACGTCGAGGGGGATCCGCCGGCTGCGGAACAGCCGTGGGATCTCCGAGAGGAACACCGGCACGAAGTCGGCGCGGCCCTCGGCTACGGCGCTGCGGAGCGCCGGCCCCGTGAACAGCGACACCGAGCGCAGGCGTCCGGCCTGGGTCGCCTCGGCGAAGCTCGCCGGACCCTCGGTGTGGAGGTGGTACAGCGACACGCCCTCGAGATCGGTGCGCTGGCAGAGCGCCTCGAGCAGGGGCAGGGGCGTCGCCGCGGCGCCGTGCACGAAGATCCGCATGCCGCTGCGGATGTGGGCCACCGCGTCGGCGGCGGAGGTGGCACGGGCCTCGAGCGCGGCGTGCTGCATGGCCCACGATCGCATGAGTCGGGTGGTGCCGCACGGAGCAATGGTTGCGCCCGGGGTCCGCGCGGCCGGCAGGGTCGCCTCACTTCACGGCGGGTCGATCGAGGATTGCGATGCGCTGAGTGCTCTCGCGCTCCGCCGGAACCGCGGCGGCACCCGCTCGGGGTAGCGCGCGAGGCTCCGAACCAGGTGCGTGCGCGAGAACTCACCGCCGCTGAGCAGCCGCGCGAGTTCGTCGGCCACGAAGTTCTTCCACGACCACGTGCGATTCCACGGGAACAACGACGCCTCGATCGACGCGGTGGTGCCCTGCCCGAGCTGACCGGAGCTGCCGAGGCCCCAGCAACGCACCCGACCGGTGTCGAGCAGCACGCAGCTGTGTTGGCCTCCCACCGCCACGGCCGTCACGACGCTGTCGGTGCAATCGGCGTCGCAACCATCGCCGTCGCCCGCGTTGCCGTCGTCGCACGTCTCGCCGGGCTCGACGGCTCCGTTGCCACACTCGCTCGGATCTCCGGTCGTGCCGCCCTCGGAGCTGCCGGTGCCGGAGGACGTCGTGGAATCGGTGCTCGACGAACTCGAGCCGTCGCCGGTGGAGGCATCGCCGGTGGAGGTGGCCTCGCTCGACGTCGTGTCGCCGGACGTCGTGTCGCCGGACGTCGTGTCGCCGGACGTCGTGTCGCCGGACGTCGTGTCGCCGGACGTCGACGGCGTCGAACCCGAGGACGAATCGGGATCGAGCGACGACGAGCCCTCGGCCGTCATCGCCGCGGTGCTCGACTCGCCCACGCTCGCAGCGCTGGTGGAGGACTCACCGGTCCCGGTCCCACCCTCGGTGAGCGACTCGACGACGTCACCGGGACAGCCGGTCATCGCGAGCATCGCGAGCACCGCGAGCCTCGCGGACGACGGGCCACGGGCGAGCAACATCCTTTGCGCCAACACCATGGCAGCGAGCCTACCAGCGGGGGCGCGCAGGCACCAAGATCGCGGCGATGTCTCCGGGCCACGGGGGGCTCGAGATCCGCGGAGATCGTCGGCGAACGGTGTTCTCCACCCATGCTCCCCGCGCGCGGCGAGTCCAGGTGCCCACGCGCTCACGGGGATCGGCGCTCGTCGCGACATCGTGGCTCTACTTCGCCGCGAGCTCGATCTCGCCGATGTCGACGGTCTCGCCGGGCTTCATCCTCGAGCCCATCGCCGAGCCGAGGGTGACCTGCCACTTCTTGCCGACCTTCACGCCGACGCCATAGGCCCCGAGCGGCACGTCCTGGAACGAGAACCGACCGTCGGCGTCGGTGGTGCCCTTCAAGTGCGTGGGCTCGCCGGTGCACGGCGTCTTGCTGTAGTAGGAGGACGGCGACTCGCACAGCTCGATCGCGAGGCCCGCGACGCCCTTGTCGCCCGCGACGATGCGACCCGTGAGGCTGCCACGCTTGACCTCGCCGGCCTCGGGCAGCTTCGGTCCCGCGCCGAGCACGGTGACGAGGCTGATCTGCCCGGCGATCGGCTCCATCGATCCCGAGCGCCACGTCACCCGCGCGGCCCCGGGCCCGAGGATCGCCACGCCGCCCTCGCCCGCGACCCACACGCGGCGCTGATCATCGGCGCCGATCGCAGACAACATGCCGAGCTTGAAGTCGCCCGGCGACTTGTACTTGTGCGCGGCGTCGGCGGGCAGGAACACCGCGATGCCCTCGAGGTCGTTCTGGATCACGCCCACGCTCCCGTCGGAGAAGCCGAGCTTGCCGAGGGATCCGTACGCGGTGCGCTGCACCTTCACCTTCTCGACCGTGCCGGCGTCGGTCGTGCGGTACAGCGCGCCCATCTCGCTGGCATAGACCGCGCCGTCGGGTCCGCGCGCGAGCTCCGAGATGAAACGCTGGCCCTTGGGCAACGCGACCGCCCAGCCCTCGGGCTTGTGCACGTAGATGCTGTCACCGGTCGCGACCCAAGCGGTGTCGGCCTTGTCGACCGCGATGCCCATGAGCAGCACGTCGCCCTTACCGAAGCCCGCCTTGGGATCGGTGGTCCAGGTCTCGCCGTCGCGGTGCGAGACGCCGTCGAAGCCGAGGGTCCATGGCACGCCACGGCTGTCGACGTCGAACTTCGAGATGCGCTCGGCGTTGGTGAAGTCGGGTACGAGCTCGAGGGCATCGCCGCGCGCGACGATCTGCGACACCTCGCCCGAGGCGAGCACGCGGAGCTTGCCGTCTCGACCGCGCGACATCGCCTCGATCCAGCGGCCCTCGGTCCCCTTCACCGTGGAGAAGCCGGTGTTGCCCAGGGCGACCAGACCCTTGTCACGCACCGCGAACAGGGCGATGTCGTTCGGCGGCGTCGCCTCGGCGGTGGCCTCGGCGGGTTTGGCGTCGGCGGCGTCGGCCTTCGCGTCGGCCTTGGCGTCGGCCTTCGCGTCGGACTTCGCATCGGTCTTCGCGTCGACCGCGGCTTTGCCCTCGGGCGCGGCCTCCGGTTTGGCCGGGGCCGGCGGCGCCGGGGTGGGCGACGGCGTGGGGGCCGGTCGGTCGCACGCGGCCGCGGGGATCGACAGGGCAATCGAGAGGGCACAGAGGACACGGGGGGGAATTCGCATCGCGCACCCGGGAGACGCACGCCCGCGACCGTGGTTGCGGGTGAACGCTTCGCGTTCCTCTGGGTGAACGCTTCGCGCTCCTCTGGGTGAACGCTTCGCGCTCCTCTGGGTGAACGCTTCGCGTTCCTCCGCGACTCAGTTCATCTGCGCGAACAACACCGTGAGGCGCTGGCGCAGGCCGTCGAGCGCGGCCTCGTCGCCGTGGGCGCGGATCGACACGAGCGTCCCCGCCGTGGTCACCGCGATCGACTGGCCGACGGCCTCGGGGAGCCCGAAGGCCATCATCATCGAGCGCATCGAGTCGGCGTCCGCCTCGACGCTGGTGCTGGCGGTGCGGGCGCTCGTCGCGTCGGGGAACGCGAGCGAGGCGTCGATGCGGAAGCCCCGATCGACGTCGAGGCCGATCGCGAGGTCGCGCGCGTTCGCGACGCTCGGGCCGAGCGAGTCCACGGGGGCGGCGGCGAGCCAGAACGGTCGACGCGTCCCGACGCGCCCGATCGCCTGCATGACCGGACCGCCGCGCGCCGCGGGGGCGTTCCCACCGAGCCGCGTGCGCGTCGCCTCGGCCGCGTTCGCGTCACTGATCACGAGGGTGCAGGGATCGACCACCCAGGCTGTCGCGCGATCGAAGGTCAGCTGGACGCGGCCGTCGACGTCCGCGATCGTGAACGCAGCGGCGGCGCCGATCTCCGTCGCGGCCCGATCGCGCACGCACTCGAGGCGTCGTCGATCGCCGAGGCCATCGGCCTGGACGACGATCGTCGTCGCATTGCGGGCGCCGTCGAACCCGAGTGTCAGCGCGCGCCAGCTGGAGATCCCGAGATCGCACGCCGCGCCGAGTTCGAGGATGCGCTTGAACTCGCCGACCTCGAGCTCGCGACGGTGCGCCGCGTAGTACGGCGCATGGACGAGGGCGGGCACGTCGACGCCCATCACCACCGTCGCGCTCGCCGGCATCATCGCGAGCGCGTCCACGCTCCCAGCGCCGCACGTGCCCGGGGCAGTCGCGCCACCCTCGGCATCGGCGCGCGCGGGCGAGGGGGAGATCGTCGGGCCATCCGTCGCGCTCGGGACGGGCGTGACCGCGCGGGTCGGTGCGATCGGCCCGACCGACGGTGTCGGCTTCGACGCGCAGGCGACCGCGACCACGGCGAGCGAGGCGAGGGGGACGAAGCGCCGCGGCATCACGTCATCGACCGTAGCATGACCGCGCGTACGCTTTGGTCGCGTCGCGTCGTCCCGCGCGTCGTCCATGGAGCCGCAGCCCGATCGCGGCTATGCTGCCGCACGCTGCTCGTCCATCGCCGCTGCCCCGTCCGAAGATCCCACACCATGCGTCTGACCCCGTCGATCCTGCTCGCCTCCGCCGTCGGCCTCGCCGTCGCCACCCCGGCCGCCGCCCACGTCGCGCTCACCGATCCGCCCGCGCGCTACGACTCGCAGACGTACATCAAGGACTACCCCTGCGGTCACCCCGACAACCCCGAGGGGGAATCGACGCGGACGTACGAGGAGGGCGCGACGATCACGGTGCAGTGGAACGAGTACATCGGCCACCCGGGGCACTTTCGCATCGCGCTGTCGACCGAGGGCGACCAGGCCCTCATCGATCCCACGGACTACGACGATTTCTATTCCGCGCCCAACGTGATCCTCGACGACATCGAGGATCCCGACGGCGTCGCGGATCACAGCGTCGAGATCACGCTGCCGGCGGGCGTGACCTGCGAGAAGTGCACGCTGCAGCTGCTGCAGATCATGACCGACAAGATGCCGTGGGGCCCCGCGGGCGGCAACGAGCTCTACTATCAATGCGCCGACATCACGATCACGCCGGTCGGCGCCGGCACCGAGGGTGGCAACGACACCACCGGGGGCGGCGAGTCGGGCGGTTCGGGCAGTAGCGAAGGTGGCGGCGAGACCACCGACGACGGCGTCGATCCGAGCGCCTCCGCCTCGGCGACCGCGGGCAACACCACCGCGGATCCGGGCACCGACACCACCGACACCCCGGGCGGCGGCACCTCGGGCGTCACGGATGGCGACGCGGCTGACGACGGCGACAGCGGCTGCGGCTGCACCAGCGCGGAGGACCCCGACTTCGGCGCCCTCGCGCTCGGCGTGCTGGTGATCGGTGCGATCCGTCGCCGTCGCGCGGCGTGATCGTCGACCTGCTACGCTCCCGCGACGAGGCCGACCAAGAGCGTGTCGCGGGGAGTGCAGGGCATCGTCGGTGCGTGGCTGTTGGCGCCGGCGCTGGCGTGGGCCGAGCCCGCGGCGTCGCCGAACGGCCCCGCGCCGTTCGAGCTGCAGTGGTCCGCACCCGCGGGTTGTCCCGATCTCGCCGCCGTCCAATCGACGATCGCACGGCACCTCGGACGTGCGGTCGACGGCGAGCTCGGTGCCGGCCTGCGCGTCGCGCTGACGGCCGCGCCGCAGGCCGATGGGTTGTGGCGCACCACGATCACGTTCGAGCGAGCGGATGGCAGTACGCAGCGCGAGCTCGGTGACGCTACCGACTGTGCGCGGGCCGTCGATGCGGCCGGCCTCGTGATCGCGATCGCGATCGATCCCGCGGTGATGTTCGCTCCGCCGGTCGAGCCCACGCCGGAGCCGGAGCCCACGCCGGAGCCAGAGCCAGAGCCGGAGCCCACCCCTGCGCTGCCCACCCCGGCACCGGCCCCCGAGGCGCGCCGCGGCGTCGCAGCGCCGCCTCCGGTCGCGGAGCCCCGGGCGCCGTGGATCCTGCGCGGTGCGATCGGGCTCGCGGCCGGTCCGAGCTTCGGCGAGCTGCCGCGCCAAGGCGGCCTCGGGCGCCTCCACGGCGCGCTGATCGGTCGCGCCTGGCGGGTCGAGCTCGGCGGCGTGTTCACGGGGGCGCCGGCGCAACCGCTCGATCCCGGGCGGATCACGGTGGTGCGCTGGAGCGTCGATGCCCGCGGCTGCGGTGTCGTCCGCGGCGGCCGCCGCTTCGAGTTCGCGCCCTGCGGTGGCGTCGAGGTCGGCCAGGCCCTCGCGCGGTCGGCCGGTCTCCTCGCCGACGCGCGCCGCACTGACGCGTGGCTCGGCCTGCTCGCCGCGGCGCGGGCGATGGTCGTGCTCGGGCCCCGCCTGGCCCTGTTCGCCGAGGGCGACCTCGTGGTCCCGCTGCAGCGCCGCGAGTACCGCGTCGCGGGGCAGGGCATCGTCCATCGGGTCAGCCCCGTCACCGGCGCGCTGGTCGCGGGTGTCGAGGTACGATTTCCGTGATGGAATCGCGGCCGTCGCGGAACCCATGCCCGTGAGCCCCGATGCCCTCGCTGCCCCGCCACCGGCGGGCGTCGCCCCGCGCCCCTCGGCCGCGCGGGCGGGGGACGTCGGGCGCCCGGGGGCCGGGTCCGCGGCCGTCGCGGTGGACGAGCGTCGGCTCGGCCAGATCTACGCCGAGCACCACGCCTTCGTGTGGCGCTCGTTGGCGCGGCTCGGGGTCCACGACGCGCGGTTGCCCGACGCGGCGCACGACGTGTTCATGGTCGTGGCGAGGCGCCTCGACGAGTACGAGGGGCGCGCGAGCATGCGGACGTGGTTGTTCGCGATCGCGATGCGGGTGGCCCAGGGCGTGCGCCGTGACTTCGCCCGCGAGCAACGGGGGCGCGATCGCCTGCGCGATGTCAGCCACGGCTCGCACGCGCCGCACGACGGCGCCGACGCGGCGCGGATCCTCCACGAATTGCTCGAGCACCTCGACGACGACCGGCGCGCCGTGTTCATCATGGCCGAGCTCGAAGGCATGACCGCGCCCGAGATCGCGATGGCGACGGGCACCAAGCTGCCCACGGTGTACTCGCGCCTGAGGCTGGCGCGGGAGGAGCTCGCGCGGCACGTCGCGCGGCTCGGCGAGGGTCGAGCGAAGGGGACAGGGCGATGACGCAGTCACCACACGATCTCGATGCGTTGATCGCCGGCGCTCGGCAGGCCCCGCCGACACCCTCGGCCGAGATCGCCGCGCAGGGCTGGTCACGGTTGCGCGGGCAGCTCGGGGCGGTCGTCGTCGCGCCGCAGATCGACCTGCCGCCGGGGCTCGTCGAGTCCGCAGCCGCCGGCAAGTCGGTCGCCGCCACCGCGGCGAGCTGGGGCTGGTTCGGCAAGGCGATCGCCTCCGCCGCGGTGACCGTGACGGTGGGCGTGGGGATCGCCGCGGTCGGACCCGGGCGCGCCGATCCACCGGCCGTGACCGCGGTCGCGTGGGCGTCGCCGAGCGTCGCGTCGCCGAGCGTCGCGTCGCCGAGCGTCGCGTCGCCGAGTGCCGCGTCGCCGAGCGTCGCGCCGGCCGAGCTCCCCGTGGTGGTTCCGGCGGTGTCGCCCACGCCCGTCGCCGTCGCGCCCGCTGCGGTCGCGCCCGTTGCGGTCGCAGCCGTTGCCGTCGCGCCCGAGCGCGTCGTCGATCCGCCGAAGGCCGCACCCACGCGCCGCAGCGCGCCGGCCGGCGGTGTCGACGTCGAGGCGCCACTCATCTCCGCCGCGGTGCAGGCGCTGTCGAACGGCGACGCCGATCGTGCGCTCGAGATCCTCGCGACGCATCGCCGTCGCTTCCCCGCTGGCGTCATGGGCGAGGATCGCGAGGCGGTGCGGATCTTCGCGCTGTGCCGCGCCGGTCGTGACGCGACGTCCCTGCGCGCCGAGTTCCTCCGCCGTTGGCCGAGCTCACCCCACGCACCCAAGGTGCGCGACGCGTGCTCGCCCGCCGGTCGCTGACCACCCCTGGTTCCACACCCCGTTCGCTCGACAACCCGTCGCGTTCGCGCGACCGACCCGCCGCCCTTCCGGCGGATCCCAAGGAGCACGTCCATGCATCGTCCCCTCGTCGCGCGTTCGCACGCGCTGGTGTCCCTCCTCGCGACCTCCGCCTGCATCATGCCGGCGCCCCTGGGCGGCAACGACACGGGCACCGGTACCGGCACCGACGACGGCACCACCGACGGGCCCGGAGCGACCTCCGACCCCACCGCCGGCGACGAGACCGGCGTCGACACCGGCCCCGCGCCCGCGGGTCCGGCGAAGATCGACATCCTGTTCGTGATGGACAACTCGGGCTCGATGGGCGAGGAGCAGGCCTCGCTCGCGGCGAGCATCGACGGGCTGGTCGGTGGGTTGGAGGGCATCGAGGGGATCAGCTATCGGATCGGGGTCACGACGACGGACGTGGTCAGCAACCCGTGGTGCGGCTCGACGAGCCCGGAGGACGGGGGACTGGTGGCGAGCAGCTGCCTCGGTCGCACCGGACAGTTCGTGTTCAACGGCAACCCGCCCGCCGACGTCACCGACGTCGCGTGCACGGACATCTGCGATCTCCAGGCCCTGCCGATCACGCCGACGCTGGTGGCCGGCGAGCTCCTCCCGCGCGAACGACCCTGGATCGAGGGCGGCAACGGGGTCACCAACCTCGACGGCGTCGGGGTCGGTGACGCGCTGCGCTGCATGCTGCCCCAGGGCGTCGCTGGATGCGGGTTCGAGCAACCGCTCGAGGCGGTGTCCCGCGCGATCGAGCGCAGCCAGATCCCCGGCGATCCGAACTTCGGCTTCCTCCGCGCCGATGCCCACCTCGCGATCATCCTCGTCACCGACGAGACCGATTGCTCGAACGACTCGGACTATCAGTCGATCTTCCTCCCGCCCGACATGGGCGGGAATCAGGAGTTCTGGACCGATCCCGACGCGAGCGCGCCCACGAGCGGAGTGTGCTGGAACGCCGGCGTCGTCTGCGAGGGCGAGGGCTCCCCGTACGAGAGCTGCCGCGCGGCCAACTTGTCCGTCGACGGCGACGTCGACGTGCTCGATGGCGAGGCCGTGCTCGTCCCGCCGCAGACCTACGTCGATCAGCTCACCGCGGTCCTCGCCCAGAAGCGCGCCGTCTCCGACGCGTCGGTCTTCCTCTACGGAGTGATGGGCGTGCCCGCCGGCTACCCGGCCAACCCGCTCGTGTTCGCCGACGCGGTCGACCCGACGCGGCAGATCGACTTCGGCATCGGTCCCGGCTGCGAGGGTGAAGCCTGCAGCGCCACGCCACCCGTACGCCAGCTCGCCGTCATCGAGTCCTTCGCCTACGACAACCTCGTCGGCCCGCAGGTGTTCTCGATCTGCGATCCCGATCTCGGCGGTGTCTACGGCCAGCTCGTCGCCCAGCTCGCGCCCTACCTCGGCGGCTGAGCGGCGCGCATCGCCAGGCCCGACGCGATCGACATCAGCTCGTCGCCGCTGCGGAGTTTGGCGGCGCCGAAGCGCTGCTCGAACATCCGGCGGACCACCGGCACGAACGCGGTGCCGCCGGTCATGAACACGCAGTCGACCTTCTTCGGCGTCACGCCGGCGCGCGCCAGCGTGTCGTCGAGGCAGGCGCCGATCGACTCGGTCACCGGGGCGATCCAGCCCTCGAAGTCGGCGCGGCGGACGTCCGCCCGGATGTCGACCGGGCCATCGGCGTAGTGGAAGGTCGCCGCGTCGGCGCGCGACAGATCGATCTTCACTCGCTCCACCGACTTGTGCAGGTGGAAGGCCTGGTTGGCGGCGATGATGTGCATGAGCGCCGCGATGCGTTCGGGGTGCCGCGCGAAGCGATGCAACCGCTCGAGTTCGGTGCGCACGCGGCTGCCCGACAGGAACGACAGGTGGTGCCACCGCGCCAGCTTGTAGAAGTAGGAGCCCGGGATCGGGTGCTCGTAGCCCATCTCGACGTAGGTGTCGCCCTTGCCCAGCGCGGGGCACACCAGGTGCTCGATGAGCGCGGCGTCGAGGTCGTCGCCCGCCGCCCCGACACCGCCGGTGCCGACGATCTCGTGGCGCCGCGCGCCGCCCGATCCGGGGCCGACGCGCATGAGGCAGAAGTCGGTCGTACCCGCGCCGAAGTCGGCGACCAGGGCGAGCTCGGGCTTGGTCAGCGTGCGCTCGTAGTGGTGCGCCGCGGCGACCGGCTCGAGCTCGAGCGCGGCGTCGGTGAACCCCGCCAGCTTCGCGGCCGCGAGCAGCCGCGTCGCGGCGGCCTCGTCGTCCTCGGGCCCGCGGCTGCCGGCGAAGCGCACCGGCCGGCCGATCGTCGCCGCCTCGATCGGGTGGCCGAAGAACGCCTCGGCCCGCTTGCGCAGCCGCAGCAGGAACAGCGCGATCATGTCGTCGAGCCCGATCGCGTGGTGGGCGATCTGCGTGCGCCCCAGGGACTCGGTCGTCAGGTGGGTCTTGAACGACTGCACCAGCCGCCCCTCGCCCATCGTCTCGAGGTACGCGGCGATCGCCTCGCCGCCGGCGCTGTACTGGATCGGCAGCGTGACCTGTTGCTCGTCGGGATCGAAGAACAGAAGCGTGCGCCAGCTCGGACCGGGCACGCCGAGCGTCGGGAGCTGCGCGAACGCGACGCCGCCCTCGGCGTCGAGCCGCGCGATCGCGGAGCTCGAGGTGCCGAAGTCGATGCCGACCCTGGGGGTGTGGTGGGGCATGCGAGCTCGAGGTGTCCGCGGCGGGCGAGCCGCGAGGGCGGAGGGTGCCGTGGGCCGGCTTTCGCCGTCAAACCCACAGGTCGGACCGCAAGGCGGCCCGACGTGCCCCGACCGCGGCGCGGCTCCCGGCAGTGGACGGCACCGGGGGTTTGGCCCACTCTTGCCACCCTCGATGTCCGGCCTCGGCCCCACGACGCCCCCCGTTGCGCGCGGCGTCGCGATCGTCGGCGCCGGGCAGCTCGCGCGCATGCTCGCGAGCAGCGCGGTGCAGATGGGCGTGCCCGTGCGCTGTCTCGCCGGTCGCGCCGATGATCCCGCCGCGTCGATCGGCGAGGTCGTCGTCGGCCCCGAGGACGCGGCCGCGAGCCTGCAGAGCCTCGTGCGCGGCGCCGAGGTCCTGACCTTCGAGCACGAGTGGGCCCCGCTCGACGCGCTCGAGCAGCACATCGGCGGCGCGATCGAGATCCGCCCGTCGATCGCGTGCATGCGCAGCATCGCCGACAAGGCCGTGCAGCGCGCCCGGCTCGCGACCCTCGGCTTGCCGCAGCCGATCCACGGGGTGTGCGAGGACGAGGCCGAGCTGCGGGCGCTGCTGCGCGACGCGAACGACCGCGTGGTGATCAAGCGCCGCCGCGGCGGCTACGACGGCTACGGCGTCGCGCTGCCCAGCACCGTCGACGAGGCGGTCGCCGCGTGGGAGCGCTTCGGTCGCGGCGCGGCGCTGGTCGAGGCGTGGGTGCCGTTCGTGCGCGAGCTGTCGGTGCTGGTCGTGCGCGGGCCCGACGGGCACATGCGCTGCTACGACGTGTGCGAGTCGATCAACGCCAACGGTCGCTGCGAGTTCGTGGTCGCGCCGGCCCGCGTCGACCCCGGCGTCGCCGCGCACGCCCGCGAGATCGCGTGCGCCGCGGTCGAGGCCTTCGGTGGCATCGGCGTGTTCGCGGTCGAGATGTTCGAGACGGCCGACGGCGCCCTGCTCGTCAACGAGCTCGCGCCGCGCGTGCACAACACGGGGCACTGGACCATCGAGGGCGCGCACACCAGCCAGTTCGAGAACCACATCCGCGCCGTGCTCGGCTGGCCGCTCGGCGACACGGACATGTGCAGCCCCGCGGTCGCGATGGCCAATGTCCTCGGCTCACGCTCGGGCGACGCCTCCGGGCTCGACCTCGCCGCGGCCCTGCACGAGCCGCGGGTCGCGGTGCACCTGTATGGCAAACGCGAGCTCCGACCGGGCCGCAAGCTCGGCCACGTGACCGCATGGGGCCGCGATTTCGACGACGTCTTGGCGCGGAGCCGCCGCGCGATGGAGAACCTGCGCGCATGAGCGAGACGACGACCAGCTCCGTGGTGATCTGCGTGGGCAGCGACAGCGACATGACGGTGATGGACGCGTGCGCGGCGACGCTGCTCGAGCTGCAGATCCCGTACGAGGTGCACGTGCTGTCGGCCCACCGCACGCCGCACCGCATGATCGAGTTCGGCACCCACGCCCAGGCCCGCGGGCACAAGGTGCTCATCGCCGCGGCGGGCGGCGCCGCACACCTGCCGGGCATGCTCGCGGCGACCACCCAGTTGCCGGTCATCGGCGTGCCGATCGCGAACACGGCGATGAGCGGGCTCGATGCGCTGCTGTCGATCGTGCAGATGCCCAAGGGCGTGCCCGTGGCGACGGTGGCGATCGGCCAGGCCGTGAACGCGGCGCTGCTGGCCGCGCAGATCCTCGCGCTGTCCGACGCAGCGCTCGCCACGAGACTCCACGCACGTCGCGAATCCACGCGCGGCGACGTCGAGGCGGCCTCGGCCCGCGTGCACGACGAACATGCGGCCCGCCTGGCCGCGGCGCATGCCGCCCGCGGTTGATCGGGGGTGGCCGCCGCCGTACGCTCGGCCGGTCGCCATGAACAAGCAACTCGTCGATCTCCTCGGTGCGGACGCCGGTACCCTGCTCGAGCACACGTGCAAGACCATCGCGAAGGAGCAGCTGCACCTTCCGGGTCCTGACTTCGTGGATCGGATCTTCGCCGCGTCGGATCGCAACAACCGCACGATCTCGAGCCTGCAGCGGCTGTACGGCACCGGGCGCCTGGCCAACACCGGCTACATGTCGATCCTCCCGGTCGACCAGGGCATCGAGCACTCGGCGGGCGCGTCGTTCGCCAAGAACCCGGCGTACTTCGACCCCGAGAACATCGTGAAGCTCGCGATCGAGGGCGGTTGCAACGCGGTCGCGTCGACCTTCGGCGTGCTCGGCATGGTCGCCCGCAAGTACGCGCACAAGATCCCGTTCCTGGTGAAGATCAACCACAACGAGTTGATGACGTACCCGAACAAGTTCGATCAGATCATGTTCGGCACGATCTCGCAGGCCCACGACATGGGCGCGGCGGCGGTCGGCGCGACGATCTACTTCGGCTCGAACGAGAGCGGCCGGCAGATCGTCGAGGTCGCCCAGGCGTTCCAGCACGCCCACGAGCTCGGCATGGCGACCGTGCTGTGGTGCTACCTGCGCAACAACGCCTTCAAGAAGGACAAGGACTACCACGTCAGCGCCGACCTCACCGGTCAGGCCAACCACCTCGGCGTCACGCTCGGGGCCGACATCGTCAAGCAGAAGCTCCCGGAGAACAACGGCGGCTTCACGGCGCTCAACTCGGGCGAGTCCTCGTACGGCAAGCTCGACAAGCGCATCTACAGCGAGCTCACCACCGATCACCCGATCGACCTCACGCGCTACCAGGTCGCCAACGGCTACATGGGCCGCATCGGCCTCATCAACTCGGGCGGCGCGTCGGGCAGCAACGATCGCGCCGAGGCTGTCCGCACCGCGGTGATCAACAAGCGCGCCGGCGGCACGGGCCTCATCTCCGGTCGCAAGGCGTTCCAGCGGCCGATGGCCGAGGGCATCGAGCTGCTGAACCTGATCCAGGACGTGTACCTGGATCCTGGCATCACGGTGGCCTGAGGCGGTCGCTCGGCGGTTCTGGGGGGCTTTCGCGCGGGCCCCCCGAAAGCGGGTTCGGGCGGTGATACGCTGGCGGTGATGGGTCCGCGCGCGTTGCTGTTGCTCCCGTTGCTCGTGCTCGGGTGCGCCAAGGGAGGCCTGCCCGACAGCACGGCCGGAACGTTCGGGGTCGGCAGCGCGGCGTCGACCAACGCGATGACGACCGCCGATCCGACCGACGGCGACACCGGGTCGACCGGCTCGGGCACCGGGGACACCGGCCCGTCGAGCGCGACGATGACGACGAACGCGACCGCCGAGGGCGAGTCGTCCGCGAGCGCGGACGTCGGCGGCGAGGACTGCGGCAACGGAGCCATCGACGGCGCCGAGCAGTGCGACGGCGCGGAGCTCGGGGACAACGACTGCGTCAGCGCCGGCTTCGTCGGCGGCACGCTCGCGTGCACGGCCGCGTGCACCCTCGACACGTCGGCCTGCGTGGACGCGGTGTGCGGCGACGGCGTGCTGCAGGACGGCGAGACCTGCGACTGCGGCATGGGCGGTGCGCCGTGCACCCCGGGCCAGCTCGCCGACCAGACCTGCGCCGGCCTCGGCTACGGCGGCGGCGATCTGCTGTGCACGGCGGCGTGCGCCTTCGACGAGGCCGGGTGCTACGCCTGCGGCGACGGGGCGATCGATCCGGGCGAGTCCTGCGACGGGGCGGACGTGGCCGGGCAGACCTGCACGACCCAGGGCTTCGACGCCGGCTCGCTGTCGTGCTCGGCGACGTGCACGTTCAACACCGGCGCGTGCATCGACTACTTCTGCGGCAACCTCTCGTGCGATCCGGGCGAGGACTCGTGCTCGTGCCCGGGCGATTGCCCCGACGACCCGAACAGCTGCTCGACCTGCCAGTGCGGCAGCTCGGGCGGCAACTGCTACTGCGACCAGGTGTGCGTCGAGCTCGGTGACTGCTGCGTGAACGGGCCCTGTTAGTCCCGGGCGCTACGGCACCGCGCCGGTCACCGCGCGCACGAACGCCTCTTGGTACGCGGGGAACTCGTGGATGTCGTCGTGACCGGCCTCGGGCACGCGCACGAACTCGGTGCCCGGGCGTCCCGCGGCGATCGCTTCGGCCTGGTTGATCGGGATCAACCCATCGCGCTCGCCGTGGAGGATCATCAGCGGACCGTCGACGCGCGCCGCGTCGTCCTGCGTGCGCAGGGGGTAGCGCAGCAGGATGTGCGGCACCCACGGGAACTGCAGGTCGGCCATCGCGAGCATGCTCTGGTACGGCGAGACGAGGACCGTCTGATCCGGCGCCACGTCGGCGGCGAGGCCCGCGGCCAACGCCGTGCCCAGCGATCGACCGACGACGACGCGGCGACGTCCGGCGTACTGCGGCGCGATGGTGTCCCAGGCTGCGCGCACGTCGGCGCGGAGCTGGGCCTCGTTCTTGATCGACCCGGTGCTCTTGCCGTACCCACGGTAGTCGAGCATGAACAGGTCGAAGTTCATGCGCCGGTAGACCTCGACGCCGGAGAACCAACCCTCGAGGCTGCCGCCGTTGCCGTGCAGGTAGAACACGACCCCCGCGGGATCGGGGTTGCGCAGGTGCAGGGCGACCAGGCGCGCCCCGGGCACCTCGATCGCGACCTCGTGGACGTCGGGGCCGAAGTCGAAGTCGTGATCCGCGGGCAGCACCTCGGGGTGGAAGAGCAGCCGCTCCTGCAGGGCCCAGAGCGCGATCAGGGCCAGCGTGTACAGGCAGAGGAGCATCGCCCCGCTGCGGAGCGCGACGTCCTTCGCCCGGCTCGGATCCCACGGCACGGACGGATGATAGTCGGGCGAGGGTGTTGTACAAGGGCAAGCCGTGCCCAGCCCGCATCGCACGCTCCGCGGCCCCGCGGTGTCGCCCCGCGCCGCCGCGCCGTCCCCGGCCGCCGCGGCGCTCGAGCGCTGGGACGATGCGCTCATCGAGATCGACGCCCACGGCATGATCACGGCGATCGGACCCGCGCCCGCCGACTGTCCGATCCCGACGACGCACCCCGGCTGCGTCCTCTTGCCCGGGCTCGTCGACACGCACCTGCACTTCCCGCAGACCCGCGTGATCGGCAGCGCCTCGGGCCCGCTGCTCGAGTGGCTCGAGCGCTCGGTGTTCCCCGAGGAGGCGCGCTTCGCCGAGGTCGCCTATGCGACCGAGGTCGCCCGGGAGTTCTGCGACGCACTCGTCGCCCAGGGCACGACGTGCGCCGCGATCTACGGCTCGAGCCACCCGGTGGCCAGCGCCGTGCTGTTCGCCGAGCTCGAGCGCCGTGGGCTCCGCGCGACGCTCGGGCCCGCGCTGATGGATCGCAACGCGCCCGACGACGTGTTGCTCGAGGCGAGCGCGGCGCTCGACGCCTGCGCCGCCCTGGTCGAGCGCTGGCACGGCTGCGATCGCGGGCGCCTGCGCGTGTCGATCGTGCCGCGGTTTGCGTTGAGCTGCACGACGCCGCTGATGCGTGGCGCGGCCGATCTCGCGGCGCGACACGGGCTGTGGATCCAGACCCACATCGCCGAGAACCACGGAGAGATCGCGGCCACCGCGGCGGCGTTCCCCGACGCACGCGACTACCTCGCGGTGTACGAGGAGCACGGGCTGCTCGGCGAGCGCACGATCCTCGCGCACTGCATCTGGTTGTCGGAGTCCGAGTGGGATCGCGTGGCGTCGGCCGATGCCTCGGTGGCGCACTGCCCCGACAGCAACTTCTTCCTCGGCAGCGGACGCATGGCGCTCGGCCACGCCGCGCGTCGGGGGATCCGGGTCGGTCTCGGCACGGACATCGGCGCGGGTCGGAGCTTCTCGGTGCGGCGCATCGCGGCGAGCGCCTACGACAACGCGCTGGTCGTCGGCGATCCCGTCGACGCCGAGCGGTTGCTCTGGCTCGCGACGACCGGCGGCGCGCAGGCACTCGGGCTCGGCGACGTCATCGGTCGCCTCGCGCCGGGCTTCGACGCCGACATCATCGCGGTGCAGCGGCCGCGGGTCGACGATGCCGGACTCGTCGATGCGCTGTTGTTCCGCCACGACGCGCCGCCCGTGGCCGCGACCTACGTGCGCGGCACGGCGCTCGCCTGAGCGTCAGACGGCGCGCGCCGTCTCGTTGACCTTGAGCCAGTAGCTGCCCACCTCGCGCACCGTTTGCGCGTAGGTCAGCAGGTCGACGGGCTTGACCACGTAGCCGTTCGCCCCCGCGCCGTAGCTCTCGAGCAGGGCGCTCTGCTCGGCGTTGGCGGTGAGCATCACCACCGGCACGGTGCGAGTCACGGGCTCGGCCCGGATCTGTCGCATGACCTCGAAGCCGTGGACGGTCGGCAGCGCGAGGTCGAGCAGCACGAGCACCGGCTGCTGGCGGACGTCGCGACCCTTCCACCGGCCGAGGCCGAACAGGTAGTCGAGTGCCTCGCCGCCATCGCGGACGACCATGACCTCGTGGTTGAGCCCGCAACTCGACAGCGCTCGCAGCGTCAGTCGTTCGTCGTCGGCGTCGTCTTCGACGAGCAGGATCGGACCAGTCATGGACTCCACCTTCCGTCAGTGATGGTAGACGGCCAAGGCCCTTCGCGAAAGCGGCAAGCTCGCGCGCAGGCCGCGAAGCTCGATGGCAGGCCCCGGCACGCCCTGTAGGCGACGCACCGGCCGCGGTGAACGTTACCGCGGGACCGCATCGGGCCGTGCACGCGTCCGCAGCGTCCGTCGGGCCAGCGAGGCGAGCGTCACGCTCGGTCTCGACCGTCGTCGAGAGGGCTCGAGCGGGCCGCCTCGACGCGGGTGTCATCGGGGTGCAATGGACAAGCCCGGGCGGGGTGTGGCGCGGGAGCGCGGTCGCTGTCGCATCCGCCCCACACCTCGCCGGCCCGCCCGAAGGGAAGGCTCGTCGATCCTTCGATCGCCAGGGACAGCCCCACGCCGATGCAGCCCCGGCGTACTGCGTTCGCGTCACGCGAGCGGTGCGCGGGCCCAGCCGGGTGCCGGGCGCGTCCGGACAGGCGACCATCGTTCCACCCCGAGTGGGGCGAGGTGACCGATGGCGCAGGATGATCGACCGAGCGGAATCCGAGTCGTCTTCGACGAGACCCAGTGGGCGCATCCGGACGGTGCGAGCCCCGACCCTGACGCCGTGCGCGGTCGCGGTCGCCTACCCCGCGGCGACGTCGCGCTGGCGAGCGCGCCCGATGACGTCGCCGACGCGATCGCGCAGCAGGACTTCGAGGTCCTCGACGAGATCGCGCTGTCTCCCAACGACGCGGTGGTGCGCGGCGCGGTGATGGTGCCGCCGACGCTCGAGGTGCCGCTCGGCGTCGACGAGTCCGCGGTCGTGTTGCTGGCGCGAGACGACGTCTACGAGTGGGTGCTGCCCGAGGCGACGCCGGCGAACCGGCTGCGCAACGGCCCGTCGACGACGGGGCGCAGGCTAGTCTTCTCGCTGCCGTCGGAGTCGACCGCGCCCGCGGGATCCTCGGCGGTCCGTGGCCTCGGCGACTCGATCCGCGGGGCGCTGCGCGCCTGGGTGCTTCGCTTCGCCGCGCGGGCGCTGACGCCGGTCGCGATCGGCTTCCTCGAGCGCAAGGTCGAGACGCGCCTCGTCGACATGCGCGCGCCCGATCCGCTCGAGTGGTCGACCGCCGCGGCGCACGATGCCGTGGTGTCGGCGCCGCGCGTGCTGCTGTTCGTCCACGGCACGTTCTCGAGCACGCTCGGGGCCTACCACGCGCTGACGATCGGCGAGGCCGGGCGCGCGTTCCTCGAGTGGGCGCGTACGCGCTACGACGAGATCCTCGGCTACGACCACGCGACGTTGAGCGTCGATCCCGTGGTCAACGCCCAGGACCTGCTCGCCCGGCTGGCGGCGCGCTACGGCGATGCGGCGCCGATCATCGACATCGTCGCGCACAGCCGCGGTGGGCTGGTGGCGCGGGCGCTGGTCGAGATGGTCGCGCCGTCGGCCGGCTGGACGCCGCGCTTCGATCGGCTCGTCATGGTCGGGTGCACGAACGCGGGTACGCACCTCGCGGAGCCGGCGAACTGGAAGCGGTTCGTCGACTTCTACACCAACCTCGGCGCACACGCGGTGCGCCTGGTGGCGGGCTCGCTCGGTCGACCGGCCGTGGCGGCGATCCTCGACGGCGTGATCCGTTCGGTCGGCGCGCTGGTGAAGTCCCTCGCGGTCAACGTGGTCGAAGAGAACACGGTGCCCGGGCTCGCCGCGATGCGGCCCGGATCGCCGCTGCTCGTCGAGCTCAACCGCACCAACCCCGGTCAGCGCGGCCCGGGCGACTCGATGTACTTCGTGGTGCAGGCGGAATTCGAGGCGGCGCTCGAGGTCGACGACATGCGCGGGCTCCCGCGCGCGCTGGCGACGTGGTTCGGGGATCGACTCGCCGATCAGCTGCTCGGGGTCGCGAACGATCTCGTCGTCGACACGAAATCGATGGCGACGATCGATCCGGACGTCGGTGGGTTCGTGAAGGACACACTCGACTTCGGGCGCACCGGGGCCGTGCACCACGTCAGCTACTTCACCCGCGACGAGACGGCTGCGGCGATCCTGCGCTGGCTCGGCGGCGACGCCCAGATCCCGTCGCGCTCGGCCCGGCCACGACACACGGGGTCCCGCGGTCAGCCGAGGCGGGCGAAGCCGCCGGCCGCGATGCCGCCCGGCGCGTTGCCGGCAAACGTCGATGCGCCGGCGGCCGCTGCCGGCGAGCCCGACACGGTCGGCGGCGACGAGACGGCCCCGCCCCGCGCGCGCCTCGAGTGCCGCGCCGAGATGCCGGCGCAGGTCGGCGCGACGCAGCCCTTCGAGCTGCTCGTCATCCTCTCGCGCGAGGCGATCTCGGCGGCGGCGGTCGGCGTTGCCGCGGCGTCGGCCGCGGTCGACGGGAACCCCGACGCGCCGCTGCTCGTCAGCGTCTCGCCACGCAGCAACGTCGAGCTCGACAACCCCGCCTTCGAGGAGGTGCCGTTCCCCGAGCCCGGGGCCCCGCGCGAGCTGTTCTTCCGCGGCCGCGCGCTCGCCGAGGGCCCGGCGGTGCTGTGGGTGTACGTCCGGCAGGGCCGCAGCGTGCTCGCGAAGCTCACGGTCGAGGGGCGGGTCGTCGCGGCGATAGAGAGCGCAAGCGGCGGGATCACGCGCGCGCGCGCCGACATCGACGACGCGACGGCGATCACGATCGAGGCCCCGTACACGCTGCGGGTCATCGAGGTGTCCGTCGGCTCCGACTTCGCGCTGCACTTCGAGCTCGAGTCGGTCGCGGCGAACCTGCGGCTGTCCTATTCGAACGAGCGCCAGAGCGACGTCCCGCGCTTCGTGAAGGGCATCTACGAGGAGATCGAGCAGCGCAGGCTGCGGACGCCGAACGACACCGCGGCGTTCCTGCTCGAGCTGCAGAGCTACGGCGCGACGCTGTTCCGATCGCTGCTACCGCAGCAGGTGCAGCGGGCGCTGTGGCAGCACCGCGACGCGATCGAGTCGATCCTCCTGCTGTCGACCGAGACCCACGTGCCGTGGGAGCTCGTGCACGTCTGCGATCCCGACACCGGCATGCTCCCCGACGCGCGGTGCTTCCTCGCGGACAAGGGGCTGGTGCGGTGGCTGCACAACACGCAGGTGCAGCCCGAGACGATCGCCGTGCGCCCTGGCAAGGCCCGCCACATCGTGCCGGACTACCCCGCCGCGGAGTGGAAGTTGCCGGCGACGAAGCGCGAGCTCGACTTCCTCGTCGCGCGCTTCGAGTCGACGCCGGTGGGCGATGCGGCGGCAGATCTGTACGCGATGCTCTCGGGCAACGCCGACTTCGATCTGCTGCACTTCGCCGGGCACGGCGAGGCCCAGGGCGACGACATCGAGGACGCCGCGATCCTG
This sequence comes from Nannocystaceae bacterium, assembly GCA_044344875.1. GTDB lineage: Bacteria > Myxococcota_A > Polyangia > Nannocystales > Nannocystaceae > Xiheibacterium. Next base: position 31,416 of record JBIJCC010000096.1, read on the forward strand.
ATGCTCGGTCGCGTGACCGCGGCGCTGTGGAGCCCCGATCGCGCGAAGGCCCTGGTGGTGCGATCGTTGCCGCTGGGCGCCGGTGCCCATGCGCGCCCCTTCGTGTTCTTGAACGCCTGCCAGGTCGGGCGCGCCGGGCAGGTCGTCGGTACGATCGGTGGCTTCGCGGCCGCGTTCCTCGCCCGCGGCGCCGGGGCGTTCGTGGCCCCGCTGTGGGCCGTCGGCGATCAGCCTGCGTTCGACTTCGGAGAGGCGCTCTATCGTGGGTTCTTCCACGAGGGGCTGACGTTGTCTGCGGCGAGTACGGCGGCGCGCAGGGCCGCGGCCGCGGCGGGCGACGCGACGTGGCTCGCGTACGCGGTGTACGGGCACCACGACGCGCACGCGCAGGTGGATGGCGCACTGGCGCCGCGCTGGGGGTAGGGCCGTCGGGTCGGCGGGCGATCTGCTATCGTCGGATCCGTGGAGCCCGCCCGCTACGAGGTCGACCCGCTCGATCCGCGTGCGCCCCCGCAGGCGGTGTGGGATCGACTCGACGCGGTCGAGCGCGCGCGCATCGTCGCGAGCCTCCCGGGAAAGATCGAGCACGCGCCGCTGCCCGACGCGCGCGAGCTCATCGGGCGGCTGTCGGCGATGGTCGACGACGCGGTGCAGCGCGCGGAGGAGGAGTCGCGGCGCGCGGAGGAGGAGTCGCGGCGCGCGGAGGAGGAGTCGCGGCGCGCCGACGCGCTGGCCGAACGCCTGCGGGCGCTCGGGGTCGATCCCGACGCGTGAGCATCGTCGTCGAGCGCGTGCGCACGATCGGGGCCATGGCGCGCACGTGGGGGCGTGCCCGGCCGTGATCGAGCGGCAGCGGATCGATGCTTGCGGCGCGGCGTCGGCTGGGCCATCGTCCCAACCACGTGGCACGAACGGAACAGCGCAGCGGGGGCGGCGGTCGGATGTTCGGGCTCGGGCTGCTTGCGGCGATCGTCGCGCTGGCGATCCTCTACTTCGGCAACTGCGTGCCGGGCTTCGGCGCGGGCGGCTCGCCGTCCCCCGCCACGGATGCTCCCGCGGCCCCGAAGCCCGTCGCCGCGCCGGCGGCCGCCGACGACACCATCCCGCTCTCGGTCGACGGCGAGCGCTGTCGCCGGGCCAGCGACGCGCTGCAGCCCTGCCCGGAGCTCTGTGCCGCGCTCGCCGGCGAGGCCAAGACGCGCAAGGTCGTCGTCGATGGCACGTTGGGCACCCACGCGGCCGTCGACGGGCTGCGGCGCTGCCTCGGCGAGCAGGGGTTCCGCGACGTCGTCGTGCGTGCGGAGTGACCCGCGATGCTGGTCGACGCGCTCTTCGATCCCCTGAGCATCGCGGTGCTCGTCCTCATCCTGGGGATGAACGCCATCGCGCTGGCGTGGTACTCGCGCGGCCGCGCGCAGTTCGGTGAGCTCCGCGGCGGGCTCAAGGTGCTCCGCACCGTCGGTCGCCAGCTCGCGGCCGATCACCCGATCCGCAAGCGACTCGAGTCCGCGCCGGTCGTCGACCTGTCGTTCGAGGAGATCGCGCGGCTGATGTCCGGGGGTAGCGTCGCCCCGGCCGCGCGCACGCTCATCGAGCTGGAGGCGAAGACCGCGTGGATCGAGCGCTTCGCCCAGTACTCGGTGCACCTCGGGATCCTCGGCACCGTGTTCGCGCTGGTCAGCTCCGACCCGACGGATCTCGAGAGCTTCCGCGCCGGATTGCCGATGGCGCTCGGCACGACGTTCTGGGGGCTCGTCGGCGCGCTGGCGCTGTCGGCCGAGGCGGGCGCCTGCGAGGGGCTGCTCGAGCGCGCGCGGCTGCACGTGCGCGAGGCGCTGCTCGAGGGGCTCGAGGTCGGACCCGAGGCGCCGGCGACCGGAGACGCTCGGCCATGAGGCGCGCGCGGCACCGCCTCGATCTGCTCCCGCTGCTCGACGTGTTCATGGTGGTGCTCTTCGTCTTCGCGACGATCCAGGAGCAGCGCCTCGACGAGACCACGCGCGCGGCGAGCCGCGAGCGCGAGGAGAACGAGGCGCTGGCGCAGCGCCTCGACGACGCGGCGCGCGAGCTCGAGGAGCACGAGGCGCTGCGGCAGCGCGCGCGGGAGTCCGACGAGGAGCTGGCCCAGGTCAAGGCCGCGGCGCAGGCGGCCGCGACCGACCTCGCGACGGGCGACGATGCATTGCGCCGCCACAGCGTGCTGGTGAAGCTGCTCGATCGCTACAGCGTGTTCGAGCTCGAGATCGCGGGCTCGGTGGACGACACCGGCGCGGTGGTGAACGTGTGCTGTTTCCGGAAGGACCCGCTGGCGACGACGTGGGAGTCCTGCGGCGAGATCCCGGCGACGGCGACGGCCCGCGCGACGTGGTGGGATGCCGGCGGTGGGGGCCTGGACCTCGCGCTGCGGCGGACCAAGGGCGGCAACGCGATGACGATCATCCGGCAGGACGAGCGCGCGAGCTATCGGATGGCGGCGCGGATGGAAGAGATGCTGCGGGATCGGTTTCCGGATCACCAGGTGTACGACGAGGGCGTGAGCCTGGTGGCGATCCACTGCGGGCGGTGAGACACCTCCGACGATCGGGCATGGCCGGGCGCCTCACAGCTCCGCGATCACGCGCGTGCCGTCGTCGCCGAACGACTCGTCGGGCAACCCCAGACCGTGCGCGAGCGTCAGCAGCAGATCGCCCAGGGGGCGGTCGGGTTCGACCGCGACGGTGCCGCCGGGATGCAACGCGCCGCCGAGCCCACCCGCGAGCAGGATCGGGAGATCGTCGTGTCGGTGGCTGTTCGGATCCGACAGTTCGCTTCCGAACAGCACCGCACAGTGATCGAGCAGCGTGCCATCGCCCTGGGCGACGTTGTCGAGCCCTGCGACGAGGGCAGCGAAGCATCCGACCTCCCATGCGCCGATGGTCGCGAGCGCGGCGAGTTTGTCGGGGTCACCGGCGTGGTGCGACAGGCCGTGGTGGGTGCCCTGCAGACCGAGGAAGGCGCAATCGCGGTCGCTCGCAGAGTTGCCGAGCATGAAGGTGATGGCCCGGGTCATGTCGCAGCGCACGGCGAGCACGATGAGATCGATCATCGCGGCCATCGCCGCGTGCACGTCGTCGCCGCCCTCGGGGGCCTCCGACAGCCCGCAGGCGGGCGCCGGCGTGTCGATGCGGCGCTCGAGCGCGCGCAGCGACTCGAGGTAGTCGTCGAGCACCGCGACGTCCGACGCGGAGAGCTCACGCCGGAGTCGATCGGCGCGGCCCAGCGCAGGGTCGATCACGCTGCGCCGAGCGGTGCGTCGGGCGGCGGCGTTCGACGCTCCGCCCCCGAAGAGCAGATCGAACGCCACGCGTGCCGAGCCCAGCTTGGGTAGTGGCGTGGTCGCGTCGGCCCACGAGATGCTGCGCGAGTAGGCGCAGGCGAAGCCGTTGTCGCAGTTGCCCGATGCGCCGCCGCCCTCGAGCCCCAGCGGCAGCGACGCCCACGCGGTCGCGCCGGCGACGTGCGCGGCATAGCGTTGATCCAGCGAAGGTCCGAGCCGGGGCGCGTGGTCCGAGCGAGTCGCCCGGGTCGCGGTGAGGAACCCGGCGGTACCCGCCGCATGGTGACCCGCGCCGTCGATCGCCGCGGGCGCGTTGTTCAGCCCGGTGATCACGCTGACGCGGTCGCGGACGGGATCGAGCGCCGCGAGGATCGGCGATCCGTCTTCGTGCCACGTCGCCAGGGGCATGCCGTTGGGCACGTAGAACCCGATGAACCGCGCCGGCTCCGGCTCGATGCCGGCGCGGCTCTCGAACCATGGCAACGCGAGCAGGCCGCCAGCGCCCGCCAGAACCCCGCGCCGCGACCATCGCCGCGCGCTCACACGCCACCCCGCGGCGGTCCCTGCCAGCGCATCGGCTCGCTGCTCGCCACCAGCAGCAGCAGCGTCCGCAGACCGCCGCCGCGCGCGTCGAGCTCGTCGACGATCTCCTCGATCCAGGGGCTGTCGTCGTTTGTCATCGGCCTGCCGGTCGCCCACGTCATGGTCTGACGCACCACGCAGCGCTCGAACGCCGGATCGTCGACGAGCATCTGCGCGAGCCCGTAGACGTCGGCGAAGCTGCGACCGTCGGGCAGCACGCCCGCGGTCTCGATCGTCGCGCCGCCGTCGGTCAGGCGCCAGCGACCGGTGGCATCCCACGGTTCGAGCGCGAGGCCGATCGGATCGGTCCAGGCGTGGCACGACGCGCACGACGGATCGTGGCGCTGCGCGGCGAGCAGCTCGCGCTTGGTGCCGTCCCCGTGAACCGGCGCTGCATCGACGTCGGGCGGCGGATCGGGCAGCTGCATGCACCACAACGCCTCGAGCACCCAGCGCCCACGGCGGGTCGGCGAGGTGGTGAACGGGTGTGACTGCGCGGCCAACCATCCGGCCTGGGTCAGCCAGCCCATCCGGCCGACCCGCGCGAGATCCTGGATGACGACGCCGTCAGCCTCGCTGGGTCCGTCGGCGACGCCGTAGTGCGCGGCGATGCGCGCGTCGACGCTGGTGTGGGTGGAGAGCAGCAGTGCCTCCAGCGGGGCGTCGTCGTCCACGAGCGCCATGAAGTCGCGCCGCATCTGCTCCGCCAGTGCGTCGCGAAGCGCCGGATCCCAGGTGGGAAACGTGTGCTGGTCCTTGAAGACGTCGTCGAGCGCGCGGATTCCCAGCCACTGGCCGGCGAAGTCGTCCGCCAGGGCGCGCGCGCGCGGATCGTCGAGCATGCGGTCGAGTTCGACCTCGATGCCGGCCGCGTCGTCGAGTGCGCCTGCGGCCGCGGCCGTGGTGAGCTGCGCGTCGGGCATCGAACTCCACGCGAAGTACGAAAGCCGCGTCGCGAGCTCGTGGGCGGCCAGGCGCGTCGTCCCGGGGCCGGCACGCTCGGCGCGAAAGATGAAGTCAGGGGCCATCAAGGTGGTGGCGACCATCGCTTCGACGGCATCGTCGAAGCGACCGCCTGCAGCCTGGGTGCCCTCCAGCAGGCCGATCAGCGGGGCGAGCTCCTCGTCGTCCACCGGGCGTCGCCACGCCCGCGGCACGAACGTTCGCGCGATCGTTCGCATGCACGCGGGCTCGCCGATCTGGGCCGGGTCGCAGACCATCACGCGCGCGGGGGCGTCGTTGGTCGCGTCGTGGGCAACCACCTCCTGGGCGAGCGACCACGCGGTGCGTTCGTACAGCGCCATCTCGAGTTCGGAGACGCCGTTCGCACCGGCGAGATCGTCGAACCCAGCGGTCGGTGCCTCGACCGGGAAGGTTCGACCGGGTTGCTGGGCAGTGCCCAGCAGGTCGCGCACGGTGTTGTCGTACCCGGCCCGCGACAAGCGGCGCAGCGCCACGTGGCCGGGATCCGCGGGGATCGGCGACACATCGCCGGCGCCCTCGCAGGCGCCGGCGACGAGCAGGCCGAAAAGGACGGCGCGCGGGCAGAGCTGCGGCACCGCCATGGCCATCTCAGGCCGCCGCACGCCGCCGCCGCGAGCAGCCCAGCAAGACCATCCCCATCATCACGATCGCCGAGGCCGGGCCCGGACGATCGACGGCGCAGCCCTTGGCGTTGTCGTCGCGACTCTGCGCGTCGGTCTCTTGGTCGCCGGTCTCTTGGTCGCCGGTCTCTTGATCACTGGTCTGGCCGGGCCCCGTCTCGGTGTCCGACGGCAGCTCGACCGGGCCCACGTTGACGGTGACGATCGGCGAGCTTGCCACTTCGATCGCCTCGCCGTCGCCGATCACCGCACGCAGCTCGTGCACACCCGCATCCAACGTCACCGCGAACGTGCACGGCCCGTCGACCTCGCAAACGCCGTCGTCAGCGACACCATCGACCAGCAGATGCACGGCCGACTCGTACTCGGCGACACCCAACGCATCGACGAGGACATCGAGCGCGAGCGGGCTCGGCCCGAGCTCCGCGCCGTCGCTCGGCGAGACGATCGTGACACTGACCAAGGGTTCGGCGGGCCCCGTCGTCTCCTCGGGCCCCGTCGTCTCCTCGGGCCCCGGTCCCGTCGTCTCCGCGGCCGCTGACGCGGCGGCGCCCATCACCCACGCACCCATGAGCAATCCCAACCCATACTTCATCATGTACAACCCTAACGGCAACCTGACAGTGCAAGGCAGGTGCCACTGGGTGTCGCGCAACTCGTGAAGCGAAGGCGCGAGGCCGGTGGTCGCGAGCGCGACGCCGCTGTCGCGTCCTGCACGGCGCAGCGACATCGACGTCGTGCGGGCGTCCTCGCGGCGGAGCCGAACGGCCACGTCCACCCCTCGAGATCCCGAGCAGTGCTCCGCTGCCCATCCAGTGCGCCCGGAGGGATTCGAACTCCCGGCCCTCAGGTTCGAAGCCTGCGGGGGCGGGGAGCGGTGGGGACTGCACCGAGCTGCAAGTTCTTGGAAGTACTGCGGAACGTGGCGCCGCGGGGAGGGACGTCGATCGCATCGAACTGCGGCGAACTGCACCGTCCGAGCGCGGGCGTGTGACCAGCTTGCGACCGCCGGACGAGCGGTTGCTCGGCGTCGCGGACGTGGCCGTGCTGTTCGGGGTCTGCCGCGCGACCGTCTACGCCATGTGCGAGGACGGGTCGCTCGAGCACTTCCGGGTGCGGAACCGGATCCGGATTCCGCAGGCCGCAGCGCAGCGGTACCTCGACGGAGTTCGGAAGGGGGAGCGGACATGAGGGGCCTTGGCGCGACGTCGGCGCTGGCCCCCGATGTTGCGCTGGCCTACTGCGAGCAGATGCGGGTCACCGCGCTGCGGAGGTAGGGGGAGGCCGAGGCGAGGGCGAGGGCGCTCGAGGACGAGCGAGAGTGTCGCGAGGCGGCGGAGGAGCTCGTCGAGAACCTTCAAGCTGCGCTGGACGACGCGCGGCAGGAGTCCGCGCGGCGGGACCTCGAGATGGAGGCGCTGCAGGAGTCGGTGGCCAGCCTCGAGCTCGAGAACAGCCTCGTCGAAAGGCGCCTCGCGCGTGCGCTCGACGAGATCGAGCGGCTTCGCGGGGAGCAGGGTGGAGATGAGGATGCGGTGCGACGACGCGTGCTGAAGACGCAGGCCCTGCGCGCGCGGCTCGGGAAGACGAACATGTCGCCGTGGTCGCGTATGCAAAGGCTGCAGTCGGCGGAGAAGGCGGGCATCGAGTTGGATGGGGAGCAACTCGAGGAGTTGATGGACCTGCAGTTGCGCTACGGCTGATCGCGGTGGTCGTACGTCGCACGGGAAGGGGGAAGCAGACTGGACGAAGGAGCCCGCGCCGACGGCGGCGACGTCGCCGAGGACCTTCCCCCAATTTGTCGAGCGGGCTGGACCTCAGCCCGGGACGAGATCGTGCAGCCCGTCAGCGAGGTCGAGACGCTCGCAGGCCGGCGCCCGCGACCACTAGAGCAGCGAACGGTTCGATTCCGTCGTGATCATGCCGCGTTGGCCAGGTTGATGGTCTCGAGGTTGATGGTGACGGCGTGACGGCGAGCGTCGAAGAGGTTCTTGCGGACGCCGAGGTAGCGAGCTCGGGTGCCCTGCTTGCGCGCGTGATGGGCGAGTCGGTGCTCGATGATCACGCGCTGCCGCAGTCGCTCGCGGCCGTCGGGGGTGGCGATCGCCAGGCGCAGCTTCTTCTGCAGGCGCTCATCCTTGGCGATGTGCACGGAGCGTCCACGATCTCGCGCGCTGCCGGTGCAGACGCGCCGCAGCTTGCAGGTCCGGCATGTCTCCGCGGGAAAATGCACCGTGGTGCCGAGCTTGATCTTCGCGGACTGGTTCGCCGGGCACGTGATCGTCATCCGGCCGAGATCGGTGACGAAGTGGTTCTTCGAGAAGCGCTCACCT
>JBIJCC010000097.1:0-39080 GCA_044344875.1 Nannocystaceae bacterium
CAACTTCTCCGCGAGCACGCGACCTCCCGCCCCCTCGAGGGCGCGCGACGGGCCTCACGCCGAGTCCCCGACTCGCGCGCAGATTCCCGCGCCTCCAGGCCGGCGTTGACAAGGGCTCCCGCTCGCGGTGGCCCGGCTCCGAGAAGCGTTCGGTTCGCCCCGTTGACGCCGTGGCGAGGGCGGCCCTCGATGTGCACCGAGAGTGCCACGGCGTGCTAGGCTGGGCGCGTGGTGGTTGGACGCAGCGGATTGTCTGTGTGGATGGTCGTCGGGCCGCTCGTGGGGTGCAGTGCCGCGGTGGATGTCCCGCCGTGCTCGAGTGCGCCGCTGCTGGAGGTCAATCATCCCGATGCGCTCGAGAACGACCTCATCGATGCTGCCGTAGAACACGCGGAAGCACGGCTCGACCGGTTCATGAGTCCGCTCCACGGCCATGCGTTCGAGGGCCGCTTCGAGTCGACGTCGCAGGGCGAGGTGGTCTCCAGCACGGCCGCGCTCGGGCTGCTGCGGGTCGAAGATCCCTGGGTGCTCCTTCGCTTGTCCGACGTCGTCGACGCCGCGCGGCTCGATCTCGAGTACTACGGCCCCTCGAATCCGGGCCGGATCACGCCCGGCGCCCGTGACGTCGTCTGCCCCGAGGACCTACCCGTGCCACGGCCTGCCACGCCCTTCCGACTGCCCAGCACGGTCTGCGAAGCGGTGGCGTTTGGCAGCGACACCGAGTTGTCGATCGACATCGTGCCGGTCGCTGCCGACGAGATCGACTGGGACGATCTCCTGTTTCTCAACGCCCTGCGACTGGGCGACACCCCATACAACAACGGGTTCGAGACCTCCACGCGCACGCACACCCTGGTCGACCAGGCGTCGTACTGGTCCGGTGCGGGCGACATCCGCGTGTACGTCGACTACGAGGCCCACTGGGAGCTCGAGCGAGACTGCCTCGCGAGCCACGCGATCGTCACGATCGACATCCTGCACGCCGAGAGATGCGACATGTCTGGCCACACCCACGGACGCTACGACTCGGACTGCAGGACGATCGCGACGATCGACGGTCGGCCTGATTGGGCCCGAGGCTTCTGAGGGCGACACCCCAGGCCGCCGACGTCTTCGCATCCTCACCCGATCCCCTCCCGCGCCTCCGTGAACGGCTCGACCCCGACCCGCCACACCCCAACGAACGGGTGGTCCATGTCCCAGACCACGGCGCGGACCATCGTCAGCACCGCGGCCAGCGATGCGAAGGCCGTCAGCGCCACCCATGGCGATTCGCCGGCCGGCATCACCAGCAGCGCGACGAGCAGCAGCAGGGAGAGCAGGGAGAGCAGGTGGCTGAGTGTGGCCGGCATGCGGTGCTTCGCCGCCGACACGCGCGACACACGACACTCGCGCACAGCCGCGATCGCGTCGAGGAGTTGTCCGTGCACCGCGGGCGATGGGCCGCCGAGCGCGGTGCCCTCGGCCACGCGGGCGTCCAGCGTGTCGAGGGCCTTCACCGCGTCGCGGCTCTCTCGCAGCGCCGCCAGCTGCTCCCACTCGGCGACCGCGGCGTCGAGGTACGCGCGCGTCGCCCAGGCGATCCGGCGGCGGGACTCGGGGTCCTCACCGCCGAGCCGCGCCGCGAGCCGTGGCACCTCCGACACCAAGCATCCCTCGCGGACCGTGAGCTTCTGCAGGGCGTTGAATTGCTCCCACACCACGAAGATCACGAACGCCGTGAGCACGCTGTAGATCCCGCCGACGACCTGCAGGAACGCCTCGAGCACGCGCGCGCCGTCGCCCGAGATCCCCGATCGCGCCGCGATCGGGACCAGCAGGTAGACGAGCGTGGCCACCAGCGTGGCGGTGAGGACCTTGAAGGTGATGCCCATGGGCGCGTAGGGGTGCTACCGCCGCGTCGGCCCGGGCGTTCCCGGTCGCGGGTTGCGCCTCGGCCGGTCGGCGTATCATGCCGCCCGCATGACACGCGTGCCTTCGATCCACTGGTCCTGCGCCGCGGCGCTCCTCGTCGCGACCGCCTGCAGCGATGACGGAGTCCCCGCCGCCGAGGAATCGGGCGACACGACGGGCGGTGCGAGCGACTCGGACACGATCGACACCACGATCTCGACCACCGTCGCCACGAACCCGAGCACCACCGCCGACACCTCCGACTCGAGCGAGGGCGACACGACCGGTCCCACCGCGACCTGCGGCGACGGAGTCATCGGCGGCGACGAAGCGTGCGACGGCGACGACCTCGGCGGGGCGACCTGCGCGAGCGAGAGCTTCGGCCGCGGCACCCTGACGTGCGCGTCGGACTGCACGTTCGACGCCGCCGGCTGTACGCCCGCGGCCGAGTGCGGCAACGGCCTCGTCGAGGACGGCGAGGACTGCGACGGTACCGACCTCGCCGACGCGACGTGCACGACCGAGGGCTTCGACGACGGCGAGCTCGCGTGCTCGAACTCGTGCACGTTCGACACCGACGCGTGCGTGTCGTTCACGTGCGGCGACGGCGAGATCAACGGCACCGACCAGTGCGAGGCCGGCGACCTCGGCGGGGCCACCTGCGAAGACGAGGGCTTCGGCGCGGGCGAGGTGACGTGCACCGATCGCTGCCAGCTCGACTTCACCGGCTGCTGTGGCGACGGCACGCTGGGCGGCGACGAGGTCTGCGACGGCGACGACTTCGGCGGCCTCACCTGCGCCGACTTCGGCCCGTTCCAGGGCTCGCTGACCTGCAGTCCCACGTGCGACGCCATCGACGCCGACGCCTGCACGCAGTGTGGCGACGGCGTGATCGAGGGCGCCGAGGACTGCGAGGGCGACGACCTGCAGGGCAACGATTGCACGACGATCCCCGGGGCCTTCCTCGGCGGCACGCTGTCGTGCAGCGCCGACTGCAGCTACGACACCTCGGAGTGCCTGGCGTGCGGCAACGACATCGTCGATGCGGGCGAGGACTGCGACGGCGAGGCGTTCGGCGGCGTGACGTGCATCGATCTCGGCTACACCGGCGGCGTGCTCGCGTGCACCGATGGGTGCGGCTTCGACGACGCGGCGTGCTCGGATCTGCAGACGTACGATGTCGCGTTCTGCCGCGTGCAGTTCCCGATCGAGATCGTCGAGTCGCCGGGCACCGAGGTCACCGTGTACGGGCGGCTCTACGCGGGCGGCCTCACCGATCTCTCCGGCGTCAACGACCCCGCGCCGGCGGTCTTCGGCCAGGTCGGCTACGGGCCCGACGGCAGCGACCCGGCGCTCGGCGACGGCTGGGTGTGGACCACCGCCGTGCCCAACGACGGCTACGGCCCCGGCTCGCCCGGCTACGAGATGAACAACGACGAGGCCATGGCCACGCTCGTCGTCCCGGATCTCGGCACCTACGACTTCGCGTATCGCTTCACCGGCAACGACGGCGCGACGTGGCTGTACTGCGACGGCGGCGACGCGGGCTCGTCGGACGGGTACGCGCCCGCGGACGCGGGACAGCTGACGAGCGAGTAGCGGGCGCCTGCGGCCGTGCGGCGATCGTCACGGTCGGCGGAACCGCAGTCCGGTCACGGACAGCGGCGGGAAGCTCAGCGTGACGCGGCCATCGACGACCTCGGGCAGGGGCTCGTCCACGATCGACACCGCCAGGGGATCCGCCGGCGTGTTGGTCGTCAGCGGCGTCGCGCCGGTGATGCGTGCGACGCGGTCGAGCTGGTCGGCGGCGAACGGCGGCGCGACGTCGATCTCGCGCACCACGGTGCGATCCGTGGTCGTGTTGGTCACCAGGACGAAGAGCGCGTCGTCGTCATCGCTGGCGAGCACGAGGAGATCGGGCACCTCCTGGGAGGCGACCTCGATCCCCGCCTCGTCGGTGTAGAACTCGACGGCGGTGGTCTCGAAGGGGGGCGACGCCGAGGTCTCGACCCGACGCGTGCCCGTGAACTCGCGGAACAGGCGTAGACCCCAGCCCTCGGCGGTGATGACGGCGTTGCCCGGGTGCACCACGCTCTGCGGCGCGAGCCCGGTCCAGGTGAGGTAATTGGGTCCGACGACCGCGACGCGCTCCCCGCGGAATGCAGTGGCCGTGTACGAGGCGACCACGCCGACGACGCCGAGGATGGTGTTGCGGAGGTTGACGCCGTCGACCTGTCCGTCCTGCCAGGGGTGGATCTCGGTGCCGTAGATCCGGAGATCGGTGTCGAACGCCGCGAGCGTCGATTGGAGCCGGCGGTCGATGAATGCAGCCCGCGACAGGATGTTCGCATGGGCGTCGTCGGGGTAGTAGTCGGGGACGGGAAAGTTGTCGACGACGTGGAACTGCCAGCCGTCGAGTGGGATCGTGGGATCCTCGGCGACGAAGCGGTCGACGTACGAGAAACTCCCGGCCACCTGGATGGTGGGATCGACCGCCTTCATCGCGGCGGCGTACTGGCGCAGCCCGGGGTACACCGTCGTGGTGAAGTCGGTGAACGCGAAGGTGCCCGACGGGGGCACGGCGCCATGGATTCCGTCTCCGAAGCGGATCTCGCCGGTCTGCTCGTCGAATTCATAGTGGGTCGCGCCGGGGCCCGATCCCGCGAGCGAATCGACCATGGTCCAGGTCGAGGTCGCGTCCGGATCCGGACCGACGCGCACGGTGACCGAGGCGCGCACCACGGGGGCCAGCTTCGTGTAGCGGATCGGATTCGGCGCCGCGGTGAAGGCCAAGGCGGGATCGTCGTAGGCCCAGGTCGTCCGCGTCACCCCCTGATAGTTCTCGAAGCTGCGGGCGCCCCCCTCGATCACCGAGGTCCGCACGGCCTCGGTGGTGGGGATGTTCGTGGCGCCGGGGCTCAACGGATCGTCGTCGGGGTCCCAGATCTGCCAGATCCGCCCGTTGCCGAACTCGTTCGCGAGCTCCCAATGGGTGACTCCGAAGGGGGCGGGGTGCCCGTTGTCGGCGCGGACCTGGGCCCATGCGATGCCACCATTGGGATTCGTGCCCACCGCGGCGTTGGTGTATTCGACCCAGTCTGCGGCCGCCTCGGCCCCGAGGTTGATGTTCACGACGCACAGCAGTCGGCCGCCCATGTCCTCGGCCAACGCCGCCGCCTCGTCCAGCCCGAAGACGTGCTGCTCGGGTTGGAATGTGAACACGTTGAAGCCCCAGCGCTCGTCGACCGGCCCGATCGCCCGACGCCAATCGAAGAGGTTGGCGTAGGTCCCACCGGGGTAGCGGAGCCAGTCCGTGCCGACCGTCACCAGGGACTCACGCAACGTCGCGTTGACCCCACCGGCCTCGGTGACCAAGCCCTGGCCGCGATTGATGTACGTCATGTTGAACCCGACCTCGGGCATCCGGCCCAGGTCGCTCGCGGCGTCGATGCGGATCGTGCCGTCGGCGGTCCCTGCGTCGGTGTCGCCCGGGTCCGTCGGGTCGGGTGGCGCCGTCTCGCTGCTCTCGCCGGGGACGCCGGTGTCGACACCAGTGTCGACGCTTGCCGAGGAGGAGGACGGGGAGCCGCCGGTGGTGGGCAGGCCCGTGTCGCCGCCGGTGTCCCCGCCCGTCGCTCCGACGGGGGGCGAGCCGCCGCAGGCCACGAGTCCTGCGAGACACAGCCCTGCCACCCCCGTCGATCGCCGTGATCGTCGCCCCGCCTCTCGCCGCATCGTCCCCATCGGGTCGGAGCATGCGGCGCGGCGATCTGCGCCACCAGTCCGCAGAATTGCTGAATTGCGGGTCGCGGCGGGGGTAGGGGCGTGTCACGACACGCCGTGTCGCGGTCAGCCGAGCGCCTCTGCCAGCAGATCGAACACCACGCGGATCCTTCGGCTCGTGTGCAGCTCGCGGTGCGTCGCCAGCCACACCGGCACGGGCAGCGGCGGGAAGTCGGGCAGGACCCGGCGCACCCGCGGCTCGGCGTCGCCGACCTGGTCCATCACGATGCAGATGCCGACGCCGTGCTTGGCCAGCTCCCATTGCACGAGGTGGTTGTCGGACACGATCGGGAAGTTGCGCGCGGTCAGCTCGAGGCCCAGCGCCCGCAGGCCGCGGATCATGAGGTCGCTGCGATCGAAGCCGAAGAACTCGGCGCCGGCGAGGCCCGCGGGCGTCGTGGGGTTGCCGAGGCGCTCGAGGTAGGCCGGGCTCGCGTACAGCCGCGCGTGGCGATCCGCGATCTTCTTCGCGACGAGGTCGGGCTGGGTCGGGGTGAAGTTGCGGACCGCGATGTCGGCCTCGCGGCGCCGCAGGTCGCGGGCGGTGTTCGACGCGAGGATCTCGAGCTCGATGCCGGGGTGCGCCCGGCGGAGCCGACCGAGGACCGGCGGCAGGATGTGGGCCGCGATGAGCTCGCTGGCGGTGATGCACACGGTGCCCTCGATCGACAGCGACTGCCCCGCGGCGGTGAGTGACACGCGATTCGCCGCGTCGCCCATCTGGCGCACGTGCTCGACGAGATCGAGCCCGGCCGCGGTGAGCACGAGAGCGCTGCCGACCCGCTCGAACAGCGTGACGCCGAGCTCCTCCTCGAGCGCGGCGACCTGCCGCCCGATCGTCGGCTGCGCGATGCCCAGCGCCCGCCCGGCCGCGGAGAACGAGCCCTCCTCGGCGGTCAGCAGGAAAGCCCGGGCCCGGTTCCAGTCGAAGCGGACGCTGCGCCAGTCCATGCATCGATGCATAGCATGCCTACGAATTCCGGCGTGGCCGCTGCACGGATGGAGGGCCAGACTGGGGTTGTCGCGGACGTCGGGGTGGCCCCGGAGCGTCCGCAGAGGGTCCTCCGATGACGAATTCCAACGAACGCCCCCGCATCCCCACCCCCTCGGCCCCGATCCGCCGCGTCTGCATCGTCGGGGCCTCCGGCAAGCTCGGCCGCTACATGGTCCAGCACGCCCTCGACCGGGGCTACGCGGTGGTCGGCGTGTGCCGCGAGCAGAGCGTCGGCAAGCTCGCGGCCTTCGCCGACCGCATCACGATCGTGCCGGGCGCGACCAACGATCGCGACGTGATCCGCCGCGCGGTCGCGGGCTGCGACGGTGTGCTCACCGTGCTCGCGCCGTGGGGCGTGCAGCAGTACTCGTCCGGCACGGCCCAGGCGGTGCTCGACTTCGCCGAGCCCGGCGCGCGCCTGGTGTTCTCGGTGGGCTGGCACATCACGCGCGACGGCAAGGACGTCTACACGGCGTACCTGCGGGCGTTCGTGTGGCTGTTCGGTTGGCTCGGCCGGCTGCTGCGTCTGGCGGAGCTCGACGATCAGGTCGAGGCGTGCCGCCGGATCTTCGCCAGCGATCGCGCCTGGACGGTCGTGCGGGGCAGCGACCTCGAGGAGGGCGAGAGCCAGGGGCTGCCGGTGTGGAGCCGGCACGTCGGGGACGCGGTGCTGCAGAGCAATCGGACCCGGCGGATCGACTTCGCATTGTTCATGGTCGAGGCGCTGCGGGATCCGGCGTTGATCCGCGAGGCGCCGGCGATCGTCGGGTGCGCGACGGCGTCGGCGCAGGCGCACGGCGGGGTGGGGATGGTGGGGGCGGCGTAGGGACTCGGTCACAAGCCGCAACGGGCGTATCCTGATCCCGTGGCCTCCCCGAGCGCGATCCTCCCGTCGTTCCTCTGCCTCGTCCTCGCGTGCGGCCCTGTGGTCACCTCCGACGACGACGACACCGACGCCTCGAGCGACGCGTCGTCCTCGTCATCGTCCTCCACCACCGCGTCGACCACCGCCTCCACCACCGTCGGCACCTCCACCTCGACCACCGTCGGCACCTCCACCGTCGGCTCGACCACCGGCCCGCTCGACACCGGCGACGTCGTGACCACCAACGACGACGCGCCGAAACCTCCGTTCTGCGGTGACGGCGTGCTGCAGCCGGATAGCGCCGAGCAGTGCGATGGGGAGGATCTCGGGGGCTTCGATTGCGAGTCGGTCGGCCTCGGGTCCGGCGGACAGCTCGCGTGCAGCGACGACTGCATCTTCGTGACCGACGGCTGCAGCCTCTGCGGCAACGGGTCGATCGACCCGGGCGAGCAGTGCGACGCCATGGATCTGCAGGGATTCGATTGCGAGTCCCTCGGCCTGGGCGACGGCGTCCTGGTCTGCGCCGACAACTGCACATTCGCCACCCGGGGTTGCGTGCTCGGCTGTGGTGACGGCGTCATCTCCCCGGGCGAGCAATGCGACGGCATGAATCTCCAGGGCTTCACCTGCCAATCGCTGGGCCTGTCCGGCGGAACGCTGGCGTGCGACCCGACGACGTGCACCTTCGACACCTCGATGTGCGAGGCCTGAGCGGTTCGACGTGCACCGCGGGGGTCTGCGAACCACTCGCGGCAGCCCTTGGCCCCCCGCGCGGACTCACGACGAGCCCGTGCCGGTGCGCGGAGGCCCTCGCGTACGATCGCGCCATGTTCGAACGATGGCGTGGGATGGTGCCGTGGTTCCTGATCGCGGGCTGCGGTGAGGGCGACGCGGGGCCGGTGGGCGAGTCGGGCACCTCGATGGCGAGCACGGCCTCCGATCCGGCCACCACCGCCACCGGCACCCAGGGGAGCGCTGCGGACACGACCGCCGAAGGCTCCTCGTCCGACCCCTCGGGTTCGAACGACTCCGGCACCACCGACGCGCCGGGCTTCGAATGCGGCGCCGAGCTCGACAGCGCGTGGGGGATCGGTGACGACGTCGGGACCCTCGCGGGCGACGTCTGGACCCCGGGCCGCGACGCCGATGGGCGGATCAACTGCGTATCGTGGGAGACGGTGCCGATCGGTCGGTGGGTCGAGGTCACAGGAACCCGCCTCGATGCCCTCGACGCCGAGGTGAAGGCCGCCGTGCCGGGCTGGTCGGATCGCGGGAACGAGGATTGGGATGGTGTGCTCGCCGACTGGGTCGGCATGGCCTGGGATACGCGCCAGGGCACCGAGCGCGGCTGGGTCACCGTGGGCGGCGGGCACGACGGGTCGTCGAACGACGGTGTGTATCGCTTCGATCTGCGGTGGATGCAGTGGTCGGTCGAGCGGATGCCGAGCGACGCGTCGGCGTGGCCGGAGTCGTACAACGCCAGCTTCACCAACTTCACGCCGGCCGCCGAATACTACGCCAGCAACCCCACCAACCCCGAGGGCGTGTACGGCGACGAGTTCTTCGACCCCACCAACCCAGCGATCTCGTCCCGGACCCCGACGGCGCGCCATACCTATGGCTCGACCGTGTTCGTGCCCGAGCTCGGCGGTGCCGGCAAGGTGCTCATGGGGTGCCGTCGCTATTGGGAGTACGACGTCGAGACCGCGACGTGGTCGCTGCCGAAGTTTCCGTTCGACGCCGCGGCGGACTACACCGGGGAGACGGGATACCTCGGGGAGAACATGAACGGCTGGTGGAACGCAGCCGAGGGCCGCTACTACGTGTCCCCCACGCAGAACTACGGCTATTCGCAGTCGTGGTCGGTGGCCGCAGGCGGCTCCGACTGGCGCTGGGAGGGCGGATACCCATTCGGCGGGTACGAGGCCTATTCAACGGCGTTGGACCAGCGGGGGGCGACCCTGCACACGCTCCAGTACACCGACGGGTACGTCGACGGGGTTCCCGGGGACGAACCCGAAGGGGCGCCGGAGTTCGTGCGGATCACGGACCTCGAGACCCGCGAGAGCGTCGACCATGCGCTCACGCTCGACGATTCCCTCGCCGGGACGACGTTCGCGCTGTTCGACGGCGCGGCGATTGCCCACGTCGCCGAGACCGGCCAGTACCTCGCGAACGCCAACACCGCGGACGAGGGCATGATCTGGGTGTGGATCGACGAGGCGACCTGGGTCGCCGCGCGGGCGGCAATCGAGGGTAGCTATCCCGTCGTGGTGAACATCAACACCGAGACGAAGCTCGAGTACTTCCCCGAGATGCACGCGTTGATCTGGGTGAACATCGCGCAGGAGAACGTCCGCATCATCCGCTTCTCGTGATGGAGCCAGTCGCGTCCACGTCGGGCGACCGAGCGGCGCTCATCCCCAGGAGGAGCCGGTCGACCCCGCCTGCAGAACGCCGAGTGGGGCGAGTCGCGACCCCGCCGACCCGCCGACCCCGCCGACCCCCTCGGTCGTTCCTATCCGCCGGTCGGTCGGTGAGCCGTTTGCCCGGTTGCGCGACCATGGACACATGCCTGCCCGTCTCGCCTCGGCCCTGCTCGCGTTGGTCCCCGCGGTCGCCCACGCCGATGCGATCGACGATCTGGCACCCGGCACCTGGTACGAGGTCCCGAACACGCCGATGCGGGCGGCATGCCCGCCCAACGACGCTGACTACGACTGGAACTTCTACTGCGGGAACGTGATCGCCGCGTGGGGTGGTGGCGCCATGGACGGTTCGCGCGGGCGCCTCGTCCTCTGGGGTGGCGGCCATGGCGACTACCGAGGCAACGAGGTCTATGTCTTCGACCTGCACAGCCTCGAGTGGTCGCGGCCGTGGGGACCGTCGGCGTTCGCGGACATTCCGGCGGGCGGAACCCACGACGAGTATTTCGATGGCGCACCGGGTTCGCGCCACACGTACGCGGGTCTCACCTACGTGCCGCCACCGATCGACGCGTTGCTCTCGATGGGCGGCTCGCTCTGGCAGTCGGGCTCCTATGCGGTGAGCGTCTGGCCGTACGGATTCGGTGACGGAGCATGGACGCGGATGGGCGATGGACCCGCCGAGATGGGCTACGGCGATCCGTCGGTGTACGATCCGGTCACCGGTCACATCTTCCGCCGCGCGAACACGCGGATGCACGAGTACGATCCGGCGGCCGACACCTTCGTCGGTCGGGCCGAGTCCAACGGTGGCTTCTATCAGGACGACGTCTCGGTCGCGATCGACCCCGACGCGCGTCTGGTGGTGATCATCGGCGACGGCCGACTCGACACCTACGACATCGCGACGGACACCTACGTCCAGGACGTCGCCATCGTCGGGCCCGACGTGGCGACGTTGTTCGGCCTGGGTAGCCCCGGGATGGACTTCGACGCGGTCGATGGCCGATTCGTCGTCTGGGGCGGCGGGTTGCCGGTGTACACCTACGACCCCGCGACCCAGAGCTTCTCGGAGCACGGGACCGCGGGCGACGATCCCGGTCCGATCACCGGATCGGGCGGCGCGTTCACACGGTTCCGCTATGCACCGACACGCAATGCGTTCGTGTGGGTCAACCACTACGAGGCCAACGTCTTCGTGTTCCGCATGAGCGAGGGTGTGGGCACGCCACCGGGCGGCGATACGACCGGCGGCGACGACACGACCGGTGGCGCCGACGCGACCGGTGCCGGGTCCAATGGGGAGGACACGAGCGCCGATGGCGGTGCGACCGGCGCGGAGGGCGATGCGAGCGACGCGAGCGCGGGCAGTGCGACCTTCGGCGCCAGCACCGGCGAAACCGGCAGTGGCAGCGGCAACGGTGGCGCCGACGAACCCGGTGCCAGTGGCTGCGGATGCACCGCGTCGGGTCAGGGACCGCCGGCGTGGCTGCTGTTCGCGGTGTCCTGGCTCGCGGCCGCACGGGTGCGGCGACGGGGACGCGCGACGACGCGTCTCACCAGCACGAGGCTGGCCAACCCACCGCGCGACGGTTCGCCCGCGTTGCACTGACAGCCGTCGGTCGCGCCCGCGCTGCCCGAGGTCCGTCGTCGCCGTCCGCGCCGTCGTCGGTCACGCCTCGGCCCGTCGATCCAAATCGAGCCATTGCCGGGAGTGCAGCACCCAAGGCTGCCAGCCCACATCATGCTCTACGCCGGGCGCAGTGAACCTGACCGGGAGCGGCCGTTTGCTGTGGAGCGTCAGACGGCTCCTGCGCCGGCGCGGCTAGATCGACGAGCGACTCGCATCGGCTTCGAGCGGCCCTCACGCGCAGAACGATCCGGTCAGACCCAACCCCAGATCCACCTGCGCCGGCTGGCAGGTCTGGCCGAACGGGCATTCGTTGTCGAAGGCACACGCGCCGCACACACCGAGCTCCAGCAGGCCGAGGACGTCGCCGGGGGTGCAGATGCCCGACGCGCAGGCGAAGGGACCGAAGCCGTCGAGGCGACACCCTGACCCGTTCGGGAGCGAGCCCTCGCCTTCGCACCTCCAGGCGCCGCCGAACGCCGGGACATCGTAGTCGGGCGAGCAGACCTCCGCAGGTCCGCAGTCGGCATCGATCGCACATTCGCCGCAGGTCTCGTTGGTGAGGATCCCGGGGACGTCGATGATCAGCGCGCAGACGAGGGCGTCGGCGCAGGCCGCATCGGTGTCGCAGCCGTCGCCCAGCGATCCGTCGTTGCAGACGGCGCCCTGGGGCGGCATCGCCAGCGGCAGGGGCACCGAGCAGCCACCGGCGTCGCAATCGGTGTCGGCCTCGCACTCGCCACAGATCCCGCCGAGGGGTCCGACGACGAAGCAGGAGTTCGAGTCGCACTGCGGATCCAGGTCGCACGCCGAGCCGTTCGGGAGGCCGCCCGGCTCGCCGGTCGATCCCTCGGAGGAGCCCCCGGAGGATCCGGAGCTCGATTCGGTGCTCGCCGCCGTGCTCGAGGATTCGTCGACGGTGCCCGAACTCGACTCGGTGCCCGAGGTGCTCGGGTCGCCCGTCGGTCCCGAGCTGCTGCTGTCCGCGGTCGTCGCGTTGGTCGAGGTCGAACCAGTCTCGGCGGAGGTCCCCGACGTGGGGGCGCCCCCAGAGGATTCGGCCGTCGTCGCGTCGGACACCGTCGACGTCGACCCGGAGTCGGAGGCCGTCGCCGCCACGCCGTCGTCCGAGCAGCCCACGAGCCATGCCACACACACCACCCAACTCCGATGAAACACCATGGGTCGAGCATCGCTGCCGAAGGCGCGATGCGCAAGGCCCAATGGCATGGGGTCGCCGCGTCAGCCCACCGCCGCGATGATTCGCGCCCGCTGCTCGGCGTTCGGCACGGCGCTGCGGGCGGCGGCGAGGTTCTGCAGCAGGTGCTCGGGGTTCGCGGTCGCGGGGATCGGGCACGTCACCGCCGGGTGGCCGAGGATCCACGCGAGGAACGTCTGCGCCCAGCTCGTGCAGCCGAGCTCCACCGCGACCTCGGGCAGCGGCTTGCCGCGCACCGCCGAGAACAGCGCGCCCTCCTCGAACGGTCGCATCACCAGCACCGCGCAGCCGGCATCGGCGGCGGCGGGCAGCAGGCGCGCCTCGGCGTCGCGCATGCGGACGGAGTAGGGCAGCTGCACCGCGTCGATGGTGCCCGAGCGGATCCACCGCTCGAGGTCGTCGAACGCCGCCGGTTGGTAGTGGGTGACCCCGAGGTAGCGAATGCGGCCCTCGGCCTTCCACGCCTGCAGCGTCGGCATGTGCACGTCGACGTCGACGAGGTTGTGCACCTGCATGAGATCGACGTGGCCGAGGCGCGCGATCGATCGCTCCATCTCCGCGATGCCGCGCTCGCGCCCGCGGGTCCACACCTTGGTCGCGACGAACGGGGCCGCGCCGGCCTCGGCGAAGAGCGCCCCCGCGACCGCCTCCGCGCGCCCGTACATCGGCGAGCTGTCGACGACGCGTCCGCCGCCCTCGACGAATCGCCGCACGACCTCGCGCAGCGGCGCGCGCTCGGCCTCGCGCTCGCCGACGTCGAACGTGCTCCACGTCCCCAGCCCGATCACGGGCAACGCCTCGCCAGTCCTCGGAATCGCTCGGGTGTGCATCGGACTCGCCTCGATTGCGGTGGTGGGTGGAGCCGCGGGAGCCGGGGCCGCTCGCTGCGGCGTCGAGCGACGGCCACACGCGACGGTCGCGAGCGCGGCGGTGCGCAGGATCCAGGTGCGTCGATCGAGGGCGCTGCGCACGGGGGGAGGATAACCGCGTCGGGTCGACGCACCATGGCGACCCCGCTACGCTCCCGTCCGATGCCGCCCGCGCCGTTCGTCACCATCCGTTGCCCCGCGTGCGGCTCCGCGGACGCGCGGCCGCAGGGCGGTGATCGCTACCGCTGCACGCACTGCAACAGCAACTTCCTCTACACGGGGCAGGCGAGGCCCTCGCCCGTCGTCCACGCGCCCGCGCGCCCCGGTTCCGCGGCGCCGGCGATCGTCGGTGCGGTGGCCCTGCTCGGTGGCCTCGCGGTCGTCGCGTTCGTGCTGTTCTCCGCGAGGGGCGAGCGCTCCGTGAGCGCGCCGTCGGTCGCCCGCGACGTCGCGCCCCGGGTCGCGACGCCGTCGCCAGTCGCCGCCGTCGCGCCGCCGCGGCCGACCGTCGTCGCGCCGCCGGCGATCCCCGAGCGAGACCCGCCCGCGCCTCCCGCCCCCGAAGCGCCCACGCCCGAGCCCACGCCGCGGACCTTCGCCGACTACCAGCACCTGCGCGGCTGCGAGTGCACGGGCCCCGGCGCCCCCGCGCTCCACGTCGTCTCCACCGGCAGCACGACGTCGATCACCGGCGCGGGCGTCGAGGTCGAGCGCAGCTACGAGTTCGCCCTCGCCACCGGCCCCGACGATCTCTGGGTGTTGCCGACGACCGCCGACACGGCCCCCGCGACCAGCTATGTCCCCAACGAGGTGACGGTCGGCATCGGATGCCGCGGCAGCACCGTGGTCGTCGCCGCCGGCGAGGCCGTGAGCGCGTGGTCGATGGCGACGCGCGAGCGGCTGTGGTCCACGCGGTTGCCCGCGACCTTCGGCACGTTCGCGCTGCGGCCGGGCAACGACGTCATCCTCGACTGCAAGCGCCTGAAGCCGGGCAAGGACGCGGTGAGCGTGCGCGCGGGGAGCCGCACCGTCCGCGTGGCGCTCGCCGACGGCACGTTGCGCTGAGGTGGACCCCGGGGCCCACGCCCTAGCATCCGTCCCGTGCGGCCCGCACCGAACGGCGGGCGCCGTTTGGGTGGCGCGCGTGACACCCCGTGCGCGGGCGCATCGACGCGCGACGCGGCAGTCGATCCGCGCCGCGAAATCGTCGACGATGGTCCCTGCGGTGACCAGCCCCGACGAACGCGTGACGCCGCTGCCGCTGGTCGCCGAGGGCGATCGCTGGTCGGCGCTGTACACCGAGCTGCGCGGCATGGCCCACGCGCTCATGGGTCGCGAGCGGGGCGAGCACACGCTGCAGACCACCGCGCTGGTCCACGAGGCGTGGATGCGCCTGGGCGAGGAGGGCTGGGAGCACCACGGTCAGTTCATGGCCGCGGCCGCACGGGCGATGCGGTGCATCCTCACCGATCACGCGCGCACCCGCGGGCGGATCAAGCGTGGCAACGGCGTGGCCCCGGTCCCCCTCGAGGGCCTGGCGATCGCCGATGTCTACGGCGAACTCGTCGATCTGCTCGCCCTCGACGCGGCGCTCGATCGGCTGGCGGCGTGCGACGAGCTCGCGGCGCAGATCGTCGAGCTGCGATTCTTCGCCGGCATGACCCACGACGAGATCGCGTTGGCCACCGGCGTCTCCAAGCGAACGGTGGAGCGCACGTTCCGGCTGGCGCGGGCGTACCTCTACGACGCGCTCGCCCACGCCCCCGAGCAGGGTCCACCGTGCCCGAGCTGACGCCGCGGGGGCGCGCGCTCTTCCTCGAGGTGGTCGACCTGCCGCCGGCCGAGCGCGACGCCGCGATCGACCGGAGCTGCGCCGGAGTGCTCGCGCAGCGGGCCGAGGTCGCCGTGCAGCGGGCCGAGGTCGCCGCGCTGCGGGCCGAGGTCGCCGCGCTGCTCGCCGCGGACGCGCAGGCCGACGGCTTCCTCGAGCCCCCCGCGCTGGGACTGGGCGCCGACGACGAGCTCGCCGGGCGCTGGCTCGAGGGCCACCGCATCGGCCAGTACGTCGTCGTCCGCCGCATCGGCATGGGTGGCATGGGCACGGTGTACGTCGCCGAGCAGGCCCATCCGCGGCGTCGCGTCGCCCTCAAGCTGCTGCGCCTCGGGCTCGTCACCCGCGAGCTGCGGCGCCGGTTCGAGCGCGAGGTCGAGATCCTCGGGCAGCTCCAGCACCCGGGCATCGCGGCGATCTACGAGGCGGGCACGCACGACAGCGAGCTGGGGCCGATCCCATTCTTCGCGCTCGAGTACATCCCCGAGGCGTGCACGATCACCGAGTGGGCTGCGCGCGAGCGCCTGGACGTGCGCGCGCGGGTCGAGCTCTTCGCGCGGGTGTGCGACGCCGTCGCGTACGCCCACGCCGCGGGCGTGGTGCACCGCGATCTCAAGCCGAGCAACATGCTCGTGGGCCGCGACGGCGCGCCGCGCCTGATCGACTTCGGCGTCGCGCGGTGGGTCGACGACGGCGATCGCCAGGCCAGCCTCGGCACCAGCGCCGGCGAGCTCCTCGGCACGCTGCACTACATGAGCCCCGAGCAGTTCGAGGGGCCCGCGGCGGCCGTCGGGCCGGCCGGTGACGTGCATGCGCTCGGGGTCGTGCTGTACGAGCTCGTCACCGGCACCCTACCGTTCCCCGTGGAGGGCGCGGGCGCGGGTCGGATCGCCGAGCTCATCCGCACCCACTCGCCGAGCCCGCCGACGCTCGCGGGTCCGCGGTGGCGAGGGCTCGACGCCGTCGTGTTGATGGCGCTGGCCAAGTCGCCGCAGCATCGCTATCCGAGCGCGACGGAGATGGCCGCGGATCTCCGTCGCGCGCTGCTCGGCGAGCCGGTGCGGGCGTCGCGATCCCTGCGTGAGCATCGACTGCGCCGTGCGGCGTGGCGGGCCCGTCGCGCGCTGCCGTGGGGCGCGGCCGCGGCCGTCGCGGCCCTCGGCGTGGTGGCGCTGCGCCCCTCGTCGCCGCGCCCCGTCGTCGACGCGGCCCCCGTCGTCTCGGCGCCGGCCGTCGTCGACGACAGCTACCTGCACCGCATCGCGGTGGCCGAGCGCGCGCTGGCTGCCCACGATCTCGCGCGGGCCAAGGTGGCGCTCGGATCCTGCGCTGTCGCGGAGCGCAACTGGGAGTGGCACCGCATGCTCGCGCTCGTCGATCGCAGCGCGCAGGTGATGCCGTTGGGTGCGCCGGCCAACGCCCTGGTGCACGATCCCGGGCGCGGCCTGCTCGTCGCCCTGACGGCGGACGGCGCCCTGCACGGCTGGCGCATCGCGGAGGATGGACCGATCCCGCGGTTCGTGCCGACGTGGACCGTCGCGCTCGGTGACGAGGTCGCCGCGCTGCAGCTCGATCCGATCCTCGGGCTGCTGTACGTCGCGGGTGACGCGGGCCTCGTGCATGTCCGCAGCATCGAGGACGGTGCCGATCGCGGGAGCTTCGCGGCCGGCGAGCGGACCATCTGGGGCCTGGCGCGCGCGGGCGGTGAGCTGGTCCTGTCGCGCCGGGATGGCACGATCGAGCGGTGGTCGCGGGATCCCGCCGCACCGGCGACGGTGCCCGCTGCCGAGGCGTGGACCCGCGTGATGCAGAGCCAGGGCGCCCACAAGCTCGGCACCCTCGCGATCGGTGGCGACGAGGTCTACGCGGCGCGCGAGCTCACCGGCGTCGCCGTGCACCGACGCGACGACGGTCGGCACCTGCGTGATCTCGCGGGCACCGAGGGGGTCGAGGCGATCCTCGTCGAGGACGACACCGTCTACACGGCGGGCTGGGATCGGCGGATCAGCGCCTACGCCCGCGATCGCGGGGCGCTCGAGCGGACGTTCACGCCGCAGGATGATGGCATCCTCGATCTGCTGCGGATCGACGGCTCGACGCTCGCCTCCGCCGGGCGCGACGGCGCGATCGTGCTGTGGGACGTGGAGTCCGGCGAGCCGCGCGAGACCCTGCGGGGGCACGACTTCGGCGTCGACGCGATCGCGCTCGATCCCTCGCGGCGGTGGCTGGCGTCGGTGAGCCTCGACGGGACGATGCGGACGTGGGACCTGGGGCGGTCGCCGACGGAGGCGACGCTCAGCGCGGCGGCGGCCGGCGCCCCCGAGGCGGCGCACGACAAGATCCAGGCGCTCGCGTTCACCGACGGCGGCGCGGTGCTCGTCAGCGCCGGCGGTCCGCAGTGGGGCAACGCAGATCGCGACGCCGTCGTGGCGTGGTCGAGCGACGACGGTCGGCTGCTCGCGACCGCGCTCGATCACCGCGCGACGGTCGATGCGGTGGCGACGGACGCCGGCGGCACGCGCGTCGCGACGGCGAGCCGCGACGGCGAGCTGGTGCTGCGCGATCGCAGCGACCTGCGACCGCGGGCCCGCGTCGCCGCGCACTCCGGCCCGATCCGCGGCCTGGCGTTCGACCCCGGCGGCGCGCGCCTGGTCAGCGTGGGCGACGACGGCACGCTCGCGATCTGGACGCTCGCGGACGCGGGGTCGCAAGCTCGGCTCGAGCTGCAGTCGCGGGTGCCGACCGGGCTGGGCGCCCTGTGGGACGTGGCGTGGACCGAGCACGGCATCACGGTGGCGGGCGCCGGCGGCCTCGCGCGGGTCCGCGGCGACGACGTCGATCCGGTGCGCGTCGTCGCGAGCACGACGGCGCGCGTGCTCGCGGTGGCGGCCCTGCCGGGGGATCGACTCGTGGTCGGCAGCGACGACGGTACGCTCGCGCTCGTCGAGGGCGCCACGGGGACGACGCTCTGGAGCACCCCGACGTTCGGTCGGGCGATCACCGATCTCGCGGTGTCGCCCGACGGCACGCGCGTGGCGTCGGCGAGTCAGGACTACCGCGTGCGCCTGCACGACGCGTCGACCGGCGAGCACGTCTACACCGTCGGCGCCCACGAGTCGGTCGCGACCTCGGTCGCGTTCGCCCCCGACGGGGCGAGCATCGCGTCGGGTGGCTACGATCGTCGCGTGCGGCTGTGGCGGGCCCCGACCGCGCAGCGTTAGCGGCGTACGATCGATCGCGCACCGAGCGTCTTCACCGCCCGTCGATGCCGGTCGAGTGCGCCGCCACGGCATGATCTGGCGTACCATCGCGCGCGAAGTGGCGCCGCGCACGATCCCCCGGGGCAACCTCGCCGACGTCGACGCGCCGGCCTCGGGCGAGCGCTTCGCCCTGCTCGCGCGCCTCGGCGGCACGGACATCGAGCACATCGCGAGCTCCGATGCCCCGGATTCGGCGCCGTACGATCAGGACCACGACGAGTGGGTGCTGCTGTGCGCGGGCACTGCGGTGCTCGAGATCGCCGGCGAGCGCACCGCCCTGGTCGCGGGCGACTGGCTGGTGCTGCCGGCCCACACGCCCCATCGCGTGATCTCGACCGCCGGTGGTGCGCGGTGGATCGCCGTGCACGTCCGCTGATCCGCGAGCGTCACTCCATCCCGAGATCGGCGTTCGTCGGCGCGCCGCAGGCGAGCCACTCGCCGAGCAGCGCGCGCTGTTCGTCCGCGGGCGCGCCGATCGGGGGCATCGTCTGGTTCTGATCCGCGGCACGGGCCCAGATCCGATCGGCCTGGGCGCGCACGAGCTCGACGGTCTCGAAGTTGATCGCGATCGGGGCGAGCTGGCGCATGTCCGCCGGCAGCGCGCTGTGGTGGCACGTCGTGCAGTACGACAGCACATAGCCGCCGCCGAAGTTCTCCCAGGTCAGCCCCGAGTCGGGGGGACACGGCCGCTCGTCGAAGCTGCCGTAGACCGCCTCGCCCGTGGTGCCCGATTCTTCGCTGGAACCGCCGGCGTCGCTCGACGCCCCGGTGCCCTCGCTCGATGCGTCGCCGCCGGAGGACGTATCGCTCGGATCACCGTCGCCGTCGCCACGGCACGCGGCGCCGAGCAGCGCCAGGGCGAACACGCCGTCACGCGCCCAAGGCATGGAACGGCTCCGCGTTGGGCAGGTGGTCCTCCGGGTCGACGCCGAGCGCGGCGAGGAGGCCCGCCGCGAAGTTGCCGTACTGCAGCTGCACGCCGGACTCGGTGCTCGCGCCGGTGACGAGGTCCATCGGCCGCGCCGCGAGCGTGTCGGTGGTCCCGCCGAGCACACGCCCGCCGGGGAGCCCGCCGCCGAGCACCATCGCGGAGGTCACCGGCCAGTGGTCCTTGCCGTTGCTCGCGTTGAGCTTGGGCGTGCGGCCCATCTCCGAGACCACGGCGACGACCGTCTCGTCGAGGAGCGATCCGCCGCCGTGCTTGCCGGGCCGATCGTCGAGGCCCGCGAGCAGCTGGGCGAGGCCCCCGAAGAGCAGCTCGTGCTGGACGATCTGCAGCGTGTTGTCGGTGTGCGTGTCGAAGCTGCCGGTCTCGATCTGCACCGCCCACGACAGCTCGCGATCGAGGGCGTCGACGGCGAGGTCGGCCTGCACGCCGAGGTCGCGGGTGAACTCGAGCGTCCCGACCGGGCCGATCGTGCGCAGCACGTCGCCGCGGCCGAGGCTGGCGATGAACGCCTCGATGCGGCTGCGGTTCTCGCCGGCCAGACCCCGCGCGAGACGATCCCGCTCCGCCCGCGCCGCCACGTGGGCGCGGATGAGCGCCTGCTCGTCGCCGTCGAGGAGCACCGGCGCGGCGACGCCGTCGGCTGGGTAGCCGTACTGCAGATCGATGAGCGTGCCGAGTTGGTTGGCCGTGCCGGCGCGCGACGAGATCGACGCGTAGGGCCCGGCGTAGGAGGTCTGGCCGAGGACGAAGTAGGGGACCGGTCGCTCCGCGCCGTGGACGAACGCCGCGATCGCGCCGACGTCGGGATTGGTGTCGCTCTGCGTGCCGGTGAGCAGGCGCTTGCTGCAGTCCGCGTGGACGAGCGACTGCACCTGCAGGCCGTTGACGACGGTGCAGCGATCGGCCCACGCGTCGAAGAACGCCCGCGTTGCCGGCCGCGTCGGGTCGTCGAAGAACTGCACGCCGCCGACCTCGACGATGTCGCCGCTCGGGGCGTCGATCGACGCCAGGCCCGGCTTGGGGTCGAAGACGTAGGTGGTGTCCCAGCCGCCGTAGGCGACCACGAGCACCAGGTTCTTCGCGAGGCCGACCTCGGCGCGCGCGCGCGGCAGGCCCAGGGCGCCGAGGCCGACGGTCGCGGCCGCAGCCCCGAGGAAGTCACGTCGTCGTAGGGTTCGCATGGTCGGGTTCCTCTCGAGGCCGAGACGTCGTCATCAGCCGAGACGGCGTCACGGGACGTCGTCATCATCAGTAGTAGGCGATGCGCAGGTCCTGCAGCATCGCGGTGAGGGTGATCGTCCAGGCGCGGACTGGATCGCCGCCGTGGGCGAGCGCGCCGGACCACAGCGCCCAGCCGTCGTCGGCGTCGATGCCGTCGGGCTCGATGCGGGCACCGTAGAGCCGTCGGTGCAGCGCGACGATCTGATCGCGGATCGTCGCCTCGTCCGTGGTCGTCGCCTCGACGAGTCCGAGGAGTCGTCGCGAGCCAGGGGCCGCCGCGAGATCGGCCTCGACCACCGCGCCCGCGGCGAGCTGCGCGAGGGTCCGCAGCACCAATGACGTGCTCGCGCTGTACGTGTGCGAGGGTCGGGTCACATAGACCGAGTCGAGGCCGCCCGCGAGCACCGCGTAGCCGAGGAACGAGTCGTCCATCAGGTCGACGTGGCCGAGGCCGTACGGCAGATCGACCGGGTCGACGATGCCGAGGTCGGTGCGCCAGCGAAAGCCGGTGAGGTCCTCGAACAGCTGGCCGAGCTGCACGGGTCGGGCCTTCTTCACACCGACGACGTCGTCGGCGGGTCCCGGCGCGGCGGGGTCGTCGTCCTCGCCGAGCACCACGTGCGACGCGGCGAAGCGGTCGTCGAGGACGATCGCCTTCGCCAGCGCCTTGGCGTCCATCCCCGAGTCGAGCAGCACCGACTGGAACTCGGCCTCCTGGTCCTGCGGGACGTCGCTCGGGTCGATCTGGTGGAAGTACGCGACGAAGCGCCGGGCGGCGCACGCCGAGAACCGCGGGTCGTCGGCGATGAGTCGGCCGAGCGCGGGCAGGTCGTCGCCGGGCGCCCCGAAGAACGCCCGATCGCGCATCGGCACGTCGAGCAGATCGGTGAAGATGCCGGGGTAGAAGCTCGGCAGCGGATAGGCCTGGTCGTCCTCGCTGACCGCCACCTCGACGATCTCGGCGGGGAGGAACTGCGGGAAGTAGTCCTGGAAGAAGCTGGCGAGGGGGTCGAGGCCCTGGTGGCAGCTCGCGCAGGCCTGGTTCGCCGACACCGCGTGGGCGACGGCCTCGGGATCCGACAGGTCGATGTCGGAGTCGAGCACGATGTCGCGGTCGGCGAAGTCGTAGCAGAGCAGCGCCCGCGAGATCGCGTTGGCCCGGCCACGGTTCGCGTTGGACGGCGTGCTGCCGTGGCGCTGGTACAGCCACGAGTCCGACAGGATCCCCGCGTTGCCGCGACCGTCGTCCCACGCGGTCTCGGTCCACTCGCCGGGCTCGCCGGCGGGCAGGCCCCACACGGCGGCGACCTGGTCGTCGGCGACGGTGTACTCGGCGGTGACGATCTCGTCGTAGGGCCGATCGTTCATCACCACGTGCTCGATGAGCCGCAGCGGCGCCTCGGTGACCGCCCGGTTGAGCGCGTAGATGTCGTGGTCGGCCGCGGGCCCCAGCGGCGGGAAGCCGGCGGGGTAGATGAAGTAGTCGACCAGGACCAGCAGCGCCTCGTTGTGCAGGTCGCGGATCGTCTCGCCGAAGCGCGGATCGTCGAGGTACGTGTCGACGATCGCGTCGAGGGCGGCGGGGTCGGCCTCGACCGCGTCGAGCTCGTCGAGGGCGGGTCGACGCCCGCGCAGCGCCATCGAGATCCGCACGAGGCGGTCGGACGGGGACAGCGGCGCGATCTCGACGCCGTCCTGGCCGGTGCCGCCCGAGGTGTCGGCCCCGTCGTCGCTGCTGCCCTGGGTCCCGGCGTCGCTGCCCCCGTCCGCGTTGGCATCGGAGGCGTCGTCGCGGCACGCGGCGATCCCGAGCAGCATCGCGACGACCGCGGACCGGTGGCTTCGGTTCGTCCTGCGCATGGCAGCGGGCCCTCTTCCAAGCCCCGCGCCAGCCTCCCAGCCCGACTTCCTCCAGTCATCCCGAGCTCGTCGCGCCACCCGCGGGGCCCCTCGGCCGATCCGCGCGGTGCGGCGTCGCAAGGTGCAACGTCGCGGCCCGCGACGCCCCACGTCGGGCCGCCGTGGCTTTTGGCATGCTGCGGGGGTCGTGGAGGAGCACCAGACCGTCGGCGACGCGAGCCTCGCCCACGACGCGGACGCCGACACCCCGCGGCGCATCGGTCGCTACGTCGTCATCGAGCGCGTGGGGCAGGGCGCGATGGGGGTCGTCTATGCCGCGTTCGATCCCGAGCTGTCGCGCAAGCTCGCGATCAAGCTGCTGCACGGCGACGGCGAGGTCGCCCACCGCCGGCTCGTGCGCGAGGCCCAGGCCCTGGCCCGACTGTCGCACCCCAACGTCGTGCAGATCTACGACGTCGGCACCCACGAGGGGGCGGTGTACGTCGCGATGGAGTTCGCACCGGGGCAGACGATGCGGCAGTGGCTCGACGCGGAGCCCGATCGGCCGTGGACCGAGATCCTCCGGGACCTGCGGCTCGCCGGCCACGGGCTCGCGGCGGCCCACGAGGTCGGCATCGTGCATCGCGACGTCAAGCCCGACAACGTGCTCGTCGGCGCCGACGGGCTCGTGCGCGTCGTCGACTTCGGGCTCGCGCGGGCGGCCGACGCGATGCCCGTGTCCGGGCTTGTCCGCCGCGTCCGCGGCGGAGCGGAGGGGAGCTCGGACGGCGTCGACGACGGGCCCGCGTCCGCCGGCGATGGCGACGCGCTCGCGGTCGCGGTCGTGGCGTTCGGCGCCGACGAGACCGCATCGGACTCCCTGGGCGAACGGATGACCCGCACCGGCGCGCGGCTCGGCACGCCGGCGTACATGGCCCCCGAGCAGTGGGTCGGCGATGCCGTCGATGCGCGCACCGATCAGTTCGCGTTCTGCGTCCTGGCGTGGGAGTCGCTCTACGGCCGTCGACCCTTCGGCGGCGAGTCGATCGCCGGGCTCGGCTATGCGATCACGCAGGGCAAGGTCGGCGCGCCGCCGGCGGGCACGCGGGTGCCGGCGTGGATCCACCGGCTGCTGCTGCAGGGCCTGCGGGTCGATCCGCAGGAGCGACACGCGGACATGCGCGTGCTGCTGCGGGCGCTCGAGCACGACCCCGCGGTGGCGAGGCGCCGCGCGACGGTCGCGGCGGTCGCGGCGGGCGCGGTCGGGGCGAGCGTGTGGCTCGGCGCGTCGCTGGCCGGCACCGCGGCGGACGATCCCTGCGCCGCCGCCGACGTCGCGCTCGACGGGATCTGGGACGATGCGCGTCGCCGACAGATCGCCCTCGCGCTGCGGTCCACCGGCAAGGCCTACGCCGATGACACCTTGGCCCGCGTCGAGGCCAATCTCGACGCCTGGGCCGAACGCTTCGTCGCCGCGCGACGCGAGGCGTGCGAGGCCACGCATGTCCGACACGAGGCCTCGCCGGAGGCCCTCGATCTGCGCGTGGCGTGCCTCGATCGCGGGCGCGTCGAGCTGGCGGCGCTGGTCGATGTGTTCGCCGCGGCGGACACCGCGGTCCTCGATCGCGCGGCGCAGGCGACGACGCGGCTGCCCGAGCCGCGGGAGTGCGCGGACCTCGAGCGCCTCGCCGACGCGGCGGTGCGGCCCGACGACCCGACCCTGCGCGAGCAGGCCGCGGCACTGCGCGAGGGCGTGGCGAAGGCGCGCGCGCTCGAGAACGCAGGGCGCTACGACGACGCGGCCACTGCGATCGAGGCCCTCGTCGATCCGGTCGTCGCGCTGGGTTGGTCGCCGCTGGGCGCGGAGCTCCGCGAGACCCACGGCATGATCGCGATGAGCCGCGGCGACGCTTCGACCGCCGAAGCGGAGCTCCGCGCGGCGCACCTCGCCGCGGTCGAGGGGCGCCACGATCGCGTCGCGTGGTCGGCCGCGACGGCCCTCGCCCACGCGCTCGCCGAGTTGCCCGGTCGCGTCGACGAGGCCCGACGCGCCTGCGATCTCGCCCAGGCCCATTGGGCCCGGGCGAAGCTCGGCGATCGGCCGGCGGCGATCCTCGAGAACGCGAGGTTCCGCGTCGAGGCGGCGGCTGGGAACTACGCCGCCGCGCGGCTCCACATCGAGCGCGGCATCGCGTTGCGCGAGCGCGAGGGCCAGGTCGAGGACGCCGATCTCGCCGGGGCGCTGGCGAACTACGGCACGATCGTCGGGATCCTCGGTCGACCCGATCTCGCCGTCGACTCGCTGCGTCGCGCGATCGCGATGCGCGAGCGGGTGCAGGCGCCCGGGCACCCCGAGGTCGGTCGCGACCTGCACAACCTCGGGGCGATGCTCGCCCAGCAACGCGAGTACGCCGAGGCCGAGCCGCTGCTCGAGCGCGCCCTCGAGATCAAGCGCGAGGCCCTCGGGGACGCGCACCCCGACCTGGCCTACACGCTCGTGGCGCTCGGCAACGTCGAGGTCGCGCGCGGCCACTTCGACCAGGCCGAGACCCGCTTCCGCGACGCGCTGGCGATCGCCGAGCGGGCCTTCGGGCCGGATCACCCCGACGTCGCGTTCGCGCTCGCGGGGCTGGGCGATCGCTACCTCGGCGACGGGCGGGCCGCCGAGGCGCTGCCGCCGTTGCGCCGGGCGCTGGCGATCCGCGAGGCCGCGCAGGGCCCCGACCACCCCGAGGTCGCCTACGTGTTGACCGCGTACGGCATGGCGTTGCTCGACAGCGGCGATCCGACGGGCGCCGAGGAGGCCCTCGCGCGGGCGAGGCGGCTGCTCGAGGCGATGCCGGAGCCCGTCGAGCACGCGACCGTCGACTGGCCGCTGGCGCGCGCGCGTTGGGAGATCGGCGCCGACCGGCCGGCCGCGCTCGCGTCGGCACGGGCGGCGCGGGACGTGTTCGCGGGCGCAGGCCCGGCGCACGGAGCGACGGTCGCGGCGATCGACGCGTGGCTCGCGGCGCACTCGAAGTGACGGCGGGGCCGCGGTGACGGGCGTGTATCGTGGGCGCCGTGGGACGCACCTTCGAGGGCATCGATGATCGGCTGCGCGCGTGGATCGACGCTCAGTCGCTCTTCTTCGTCGGCACCGCGCCGCTCGCAGCCGACGGTCACGTCAACGTGTCGCCCAAGGGGCCGATCGGTTCGCTGCGCGTCGTCGATGCGCGGACCGTCGCATACCTGGACACGATCGGCAGCGGCGCCGAGACGCTGGCGCACCTGCGGGAGAACGGCCGCATCGTCGTGATGCTGTGTGCGTTCGTCGGTCCGCCGCGGATCCTCCGGTTGTACGGCCGCGGGGAGGCGGTGTTGCCGGACACGCCCGCGTTTGCGGAGATGATCGATCGCCTCTCGTTCGCCGACGCCGGCGTGCCCGAGGCCCGCCGAGCGATCGTCGTGATTCGCCTGGATCGTATTGCAGATAGCTGCGGTTACGGCGTTCCGCGGATGCAGTACCGCGGCGAACGGTCGCAGATGCGGGCGTGGGGGACGCGGAAGCTCGCCGCCGGTGGCGATGCGATCGACGCGTATCGGCGGTCGAAGAACGCGACGAGCATCGATGGCCTGCCCGCGCTGGATCCCGCACCGGAGGCGGGCCCGGCGCGTCGACCCCGATCGCGCCGACACGGTCCCTGACGGCGTTCCGTGGGCCCGACGCCGTGGTAGCGTCCGCGCCCATGAACCGTTCCTGGACCCTCCTGCTCGCCGGACTCCTCTCGCTCCCCGCGTGTGACGACGGCGGCGACTCCAACGACACCGGCGGCGGCAACTCGCGCGTCGACACGATCCTCGCGCTGACCCCCGATGCGACGGCCGGCGAGACCGTCTTCACGCAGACCTGCGGGCTCAGCAGCTGCCACGGCGCCGACGGCAACACGCCCGGCACGCCGTCGACGAAGAACCTCACCGACGAGATCATGGAGCTGAGCGACAGCGCCGTCGTCACCGTCATCATCGATGGCAAGGGCTCGATGCCGAAGCAGAACCTGTCGGATCAGCAGGTCGCCGACGTCCTCGCCTACGTCAACGAGACCTTCGGCTAGGGAACCGAGCCCGTGACTCCGCCCTGCGCGAGGCGGAGGTGTCGTGCGGCGGCGCGCTCGTGACCGAGCTCGCCGTGCGCTGTGGCGAGGAGTTCGTGCAGCTCGCGGTCCCGCGGCTCGAGCCGGACCGCGAGCGTCAGGCGCTCGATCGCGCTGGCGAAGCGCTTGGCCGCGACGTCGAGGCGGCCGAGTCCCGCGAGCGCGGCGCGATTGCGAGGATCGAGGCGGAGCGCCTCCTCGAAGGCGGAGCGCGCCGGGCCCTCGAGCCCCGCGGCGAGATTCCGAGTGCCGCGCAGCGCGACCCGTCGCGCGAGTAGCCGCGGCGCCTCGTCGGCGTCGACGCTCGGCGCGGGCGCGGGCCGGCTCGGGTCCGCGAGCGACGCGGGGTCGTACGCGATGATCACCTCGGCCGGTGGCGGCGTCGGCGGACTCGAGGCCGCGGCGCGATCGAGGCCGATCATGAGGACCGCCGTCGTCACGAGCGCGGACAGGCCTGCTGAAGCGGCGGTGTGGCGCCACCACGGCGTGCGACCGGCGACCTCGTCGGCGCCCCACCGCGACCCGCTCGCGGCGGCGCCCCGCGGTGCGACCCACGGCGCAGGCGCGGCTGCCCGCGGCGATGTCCGCGGTGCGGCCGCTGCGGTCGCGGCCGGGCTCACGACGATGGGCGCAGCGACGACGGGCGCAGCGACGACGGGCGCAGCGACGACGGGCGTGACCACGATCGGCGCAGCGACGACGGGCACCGCGACGATGGGCGCGGTCTCGGGGATCGCGGCCGCGCCGGTGGACTCGTCGACGATCGGGGCGTCGACGATCGGGGCGTCGACGATCGGGGCGTCGACGATCGGGGCGTCGACGATCGGGGCGTCGACGATCGGGGCGTCGACGATCGACGCATCGGCCTCCTCGAGGATCGCATCCTCGATGATCGACTCCGGGGCCAGGGGGACCTCGACGATCGGCGTCCGAGCCGTCGGCACCCGCGGTGCGGGGCGCTTGCCCAGGGGCAGCTTGGCCAACGGGACCTTGCCCTCGGGCGCGGCGATCGAGGGTGGTGCCGGCGGACGCGGGGGCCGGGCGGCCACCACCGGGGCGCGGGGCGGCCGGGCCTTCGGCGCCTCGAGGAACAGGTCCGCCGCGTCGATCTCCTCGAAGGCCCCGGACTCGGGCGCGGCCCGCTGCGGCCCGACGGCCGGGGGCGGGCCCGGGCGCAACCGGTGGGGGTGCGGCAGCGGGGGAAGGGCGGGACGAGGGTCCATGTGCCGAGACTACGACGAGTAAAATATGTACGTCAACTGACTAAAAACGAGCAATATGTATTTTGGAGCATTTTCGATACTTCACCTAATCCCCCGCAGCCGTTGCGCGGGTCTGGCCCTTGTCGCGGAGCGGCCCGAAGCGGTGCAATGGGGCGGCATGCGGATGCGCCCCGGCGGCCTCTGGGTGGCCGGTCTCGTCCTCGGCTGTGGCGGCCCCGAGGCCGCGGCGGGATCGACCGGGGATCCGTCGAGCTCGACCGCGGCGCTGGACACCACGACGGGCGTCGACGGCCCCGTCCTCCCGCCGCGGCCCGACGTCATCGCCTGCCGCTTCGACGGCATCGCCCCCGGGATGCTGCCCGAACTCGAGCCCGCGCCCGCCCTCACGGAGCTCGACGGCGGTGCGGTCGACCTCGCGTCGAGCACCGATCGCCTCTTCGTCGCGACGCCGGATCGTCGCATCGTCGCGGTCGCGAGCGACGCAGGCGCGCCGCTCCCCGTGCTGTCGCTCGACGGGCCGGCGAGCCGACTCGTCGCGCTCGCCCTGGCGCCGGATCACGCGGCCACCGGTCACCTCTACGTGCGGTACGAGGCCAGCGGCGGATCGCCGCGCACGGTCGTCGCGCGCTACACCGTCGATCCCGACACCGGCGTGGTTTCGAGCGACACGGCGCGGACCGTGCTCGAGCTCGACGGGGTGGTCGGGGAGCGCAGCGGCGGCGCGCTGATCTTCGGGCCCGACGGCCTGCTGTACGTCGGCGTCGGCACCACGACGGACGAGGCCGCGCAGGGGCTCGCGATCGATCCGACGTCATGGCGCGGCAAGCTGCTCCGCATCGATCCGTCCACGCTCGACGCGACCGGCACCTACGCAATCCCGGCCGACAACCCGTGGATCGGCGAGGGCGGGGCGAGCGACGAGGTCTGGGCGATGGGCCTGCGCGATCCATGGCGCTGCACCTTCGCGCCGGACGATCCGGATCCGTGGTGCATCGACGTCGGCGCGACGCAACAGGAGATCGACCACGTCGCCGCGCGGGCGGATCTCGGCTGGCCGCGGGTCGACGGCACTGCGTGCCTGCTGCCGGGCGGTGACTGCGGCGACCTGCAGACGGCGCCCCCGTTCGCGAGCTACCGCAGCGTCGACGGCGACTGCGGCATCTCGGGCATCGCCTGGGGTGACGACGCCGACGATGGCGGTCCGGGGCTCGCCGGTGTGCTGATCTACGGCGATCGGTGCTCGGGCCGGATCCGCGGCGTCGACACCGGCTCCGGGGACACGCTCGTCCAGGACGAGATCCTCGCGGTGCTCGATCCACCGCCGTCCGCCCTCGCGCACCCGCTCGACGGGCGAATCCTCGCCCTCGCCGACGACCGCGTGGTCGAGCTCGGCGTGGCCCCGCAGACCGCCGTGTTCCCGACGCGGCTCTCGGACGCCGGCTGCTTCGACGACCTCGCGGCCCGCGTGCCCGCGCCTGGGGTCGTGCCCTACGGCGTGAACGCGGCGCTGTGGACCGACGACGCCGCCAAGGACCGCTTCCTCGTGATCCCGCCGGGCGAGACGATCGCGGTCGGGGACGACGGCGGCATCGAGCTGCCGATCGGCTCGATCGTCCTCAAGCTGTTCGCGTTCGACTTCGCCGTCGGCGATCCGAGCTCGCGTCGCAACGTCGAGGCCCGGGTGATGATCCGCCGCCCGTTCGGGTGGCAGTTCCACTCGTACCGCTTCGATGCCGACGGCGCCGACGCGACCCTGCTCGCCGCGGGCGAGGTCGACCCGCTCTCACTCGACGACCACGGCCAGATCGTGCGCTTCGACTACACGTGGCCCAGCCGCGGCAACTGCAAGGTCTGCCACGGGCTCGGGGCGTCGGACGTCCTCGGCGTGCGGCTCGATCAGCTCGCCGGCACGTTCGCCTACGATGCGGGCGTCGCCGATCAGCTCGAGGCTCTGGCGTCGATCGACCTCTTCTCGACGCCGCTGCCGGCGGTGACGCCAATGGCCCGACCCGACGACACCGAGGTGTCGATCGAGCAGCGCGCACGGGCGTACCTGCACACCAACTGCGGCCACTGCCATCGCCCCGGCGGCTGGACGCCGGCAGACCTCACGATGGACCTGCGCTACGACACGCCGCTGGTCGACGCGCACATCTGCGGCGTCGCCACGCAGTACTACAACGCGTGGGTGACCAGCGAGATCCGCATCGCCCCCGGCGATCCCGACGGCTCGGTGATCTGGCAGCGCATCGGCATGCGCGGCCTCGGGCAGATGCCACCGCTGGCGACCGCCCGCGTCGATCCGGGCAACGCGGTGGTCGGCGAGTGGATCGCGTCGCTCACCGAGTGTCCGTGATCCGACGCCCGCCGGCAGCGCGATCAGATCAGCTCGGCGCGCAGCTCGGGGAAGGCCTCGAGCAGCGCCTCCCGCTCCTTCACCAGGGCCTGCAGCCCGGCGTCGTCGCGGCGCAGGAAGCCGCGGATCGCCTGCACGTCCTCGGCGACGCGCTCGGCGAGCGGCATCGCGGCGAAGGCGACGGAGGCCGCGAGCACCGCCGCCAGCACGCCCCACGCCCCCGCGACCACGCCTGCGATCACGGCGGTGCCGAACATCCACACCGGGAACAGCACCAGCCCGAGCAGGAACTTGTACGTCGCCTGCACGTCGAGGTCGAGGGTGAGTCGACCGATCAGCCAACCGGTGAACCGGTAGACGGGCGAGTACACGAGGCCCACCGTGAACACGAACGGCGCGAGGGCGAGCCGCGCCACGAAGCCGGGCAGCCAGCCGACGACGACGTCGCTCGAGTAGTGATAGCCGAGCTGATCGGGGCGCAGGCCCGCTTGCTTTAGCGCCTCGGTCACCGCGTCGACGCGGGCTTCGATCTCGCGGCGCACGGCGTCGTCGCAGGCGCGCAGGCGCTCGGCGAGCAGGCGTACGCGGGCGCGCAATGGCTCGAGGCCCGCGCGCTCGCGGGGACCCTCGGCGAGCAGCCAGCCGAGACGCTCGGCGAGGCGGCCGGCCGCGTCGTCGGGGCCGTGCAGCGTCAGGGGCACCAGCGCGTCGCGGATGCGATCCGTGAGCGCCTCGACGCGCTCGGGTGTGGGGCCCTCGCCGCGCAGATCGTCGTACTCGATCGGCGCGCCGATGCGCAGCAGGGCGCTGTGCCGGAACGTCTCGCGCTGGCCGTACACGAGGCCCGCCGGCACGAGTCGCACCGGGCACGGGGCGGACAGCAGCATCCGCGCGGCGCCGGTCTTGAGCGGCGCGAGGTCGCGGTGCCCGTGGCTGATGCCCTCGGGGAAGATCGCGACCGAGCCGCCGGCGGCGAAGACCTCGTGCACCGCCGCGAACGTCCGCATCGTCGCCTCGGGACCCACGTCGCCGTCGGTGCGTCGGTGCACGGGGATCGGGTCGAACACCGCGATGAGCGGCCTGAGCACGAGGACCTTCCACAGCGTGGCCTTGCCGAGGAACCGCGGCGCGTCGTGCAGCGCGGCGGAGGCGACGACCGCATCGAGCAGACCGTTGGGGTGGTTGAGCACCCATAAGGTCGGACCGTCCGCTGGCGGCTCGCCGCGGACCTGCAGTGATCGGAACCACAGCGCCGCCATGCCCCGCGCGAAGCGGGTGCGGCCAGCGGGCGCTCGCCTCGCCGGGGTCCTCGCGGAGTCGATGGGGGGGACCAACGCGGCGCCATGGTATCGCAGCCGTCGGGCTGGCATGGCAAACTGCGTCGTGATGCGGACGAGCTCGAACCGACGCTTGGCAATCCCCCGCATCCTCGCGGCGACGGTGCTCGGCATGGTCGCCGCGTGCCCCGACGACGCGCCCCCGGAGGAGCCCGAGGACTGCCCCGCGCTGCAGGACATGGCGGCGTGCGAGGCGGGCACCGGGTGCGCGTGGGATCCCCAGGACGGCGAGTGCGTCGTCGACTGCGCGGCGATCGAGGAGCGCGCGACCTGCAACACGCAGGATCAGTGCTTCTGGCTCGACGATGTCTGCCACTTCGGGGTGTTATGATAGCGACGCCGCGGCCCGGTCGGGCCGCACGGACGGGCCCCTCGATGACGCACGCGCCGCGCCCACGCGGGATCGCGCCGGGTACCATCGGTCGCACGTGACCGCGACGTTCTCGACTCGGTTCGGTGCGTGGGCCCTCGTCGCCGGGGCGTCGGAGGGGCTCGGTGCCGCGTTCGCGACCGCGCTGGCGCGTCGCGGCCTCCACCTCGTGCTCGTCGCCCGCCGCGAGGGACCGCTGGCGGAGCTCGCCGCCACGCTGCGCGCCGACTTCGGCGTCGAGGTCCGCGTGCTCGCGCTCGACCTCGCAGATCCCGAGGGGCTCGACGCGATGATCCGCGCGACCGTGATGCTCGAGCTCGGCGTCGCGATCTACAACGCGGCCTACGCCCCGGTCGGTCCGCTGCTCTCCATACCCCCGGACGATCTGCAACGGGTGGTCGACGTCAACGTGCGCGGGCCCCTGGCCTTCGTCCGCGCGCTCGCGCCGGCGATGGTCGCCCGACGCCGCGGCGCGTTGGTCCTCATGTCGTCGCTCGCGGGCCTGCAGGGCAGCCCGCGCGTGGCGACCTACGCCGCGAGCAAGGCCTTCTCGACGATCCTCGCGGAGGGCCTGTGGCACGAGCTGCGGGGCGCCAACGTCGATGTGCTGGCCTCGTGCGCGGGGGCGATCCGCACGCCCGGCTACGCCGGCGCCTCCCGCCGTCGCGAGGCCCCCGGCATCCTCGACGCCGACGCCGTCGCCGAGCAGACCCTCGCGGCGATCGGCCGCGGCCCCCGCGTGATCCCCGGCCTGCTCAACCGCGTGGCGGCGTGGGTGCTGGGGCGATTGCTGCCGCGTCGCTGGGCGGTCGCGATCATGGCATCGTCGACCCGGGAACTCGCCTGATGGTGTCAGCAGCCGTGGAGACGCGCTGCATCATCGGGCACGACCACTTCGACCCGGCGTCCCGACGCGATCGACTCGGGCCCCGCGGGGAGTTCCGCCTCGACACTCAGGCTCTGCGCGGCAGGATCGATCTCGGACGCGACCGCGGTCACGCACGCTCGACGCCCCTGTGCGTGGGGAAGCAACACCGTGACCGACGTCCCGACCTCGGGGATGGCGTGATCGACCGGCACCATGAACCGGACGATCCGTCGGTTCCCGACCAGTCGCACCAGCGGAGCCCCGCGGGTGACGAACGCACCGGCGGACACGTGCCGTACCTCGATGGTGCCATCGAGCGGCGCGATCACCTCGAGCTCGGCGAGGCGCGCGCGTTCGAGTTCGCGGCCCGCCTCGGCTTCGTGCACCGATGCGCGCGCCCGTGCCTCCGCAGCGGTCGCGATGCGGTGTTCGATCTCGGCCCGGGCACGCGCCGATCGGGCACTCACGCCGGAAGCCTCGAGCCGGACCTCCTCGTCACGAATCTCTGCCGTCAGCTCGGCGGAGAGCTGGGAGCGCTTCACCTCGGCGCGAGCTCCCTGCAGCATTGCGTCGGCGACCTCGATCTTGGCGAGGTGCACGGCATCGCCCAGCCGAGCGATGCGTTCGCCCTGCCGAACCCGCGAACCCACTTCGACCGCGAGCTCGGCGATGACGCCGTCGCTCGGCGCGGCGATCTCGACGGTGTCGCTCGCGACCGCGACGCCGATGTAGGGGCGGCTGATCGGCTCGTCCTGCCCGTCGAGTGCCTCGGCTGGGCCCTCGCCGCGTGACACCGCCGCCTGCGCGATGGTGGGCTGGGTAGGGGTCGTGTCGCGCCAGAGTGCGCGTGCCTGACCCACCAGAGCTGCGCTCGCGTCGCCACATCCCCCGAGCAGCGACGCGATGGCGGCGAGTTGGACCCAAGCGCGACGCGCCCCAGGGATCACGCGGACCCCCGGTTCGCTGCGCTCTGGGCGTGGACGAGCTCGCAGTAGATCCCCCGACGCTCGATCAGGTCGGGGTGCGCCCCGTGCTCGGCGACCCGACCGTCGGCGAGAACGAAGATCTCGTCCGCGCGCGAGACGGTGCTGAGGCGGTGCGCGATGATGATGGTCGTGCACGACAGACGTGAGAGGTTGCGGACGATCGCCGCCTCCGTGACCGAGTCGAGCGCGCTCGTGGCCTCGTCGAGCAGCAGCAGCCGCGGCTGAGTCAGCAACACTCGCGCGAGCGCGAGTCTCTGGCGCTGGCCGCCCGAGAGCGACGCGCCACCTTCGGAGATCCACGTGTCGTAGCCCATCGGCATCTGCTCGATGTCCCGGTCGA
The DNA here is from genome assembly GCA_044344875.1 of Nannocystaceae bacterium. Classification (GTDB taxonomy): domain Bacteria; phylum Myxococcota_A; class Polyangia; order Nannocystales; family Nannocystaceae; genus Xiheibacterium. The sequence goes on from JBIJCC010000097.1 coordinate 34,393, forward strand.
TGCAGGCCATCGCGGCGGCCTCGCGGATCTCCGCGAGCGTGGCGCTGGGTCGGCCCAGCGCGATGTTCTCTCGCACCGTACCCGCGAAGACGTAGGGGTTCTGGGCGACGAGTCCGACCTGGGCACGCACGTCGTCGAGGTCCAGTCGCGCGAGGTCGTTGCCGTCGTAGCACACGGCGCCGGCCGTCGGCCGGTACAGACCGAGCAGGAGCCGCGCCAAGGTCGACTTTCCCGAGCCCGAGCGCCCGACGATGGCGACGGTGCGGCCCGGTGCGATCTGGACCGAGACGCCCTTGATCACATCGGGCGCGTGCGTTCCGTAGCGGAACTGGACCTCCTCGAGACTGACCGCGCCACGCAGCGCGAGCTTCATCCCCCCACCTGTACGCTCGGGTTGGGCGTCGAATACGTCGTCGATTCGGTCGATGTAGCCCGCCAGCATCGCGAGCCGGATCCCGCTGCCGACGAGCTCGCCCAGCGGAGTGAGGAAGCCCGTGGCCAGCGCCCCGATCGCGAGCATCGCTCCGAGTCCGAGCACTCCTTCCATCACCATCACCGCACCGTACGCGAGCACCACCAAAGGCGCGCCCATCAGCAGCGCCACGCGCAGTGCCTCGATCAGCGCATCGAGGCGGCCGCGGGCGAGTGCGACGTTGAGCTCGTCGACGAACATCCCCGACCATCGCTCGACCGCGCGCGGACCCGCGGCGCTGAGCTTCAGCGTCTCGATCCCCGCGAGCATCTGCACCAGGTAGGCCTGTGAGCGAGACTTCGCCTCGAGCTCCTGTGCCATGAGCTCTTGCACTCGGCCCTTCGATGTGACCCACAGAAGCGCCTGGGCCGCGGCGACCGCGAGCACGATGGCAGCGATGATTGGGCTGAAGAACACGATCGCGACCAGGTAGGAGAGCCCGAAGAACCCGTCGATGATCGCTGACAGCGTTGCCGCGGTCATGATCTCGCGGATGGCGGCGTTGCTCTGCACTCGGGTCACCAGGTCGCCCGCAGGGCGGGTCTGGAAGAACTCGAACGGGAGGTCGACCAGGTGGTCGACGAAACCAATTGTCAGGCGAACGTCGAGGTTCGTTCGCAGCTCGAGCACGAGCTGCGAACGGATCCAGATCGAAAGAAAGTGGAAGACCACGACGAGCGCGAGCCCCCAGCCGACGAGGCTGAGGAGATCGTGGTCACCCCGCGGCACGACGCGATCGACGATGACTGCGGTGAGGATCGGCAGGGCGAGGGAAAGCACGCGCAGGACGAGGGACATCGCCACGACGCGCGGCAAGATGTTGGTCTCGCCCATCAGGCGGCGCATGTACGCCCAGACCCGGTTGCCTCCCGCGGCGCGGGGCTCGAAGCCCTCGCCACGCTCGAATGTCAGCGCGACGCCTGTGAAGGCCCTGCGGAATTTCGCGAGGGGGATCACTCGCCGGCCGCTGGCCGGATCGATGATCGCGACCCCCCCGCGACGGATGCCCTCGAACACGACGAAGTGGTTGAACTGCCAATGAAGGATGGACGCAGGGCGCAGATGCGCGAGATCGTCGATGTCGATCGAGACACCCCGTGCCAGGAGACCCTGACGCCTCGCTGCCGCCAGGAGTTGGAGCGCATTGGCTCCCTCGGGGCCGATCCCAATCGCGTCGCGGACCTCGCTCAGACCGACCCGTCGGCCGAAGTGACCGAGCACCATCGCCAAGCACGCCGCGCCGCAGTCGACCGACTGGAGCTGGCCGACGAACGGGATCCGGCGACCACGCGTCCGCCCGAGCCGGGCCGCGGCCTCGCGGTGGGCCGACGAACTCGAGGTTCGGCCGCTCATCCCCGTTCCCCCCAGTCGAGTGCGCGGCGCAGCTCGGGGACGAGCGCGATGACCAGTCGCTCGCTGCGGAGACGAGCGTCGGCGCGCGCGAGCATTCCGTCGTGGTAGGCCAGCTCCATCCCGTCGATCTCGAAGGAAGACGACTCCGCGCGCGCTTCCACCACCACCACCGGTCCCGCGATCGGGAGGGAGTCGGCCACCTGCGCACCCAGGAGACGACGGGCTTCGGCCGGCCCGAGTACGTCCGACCCGACCGAGGTGATGACCGCCTCCTGGTAAGCATAGCGGTGACCGGCGAGCTCGAGCCGCATCGTCTGGCCCACCGCGAGCAGCGGGAGGTCGCCGCCGGGCAAGAGCGCGACGATGGTGTCCTCGGACGGCGTCCCATCGGCCGCGAAGGTGAACACCACCTCACCGACGTCCACGCGCTTGCCGGGCTCGACGCGCACGTCGCGGACGATTCCGTCCGCCGGGGCGACGATGCCCCGCTGCTCCAACCGACGCCGGGCGAGCTCCTGCTCGGCGCGGAGCCGAGCCAGCTCCGCGCGGAGGTGCTCGTCCGAGGGACGCGCGAGGCGAGCGAGCTCAGTGGACTCCGACTCACGCATCATGCGATCGAGCTCGACCTGCTGCTCGGTGTCGTCGAGGCGCGCGAGGACCTGGCCCGCCCGCACGCGTTGGCCGGGCTCGACCTCGACAGTGGCGAGCTTGCCGGCCTGCGCTGCGGTGATGTCGATGCCGCTGGTGCGCAGGACGGCCGGCCCGCTCGAGTAGAGGTCGACGTGGACGCCCAGGAGCGTGAGCACACCGATCGCGAATGCGGCGACGACGAGCCAGTAGCTGGCGACCACCGCCCAGGATGAGGTTCGAACCACGTCTCCGCCGCCCTGGCCGGCCTCGCGGCGGCGCACGGCCTCGGCGCGGAACTTTGCATCCGGCGCGGACGTCCTCGCCAGGCCCTCGACCGTGCGGAAGTGGCGGAAGAACGGCGCCGCCTGCTCGGCGAGCCAGCGCAGCAGCTCGAGGTCTCGCTCGCCGTGCACGGGACCGTCGCCGGGGCGCGCTGCGACGAGCACGGTGTCGACGGCCGTCGCCACGAGGACGTGCTGGGACCCCATCCCATCCGGGTCGTCCACCGACGGGATCCATCGTGGGTCGCGCTGGGCGTGGGCGACCCGCATGGACTCGCCGGTACGCGCCGCGAACCCGAGGAGACCGCGGTCGAGGGCGACCGCCCTCGCCCCCTCTGCGTCGGAGTGTTCGACCCAACCGGCGGCGTCCAGCGCGAGCACCCGATCGCAGGAGTCGCCGATCAGCGCCTCGATCGCCTGCGAGATGGTGCGGGCGAGCTGGGCCGGGTCACTGCAGAGTCGGAGCGCCCGGACGACGCCCGCCCAGCCCGGCTCGACTGCGCCGGGGCCGGACGCGGTGGCGCCCCGCGCCGCGAACCATGCGGCCTGCGCGGCGCGGACCACCGCTCGGAGCTGCTCGGGCTCGAGCGCCCCGGTCAGGCAATAGAAGGCGGCCGGTTGTGCCGTCGCCCCCTGCGCGCCCACGGTCACCCGGAGCGCGGCACCCGGAGCGCCCTCACCGAGGATCGGCACGCCCGCGTCAGCGATCACCACCGCGAGCCGCGGGTCACGGGCATCGATGGCTGCGGCGTCGCAGGTGACGACCGTGAACTCCCCGGCGAGCGCGGCAGCGAGCGCGCTGGCGACCGACGTGGGACACACAATGGCGACGAGTGGAGCCGGCGCGTCCATGCTCAGCCCGTCGTCGGTAGGCCGGTCGGGATTCCGGCGTGGCCCTCGGCGGCCAATGCCTGGAGCAGGTGGATCGCCCGGGCGCGGCGGGTCGGCTCGGGATCGATCTTCGCGATGCGCACGAGCAGCTGCCGTGCGTGTGGTTCCCCGCGTTCGGCGACCTCCAGCGCCCGGGATTCGACTTCACGCATCAGCGCCGGATCCAGCTCGGACCACCGCAGGTGCCATCGTTTCCAGTAGTAGCAGAGGTCGCGGGAGGTCCAGCCGGCATAGATGTCTGCCCATGGCTCGCGACTGGCGTCGTCGACGAGGAAGGCCGGGAGGAGCATGGATGTTCCGCAGATCTCCTCGGTGCGCGACTGGTAGCGGAAGTCGACCGACAACCGCAGGTCGTCCGTGCGATTGGGTCCCGCCCGGTGCACCGTCATGCTGTGGAAGATGAGGGCATCGCCGACCTCGAAGTCGGCCCCGCGCCAGTGAGCGGCGAGGCTGCGTGTGGCCTCTGCGCCGCCCGGGCCGAGGTCGTCGCCCGTCGGGTAGAGGCCTTGGCGATGCGAACCGACGGCCACCTCGAGCGATCCCATCGCACGGGGGCACCGCATGAGCGGCACCCACAACGTGTAGGCGAGCGGGGAACCCTGCACATAATAGAAGTCCTGGTGCGGGGCCGTGCTCGGGGTGGTCGAGGGGAACATCGCCCGGATGATTCCGCGCGGATGGGGAAGAACCGGCCCGTCGAGGAGGCGACGGAACAACGCCACCTGGGCGCGTTGGTGGAGCAGTCGGTGGAACTCCTCCACATGGAACATCCGGCGGTAGACCGCCTGGTACTCGGGATCGACCTCGCCTCGGGCCGCGCCCGGAAGTGCTCGGCCTCGGCCGTCGATCCATCCCGCGTTCCTCGCGATGTCCGCGAAACGGGCGTGGAGCGCCTCGATCGGGCCGGCGGGGAGGAGTCCCCGCACGAAGAGATAGCCCCCTCTGTCAGGGTAGTTGCAGCCTGAACGCGGCAGCATGAGGCGCCGCCGAACGGTTCTGGGGCGAGACGCGAAGGGAAGATGAAGGAGTACTCGGAGACGGTTCGGGCGCGGATGGTCGCG
>JBIJCC010000228.1:0-3459 GCA_044344875.1 Nannocystaceae bacterium
ATGGGCGCGCCTGCGTCAGCATTTCGCGCCGGATCTCTCACGCCCGCGCGACATCGGCGGGTCGCCGGGCGGACCGAAAGGCATCTCCCCGGTCGCGACAATCGGGGCTTTCACCACGGCCTGCTAGTGCGGCGTCTGGGTGGTCGAGCGCAAGCCACGCCCGCGCTCGCTGCCAGCTCGCCTCCGCGCGGAGTTCCGTGAAGTCGAACGGCGCGCCCAGCCGATCTTGCTCGTCCGCAACTCGAATCGCTGCGTCGACTCGACCGATCGCCTCTTGGGGGAAGCCGGCCGCGAGGTCGGCCTTGGCGAGGCCGTTGTTGGCGTAGGCGACGAGGACCCGTGCCTCCAACGTGTTACCCGTTCGTGCACTCGCTAGAATCTCCTCGTAGTAGGGCCGCGCCTCGGTGCAACGGTCGATCTCGGGGGTGCAGAGCATTTGCGCGATGTTGTTGCGCAGAGGTGCGAGTTCCGCGTCGGGCTCGCGCCCCGATGCGAGGGCGAGCAGGCGTGTGTACGTCTCGAGTGCGGCTTCGGTGTCGCCCACCGCGTCGAGAGCGTTGGCGAGCGCTCCCAGAGCGCCGGTCTGCACGGAGTACTCGGGAAAGGGCATCGCGGCCTGCAGTTCCAGCGACCGCGATGCGTCGCGGATTGCATCGGGCCACTGCTCACGCACCAGTTCCAGCTTGGCGCGCGCGACGAGGATCGTGGCGAGGCGAGGGGCCTCCTCGCCGGCGACGGCGACGTACACGGAGTAGGCGTGGTCGATGGCCTGGGCGGCCTCGGCCACGTATTCGGGCTCGATCCGCATCGATGCTCGATTCATCTCGACGTCGACGACCTTTGGGTGGTTCGGACCGAGCACTCCACGGCGTAGATCGAGAGCCCGGGTGTAGCTGGCATCTGCCTCGTCAAGGGACCCGCGCGAGGCGAGTACGTCGCCGATGCGCGTGAGCAGCTCCGCGAGGTCGAGCGGATCACCCCCCGAACTCTCGACGAGTTGGAGCGCCCTTCGCAGGGTGTCGTTCGCGCGCTCATACTCGGCCTGCGCCTTCTCCACACTGCCCGCAGTAAGCAGCCACGCCAGGTCTTCCTGACCGTCGCGCCCGAGTCGCGCCAATATGCCGAGGCTACGGTCGAGGTAGTGCTGCGCCCATCCCGGTTCCTCCGCGAGTCTTGCTTCGACTTCGGCCAGTCGAAGCAGTGCATCGAGCTGTGCCTCCTCGTGGCCACTGGTGACCGCGGCATCGAGAGCAGCGAGAAGGGCGTCGCGAGTTGCGGCGATGTCACCTCGTTCACGCGCCACATCACCTCGAACCAGCAGGGCCTCCGCTCGCCAGCCGTGCAGTCCCGCGATCTCGGCCGCGCGTTGGACTTCAGCGGCGCTACGCAGCGCGGTTGAGAGATCGGCACTGGCAAGCGCTTGCCGTGCGGCGTTCAAAGTGGCGTAAAATCCGGTCGCTTCCTCCTCTCGGCTGGGATCCGGCGAGAGGGTTGGATCCCGGTCGATGAGGTCGGCGTCAATGCAAGGCTCAATGCTGCGAAGCAGATCGAGGTGTCGCGCCGGGTCCAGGCCCACGGGCGTTCCGCTTCGGGCGAATGTGTCGAGCACCGTCCGCATCTCGGTCGAGCGCCGCCCGAGGCACTGTTGCATCCGGGCGTGGGTTGCTTCGGAAATGGTGCGTAGGACGCGAAAGGCGATACATGCTTCGTGGCGGGCGGTCGACCAGCGTGCGGCATGCTGGTCGAGTGCGGTTGCCACGTAGGCTCCCAATGCCGGCTCAACGGCTGCATTGCGAGCAATGACTGTGGCCGTGTCGGTCGCCCAGAGTTCAGCGCGGTGTTCGTCGGGCGAGGCACAGTCTGACGGTTTCGCGACGATGTAGGAGAGCAGAGTTGTTACGCCAAGCGCGCCTGCTCCGAACCACTTCTGAGCTCGCCGTGACGCCACCAGCGGGCCGCGCTCGAGGGCGTCGGCGGCATCGCCGAGGGACGGGAGGCGCGCCTCCGGAGCCCACTGAAGCGTGCTTCGGAGCACGTCCCGTACGTACGCCGGGACCCGGTCACCGGTCGCCCCATGGCGGGCCAACTCTAGAATCGGAGGCGCCGGTTTGCGTGCGTCCGCAGGCAGCGAGTATGGTCGCCTTCCGTAGATCGCCTCGAAAAGTGCGACGCCCCACGAGAACTGATCTGAGCGCACATCTGCGACGCGCTGCGCGATCGTCTCGGGCGCCATGTACGGAGGCGTCCCGCCGATCGTCCAACCGCTGGTCACGCGTTGCCCGAGTTCGGTGCTGGAATCTGGAGTAGAGCGAGCAGCGGCCGGGCTGGCGCTCGCTTCTGCGTCGGTCGACTCGCCAAGCACTCGGGCGAGGCCGAAGTCCGCGACGCGGATCCGACCATCGTGCCCCCTCAGAAGGTTGGCTGGCTTTACGTCTCGATGCACGATGTCAATATCGTGCGCGGCAGCGAGCCCTCGCGCTGCCTGCAGGTAGCTTCGAACGACCTCGGCGAGGCCGCGCGGCTCGGCGCGTTGCCATTGCTGCATCGAGCTACCCTCGACCAACTCCATCACGATGAAGACCTGGCCGTCTAGCTCGCCGACCTCGTACACGTGCACGACGTTCGGGTGTGCGAGGCGAGCGAGTAGTCGCGCCTCACGGTGGACACGCGCGAGTTCGCCGGGAGCGGTGCCTAAGCTCGGCCGAAGCAGTTTGACCGCGACATCGCGGTCCAGCCGAGTGTCGCGCGCACGGTAGACTTCACCGTGCGCGCCGGAGGCGATCAGGTCGTGCAGCAGCAGCGGACCGAAACGCCGCGTGGGAGGCTCAGCGAGGTGGCCGAACAGGCGGCGCGCGATACGGTCTTGCAGTGCCTTCGCAGCATCCGACATCGACATGCTTCGCTCCCATGGTGGATGATCATGTGCGTCTCAAGGGTCGCGGAACCCGCGGACTCCTCTACAGCTTCTTGACGGCAACCTTGAGCGGGAGCGTTGGTGCGGTGTGATCAAACATCCACTCGATCCATGCATCTTGAGTCGAAGGTGGAGAGAACGTGAGAGTGTGAACATCATTGCGCCCGTGCTCGATGTTCACGCTCGCCTCCGGGATGCTCCCACAAGCGCCCACGATGTGAACCGCTTCGATGTTGAGACTGTCGCGCGGAAGGCTGTCAGGGACTAGCTGAAGCTTGAACGCACTGCTAGTCCAGATCGCGATCTTGGCGACATCCTTGGATTGGTACTTGACGCCGATTTGACCCCCCACGAAGGCGCGAACGCACGAGAGTTGTAGTTCATTGGTGCGGACAAGTTCGTTCTTTCCGTCCATGTACTCTCCAGCGTTGCATACCGAGGTGGCTCTCGCGTGACGGATCACGCGGCGAGTAGCTGGTCGAGGGCGCGCGAGATTTCGTGCTGAGCGCGACCATCTGCGGCGATGGTGACGGTGAGGCGGTTGC
>JBIJCC010000031.1:0-98691 GCA_044344875.1 Nannocystaceae bacterium
GGGTGCCCCTGCTGCGGGTGCCCCTGCTGCGGGTGCCCCTGCTGCGGGTGCCCCTGCTGCGGGTGCCCCTGCTGCGGGTGCCCCTGCTGCGGGTGCCCCTGCTGCGGGTACCCCTGCTGCGCGGGCGGGTACGGCTGCGGTGGGTAGCCTGGGTGCGCGCCTTGGGCTTGCCTGGGATCGTGGGCCATGGGTGGAGCGCCGGGGTGCGAGGGGGACGGGACGTGGTCGGCGATGCCGCCGCTGCCGAGCATCGCGGTTTCCTTGGGACGCCCGGTCACGCGAACCCTCGCACGGTGCGCAGCAGTGTGCCACCGCCGCGGTCGGGCGCACAGCAAGCGTGGCGGCGGGCCTCCGGGAGCCCCACGACGACGTCGACACAGGGGGGCGCGGGGGTGGCCATGCTGCTGGTACGCTGACGCCCCCGGTGAGAGGTCGGTTCATCGCGTTGGAGGGGCTCGACGGCTCGGGCACGACCACGGCCGCGGGCGCGCTCGTCGAAGCGCTGGAGCAACGCGGTCGGCGGTGCCTTCGGACCTGCCAGCCCAGCGACCGCTCGATCGGCGTGGCGATCCGCGGGCATCTTCGCGGCAGCGCGCCGCGACTCGATCCCCACGCGCTCGCCCTGCTGTTCGCCGCGGATCGACTGGATCACGTGGCGTCGACGATCGAGCCGGCCCTCGCGGCAGGGACCTGGGTCGTCTGCGATCGCTACGTCATGTCGTCGTGGGTGTATCAAGCGGATGCGTGCGACCCGGCGTGGGTGCGGACGATCAACGCGCGCGCGCCGTGGCCCGATCTCACCTGCGTGCTGGTCGTCGATCCGAGCGAGGCCGGGCGCCGCGTCCGTGAGCGTGCGCAGCAGCGCGACACGCCCGCCGAGATCTTCGACGCACTCGCGGTGCAGCGCCGAGTGGCCGCGCGCTACGACGCGACGCTCGCCGAGGGACTCGCGGGCGTCGTTGCGATCGATGCGGGCGCGTCCCCCGACGCCGTCGGCGCGGCGATCCTCGCCGCGTGCCACGGCCACGGGCTGCTGTGAACCGGAAACTGGCGCGGTCGAGCGTCCCGCGCGACCATCGGCCCGTGCCGTCGCTCAAGCGCCTCGCGTTCACGTCCGTGCTGATCGCATCCGCATGCCGACCGGCCGCGTCGGCTCGACCTGCGCCCGAGCCCGCGGTGACGGACGCCCCGGTGCAGCCGCCCGCGGATGCCGATGCAACGGCGATCGAGCCCCCGTCGGCGGCCCCCGCCGTGGCCCACGAGCCCGGCACCATCGCGCGCGAGGCCATCGACCGCGTGACCGCCCGCGGGCCCGGGTGGCTCCTGCGGCAGCTGGGCCCCGAGCCCTACCGGCCGCGCGGTCGGTTCGAGGGGTGGCGGATCACGGCGGTCTTTCCCGACGCGCCCGATGTGTGCTCACCGGCGTGTGATCTGCTCGAGGGCGACGTGATCCTGAGCGTCGCGGGCGACTCGCTCGAGACCCCCGATGCCTTCGCCGCGATGTTCGAGCGCGCGCCGACGATGCAGACGCTGAAGGTGGTCCGACTCCGCGCCGGCGTGCGCGAGACCGTCGACTATCGAATTGTGCCGCAGCCGCTTCCCGAGGGCGGTGGGCCCGGATAACATCGCGCACGCATGATCGATTACGCGTACCTCTGCCAGGCGATTGCCGACTCGCGTGCCGGCCGACGCCCCACGATGCCGCCCTCGGCGATCCCGACGCTCCCCGGCTCCGGCGTGACGTCGACCGCACCGATCGAGTTGTATCCGGAGGTGGCCGCGGAGATGAGCGCCGAGGTCGACATGGACTCCGAGGTCCTCGACGTGGACGACCAGCAGGACGTGCCACTCGACGGCGACGCGGGATCCGAGGAGGCATCCGCCATCGAGGCCAGCGGCGAATCGAGCGCCGAACCCCCGCCGGACTACGACTCCACGATGGTCTACGGCAGCGGCGGCGAGATGCCCATCCAGAGCTGGCACCCCGCCGCGGACACCGACGGCGAGCCGACGCGCGAGGGCTGATCGGCGCGCGCCGGGTCGCTCCGCGGCGGACCCCCACGGGCCGCCGCTCAGGTCAGGGTCGCGACGATGCCGACGATGGCGGCGACGACGACCAGGCCGATCACGACGACGATCGCCGTCTTCGACCCACCGCCGCGCTCCGGCAGGTTGGGCTCGGCGAGCACGGGGACGCCGGCACGGGGCCCGCTGTCGCGCTCCTCGGCCGGTGGACGGCCCGCCGGCGCGGGGACATCGACGGCGGTGGTCCGCGACGCGGTACGCTCCGCCGGGATGTCACCGCGGCGGAAGTACTGCGTGTCGGGCATCGGCGGGGTCGCCGATGGGAACACCGTCCGGCCCGTCACACCGCCGACCGAGCCCTGCACCGCCGGGACGCCGGTCGCGACGACCGTTCGCCCGCGACCGGGCGCCGGATCCGGCGCGGCGTCGGCGGTGACCTGACCCGACGCCGTCGGCCCCTCGCTCGCGTCGTGGGCGACGGGCTGCGGCGCTGCGGTGGAGATGACGGTCCGGGTCGGCTCGGGTGCGGGTGCGGGTGCGGGCTCGGGTGCGGCGACCGGCAAAGGCGTGCCGAAGACGGTCCACCCGCGGTTGTCCGACGACTGGGCCTCGGCCTCGGCCTCGGCCTCGGGCACCGGCGTCGGCGTCTCCGACGGGGTCGCCGGTCCGAACGGCGCAGCGGCGGCGGAGGCGATCGGCGCATCCATGAACATCGTCCAACCGCGACGTTGGCCCCCGGCGGGCTCGGCCTCGGGGAGCGGCACGGGGGTCGCAGCGGGAGTCGGTGTCGACGAAGCCGTCGGCGCTGCGGCGGCAGGCATCGCGCTCGCCGCTGCGGCAGCGGCCGCGCCGGGCTCCATGAACATGGTCCAGCCGCGGCTACTGGGTGGCGCGCCCTCGGCATCGCCGAGCGGATCGACGGGCGTCGCCGCGGAGGCGGATGCGGCAGGCACCGCCGCAGCAGCGGAGGCCGGAGCCTCGTCGTCGCGGGTGAACATCGTCCATCCGCGGGTGCTGGGCTTGGGCCCTTCGCCTGCAACAGCCGGCGCGGGGGCGGTCGGCGCGGTCGCTGGCGGAGCGCCGGCCGCCGGCAGCGGAACCGTCGGGGCGGCGGGCGCCGGGGCGACCACCGCCGCGGTTGCAGGCTCCTCCGCGGTTGTGAACATGGTCCAGCCCCGCGAACTCGGGCCGCTGCCACCCGCAGCCGTCGGCGCCGTGGGGGCGGCTGGTTGGGGCGTCGGCGGGGCGGCCGGCGCTGCGGCCGGGGTCGGCGCTGCGGCTGGGGTCGGCGCTGCAGCCGGGGGAGCTGCGTCGTCCTCCTGCGCCTGCATGAACATGGTCCATCCCCGCGTGCTCGGCTTGGCGCCTGCGGCGGGGACCGAGGGTGCCGTGGCCGGCGTCGGGGCGGGCGTCGCGGCAGGCGTCGGGGCGGGTGTCGCAGCGGGCGTCGGCGCGGCCGGAGCGGCCCCGTCGTCCTGCGCCTGCATGAACATGGTCCATCCCCGCGTGCTCGGCTTGGCGCCCTCACCCGGCGCAGCCGGAGCGGTGGTCGGCGTCGCGGTAGTCGGCGTCGCGGCGGCCGGCGTCGCGGCGGCCGGCGTCGCGGGGGTCGGCGCGGCCTCGGTCGTGAACATCGTCCAGCCGCGGCTGGTCGGCGCGCCCCCGGCCGCCGCGCCCCCGAGACCGCCGGCGATCTCGGAGACGAACTGCTTCAGCATCATGGGCCGCACGCGCGGGTCCTTCGCGAGCCCGCGACGCAGCGACGAGGGCACGTCGACCCCGGGCTCCGTCGAGAGGTGTGCCGCGAGCACGCTCGTCGCATCGCCGCTGAACAACGGCGCGCCGCGGAGCATGTGGTGCACGAGCGCGGCGAGGTTGTAGATCAGCGTCCGCTGGTCCACGACCTTGCCCTCCACCTGCTCGGGCGCCATCGTGTCGAGCGGCCCGAAGCTCCGGCCCCCCTGCGGTGCACCGACGGCGAAACCCGTCACGACGACACCGGCGGGGGATGGATACACCGCGTCGGCGCCGAGGTTGCGATGGATGACGCCGACCTTCTGCGCTTCGATCAGCGCATCGCCGATCTGCGCCGCGATCGCGAGGGCGTCCGCCTCGGCCAGGGGCCCGCTGGCGAGGTGCTCTGCGAGGGACGCCGCCGGCAACGGTGCATGGGCCTCCCATGTGCCGCCGGCGGGTAGCTTTCCGCAGGCGATGACCCTGGCGATGCGGCCGTGGGCGAGCGTCTGCAGCTGCCGCAGCTCGCGGAGGCTCCGCTCGAGCACCAGCGCGGACGGGAAACACTCGGCGCCATGGACCGTGACCTGCACGGCCTGGCCCTCGGCATCGGTGGCGTCGTACGTCGTCGCGCCGGTGCGCACGCGTGATACGCCGGAAACCGTGAACGTTTCGATCGCCGTTCCCGGTGCTAGCAGTGCCGAGCTCATCGTCCGCAGCCTCCCCGCCCAACCGGACGAGAGCAAGAGACTACGGTGGCGGCGACGTCGCGATCAAGAAACAACGCGGAATGACTCGGGGCGGCGCCTTGGGTCCGGGGCAAGGCGCGGGGTCGATCGCTCGGACGACGGGCGCATGGCCGCCGGCACGGGAACACCCGCGCCTCGGCCTGCCCGACGGCACGGGGTTCAGGCGGGCTTCTTCGGCGCGGGCTTGCCCGGCTCGCCGCAGGCCGCGAAGACCTCGGCGTAGGAGATGGTGCTGCGACGCGCGAGCTTGGCCTTGCGTGCGGCCCCCGCGTTCTTGTGTCGGCGGGCGCGCTTCTTGCGAGTGATGGCGGTAAAGGATGCCATGGCGGAGGGCGCTTGTAGCCCCCGCCGCGCGGCAGTGTCAAGCGCGTACGCCGCGCGACTTGCGGACCCGGGCAACATCCACGTCCTCAGACGCGCGGATAGATCCCCGAGCCCTGCGAGAACACCCGCTCCACCGCACCCACCCCCTCGATCCGCTTGAGCGTCGCGACCAGGGACTCGAGCTGCTCGAGCCGCTGCACCGTCGCGTAGAAGGTGTTGATCGCCCGGTCCCCATCCCCGACGGCGCGGCAGTTGGCCTGTTTGATGTTCACGCCGTGGTGGGAGAACGCCCGGCTCATCTCGGCGAGCAGGCCCAGGGTGTTCGCGGTCCGGACCTCGAGGGTCACGGGGCAGTCGATCGACAGGTTCGGCTCCCAGTCGAGGTGGACGCGACGCTCGCCGAGCTGCTCCAGCGCCTCGGGACAGCCGTGGACGTGCGCGACGATGCCCTTGCCCGCCTCGAAGAACCCGATCAGGGGATCGCCCGGCACCGGCGAACAGCACGGCGCGAGGGTGATCATCGCCCGCGAGCCCCCACGTCCCTCGACGCGCTCGCGGGTCACGACGATCGGGGCGGTCGGCTTGGCGCCGAGCGTCTCGCCCGCGGTGCCGCGGCCGCGCGTCGTCATCCGCCGGAGCATGCGGGCGAACAGCCCGCTCTCCTCCCCCGTCCCGCCCGAGGTGCCCGCCGGCGGCGCGAGGCGATCGGCGATCGCCGACGCGGCGATCTGTCCCGCGCCCACGGCCTCGAGCACGCCGTCGTCCACGGTCTCGCGCGGGAGGCCCAGGGCCTCGGCGTGCTCCCCCAGCGCGTTGGTCTCGTCGAGGATTCCCGAGGCGACCCCGCGCGAGGAGAGCTCCTGTTCGATGAGGCTGCGACCGAGACCCCGCAGCCGCTTGCGCTCGCGCTGCCGCAGGAACTGCTTGATCTTCGCCCGCGCCCGCGAGCTCACGCACATCTTGAGCCACTCTTCGCGCGGCTCGACGGTGGGGTTGGCGAGGATCTCGATCGTGTCGCCTTGGCGCAGGCGGTAGCGCAGCGGCACGAGCTGCCCGTTCACACGCGCGCCCGTGCAGTGCATGCCCACGTCGGTGTGGATCGCGAACGCGAAGTCGATCGGTGTGCTGCCCTTGGGGAAGGTGTGGATGTCCCCGCCCGGCGTGAACACGTAGACCTCGTCGGCAAACAGATCCGCCTTCACCGCCTCGATGAACTCGCTCGGGTCCGAGACGGCCTGTTGCCAGTCCATCAGCTGCGAGAGCCACGCCAAGCGGCGCGCCTCGCTGCCCTGGAACTGATCGAGCTCCCACTCGGCCACGATGCCGCGCTCGGCGACCGCGTCCATGCGCGTCGATCGGATCTGGACCTCGATCCGGTTGCCGTGGCGATCGATGACGCTCGTGTGCAGCGCTCTATAGTGGTTGGGCCGTGGCAGCGCGACGTAGTCGCGGAAGCGGCCGGGCACCGGCTGGAACTGCCCGTGCAGCTGCCCCAGCGCCGCGTAGCAGGCCCGGCGATCCGCCGTCACGATCTGGTAGGTGGCGACGTCCGAGAGCTGATCCAGCCCGCGGCCCTGGGCCTGCAACAACTGATAGACGCGGTAGGCGCTGCGGGTGCCCATCCGCACCGTGACCGGGCCGTACTCCGCCGGCCAGTGGGTGTCGTCCACGCCCGGCTCGCCGACCGCACACGCGGTGTGATCGAACACCGCCCGCAGCTGTGCGAGGCCATCCTCGAGCATGTCGCGCTGCGCGAGCATCTTCTCCATGTCGGCGCGGGTCGACGCCCACGCCCCCGGCTCGAGGTAGCGGAACGACAGCTCCTGCAGCTCGCGGTGCACGACCTCGATGCCGAGGCGGCCGGCGAGCGGCGCGTAGATCTGCATCGTCTCGCGGCTGATCCGCTCCTGCTTGTCCCGAGGCATGTGCTCGAGCGTCCGCATGTTGTCGAGCCGGTCGATGAGCTTCACGAGCAGGACCCGGATGTCCTGACTCATCGCCAGCAACATCTTGCGGAAGCTCTCGGCCTGCTGCTCCTGGCGCGACAGGTACGGGACCTTGCCGAGCTTCGTGACGCCGTCGACGATCGTCGCGACCTCGCGGCCGAAGGCCTCGGTGAGCTCGTAGACCGTGGTCTCGGTGTCCTCGACGACGTCGTGCAGGAGCGCCGCGGTGACTCCGGCGCCGTCGAGCCCGAGCTGTGCGAGCATGGTCGCGACGCGCACCGGATGCACGAAGTAGGGCTCGCCGCTCTTGCGCTTCTGCCCGGTGTGGGCGGTCACGCCGAGGTCGAACGCCCGCTCGATCGCGTCGGCGTCGGCGCTGCGATGGTGGCGCAGCACCTCCTCGACGAGGGCGCGCCGCGCCGACCCCGAGTCGAGCTCGACCTCGCCGATCGGTCGGGTCTGCAGCGCCGCGGGCGGCTCGACGTGGAGGATCGACACGCCGATGTCGGGGACGGCGCGCAACGACGACGACGACGCATCGCCCGGGGCGTCGGCCCCCGGCTCCCGCGCAGCCTCGTCGAGGATGCTCACAGCAGGCGCTCCTGCCCCGACAGCACCGCCTCCGCGAGGGCGGCCTGTCGACCGGTGCGGTGCTGCGCGGAGAGGTACACCGCGCGCAGGGCGTCATACGCCCGTTGGAGGTCGTCGTTCATCACCAGGAAATCGTACTCATCGTAGTGCCGCAGTTCCTCCCGCGCGACCCGGAGTCGGCGTTGGATCACATCGTCGGCATCGGTCGCGCGGCGCCGCAGACGCTCCTCGAGCGCGCGGATCGACGGCGGCAGGATGAACACCAGCACCACGTCGGCCGGGAAACTCTGCTTGAGCTTGCGCCCGCCCTGGTAGTCGATGTCGAACAGGAGGTCGCGGCCCTCGCTCAGCGCCTCGCCGACGAGGCGCGCCGAGGTCCCGTACATGTGGCCGTGGACCATCGCGTACTCCGCGAACTCGTCCCTGGCGATCATCTCCTGGAACGTCGACTGATCGACGAAGTAGTAGTCCACCCCGTGCTGCTCGCCCGTCCGCGGCGGCCGCGTCGTGTACGAGACGCTGAACTCGAGCCGGGGGAACTCGCCGCGCAGCCGATTGCACAAGGTGGTCTTGCCCGCGCCCGAGGGCGACGAGACCACGAACAGAAGTCCCCGCGCCTCACTCGACATTGCTCACCTGTTCTCGGATGCGCTCCAGCGTGCCCTTGGCGTCGATGACGATCGACGCCCCCTCGTGGCTGACGATCTTACTCCCGATCGTCGTGAACTCCCGCAAGAGTTCCTGTCCGATGAACTCGAGGGTCCGTCCCTGCCCCGAGCTCGCGGGCGCGGCGAGGACCTCGTCCATGCGATGCAGGTGCATCGCGAGTCGCGCGAGTTCCTCGGCGACGTCCGCCCGCGCGGCGAGGAGCGCCACCTCCTGGGCGAGCCGGGTCTCGTCGGGGGCCTGCGCCTTCGCGGCCTCGCACAGCTCGCGCACGCGG
Organism: Nannocystaceae bacterium; assembly: GCA_044344875.1. GTDB lineage: Bacteria > Myxococcota_A > Polyangia > Nannocystales > Nannocystaceae > Xiheibacterium. Next base: position 8,313 of record JBIJCC010000031.1, read on the forward strand.
CGGTGCAATCGATCGGCCAGCGGCTGCATCTGATCCACCACGAGCCTGGCCACCCGATCGACATCGACGCGCACGCGGGCCACGAGCTCGACGAGGACGCCACGCAGGGCCTCGCCCTCGGTGACGCGGAACGCGACGAGTCCATCCAGCGCCTCCGCGGCGACGGCCTCGAGGAAGGCCGGCGGCGACGGCAGCCCCGCGTCCGCAGCGACGCGCGGCGTCGCCGCAGAAAACTTCAGCAGTTCCATGACACTAGGAGGTGACACCTCGAGCCCCGCTTGAAGCGCGATGGCGCGGGTCTCGAGCACCGCGCGGACGACCGCCTGCATCCGCGTCGGGTCGACGCCGATCGCCGCGAGGGCGTCGATGCCCACGCTCGCGGCGGTGGCCGTGCGCAGCGCGACGGTCACGTCGATGCGCCCTCGGCCGCACCGCGCATCGGCGAGCGACCGGATCGCCTGCTCGACCGCGGGGCCCCATGGCTGCTTCACGCGGACCTCGAGGTGACGCCCGTTGACCGAGCGCGCCTCGACCTCGAGCGCGCACGTCCCCTCCGCGGTGTCCCACGGACGCGTCGCGGTGCCGAAGCCGGTCATGCTGCGCACGGGCATGGGGACCCCGAGTCTGCCGCATCGCGCCCGCCCCCGCCTAGCACGTGGAATTTCTCGGCCCCATGGCCCGTGGGCCGCGGCGGCTTTGGTATCCTCCGCGCCCCGTGCTGGCTTTTCTCCTCGCGCTGCAGCTCGCGGCCCCCGAGCCGACGACGGCCCCGGGCCCCGCGAGCGGCGCAGCACCGGTCGCACCCGCGACTGCAGGCCCCGCGACCGCGGAGCCCACGACGGCAGAGCCCACGCCGGCGGCGCAGCGGCGGCGCGCGAGGTTCAGCGCGTTCGCCCGCGAGGGCGACCCGCTCCAGCGCCGCGCGATGATCGGCATCGGCGGCCTGCTCATGCAGGCCGCACCGCTGCGGGTCCGCGCGGTGTCCCTCGATCCCCGCGACGTCGGCCGCAGCGTCGCCCTCGGCGGGCTCGGGATCTTCGGCCGCTATCGACCCAAGCCGATCGTCGGCCTCGATCTCGAGGTCCGCTCGGGCTCGGTCCGCTACCGTCGCAGCGATGCGGACGTCGGCGTGTCGCAGGATCAAGTCCTCGCCGAGTTCGGCACGGGCCTATACCTCGGCCGCGGCGACGTCGCGCAGTTCGCCCTATCGGCGGGGCTCGGCGGCATGTTCACGCGCGTCCGCTACGACGCCGGCGAGACCACGGGCTCGCAGGCGTTCGGCTCGGCGGTGTTCCGTCTCGGTGCCGAGGCGGAGTTCCTGCTCAAGCGGGTCGCGATCGTGTTGTCGTTCCGCACCTACGGGGTGGCCACCGCCCGGGATCGCGTGCGCAGCCGGGGCGCACTGCTCGAGGGGGCCTCCGCCGCGGACCGCCGTGCACCTGTCGCGTCCTTCGCAACGATGCTCGTCGGGTCGCTCGGCCTCGCCTATCGGTTCTGAGCCTTGGGCTGCTCGGCCTCGAATTTGGCGAGCAAGCGCTCGATCCCGCGGTAGCGCAGGGGCTCGGCGTCGGACATCCCGGGCTCCTCGGCGGGAGTGGTCGGGGCGGGCATGATCAGGGAGAGCAGCACGATCCAAACGTACATGGCGTCCTCGTTGTCGGGTCTGGACGCACTATGGATCGCGAGGAGATCTCGCCGCAAGAAAGCGACGAGTTCGACCAGGCGCGGTCAAGGCTCGGGTGGCCACCGCGTCTGCACCGACAACGCGATCCGATCGAGGCGCGGGAGATCATCGACGAACTCGAGGTCGCCGACGCGCACGCTCGCGAGCATCAGCTCGGTCGGCGCGTACACGACCGACACGACGCGCAGCGCGGCGAGGCGTGAAGCCACGTCCTGCAGCGCGTGCTCGCGGTCGTCGCGGGTCTGCGCGCCGCGGTAGCGTTCGAGCGCCGCGTCGAGCTCGGCGTCGGCGACCCCCGGCACGTTGAGTCGGCCCTTGCTGTGGAAGTACGGGTAGAGGTCCGCGTCGCTCGGCGTCGACAGCCGCGCCATCGCGACGTCGAACTCACCGCGCTGCATCAGACCGAAGAGGTAGCCGAAGCTCGCGGTCGCCTGGGGCGCGTTGACACCGAGCTTCTGCCAGGCACCCCGCACCGACGATGCGACCTGCCCGCTGTTTCCGCCCGCGCCGTCCCACATCAACACGAGCCGCAGCGTGGTCTCCTTGCGCCGACGGACGCCGCGCTCGATCTTCCAGCCCAGCGCATCGAGGGCCGTCGCGGCCGCGGCGGCGCCGGTGCGGTCGGCGTCGTCGTCGAGCTCGGCCGGCAGCCCGTGGGCCCCCCAGGCGGCGGCAGCCTTCGCGGCGTGCAGGCCCTCGAGGTCGATCTTCACCGGGGCGCTGACGTCGACGGGCACCCGCGTGGCGGCCGGCGGCGTCGGGTCGCGGACCCCCGCGACGGCGACCCGCGGCACCGCGAGATCGAGGGCCTCCCGCAGCCCGCGCGTGGCCGTCGGCGCGCGACGCAGGTTGTACAGCAACAGGTCGTAGCGCGGCGGGGTCAGCTGCCACGCGGAGAACCGCGCCGCCATCCCCGGCTTCGCCAGCTCGCCGGGCACGAACGCGGCGGGGAGCTCGGCGGCGATGTGCACGTCGCCCCGCCGCATGCGGACCATCGTCTGCGAGCCGTCGGCGACGACCTCGAGACGGATGCGATCGGTGCCGGGCACCCGCGCGGAGCCCTCGGCCCGCGCGAGCTCGAGGACCGCGTCGTCGAAGCTCGCCACCGCCATGGGCCCGGTGCCGATCGGCGCGCGGCCGAAGCCGGTCCCGGCCCCGCGGCGCTTGCCCTTGGGCCACACCTTCATGGCTGCGATCCGTTCGAGCAGCAGCGGATCGGCGCGCTCGACCTCGATGTGGATCCACCGGCCCTCGTCCCGGGCGCCTGGGCTGCCGGCGGCGGGCCCGTCGACCAGCTCGACGCGGCGGAGATCGAGCAGCCCGTGTCGCCCACGCAGCGCATCGCGCCGCGGATCGAGCCACGCCTGCAGGGCGTCGACGACGTCGGCCGGCGTGACCGGGCTGCCGTCGTGGAATCGACGGTCCGCGCGGAGGTGACACCAGGCGTGCCTCGGCGCGGCCTCCGGCGTGAGCGTGCAGTCGTCGGCGAGGGCGAACTCGACGAAGGGCCAACGCTCCGGGGCGCGCCGGGTCAGCCCCTCGAAGACGAGATCATCGACGATGCGCTGGCCCCACGGGTCGAGATCCGCCAGGGGATCGAGCGTCGACGGCAGTCGGCGGATCGCGATGACCAGCGCATCCGCGGGCGACGCCGCGGCGGGCTCCTCCTCGGCCTTCGCGCGCGCCTCCTGCTCGACCTCGTCGGGGACCGCAGGACCGCAGCCCAGCGCGCAGACCGACGCCACCGCCCCGAACGTTGCCAGGGCGGCCGCCCGAATCCGGGCCCGCACCCCGTCGGGGAGACCGGCCTGGACCGAGCGCCCTGCCAAAGCGGCGACAGTGGACGAGATCGACACCCGAGGACTCGCTTACCCCAAAGGCGCGGGCCTTGAAACCTGCGCTGTGGCCGTGGTACCTACGGCTGGCTCCACGGGACCCCTCGGACGCCCGTCCGGGCCCTCCGATTCCCGCCCGAGCCGACGTCCCCTAGCAAAGGCCGCCCACGCGCCATGACCCACGTTCGATACGCGCTCGCTCCGCTTGTGTGCCTCGTCCTCGCCAGCTGCGAGAAGCCGAAGGTCGAAGAGGTCAAGTCGGACGAGAAGGAGGCCCCGGCCTCCAACGTCAAGGTCCAGCTCCCGCCGTCGCCCAACTTCGACGAGGGCAAGGCCCCGGAGAAGTGGGAAGACGGGACATGGTCGATCTACGGCCTCCGGACCAAGCTCGACGAGAACGTCAAGGAGGGCGAGGCCGGCAAGGAGATCGAGATCAAGGGGTGGGTCCAGGAGATCTACGTCGCGCCGCCCTGCCCCGAGGGCGAGGTGTGCGCCCCGCCCAAGCAGCCGCACGTCTGGATCGTCGACAACCAGGGTGAGCAGGGCAAGAAGCGGGCGATGATGGTCGTGAACTACCGGTTCGTGATCCCCGAGTACCAGGCGAAGCTCTGGAAGGACGTCCCGCAGATCGTCCTCGAGAAGGACAAGCGCTACACCTTCCGCGGCAAGTTCAAGCAGTTCTCGGACACGGGCTTCGCCTACGACCGAGGTCTGCTCGAGTTCATCGCCTACAAGCCGCTCGATCCGGTCACCGGCGCCGAGCAGCCCGGCTGGGTCTACCCGCCCGGCGCCCCGTGGCACCCGATCGCGATCGCCGAGCAGGAGAAGGAGAACGCCGCCCTCGCAGAGAAGGCGGCGAAGACGGCGGTGAAGCAGCCGTAGCGGGGAATTTGGGAGAACGCAGAGCGTTCTCCCAAGACCCGCTCCGTGCCCCTGCCCCTGCCCCTGCCCGTGCCCGATCTTCACTCGGCCGCGGGCATCTCCGCGTCCCCACGCTCCGCCAACCGGTAGAACCACCCCTCCCCGCGGATCTGCGCCCACCCGTCCCCCACGTCGAGGACGTACGGCTCCCCCGCGGCGGGCTCCACCGCCAGCTCCGCCTCCGCCCGCCCCGGCGCGGCCCCGGGCACCAGCGCGACCGTGCCCCACGTCGGCCACCGACGCAGCGGCTCGGCCACCTCGCCGAGCGGCTCGCCGTCGACACGGACCCACGGGCCGTCGGCCCGGCGCAGCGCGATCCGCCGACCCCCGCGGCCGAACTCGAGGGCGCGGGCATCCTCGATCGCCCGCTCGAGCGGCGCGTCGACCAGGAGATCCTCCGCGAGGGCGCGGCACGGCCCCTCGCCGAGGCGCGCCGCGGGCCCGCCGTCGACCCGTGCGATGCATCCCGGCCACAACTCCACGACGACCGCGGTCGGCCGACCGTCGGCGGGCACGCGCTCGACCCGTAGGCTGCGCTCCGCCGCGGATGTCGGGGTCTCCGTCCACTGCTGCGCCCGCAGGCCCGACACGGTCGCGAGCAGCGACTCCACGCGCTGATCGTCGAGCGCCGCATCCCCCTCGGGGTGCAGCGGCGCGTCGAGGCGCCAGACCCCGAGATCGAGGTGCGCCCCCTGGCGGACCACCGCAGGCCCGCTGATCTCGATCGCCCGCGCCTCGCCGGGCGACAGCGTCGCGAGCTGGCGATCGACGAACGTCTCGGCCGAGAACGCCAGCTCCACGTCGAGCGCGACGGGGTATGCCGGCTGGCCATCGCGCGCGCACGCGAACGCATCGGCAGCATCCCGGCCGCAGCGCAGCCGGAGCTGCGCGGTCGAGTCGCAGGTCAGCACCAGCTCCACGTCGTCGTGGACGATCGTCGTGCTCGACGCGGTCTGCAGCCGCGCGCCGTGCAGCGCGTCGTACCAGCGGAACACCTCGGACTCGCCGACGCTCACGACCTCGTCACCCCCGGCGCCGCGGCGCTCGATCAACCACTCGCCGCCGTCGCGCCGCAGCGCCATCGCCTGCGGTGATCGCTGCTCGATGCGGAGCACGCGGCCGTAGTCGTGGGGCGCGAGCCTCGGCTCGATCCACGCCGCGTCGGCGCCGGCACGACCCGGCAGCGGCCACGCGGCGAGCAGACGCGCATCGACACACCCGGCCAGCCCCGCGCCGCGATCGAGCGCGATCCGATCGCCCGCACACGCCGGCCCCTGCCACAGCGCGTGGACCTCCCCCGATTCGGTGCGCAGTCGGATCCACGGCGTGCCCGCGGCCTCGGGGTCGACCCACGGCGCGTGCCAGGGATCGAGCCGCGCCCCGAGCAGGCGACCGAGTCGGGCCTCGACCGCCGCGTTCGAGAGCATCACCTCGAGATCGCCGACGGTGCTGCGCCACAGGCGATCCGGTCCGCGCGCCAGCGAAGCGTCGGCGAACTCGATCGCCACGACCTCGGCGACGTCGACGAGCAACGGCCGTCGCGCGACCCAGGCCTCGGCGCGCTGCGCCACGATCTCGCCGAGCTGCCGCTCGACGACCCACAGCGCCGCGTCGGCCCCCTCGCCCACGCCGCCGTAGATCCCGACGCCGTCGGCGGTCGCGCGACCGAGGACGAGCTCGAAAGCCTGGCCCCCGCCCTTCACGCGGATGCGACCGCCCTCGCCGAGCCCCGCGTCCGCCGAGGCGTCCGCGGCCCGCAGCGTCGTCGCGCCGCGCAGCGAGCTCCACAGGCCGTCGAGCGCGTCGGGATCCGCGGGGCCCATCGACGCGCCGTCGTCCCAGACCCAGTGCCCGTCCCGCCCCTGCCCCGGCGCGATGCGGGTCACCACACCGCCGGGTCGCACGAGCTCGAGCTCGAGGTCGGTCGGCACACCCTCGGCGAGCTCGGGCAGCAGTCGCACGGTCGCGCCGTGGTTGGTGACGTAGCCGGGGGCGTCGCGATCGCGTCGCCACGGATCGCGGTACACGAGCAGCATCGCCGCGATCGCACACCCGCCGAGCGCCCACGTCGAGGGCCGCACCGTCATCGCCGCCGCCTCCACAGCACCCACAGGCCGAGCAGCGCCGCGAAGCCAGGAGGCCCGACCAGGCACGCCCACGTCATGCGTTCGAGCTGCTCGGGCCGCAGCACCAGCTTGACGTGCTCGCGGGGCCGGGCAGCGATGCCGAGCAACGCCTGTCGATCGGTCAGCCACCCGATCGCGTTGATTACCAGGTCGCGACCGTGATCGTACACGACGTCGTCGCGGAAGAATGCGTTGAGCGCGAACTGATCCGATGCGATGACCACCGCCCGCGAGCCGCCGCGGGTCGACGCGGCCGCCACCGGGATCGGGCCCGCCTGGTCGCCGTCGTCCTGCACCGGCACCAAGCCGCGGCCGAGGCCCTCGAGGTCCGACTCGGCCCAGCCGTCGGCGCCGATCGACAACAACGGCGTGGGCTCGAGCCCGTCCGTGGCGACCAGCTCGAGCTCGCGCACGAGCACGAGGCTCGCGGCGCGACCGACGAGCGACCGCACCGCCGGATGATCGCCCCAGCCCTCGACGAGCGTGAACGCCAGCCACGGCGCCGCGCCGGGCATCTCGTGGGGATCGACGACGACGCGGCCGCGCAGCCCGAGGCCGTAGCGGGCGAGCAGCGGCTCGAGGCCGTGTTCTGCCAGACGGTCGCGACCGGGCAACAGCACCGCGCCCGAGAGCACCAGCAGCTCGCCACCGCCGTCGGCGTAGCGTTCGATCGCCGCGACGTGCTCGGGGGGCAGCGCGCCCGAGGGTCCGCCGACGATCACGACGTCGCAACCGTCGAGTCCGCCCGCCGCGTCGAGATCGGCGACGCCGACCTCGAGGTCGTGGGCCCGCAGCAGATCGGCGAAGTGGGCGTAGCCAGCGTAGGGCTCGAGGTCGTCGATCGCCGGCTCGCCGTGGCCGACGGTCATGCACGTGCGCAGCACCTTCGGATCGGCGACCCGCACGAACGCCGACAGCAGCGCCTCCTCGCCGCGGAACTCCTTCACCCGCGGCCCGGTCGCCTGGACCTCGGGCCCCGTGGCGTAGACGACGAGGTCCTCGGGGAGCAGGTGGGCGCGGCGCTCGGCGGTGCCGGCCCCCGCCTGGACCAACACGACGCCGTCCGCGAGGTCGCGACCGGCGAGGTGGAACTGCGCGACGAGCTGCTCGGCCTGCTGCCGATCGCGATCAGGATCGATCTCGACGACGCGCACCGACGGCGCGACCTCGGTCATCCGCCGCAGCACCTCGCGGACCTCGGCGAGCAGCGGGTTGGGTCGACCCGCCCCGAGGCTCGCCGGGATCATCACGCGGACCTCGACCGGTGCGTCGAGGGTCGCGAGGACCTCGCGGGCCCGATCCGACAGGGCGTAGACGCGCCCCGCGGTCCAGTCGGCCCGCTCGGCGTGGCGCGTGCCCCACCACGCCACGTGCACCGCCGCGACCGCGACGAAGACCCACTGCAGCACACGCTGCCGATCGCGGCGGGGATCGACGAGCACCGCGGCGAGCCACACCGCGGTGACGACGAGCGCACCGTGGCACCACCACCAGCGCCCGTCGACGATGCCCTGCGCGAGGTCCTGCATCATCGCGAGCAGGCTCGTGGTCTCGAGTACGGTCCCGAGCGCGCCGGCGTCGAGCTCGGGCGCGAGCAACCCGAGCAACAGCAACAACGTGGTCGTGACGAACGTGGCGATCGCCGCGGTGAGCTGCGAACGCGTCGCAGCGCTGGCGACCAGGCCGATGGCGAGGAAGCTCGCACCGCACAGCGCAGTGCCGACGTAGCCCGCGGCGACCGGGCCGGGATCGGGGTGCACGCCCGCGCCGCGCAGCAGCAGGTAGAACGCCCCGGTCGGCAGCCACAGCAGCACGTAGAAGCCGAGGGCCGCGAGGTACTTGCCGATCACGAACTGCGCCGGCAACACCGGCGCGGTGAACACCGCCTCGAGCGTGCCCGATCGCCGCTCCTCGGCCACGAGCCGCATCGAGATCGCCGCACAGATCGCGACCACCGGCAGCCAGAAGATGAAGAACGATCCGCCGAAGTAGTACTGCATCACCGGCCCGGGCGCGGCGAGCGGATCGTTGAGCACACGCAGCAGCAACGCGAAGTCGTAGCCCTGCTGCACGAGGAACAGCGTCGCGACCACGTAGCCGAGCGGCGTCACGCCGAGCGAGACCAGCTCGCGCGCCGCGATGGCGAAGGTCGTCCGCAGCCACCTCAGCGCGTCAGCCGGCCTCACGTTGACCTCCGGTGACCTCGGCGAAGCGGGCCTCGAGCCGCGTGCGCCCGGGGACGAGGGCACGGATCGGCACCTGGGCGCTGAGGCAGGCTTCGCCGAGCGCCGCGCGCAGCCGCGTCGCCGCGTCACCGTCGGCGGCGCCGAGATCGATCGACACGCGCGTGGCGTCGCCGGGCTCGATCGGGGCGACGACGAGGGCCGCGTTCGGCAGCACCGCGCGATCGAGGGCCCGGCGCACGACCGCGGTCGCCTGCTCGGGATCCGCCGCGACCTCGAGCTCGAGCCGCGCGGTGCCGAGGGCCTCGGCGAGCGTCGCATCGAGGACCACCCGACCGGCGGACAGGATCACCACGCGATCGCACAGGGCCTCGACCTCGGCGAGGATGTGCGAGCTGAACACCAGCGTCTGCGCGCCGCCGAGCTCGCGGAGCATCGCCCGGATCTCGCGGATCTGGTTGGGGTCGAGGCCGACGGTCGGTTCGTCGAGCACGAGCAGGCGCGGCGCGCCGAGCAGCGCGTCGGCGATCCCCACGCGCTGTCGATAGCCCCGCGACAGCTTGCCGACCGGGGTCTCGCGGACATCGAGCAGGCCGCACGCCGCCGCGACGCGATCGATCTCGGCGCGCGTCCGCCGGCGCGGGAGTTCCTTGATCGCCGCGCGGAACTGCAGGTGCTCGCGCACGCGCATCTCGGGGTACAGCGGCACGAACTCGGGCATGTAGCCGACGCAGCGCCGCACGTCACGGGACTGCGTGCGCACGTCGAAGTCCGCGACGCGCACGCGCGCCGCCGTGCCGTCGTCGACGGGCAAGAAGCCGCAGACGATCCGCATCAGCGTGCTCTTGCCCGCGCCGTTGGGCCCGAGCAGTCCGAGGCGCTCGCCGGGGGCGACCGCGAAGCCGACGTCATCGAGCGCGGCACGCGAGGCGGCGGCGTAGCGATGCGACAGGTGCTCGACGACGAGCGAGGCGGGCGCGGCGGGGATCATCAGGGGGCGGACGCGGACGAGGCGACCTTCGCGTCGGCGCCGGCCTCGGGGGTCGGCGCGGCCGGGACGTCCGCCGGCTGATCGCTACCACCGGTCGGCACCGGTGTCGCGGCCGGACCGGCCTTCCCGCCCGACGGGGTCGGTACCGGCGGCGGGCCCTCGAGCTTGGTGTCGACCGGGGCGCGGGCGATCTCCCCCAGGGCCCAGTCGATCGCGTCGCGCACCTCGGCATCCGTCTCCTTCGCGCGCGCCGCGGTCAGCCGCGGCTGGTACCCGAGCAGCCGCTGGATCCCCATGGCGCGAACGATCGCCGCACGCACCGTCGGCTCGGGCTCCTCCTGCAGGGCGTACAGCAATGCGAATGCCGTCCCGACGTCCGAGGCAGAGGCCAAGGATTCTGCGCATGCGATGCGATCGTCGGGCCCGACCTGGTACGCGCCGTCACGGCGCAGGGTCAGGCCGTCGATGAGGCCAGTGCGTCGGACCTCGTAATCGGCGTAGGCCTTCGCACCGGCCACCTTGTCGCCGGCGCGCAGGTGGAGCTCACCCAGGGCGAGGTACTGCTCGAGGTTGTCGGGATCGAGGGTGACCGCCTTGGCCTGGGCCTCGGCCGCCGCCGCGAACTCTCCCCCCTCGGCGAGGACGCGCGCGAGGGCCATCGACGGCCCGGCATCGTCGGGCACCAGGCCGGCCGCGCGTCGGAACGCGCCCGCAGCCTCGGCCCATTGGCCGCGCTCCTGGTGCATGGCGCCGAGCAGCAGCGCCGCGTTCGCCTTGAGGTGCACGTCGCGGGCCTGGTTGCCCATCGTCCGCAGCTCGCTCGACATCGCCGTGAATTCTGGCGTACCTGCGACGCCGCCGAACGTCGCGGGGGCAGCGTCGAACCCCGCACGCAGCTCGGCGTAGCGGGCCGCGAGCGCGTCGTCGTCCGCCTTCGGCGTCTCGGCTGCGGGGGCGGGTGCGGGGGACATCGGAACCACCGGCTCCGGTGCGCCACACGAGAGCATGCCCAGGAACACGAGCGCCCCGCCGAGGACCCGCGCACGCAGGCCTGGTGACGTAGACGCGTGCCCACGCCCCCCGGTCGGAATCGGCCCGCGGACTGGACCCCCCTGGCGAACCATCATCACGTCGAGGTTGCCACAGCCGCCGGACGACGTGTACGCTGGGAATGTAGGGATCGTGCGGAGTCTAGGAATCATCGTCGCGCCGTTCGTCCTCGCGGGCCTGTCCGCGTGTGGACACACGAGTGACCCCGCGGTTCCGTGCGACCGCATCCAGCTCGGCGAGGCGCACGCGGGCACCGTGGCCGCACACGCCGAGTCGCCGGTGCTCGCGATCTCCGACAACCCGCGGCCGTACGTCGTGCACCCCGTGTGCGACGGCGATGGCTGTCGCCTCATGCGATCGTTCCTACAGGACGACGCGAAGTTCGGCCCCGGCACCGCAGACGAGGTCGAGCCCGATCCGCTGACGGGCGGCAGCGCGGTGCTGCTCACCTCGACGGGGCGCTACGTCGTCGCGATCGATTCCGAGGACATCGAGCTGCGGACGTGGGAGCTCGACGCGTGGGCCGAGCGCCCCATCCGTCAGAAGTACCGTCAGCCCATCGCGCGCGGCGACGCGTTGGTGCTCGTCGTGGGCCTGCGGGGTCGCGACACGATCGTCGCCCGCAACGGCAACCTCGAGCTCGGCAGCCTCGAGCCGAAGAACGGTGCCTTCGAGACCATCGCCGAGGGGCGGCCCGATCTGAAGGTGGTGGCGGTCGGCGATCATCACATCGTCGGTCGCGAGATCATCGACGGCGAGAGCGATCGCATCGTGCTCGTGCCGGTGACCCGCGACGCCCCGGCCTACTTCGACGGCCCCGTCGACCTCGCGACCGTTCCCAACCTCTCTCGCGTCGAGCTCACCGCGGGTGACGAGTTCGTCGTGCTCACCGCTGGCAGCGGCGACGACACCGAGACGTTCGTGTTCTCGGTGCCCGACGGCGCCCTCGTCGATCGCTTCCTCGGCGGCGCGGTGCCGGGCGCGTCACGCCTCGACGCGCTGCCGGGCCTGCGCGCCGCATCTCCTGACGGCAGTCACCTCGCCTACCGCACGGCCTCCGGCGCGCTGGCGTTGCGCGACCTCCAGGGCGCCGCGTCGTGCCTCGTCCGCAGCGCGAGCGGTGGCGACCACACCGTCGCGGGCTTCACGGCCGACGCGATGCTCTACATGCAGGCCGATCAAGATCTCGGCAACAGCCACGTGTTCGCCTTCGACACCGTGTCGCGCACGTTGACCGCCCTCGACGCGAACGACCGCGGTCACCACCTCGTCGGCGCGCCGCCGCAGCTCACCGATCGCCGCCGTCCCTGGGCCATCGGCGTGCGCGACGGCTCCTACTCCGCGCTGCAGGACGGTGCGCCGGCCGCCAGCCTGGGTCTCCAGGGTCCGGTGTTCGTCCCGCGCCGCGACGAGGACTCGGCGCTGTGGATCGCGGACAAGTACGACGACGACAAGAACCAGACCCGCTTCGGCGTGCGGCGGTTCGTGCCGGAGTTCGACGGCCGCACGTACGCGTTCACCTCCGCCGAGGACCGCGAGAGCGTCCCCGAGGTGTTCTCGAACCTCTACAGCGAGGAGCCCCTCGCCCCGGGCCTCAGCCGCCTCGGCCCCGGTGAGCGGCCGTGCGTGTCGACCGGCGCGCCCGGTGGCTGGGCGTACCAGTGCAAGAACGCCAGCTCGGCCCAGGGGTTCCTCGCCACCGCGGGCATCCCGAGCACCGAGGGCGCCGCCAGCCTCCTCGATCCCGAGGTCCCGGATCCGCCGGAGCCGATCGATCCCGACGACGACGAGTAGTCCTCGGGCTCGCGGTTCAGGGCGCGCGGCACCGGATCTGCGCGGGGTGGGTCTCGAGCACCTCGCAGGCACTCGCGTCACACTTCGCCGCGGCGCAGGCGGTCTCCGCATCGACGTAGCAGCAGCCTTCGACCTCGTAGGCGCAGCCCTCCGGCGCTCCGTTCCACGGCTCACCGCCTGCGCACCGCTCCGCGGGCGCCGTGGGGCCGGGCGTCGATGGGTCCGGGGCCGCAACGCCGCCGGCGTCGTCGCCACCGCCGCGCGAGGCCTTGGGTCGGCTGGTCCCGGCGCCGCGGCACGCGACCACGAGGGCGACGAGGGCGACGAGCGGGACCGTTCGCATCGCGCGGCAGCATACCCGGTTTTGCGGCACGGCCGGGCGCGACCGCTTGGGGACCCGTCGGTTGTGTGGCACAAGCGGCCGGCCATGCTCGTGCGTCAGCTCTTCGAGCCCGCGTCGTCGACGTACACGTACCTGCTCGCCGATCCGGTCGGCGGCGTGGCGGCGCTCGTCGATCCCGTGCTCGAGACCGTCGAGCGGGACCTCGCGCTGCTGCAGTCCCTCGGCCTGCGGCTGACGCACACGATCGAGACCCACGTGCATGCCGATCACCTGACGTCGGCGCGCAAGCTCCGGCACCTCACCGGCAGCCGCGTCGTGGCGCCTGCCATGGACGCGCTGCCGTGCGCCGACATCGGCGCGCGCGAGGGCGAGACGCTGCGCATCGGGACCCTCGCGTTGCAGCCGATCTTCACGCCCGGTCACACGTCGACGCACTACGCGTATCTCCTCGACGTCGGGCCCTTCGCGATGTTGTTCACCGGCGACGCGCTGCTCATCGACGGATGCGGTCGAACCGACTTCCAGGGCGGCGACGCCCGCACGCTGTACCAGTCGGTGACGCAGAAGCTGTTCACGCTGCCGGACGACACGCAGGTGTTTCCCGGCCACGACTACCAGTCGCGTCGCGTGTCGAGCATCGCCCAGGAGCGCGCACGCAACCCTCGGTTCGCCGGCAAGAGCGAGGACGAGTTCGTCGAACTCATGGGCGCGCTGAAGCTGCCCTACCCGCGCAAGATGCCCTACGCCGTGCCAGGCAACCGCATGTGCGGCGAGTGCCCGCCCGACGTCCCCGACGAGCTGCGCTCGCCGTGCGAGATCGGCGATCAGGGCTGAGCGCCCCCGCGGCTACGCGAGTCGCAGCTGCGGCAGCGCATCCTCGCCGAGCGCGTCGTCGACCGCGTCGAGGGCCTCGACGAGATCGCTGGCGAGGGTGGCCGGGTGGCGACGGATCGCGACCTCACCGGCGGCGGCGTGCACCGCCGCGCCCGCGCAGGCCGCCGCCCACGGATCCACACCGCGGGCGAGCAACGCCCCGAGGATGCCCGCGAGCACATCGCCCGATCCCGCGGTCGCCAGGGCCGGACCACCGGTCTGCAGGACGGCGAGGCGACTGCCGTACCCGAGGATCGTGCCCGCGCCCTTGAGCAGCACGACCGCGCCGGTCGCCACCGCGAGCGCACGCGCGGCCGCGAGACGATCGGCCTGAACGCGCGCGCTCGACCACGACGCATCGCCCTGCAGACGCGCGAGCAGGCGCGCGGCCTCGCCGGGGTGCGGCGTGATGATCCGCGGGCGTCCGCCGCAGTCGCCATCGATCGCATCGAGCCCACCGGCATCCCAGATCGCGGGCGTCGGATCGCCGCGCCACCGCGGCGCGACGCGGGCCTGCGCCACGGGCTCGGTGAGTCCCGGCCCGATCACCCACGCGTCGACGGTGCTCACCGCGTCGGGCGACAGGAACATCGCCTCGGGGACCCGCGCGAGGACGGCCGCGCGCAGCGTCGGATCCGCGGTCGCCACGCTCAGCAGACCGGCACCGCCGCGGAACGCCGCGAGCGTCGCGAGCACGGCGGCTCCGGGTGTCCCCGCGCCGCCGCCCTCGATCCCGACGTGGCCGCGCTCGCCCTTGTGCCGCGCGTCCGGGCGCGCTCGCACGAGGGCCCGCACCGTCTCCGGATCGACGAGCGCCGCGGCCACGCGCACCGACGGCGGCGCGACCAGGCCGATGTCCGCGACGACGACCCGACCCGCACGGGCGCGCGCCGGGGTCACGTGCAGCCCGGGCTTGCTGCGGCCGAACGTCACCGTCACCTGCGCCGTGATCGCATCGTCGTAGACCGCACCGGTGTCCGCGTCGATGCCCGAGGGCAGATCGACGGCGAGCCGCGGTCCCGCCCACGACCGCATCGCGGCCAAGGCCGCCGCAATCTCGCCGCGGGGCGCTCCACGACTGCCGGTGCCCAGGAGCGCGTCGACGACGATCGCCGCGCCGTCGTTCGCCGCATCGTCCCACGACCGTTCCGTCACGCCGCAGGCCGACGCCAGACGTCGCTCGAACGCGATCGCGTCGTTGCCCTTGGTCGTCGCCGCGACGACGGAGACGGGCACTCCCCAACCATGCAGCTGCCGCGCGATCGCCAGGCCATCCGCCCCGTTGTTCCCCGGCCCGCACACGACCCGCACCGCGACGGCCGATCCGCGGCGCAGGGCGACGACCTCGTGGGCGCAGGCCAGCGCCGCGCGCTCCATCAGCAACGACGACGGCACGCCGATCACCTCGATGGTGTGGCGATCGACGGCCGCCGAGGTGGCCGCGTCCCAGAGCTCGACCCGTCGAGGGTCGCTCACTCGTCCACCGCGATTGCGACCGCCGCCGCGACTCCACCTGCGTGGGTGATGCTGATCATCACCCGCACGATGCCACGCTCGGCCGCGACCTCGCGCGCCCGCCCGCGGAGCACCACGCCCGGGCCGTGCAGGCCCGATCGGGCCGGGGTCACCTCGACGTCGTGCCAGTCGATGCCCCGCGGCGCCCCGAGGGCCTTGCTCGTCGCCTCCTTCACCGCGAAGCGGGCCGCGAGCGCCTCGGCCTGGTTGCTGCGGCCTGCGGCGTAGGCCCGCTCGGCATCGGTGAAGATCCGCCGCTCGAACCGCTCGCCGTGGCGCGCGAGCGCGGCGGTCATGCGATCCACCGCGCACACGTCGAGGCCGAGGCCGCGCACCGCCATCGCTACCCCGCCGTCGCCGCCGGAGCCCCGAGCTCGCCGAGCGCCGCGTCGGCCACACGGTCGACGTAGCGCTGCGCCGCGCCCTCGTCCTCGCACTCGACCATCACGCGGATCTTCGGCTCGGTGCCCGAGTACCGCACGAGGATCCGACCGACGCCGCGCAGCTCGGCCTCGATCTGTCGGATCGTCCGCGACAAGCCGGGCAACCCGTCGATCGGCTCGCGCCGGGCGACCGCAACGCTGCGGAGGATCTGCGGCACGGCCGTCATCACCCGTGCAAGCCGCGACAGCGGACTGCCGGTGCGGCGCATGATCGTGAGCACCTGCAGCGCCGCGACCATGCCGTCGCCCGTCGTCGAGTGATCGATGAACACGAGGTGCCCCGACTGCTCGCCGCCGAGGTTGTAGCCGCCGCCGCGCATCGCCTCGACGACGTAGCGATCGCCCACCGGTGTGCGCTCGAGGCCGATGCCGACCTCCGCGAGGCTGCGCTCGAGGCCGAGGTTGCTCATGACGGTCGCCACGATCGCCCCACCGCGCAGCTCGTCGCGTTGGTGCATGTCGCGGGCGCACATGGCCAGGATCGCGTCGCCGTCGACGATCTCGCCGCGTTCGTCGACGAACACCGCCCGGTCGGCGTCGCCGTCGAGGGCAATGCCGAGGTCGGCTCCGACCTCGCGCACGCGCTGCTGCAGCGCGCCGGGGTGCATCGCGCCGACGCCGTCGTTGATGTTGATGCCGTCGGGGTCGACGCCCAGCGCGGTGACCTCGGCGCCGAGCTCCTCGAGCACCGTCGGCGCGATCTTGTAGGCAGCACCGTGGGCGCAGTCGACGACGACCTTCATGCCGAGCAGATCGGCCTGGGCCGGGAACGCCTGCTTCAGGTGCGTGATGTAACGGCCCCTCGCGTCGTCGATGCGCCACGCCCGACCGATGTCGGCCCCGCGCGCGCGCCGGGGATCGAGCACACCGTCGTCCATCAGCTCCTCGAGCTGCGACTCGACGGCGTCGGGGAGCTTGTGGCCGTCCGCGGCGAACAGCTTGATGCCGTTGTCGGCGAAGGCGTTGTGACTCGCCGAGATCACCACGCCGGCGTTGGCCCGCATCGAACGCGTCAGATAGGCGATGCCCGGCGTCGGGATCGGGCCGACGAAGAGCACGTCGTTGCCCATCGCGCACAGGCCCGACGCCAGCGCGCTCTCCAGCAGGTAGCCCGACAGCCGCGTATCCTTGCCCACCAGGACGCGGCCCTGCTTGCCGAAGTGGGCCGCGACGGCCATGCCCACGCGCAGCGCCGTCTCGGGCGTCATCGGGAAGGCGTTGGCCTCGCCGCGGATGCCATCGGTCCCAAACAGGCGACGTGGTGCCATCGTGTCGCTTCCGTGTGTAACGCACCGCCCGACGCGACGCCAGCGACCTTCGCGTTCACGCGTCAGGGCACAGGCTCGACGGGCGGCGTGGGCACGGCCGGGACCAGCGGCGCGAGCTCGACGACGACCTGCAGCGGATCGATCGCCACGGCCGCGCGGACCCCCGCCGGCACGGCGGGTGCCCACTGCACCTCGACGACCGCGCGATCCTTCACGCCCGGATCGGCCCGGGCGGTCGCGACCAGCGGGGCACCGCCGACGCGCTCGAGCTCGCGGAACGCCGGCGCCGCCCCGCGTAGCTCGACCTGGATCTGGGTCGGCAGTCCCGCGCGATCGGCCAAGGCAGCCCCGCGCTCGACGGTCACGCGCCACTGCGTCCGCTCCGGCTTGGGCTCGACGTCGGCGGTCACGCGCACCGAGAGGCGCTCGCCGTTGCCGTCGACGACCTCGATCCCCGGCGGTGGGCGGGCGAGCGCCAGCGATACGGCAACGTCGGCGGTCGCGTCGCGGAGGTCGTAGGACTCGGTGGTGAGCTGCGCGAGCCCGAGGACCTCGGATTGACCGCCGCGGATCCGCAGCGTCGGCGGCTCGGCGGCGACGCTCACGAGCTGGTAGTCGGCCGCCGGACTGCCGATCACGGTCGGGATCACCGGCACGTCGCGCTCGATCACCGGCTCGAAGCGCAGGTCGACCTCGTCGTAGTCGACGCCCGCGAGCACGACTCCCTGCGGCATCACGATGCTCGCGCGATCGATGATGAGCGGCCCCGGCTCGGCCTTGCGCAGATCGAGCACGGCGACGCCGAAGTCGGCCGAGTCGACGCGATTCACCCGCGTCCAGGGGCCGCGGACGTCGACGGCGATCGTGTCGGGGACCTCCGTCAGCAGCACGCGCGCCGGATCGGACTGCACGCGCAGCGGCACGCTGAAGCGGCGCGTGACCTCGTCGCGCGTCAGCACGAACAGCACCACGGTGATGATGAGCGCGAGGACGATCATCACGCCGTCGGTCTCGACCAGTTCCCCGAGGACCCGCACCCAGCGCGGGCGAGTCGGCGTCGACGGTGCGCGGGCGGTCATACCGGCGCCGCCGTGCTCGCGCGACCCCGATCCGTCTCGCGCGCCTCGGAGGCGGCGACGACCTGGGAGCGCGACAGCGCGATCGAGGACAGGCTCGCGTCCGGGACCTCGCCGCCGGGTTGGAACACCCGGACGTCGCCCTCGGCGGGGTCCTCGGTGCCGCTGGGCGTCGCGCGTGGCGTCGCCAACCACTCGACGATGCGCGCCTCGAGGTCCGCGACGCGCAGCGACTCCGAGATGGCACCGCGGTAGACGATCCGCAGCTCGCCGCGCTCCTCGCTGAGCACCAGCACCAGCGCGTCGGTCTCCTCGCTGATCCCGAGCGCCGCGCGGTGCCGGGTGCCGAAGGAGAGATCGATGTGCTGCTCGGAGAGCGGACAGATGACCCCGGCACGGGCGATCCGCAGCGAGTGCACCACGATCGCACCGTCGTGGACCGCGTTGGCCGGGTGCGGGATCGACAGCGCGACGAGGAGGTCGGCGTGGACCGGCGCGTCGATCTCGACGCCGCGGTTCTGCACCGCGGCCAGAACATCGATCTCGCCCTGCAGGACGATGAGACCGCCGAGGTGCGCCGCCTGCATCCGCTCCAGCGCAGCCGCGATCTCACCGACCGCCGTCACCGTCGCGCGCCGACGTCCCACCCCCGGCAGCAGGCGCTGTCCGAGGGCGAGCAGCAACCGACGCAGCTCCTGGTGGAATGCGACGATGAGCAGCAGGATCAACGAGTCGAACACGTAGCGCAGCAGGGTCGCGACCGCGATGAGATCGAGGGCGCGCACGGCCCACGCCACCACGCCGAAGGCCGCGACGGCGGCCAACGCCGGGGCGGCGCGGGTCCGTCGCACCACCCGCAGCAGCCCGTAGACCACGGCGAACAGCAGCAGGAAGTCGAGGCCGTCGCGCCACGTGAGCGCGGCGATCCACTCGGACGGCCTCACGACGCGGTCCGCCCGTTCGTCTCGCGTTCGAACGCCAGACGAACCGCTCGGGCCACCGCGAGGGCCTCGACAGTCTCGCGGACGTCGTGCACCCGGATGACCGCCGCGCCGCGCTCGACCGCGATGACCGCCGCGGTGAGGCTCCCGACCAGACGATCCGCGGGGCGACGCGGATCGCCGGGGCCGCCGATCAGCGCCGACAGGAAGCTCTTGCGGCTCGCGCCGATCATCACCGGGCAGCCGGTCGCGGAGCGCAGCCAGCTCGCGGAGGCGACCAGCGCGGCGCTCTGCTCCGCGGTCTTGCCGAAGCCGATGCCCGGATCGACGACGACGTGCGCGAGCGTGGAACCAGCCGCGCGCGCACGGCCGACCGCTTCGGCGAGCTCCGCCGCGATCTCGCCGAGGAGGTCGGCGAAGCGGATCCCGTGCTGCATCGTCACCGGATCGCCGCGCAGGTGCCCGATCACCAGGCCGGCCCCCGCGGCCGCGACGACGCGCGCCATGTCGGGATCCGCCAGGCCGCTGACGTCGTTGACGATCACCGCGCCGGCGGCGAGGGCCCGACGGGCGACCTCGGCATGCCGCGTGTCGATCGAGATCGGCACGCCCGCGAGACCGCCGTGGTCACGCAGCCGCTCGAGCACCGGCAACACGCGCGCGCACTCCCGTTCGACGCCGATGGTCTCCGCCCCCGGCCGCGTCGACTCACCGCCGAGATCGAGGAGGTCCGCGCCGGCGGCGACGAGCTGCTCGCACCGCCGGACGGCGACCGAAACGTTGGGCGCATCGAGATCGTCCACGACCAACTTGCCACCGTCGTGGAAGCTGTCGGGCGTCAGGTTGACGACGCCCATCACGCGCGGACGATCGAGCTCGACGTGCCGATCGCGACAGACCCACACATCGGGCATCCCGGTGTGGCGCTGCTGGTCGAGCCCGTCCGTCGCCGTCACGCCCGCGATGCTAGCAGGCTGGACGACCCGACGCGGCGAAGGGCCGCCGCACCGGGCCCACGGCCGGCCGCTCGGCGGTTCAGTCGTCGTCCCCGCGACCGCCGCCGCGGCCCCACTGCTTGGCGTCGATGCCGTAGCGCCGCAGCAGCTTGTGCAGGTACTTGCGATCCATGTCGGCCTCGCGGGCGGCCCGCGAGATGTTGCCCTCGGCGCGCTCCATCAGCCACGCGAGGTAGGCCTCTTCGAACAGCTCGACCGCCCGCTCCTTCTGCTCGCGGAAGGTGAGCGTCGGATCGAAGTCGATCTGCTCGGTCGAGCCCTGTGGCTTCTTGCCGGTGGTGATGAGATCGATGACGCCCGTCGGCGACAGGTAGGCGCTGCGCTCGACGACGTTGCGGAGCTCGCGGACGTTCCCGGGCCAGTCGTAGCCGACCAGGCGCGCCATCGCCTCGGGATCCGGTGGCTTCCACATGCCGGGCGGTAGTCTCCGCGAGAAGTGCTCGATGAGCAGCGGGATGTCCTCGCGACGCTCGCGGACCGGGGGAATCGTCGGGGCGACCACCGCCAGGCGGAAGTACAGATCCTCGCGGAATTCGCCGAGCTCGACCTGGGCCCGCAGCTGACGGTGCGTGGCCGCGAGGACGCGGATGTCGACCTCGAACTCCTCGGTGCCGCCGACGCGCCGCAGCCGACGGGTCTCGAGGACGCGCAGGAGCTTCGGCTGCAGATCCTTGGGGAGCTCGCCGATCTCGTCGAGGAACACCGTGCCGTGATCGGCGAGCTCGAACGCGCCCTGGCGGCGCTGGTGCGCCCCGGTGAACGCGCCCTTCTCGTGGCCGAAGAGCTCGCTCTCGATCAGGTTCGGCGCGACCGCGCCGCAGTCGACCACCACGAACGGCCCGTCCTTGCGGGGGGACAGCTCGTGCACCGCCCGGGCGATGAGATCCTTGCCGGTGCCGGTCTCGCCCTCGAGGAGGATCGTGACGTCGGTCGCCGCGACCCGCTCGAGCACGCCGAAGATCTTGCGCATCGCCAGGCTGCGCCCGATGACGTCGCCGAAGCGGTCGTGCTCGCTGGGCAGGAGCTCCGCGCGGGCATCCCGCGGCAGGAACCGCATCTGCACCTTGCCGATGCCCAGGACGTCGCCCGGCTTCAGGAACGCGTCGCTGACCCGGGCGCTGTCGATGAAGCTGCCGTTGGTGGAGTTCTTGTCGATGACCCGGTACGCGTCCCCCTCGCGGCGGATCTCGGCGTGGATGCGGCTCACCGAGTCATCCGGGAGCACGACATCGCACGAGCGCGACTTGCCCAGGGTGATGGCGTCGTTCGTGATCTCGATGTCGCGCCCGCGCAACTCACCGGTCAGGACGACCAGGCGATAACCGAGGTGGCGCAGCGGATGCGCCTCCTCGTGCAGGTGTGTCGACTCCACGCGTTCGTCTCGACGGTCGCTCACCGTAGCGAGGCTACCACGACTGCGGCACGCGATGCGTTTCTTCGTGCGGGGGGACGAGGCCACACGCGGTGGAGGACCGCCCCCACCGGCGATCGCTCGCGAAGCGGCGGGGCGTCGCACTCACGACCACAGGGACGATCGTTCGCCTCGCGATCACCACCGAGGATCTGGCCACCGAGGATCTGGCCACCGAGGATCTTGGGGCCGGACTCGATCCTCGCGAGGCCGCGCGCGACCGCATCGTTGACGCCCAAAGGCGTGGGCCGCTACGATCCACTCAGCTCGACCGCGTGCACGCTCGCTTGCGACAGCGTCGCCCTTGCGCGACGGCGGCCCGGTCGGCCGCAACACTGCTGGCCTTCGCCTGCATCGCGGTGGGGACCACCCGCGCCCGTGCGGCCGATTGCGAAGCACCACCCGCCGCCGCGGCACCGAGTGACGCTGTGTCCTCGACGGCCCCGAGCGACGTCGCTCCGGTGTCGCCGGAGATCAGCCCCACGCCGACCGACGCAGACGGGAGCGCGGCCGCCCCCGATCCCGCCGACGCGACGCCCGACTCGGCCGCCGCCGCGCTCGGCCGCACACCGCGGCGCGTGAAGTGCCTCGACGAGAGCATGATCGACGAGTTCGGCCGCACCGCGGTGCGCAAGGGCGTGCAGCCCCGCGACTTCCGCAAGGCGCTCCGGGTGGCCCTCGCCATCGGCGGGGGCGTCCGCGCCGGCGATCTCGTCGACACGCAGTGGCAGGCCGGCGCGAACCTGGCGTTCTGGCCCTTCGAGGATCTCGGCTTCGACGTCGACTTCAAGGTCTCGCCGATGACGCTGCGGGTCGAGCGGGCCGCGACCTCGTTCACCCAGGAGAACCGCTACACCGACGGCGCGCTGGCCAACCTCTCGTACGCGGTGCTCGGCCACGTCCTGTACGCCCCGTTCCACACCAAGTTGCGCGCGCGGGGGGATCGGATCATCCACGGCGACTTCGTGCTGCTCGGTGGCGGCGGGGCCGTGATGCACTCGAGCGTCCAGGCGGTCGCGTTCGACCTCGGCGCGGGCTTCTATCTGTTCCCGACCAAGTTCCTGTCGCTGCGGTTCGATCTCGTCAATCGGATCATGGCCCAGGAGGCGCTCGGCAGCCGCCGCATCTCCAACGATCTGATCTTCTCCGCGGGCGTCGCATTCTGGATTCCGCCGCGTCGCCGCTAGTCGACATGCTCCCCCTGCTCCACTCCCTCGCGCTGACGTGGTCGATCGCCGACCCCGACGCGAACGCGTGCGCGGCCGCCCCCACCGAGGCCGGCACCACGGCCACAGCGTCGTCGAGTCGACGCAGCGGCCGGCGCGGCAAGGCCGAGGCAACGCCGACGGCGGCGCCCACCGTCGGCGTGCCCGGTCAGCCCGGCGAGTGCGTCGATGCGACGCTGCAGGAGCAGCTCCTGGCCAAGCGACAGAACCGACTCACCCGCGATCGACTGTTCGTCAAGGCGCTGCGCCACGAGCTGACGCTCGCGGGCGGCTACTACGTCTCGGATCTGTTCGACAGCACGTTCACGCTCGGCGGTCAGTACACCTTCTTCATGTCCGAGAACTTCGGCGCGGAGCTCTCGGTCGGCTGGTCACGCCTGCGCAGCTCCGTACTCGACACGATCGAGTCGGCGAACAACTTCAGCCTCGCGGTCGGTGGCCAGGACATCGTGCGGGTGTTCGGCAGCCTGGCCTGGTCGCCGCTCTACGGCAAGCTGCGGCTCGTCGCCGCCAAGATCCTCCGCTACGACCTCTACCTGCTCGCCGGCCCGGGCGTCGTCGTCGATCCGGTGAGCTTCGGGGCCGCGGGCAACTTCGGCCTCGGCGTCCGCATCTTCCTCCACCCCGCCGTCGCGCTGCGCTTCGAGGTCCGCGACTACCTCTATCGCCAGTCGTTGCTGTCGGAGAAGTACTACGTCAACGACGTTGCGTTCACCACCGGGCTGTCGGTGCTGGTGCCCTTCAGGAACTGACCATGGCACGCGTTCGTCCTCTCCGATCCGTGATCGTGTTGGCCTCGCTGCTGCTGGCGGCCCCGGTGGCCGCGAGCGCGGAGCGTCGAGCCGCTGCGCCGGCAAAACCTGCCGCCGGCGCGTCGACCAAGCCCGCGGCCACGACCCCCGCGACCGCGCCGATCGAGCCGAGCGTGACCAAGACCCCGACCGGGCCGACGCCGACCGGGCCGACGCCGACCGAGACGACCGAGCCTGCGCTCCCGGCCGAACCGGAGCCGGAGCCCGCCACCGAGGAGGCGCCGGTCGCCCGCGCCGATGCGGGCGAGGTCGCGGCGCTCCAACAGGACGCACGGGCGCTCCGCGACGCGCTGTTCAAGGCGCGCAGCCGGGTGTCCCTCGTCGCAGCCAAGCTGTTCACGACCCGGATGACGCTGCGGCTGCGCAGCAACTTCGATCGGTTCTACACGGTCTCGAACCTCACGCTGCGGGTCGACGGCGCACCGGTGTACGTCCAGGAGAAGGGCATGCCCTCGACCGACGGCGATCTGTTCGAGGTCTTCGCCGCACCGGGGTCGCACGAGCTGTCCGTATCCGCCGACCTGGTGGCCCGTAGGGATGCGACCTACAAGATCCGGATCGATCACACGTTGGTCATCGCGGTCGACGTCGATCAACGGGTAACCACGCGACTGCTGCTGCGAGAAACTGGGAACATGTGGAGGTTCGCCAAGGGCAAGCGCGGCCACAGCGACATGCACATCGGCCTGCGGGCCAAGGCGAAGAGCACCGCGAAGCGCGGCGCGGGCAAGTCCAAGGCCGCGAGCACCACCGTTGGTGCGTCGGACTCCGGAGGCAAGAAGTGACGATGGGGGCGATGCACGGCTGGATCGGCTGGCTCGCCCTCGTGGGCGCCCCGCCCGAGCCCCCGATCGACGACGCAGGCGTCGTCGTCGATGCGCCCGCGGTCGTGGAGCCCGAGGCCCGCGGCCCCGCGCGTACCGAAGCCGGTCCGCCCACGCTGCTCGACCCGCGGCTCGCGTCGTACTACGGGCACCTCGAGCAGGGCGGCCTCGGCGACGACCGCGAAGCCACGCTCGAGCAGTTCGCGGCGGCGCTCGCCGATGCCCAGGATCGCTACGTGCGGGGCGACGCGACGGGCAGCGCGATCGCCCTGTTCGAGCTGGTCAGCCACCCGCGCTACGCGTCGTTCGCCGAGACGCCGGAGATGAGCTCGGCGCACTACCACCTCGGGATGTCGCTGCTGGCGTACGGCGCCGACCTCACCGCGCAGGCCGCCTTCGCCCGGGTGCTCGCCGCGGGCCCGAGCGATCCGTACTTCACCCCTGCCCTGCGGCGCCACGTCGACGCCGGCTTGGCGACGAAGGACTACGTCTCCGCGCTCGACGAGCTCGATCGCAGCCTGCGTCCGGAGGGCAAGCCCGCCATCACGCTGACCGGCGACGACCTCGACGAGCGCGAGTACCTGGTGGCGCGCGCCGCCGGGCAGCGCGGCGACCTCGACGCGGCGTTGACGGCTTACGCGACGATCGGCCCGACCAGCCGGTTCCACACCGCCGCCCGCTACCTGCAGGGCGTCGTGTACGCCCAGCGCAGGCAGTTCCGCGACGCCGAGAAGGCGTTCTGCGACGTGCTCGGCGGCAAGGACCAGCAGCTGTCGTCGTACTACGTCGATCGCCGCTACTTCCCGGTCCGCGACCTCGCGCAGCTCGGCCTCGGTCGCGTCGCCCACGAGGAGCGGCGCCATGACCACGCCTTCTACCATTACTTCAGCGTGCCCGAGGACTCGGACGAGCTCGGCCACGCCCTGTTCGAGGCGGCGTGGACGATGGCGGAGTCGGGCGAGTACGCGGTCGCCCGCGATCTGCTGAACGAACTCGACGAGCGTTTCCCCGATGCGCCGCAGGCCGTCGAGGCCCGTCTGCTCGCCGCGCTGCTGCGGCTGTACGACTGCGACTTCCGCGACGCCGAGGCCGAGTTCACGCGGTTCATCGACGACCTCTCGCCGGTCGGCGATCACATCGCGGAGATCCGCCGCGACCCCGAGCAGCTCCTCGCGCTGCACCGCGAGCTGTCGCGTCTGCGCGCCGGCGAGTCGATGGACGGCGAGCTCGAGTCGCACCGGTTGCTCCTGTCGATGCTCGACGAAGATCCGACCTACGCGCGGCTGGGCCGGCACGCGGACGTACTGCGGCGCGAGGCCGAGTTCGCCGACGCCCTCGACGGCGAGCTCGGACGCATGGTCGCGCAGCTCGAACAATCGGACACCGCGACGCGGCGCGCCCCCGAGGGCGACGCCCTCGACGTGATCGCCGACGCCGAGCAGCTGCAGCGCGGCGTCGCGGGCCTCGAGGAGCAGATCCGACGCGCGCAGCGGGCCGGGGCCGAGCCCGGGGCCACCGCGCCGCTCTCGGCCGAGGCGGCCGGGCTGCGGCAGCAGGTCCGCGAGCTGCGACGCCGCGCCACCCTGCTGCTCCTGGCCAGCCCACCCACCGGCAGCGCCAACAGCAAGGATCTCCGCGCCGCGCTCGCGGCCGATCGCGACGTGGTGCTCGGACTGCGGACGCGCGCCCTCGCGACGGCCGATCGCGCCGACGCGCAGGCGGCACTGGTCGCGAGCACGCGCCTCGGCCAGCTCGCCGACCGCATCGAGGACCTCCTCGGCGAGGCGCGGATGGGTCGCATCGATGCGGTGCTCGGGGCCAAGAAGAAGCTCGAGATCGAGGTCCGCGACATGGCGGCCGGTCGATTCCCGCCCGAGCTCTTCGGCAAGCTGCAGATCGAGGGCGTGGTCGGCGACGACGAGGAGTTCTGGCCCTACGAGGGCGAGTACTGGGCCGACGAGTACGAGGGGTACCGATGACGCGGCGCCCGACGACGCTCTCGCTCGGCGCGCTGGCGTCGTGCCTGCTGGTCGTCGGTACGGCCGCCGCGGCGCCGCGCACCATGCCGAAGGAGCGGCAGCCGACCAAGCTCGACGCCAAGGCATCGACGCCGGCGGCGAAGGACCCCGCCGCGGGTGCGCCGACCCCGACGAAGTCGAAGCGCGGTCGCAAGGGCGCCGAGGCCGACACGCCGCCGCCGCTGACCTCGTACCAGATCGAGCTCGAGCTGCGCAGCCGTGAGGCCCAGATCGGCGTCGACCGCAAGCGGGGCATCTTGCTGCTCGAGGAGTTCATCGACAAGCACGCGGACAACCGCGCGATGCCCGAGGCGCTGTACCGCCTCGCTGCGCTCTACTGGGAGCGAAGCCAGGAGCAGTTCCTGTCGGCGATGGAGGCGTGGGCCAAGACCGTCGAGGGCTGCCGCGATGCACCGGAGTCGTGCCCCGCCGGACCGCCCGACGAGCCGCAGCTCGACCTCACCGGTTCGCAGGCGATCTACGTCCGCCTCATCGGCCAGTACCCGAGCTTCCGCAAGCTCGACACGGTGCGCTACCTCTACGCGTTCTCCCTGCGCGAGCAGGGCAAGTCCGACGAGGCCCAGGCCCAGTTCCGGGCGATCATCGAGAAGCACCCGCGCTCCAGCTTCGTGCCCGACTCGTGGCTCGCGATCGGCGACCACCGCTTCTACGGTGGCAACGACTGGGCCGCCGCGCTCGAGGCCTACGAGCACGTCCTCGCCTACCCGACCAGCGACTCGTACGCGATGGCGCTGTTCAAGTCGGCGTGGTGCCACTGGAAGCTCGGCGACAGCAACCGCGCGATCGCCCGCTTCAAGGAGGTGCTCGATCAGGGCGCCGCACCCGAGACCGACGAGGCGGGCCGCAAGCGCCTGGCGGATCTGCGCGAGGAGGCCCTCGAGTACCTCGTCCAGGTGATCTCCGAGGACGAGAAGAACACGCCCAAGGACATCTACGACTTCCTCGCGTCGATCGACGGCGCCCAGTACTCGCGCAAGGTGCTGGTGCGGCTCGGCGAGGCCTATGAGGCCCAGACCCGCTACGACAAGTCGGTGCCGACCTGGCGGTTCCTGCTCTCGCTCGACGCCGAGCATGCCGACGCCGCGGACTACGAGCTGCACGTGTTCACCGGCCTGCGCGGCGCCAACCAGATCGGCCCCGCGCTCGACGAGCTCGGCGTGGTGCACGAGCGCTACGGCCCCGCCAGCAAGTGGGGCAAGGCCCACGCCGCCGCGGCGAAGGCAGCCAGCGCCGAGACCTCGACGCTGCTCTTCGACCTCGGGCGATCGATCCACGAGGGGGCGCAGGCCGCCGAGAAGGACACCAAGGTCCCCGACAAGGAGCGCTACGCCCTCGCCGCGCGGGCGTACGGCGACTTCGTCACGCGCTATCCGAGCAGCCCGAACGCGGTCGAGGTCTCGTACCTCACCGGCGACATCCGGTTCTTCAAGCTCGGCGAGTTCGAGGCCGCCGGCGACGCGTACCTCCGCGTCGGCGAGTCGGCGCCGGTGGGCGCGCTGCACCGCGACGCCCTGCTCGTGGCGATCGGCGCCTACGAGAAGGCGATGACGCAGGTCCCCGCGGCGGTGGTCCCCGCGACGCCGGCTGAGAAATCGACGGAGGCGAAGCCCGCGGATGCCAAGGCCACCGACGCCAAGGCCGCCGACCCCGCCCCGGAGGAGGCGGCGCCCGTGGCCGCTCCCGATCGCTACAGCCCCCTCGAGCGCAAGTTCATCCGCGCGACCGACCTCTTCAGCGTGTTGTTCCCCGAGGACGAGCAGAGCGGCGCGGTGCTCTATGCCCTCGGCGAGTTCTTCCACAACCGCGGCGACTACGACGGCGCCGTGCAGCGCTACGGCAAGATCGTCGTCGAGCACCCGACCAGCGAGAACGCCGGCGTCGCGGGTGATCGCATCCTCGAGAGCCTCGGCAAGGCCGCCGACTACGACAACATCGAGATCTGGGCGGGCAAGCTGAAGGGCACCAAGGCCTTCGCGCCGCCCGAAGAGCAGGCGCGGCTCGATCGCATCATCGTCGACAGCCTGCTCAAGCAGGGAGACACGCTCGTCGACCGCGGCTATGCGGGTCGCGCCGCGAGCTACTACCTCCGCGTCGCCACCGAGCACCCCAAGCACGACAAGGCGCCGATGGCCCTCGCCAACGCCGGCGCCGCGCTCGAGCGGGCCCGCAAGCCCCACGCCGCGACCGAGGCGTACGAGCGGCTCGCCCGCGAGTACCCGAGCAGCACCTACGCCGCCGACGCCACGCTCGTGATGGCCCGCGTGTTCGAGAACATGGGGGACTACGAGCGGGCCGCGCAGCGATACGACGGCTTCATCGAACGCTACCCCAAGCACAGCGGCCGCGCCGACGCGCTGTACAACGCTGGCGTGCTGTACGAAGGCCTCGGTCAGACCAAGCAGGCCGCTGCGCGCTACGCCAGCTACGCCAAGCAGTACCCCGGCGAGAAGGACAGCCTGCAGGTGGAGCTGCGGGTCGGCGTCGTGCAGGCCCGGGCCGGCGAGCACAAGGCCGCGGTGGCGTCGCTGTCGAAGTTCGTCGACCGCCACGGCAGCGCCGTCGAGGCGATCGAGGCCAACACCCAGCTCGGCAAGTCGCTGATGGCGCTCGGCAAGCTCAAGGACGCCGATCGGGCGCTCGGTCGTGCCGCCAAGGCCGGACGCACCGCCGGGGGCCGCGGCCGCATCGCGGGCGCCGAGGCCCGTTACCTGCAGGGCGAGATCATCTACCGCGAGTTCGACGCGACCAAGCTCGACCCCAAGCCCGCCAAGCTCGGCGCGAGCCTCGACCGCAAGGCCAAGCTGCTCGCCCAGGCGAAGGACGTCTACCTCGACGTGCTGTCGTACTCCACGGCGGAGTGGACGACGGCGGCGCTGTTCCGCATCGGGGAGTCGTACGAGTCGTTCGCCCGCGGCCTGCGGGACTACCCGATCCCCTCGGCGCTGACGCCCGCGCAGCAGGACGAATACAGCGAGCAGCTCGGAACGTTCGCCCTCGCGTTCGAGGAGGAGGCGATCGGCGCGTACAAGAGCGGCTACCAGCGCGCGACGGAGCTGGCGATCTACAACGCCTACACCCGCAAGATCCGGGAGGCGTTGGGCCGGCTGTCCGCGCAGGAGTATCCGCCGTTGTCCGAGATCGGGGCCGAGCTCCGCCCCGCCGAGGGTGCCGCGAACGCCACCACGATCCGGAGGCTCACGCGATGACGACTCGGGTCCTCACGGCGATCGTCGTCGCACTGCTCGCGGGCGGCTGCAAGCGCGCCGGACAGCGCGAGGCCGCGGCACCCACGACGGCGGTGCCCGCGAGCGCGCGCGCCAAGTTCGACGCCGGCGTCGCCCACCTCGAGGCCGGCGCGGCCGAGTACGACGACGCGATCATGGCCTTCCGCGCCGCGATTGCGCTGGACGCCAAGCTCTGGGAGGCGTGGCTCGACATCGGTGTCATCGAGCTGCGCCGCGCGCGACTCGGCGAGGCTGCGCGCGCGCTCGAGAAGAGCCTCGAGATCTACGCCAGTCCCGAGGCCCTCGACGCCCTCGGCGCGGTCTACCTGCGCCAGGGCAAGCCGGGCCGCGCCGTCGCGTTGTACGAGCGCGCCTTGGCCAAGGCGCCGGACGACGTCCGCATGCGCAATGCACTGGCCGCTGCGTTGCGTCACGCAGATCGCCTGGACGACGCCGAGACCGAGTGCCGTGCGATCCTCGGCGACCACGCGTTCGATCCCTCGGCATACGCGACGCTCGGCGCCATCATGATCGATCGCGACCAGCTCGATCTCGCGGAGCTGCTGCTGAACAAGGGCCTGTCGCGCCACCCCGATCACCCGCTGCTCGTCACGAACCTCGGGCTCGTCGCGCTCAAGCGCGGCGACGACCAGACCGCCCTCGCGTTGTTCGACAAGGCGAGTTCCGCGGATCCGGGCTTCGTCACGGGACGACTCAACAAGGCCGCGCTGTTCCTCGGCGCGGGCGACCACAAGCGCGCGCGCACGGAGCTCGACGCCGTGCTCGCCATCGAGCCCGGCAACATCGAGGCGCTGCTCGGCCTCGGCATCGCCGTGCGACTCGGCGGCGACCTCGAGGGCGCGCGCGCCAACTGGGAGCGTGTGCTCGCCATCGATGCCGATCACGCGGCCGCGCACTTCAACCTCGGCGTCCTCGACATGGACTACGCGGAGCGACCGTCGACCGCGCGCAAGCACCTGGAACGATATCTGCAGGTCGTCGGCGGCGATGGTGCGTTCGTGGCCGTGGCCAAGGAACGACTGGCGCTCCTCGATGCCCTCGCCGCCCCGGGAGACAAGGCCAAATGAACGTCGCCATCCGCCCTCGCATCGCCGCGTTGATCTGCTCGGCCGCACTCCTCTGGAGCCCCGCCGAGGCGGCCGCGCGGCGAAACGCGGCCCCCGCGAAGGCCCCTGCGGCGAAGCCCGCCGCGGCGACACCGGCGAAGCCCACGCCCAGCCCCGCCCCGACGCCGGCGAGTCCGCCTCCGCTCGGCCCGGGTGCGGCCGAGGGCCCTCCTCCCGCGGGGGCTGACGTCCCCAGCGACGGCGACGTCACCCGCTACACGTTCACCGGTCTCGACATCGACGGCGAGCTGCGGACCCCGGCGCTGCTGCAATTCCTCGCCCGCATCGGCGGCGAGTTCGAGACCGTCGGCATCCCCCATCGCAGCTTCATGCCCGAGCTCTCGTTCACGGTGACGGAGGACGCCCTGTAGTGGCCACGGCCGTCCCCACCGCTCGCCACGTCACGCGCGTGGCCCTGGCCCTGGGCGCCCACGTGGTGGGCGAGGCGGACACGCACGCGCGACGGGCGATCACGATTGGCCACGCGCCGTCGTGCGACTTCGTCCTGCCGCTCCAACCCGCGGCTGCGACCCACACGCTCGTCGTCGACGACGAGCTGAACCTTCCGCCCTCCCTCGATGGCCGGCTCGTGCTCGGCGGCACCGAGTGCGACGTCGCGGCCCTGCGCGCCGACGGCCGCACGCGGCTCCGGCTCGCGCCCGAGGACTGGGGCGTGCTGTGGCTGCGCGAGCGCAGCGACGTCCGCCTCGTCGTCCTGCGGGTCCAGCCCGAGGTCGTGCCGCCGATGCCGGGCGACGGATCGGCCCGGCCACTGCTCGCGAGCATCTTCATGAGCGCGGTCGCGCTGGGGTTGTTCCTCGCGATCGCGTTCCTGAACTACGACCCCGAGAAGCGAACGCTCGACCTCGACCAGGTCGACGAGCGCTTCACCCGGGCGATCTTCAACGACCCGCCACGCGATCCTCCGCCGCCCGAGGAGGACCCCGACGTGAGCGACGAGAACAAGCCCGCCGACACCGCCCGCAAGCGCGCCGGCGGCGAGGAGGGCCGCTTCGGCCGCCCCGACCTCACGGGGCGCAGCAACGTGCCGAAGACCAACGACGCGGTCTCGTCGAACGCGACGAACGTCGGCCTCGTGCGGGAGATGAACGAGCTCGCCCAGACCGCCACGATGGCCGACCTGCTGTCGGTCGGCGGCGTCATCAGCGGCACGGGCACCGGCCCGCTCGTCATCGGCAACGGCACCGGCGGCATGGGAACGCGGGGCAGCGGGACCGGTGGCGGCGGCGAGGGCGAGGGTGCGATTTACGGCACCGCGAGCGTGGAGACCGGCGGCGGAACCGGCGGTGGACGCCGCAAGCCCGCCAAGCCCAGCACCGGCCCGAAGGAGCGCGAGGTCTCGGTGACCACCGGCACCGCGAAGGTGAAGGGACAGCTGAGCAAGGAGCTGATCGACAAGGAAGTGCGTCGACACCGGCCCCAGATCAGCTTCTGCTACAACGCCCAGCTGACGCGAAAGCCCGATCTCTCCGGCAAGGTGACGCTGTCGTGGATCATCCGGCTCGACGGGTCGGTCACGGCGGCGAAGGTCAAGTCGAGCTCGCTCGGCAACAGCGACGCCGAGAGCTGCATGGTCCGCGCGCTCGGTGGATGGCGCTTCCCCAAGCCCGAGGGCGGCGTCGTCGAGGTCGAATACCCCTTCGTCTTCGACACGAAATGAGGTCCCCATGTCCACGCATCGCACAGCACTCGTCGCCTCGGCCTTCGCTCTGTGTGCAGGTGCATGCAACAACCCGGCGTTCTACGACGGCGCCCAGCGGTTGGTCGTGCGCGCGGCGGACATCGAGGCCGCATCCGCCGAGGACTCCACGACCGGGAACCCGACCATCGGCGCGTACAAGCAGAGCGAGTACTGGCTCGACTTCCGCGAACCCAGCGCCGCCGACCTCGCGGAGCTGCAGCCCCCTGGCAGCATGCCGTCGGAGCAGACCCCGTGGATCCGCCGCGACGACGTCACCGCGTCCATCCCGTGGACGCTCACCAACGACTCCGATGCGCCGTTGACCGCGTGGGTGCTCCTCGACGGCGCGACTGAGTTCTTCGACTACGATCCGATCTCGACCTACGGCGCCGCGGGCGGGGCCGAGGAGGACGAGATCCAGTACCCCTCGCTTGCCGGGTTCACGCCGCGACAACTCGGCCCCGGTGAGGTCTTGCGGGGCGAGTTCCGCGAGGACGATCTGCGTGAGGCCATGTACGATCTCGACGCCGTCACGCGCTTCTGCGCGGGCCCGCTCGCCGTGCTCAACCATCGCCACGAGGCCGATCCCATCGGCACCGACGTCGTGCCCGACGACGCGATCATCGCCGCGGCGGTGATGCTGCGGATCACCCTCGGCGCGAGCGGCCCGGCGACGCTCGAGTACGACGTGCGGCTGCGCGAGTCGGAGGACAAGATCTTCGACAGCGCCCGCGACGCGCGGCGCTACGAGGTCATGCCCGAGCCCTACGCCCTGCCGGGCGCGGCGGCCCTCGGTGGTGGCACGTCGGGCGGCGGCACCGGGGCCGACGCGCAGTGCGAAGGCGGCGGGAGCACCGGGTGAGCGCGGTGATGCTCATGCTGTGGGCGCTCGAAGCGGCGCCGGCCTCGACGTCGAGCACCGACGCGTCGAGCGGGCCTGCTGCGACGCAGGAGGTCGGCGTCGTCGAGCGCAAGCAGGTCGATCCGACCGTGTTCCCCGACCCGCGGAAGTTCAGCCGCGGGTTCTTCGTGGAGGCGAGCACGGGGCCCATGGTCAGCATCGGCGCGACCGCGGACGTGCTCTCGACGGGCTTCTCCCTCTCAGCACGCATCGGCTACGAGATCCGCCGGTGGATCGCGTTCCAACTCCACGCCACGGGCGCGCTGCGCCGCTATGACGACGGCGTCCTGCACCGCGAACTCCTCGGCGAGGGGATCTACACCGGGGAGGCGCGAGTCGGCGTGCCCTTCCGGCGGTTCATGGTCGCGGCCCACGGCGGCGCAGGCGTCGACCACCTCAGCAACAACCTGCTGCAGGTCGCGGACATCGCCCCCGACAACCGTCGCCTGGGCCTCGCGTGGACGGCTGGCCTGTCATTCGACGTGCACAGCCTCAACCGACACAACTCCGGGGGCCTCGTCGTCACCTTCGTGGGGACGCCGGCGCTGCAGAACTCCGGCGCGCTGCTGATGCAGCTCTACTTTCGCTACACGCGTTAGTGGGCCAAAAGCGAAAAGGGACGACGCTCACGCGCCGTCCCTTTTCTGGACTGCCGACTCCCCCCGGCTCAGCGGGAGTTCAGACGTAGAGGTCGATGATCGAGGCGCCGCGCTGCGGCTCCGTGGCGGGCTGGGCTTCGGTCTCCTCCGGGCGAGCGCTCGGCATCGGGAGCGGGAGTTCCAGCCGTGGCTGTTGCTCCTGCTGCCGACGGGCCGGCTTGCTGCGGGTGGGCGCGCGAAACGGACGATCGTGGGTCCATTGATCTGCCATGGTTGGCCTCGCGTTCAGGACGACACCCCTCTCGGGGCAGGGACGCCGGGACCTCGAAACGAGCTCGGGGGTGGGCGTCATGACCAGGGAAACTGCAAGAGACGAACCATGGGGGGTAGGATGTGATCCAACTCCCATACTTTCGCCATCCACGAACTCCGTGCCCGCCACTGGACGCGACGCCGAACCTGCCGACCGCGACAGTCGTGTCAGGTGCCCGCGCCCCATGGTGCCGTGCTCCGTCACCTCTGTATCTCAGCCTAACGTGATTGGCGGGCGAGGCAAGTCTCTGGCGTGAGCCAGGATGCGGGTCCCGGCCGCGGAGCACGCGGGCCCCAGGGTCGATGCCCGGATCCGGGCCCGTGGGGTGCCCGGTGTCCGCCCCTGGGCCGTCCGATGGGGCGCCACGGCCCAGCCAGGTCCTCGGATCCACGGTCAGAAGTCGACGACGACCCAGAGGCCCGACTCGCGCTCGAGTCGAACGGCGTGGCCACCTCCGAGGTCCAGCCGCGCCTCGTGGGCATCCCGGGCGATCGGGTCCCCGAGGTGGCCCTCGACGCGATCCCGGGCCCGTCGGAGCACGGCGGCTCCGTCGCCCTCGGTCCACGCGGCCTCGAGTTGGGCCTCCGAGAGGCCGACCCGGTAGCGCCGGGGCGCGAGGCGCAGCAGGACATCCCAACGACCCCGCTTGCTCGCCCAGACCAACGCGGCGATCGCCTGCTCTGGCGTGTCCTGGCGGTAGACGTCCGTGGGGTCCTCCGCGAAGAACCAGCCGCCGCGCGACTTCACGAGGCGGGCGGCGCGGCCATCGGCGAGCAGGACGACGGCCCCCTGGTGGACCTCGTCGGGGCGACGCAACCGCTTGGCCCATCCCCGACGGGCGGCCTTCGCGGTCATCGTCTCCGCGTCGACGCCGGCGACGGTGGCCGGCAGCATGACCCGCTGCATCGCCGCCTCGTCGCCCCGCCGAACCGCGCGCGAGAGCGCCGCGCTCCGACCCGGGACCCCGCGACACCCCGCCGAGGCGGCCAGCACCACGGCCCACCCGAGCATCACGCACACGCATCCGCGTCGGCCGGTCGCACGCCACCTCGGTGCCATCACGGACCGAGCATACAACAACGCCGCCGGACCGGTCACGGTCGGCGGCGTCGAGGAGCCCGGAACGGTCGCGGCGCTAGCTGTGCTTGCCGTTGTACAGCTTCACGATCTCGTCGGTGATGTCGATGCCGTCCTTCACGTAGATGACCGTCATCGCATCGCGAACCAGGACGAGGTCGATACCCCGCTCCTTCGCCAGCTTGGTCACGATGTCCTGAGCGCGCTTGTACATGCTCTCGAGCGTCTTGTTGTGCATGTCGCCGAGCTCCTGCTCGAGCGTCATGAGCATGCTCTGCAGCTCCATCGACTCCTTCTGCAGCTGCTCCTGGGCGCTCGCCAGCTGCGCGCCCTTGAGGCTGCCGAGCTTGGCGGCGTCGGCCTCGAGCTTGGTGCGCTTCTTGTCGAGCTTCTCCTGCTTGGCCTTGCTGCTGGTCTCGAGATCCGTGCGGGCCTTCTTGCCCTCCTTGGTCTCGTTGAGGACCCGCTGCATGTCGACCATCGCGATCCTCTTGACCGCAGGCACCTCCGCGCGGGCGGTCTGCGGCGCCGACATCACCGGAACGGCAACGGCGAAGGCGAGCGCGGCGAGGGCCGTACGGAGGGTGCGGGGCATGGTGGTCTTCATCACGGGTGCTCCTTGTCGTAGCGAACGATGACGCGGTTGGTGAGGTCGAGCTTCGGGTCGACGTAGATGACCGTCATCTCGGAGCGCACCAGGACCGCCTGCAACTTCTCTTCGAGCGCGATCTGAGCCACGATCGTCGAGACGTTCTTGTAGATCTTCTCGGTCAGGAGGGCTTCCTTCTCGGCGACGTCCTCCTGCAGCTGGCCGCTCAGCTCCTCGAGCTCGGCCTGTCCACGCATGAGGTCCTCTTGGCGCTTGCGGAGCTCGTCTTCGGAGAGCATCGACGCCTTCGCCTGGAGATCCTGGATTCGCTTCTGCAGATCCGCGGCCTTCTTGTCGATCTTGGCCTGCCCCCGCGACATGGCGCGCTCGAGCTCGTCCTTGGCCTTCTTGCCCTCTTTGGTCTCGAGCAGACAGCGCTGCACGTCGACCACGGCAAGCTTCTCGAGCGCGAGCGCATCGGGCTTCGGCTCGGCTGCCGAGGCCGACGCGGCGATGCCCGAGGCGAGGACACCGGCGAGGGCGAGACGTGCGAACCGCTGCATGGCGCGAACCTTAGCTTTCGGTGAGGGGGCGGGCAAGGCTGCCCGGCCACTGACGGGGACGCCAACGTGCCGATTCAGCAGAACTTTCGCCCGTGGCGTGGGGCACTGCGCCCCTGTCCTGGGGCAACGACGGGCCCGCCAGTGACCCGCGTCACTCGCGGCACCCCGACTAGAACGAGTTCCCGATCGCGAACTCGAAGACCACGGGGTCGTCGCCGCGGCGCAGGAACGCATTCGCGCGCTGGCGATCGAGCGGGAAGCCCCACTCGAACCGAAGCGGGCCGATCGGCGACTGCCAACGGAAGCCGAAGCCCGCGGAGTACCGCAGTTCCTTGAGGCCCCAGCGCGGCATGCACGGATCGCTCTTCGGCAGCAGCGAGGGGTTCAGTTTGTTGCAGAAGTGCGACTCCGTATTGAACGCGTTGCCCATGTCATAGAACACCACGCCCTTGATGTTGGCTGGCGGGATGACCATGAACTCGAACTCGGCAGTGAAGGCCGTGAGGAGGTTGCCGCCGATCTCGTAGGGGATGAGCGGCGAGGTCGGATCGGGCGAACTGGCGACCTTGATCTTCGGCCCGAGGCTGCGCAGACGGAAGCCGCGGATCTCACCGTCGCCGTAGATGCCGCCCGGGAACCAGCGCTCGAAGATCGGGACGCCGTTCTTGCGCGTGCCGTGCACGAAGCCGACCTGCAGCCGGGTCTTGAACACCAGCCACGCGCGGAAGGCCTTCTCGGTGCGGATGACCGGGAAGTAGAACCGGCTGTCGAGGACGTAGCGGTTGTAGCGGTTCTGCGAGCCCAGGTATTTGTTCGCGAACGTGCCGCGCAGCTGGTGGTACTGGCCCGAGGTGGGGAACAGGAAGTTGTCGCGGGTGTCCCACTGCAGCCGGGACTCGAGCGCCGACGTGATGCCGTTCGCGAACAGGTTGGTGATGAGCGCCTGCTGCGGCACGGTCACGAGCGAACCGGGCGAGAACACGCCGCCGATGCTGCCGAACGTGCCGAAGCCGACCTTCACGTCCTCGAGCTCGTAGCCGATGAACGCCGTCAGGTCGCGCCACACCGGGTAGCCCCAGCTGACCCGGAAGCCCGTGCTCTGCCGCGAGAAGCTCGGGAAGATGTTGCGCGAGTTGAAGACGTTGAAGATGAAGTTCCACTTGCTGTCGAGGAAGTGGCGCGTGAAGTAGGAGAAGTTGAACAGGCGCCGCAGGCTGGAGAACTGCGCGATGACCTGCACCGTGGCGCCGCGGCCGAGGAAGTTGTCGTAGGCGACCTGGCCCTGGAGCACGAAGTTCTCGATCGTCGAGAAGCCGGCGCCGACCTGGAACGTGCCCGTCAGCTGCTCGGTGAGTTCGATGTTGATGACGATCTTGTCGTCGGTCGAGCCCCGCGACGTCGACATGTTGACCGCGGAGAAGTACCCGAGCCGCATGATGCGGAACTCGCTGGTCTCCTTGTTGGTCTCCGAGTAGAGGTCGCCCTCGGAGATGGTCATCTCGCGGCGGATGACCTTGTCGGCGGTCTTCTCGTTGCCGTTGATCTCGACGCGCTCGACGTAGACCAGCGGGCCCTTCTCGATCGAGAAGTTGACGTACAGCAACAACCGCTCGCGATCGAAGCGCTGGTCCGCGTTGACGTTGACGTAGGCGTAGCCGTTGTCCTTGTAGCGGCGCTCGACGTCCTCGCGGATCTTCTGGATCTTGCCCATCGACGCGACGTCGCCGGGCTTGATGACGGGATCGATCGACTCCGCCAGGGTCTCGGAATCGAAGAGCCGAGACTCGCCCTTGGTCAGGACCTCGCGGGCGGTGAGCGCCCCGAGCTTGTACTGCGGGCCCTCCTCGATCGGGATCGTCAACATCACGAACCGACGATCGGGCGTGAGCGACAGCTCCGGATCCTTGGGGTTGGCGTCGAGGTAGCCATTGTCGCCGTAGAAGGCCCGGAGGAACGAGAAGTCCTGCTGGAAGGCCTCCTTGTTGAAGACGCCGCCGGCCTTCTTCGCGACCACGCTGATGTAGCTGCCGGCCTTGGTCAGGATGTGCTTGCGCAGGTCCTTGTCGGAGAAGGCCTTGTTGCCGACGAACTCGATGTTGCGGACGACGACCTCGGCGGCCTCGTCGATGATGATCGCGATGTCGACCTTGCCGGGTTCCTTCTCGATCGGCCGGAGCTCGTAGCTGACGTCGGCCAGGAAGAAGCCGCCGTCGGTGTACAGCTGCTTGACCTTCTCGAGGTTGGCCTTGACCTTGCCGAGGTCGAGGACCTGGTTCTTCTCGAGATCGAGCTGCTCGTTGATGTCGTCGAGTTTGATCTTGTCGTTGCCCTCGACGATGATCTTGCGGACGGTCGGGCGCTCCTTGACGACGTAGGTCAGGATCACACCGCGGGTCCCGAGCTCGCCCTCGACGGCGACGTCCTCGAAGTAGCCCAGGCCCCAGAGGCGCTTGAGGTCGGCGCCGAGCTTCCGCGCCTGACAGATCTCGCCGACGCTGCTGTCGAGCTCGAGCAGCATCGCCTCGGACTCGACGCGGCGGTTGCCCTCGAAGCGGATCTCCGCGATGGGCTGCCCGTAGACCTCCGCAGGGATGTCCGCGAGCTGGGCGAAGGCCCAGATCGCCGTCCAGTCGCCCTGGGCCATCCCGCCGGCGCGCGCGGGGCCCGGGGCCAGCGACAGCAACAAGGCGCACAGGGCGAGCGCAGTGACACCGAACGCGCGCAGCCGCCGGGCGATCCGGGCGGCGCGGGCGGGCGCACGCGTCACGATCCGGCCGGCTTCAGGCGCGCGGACCATCGACTTGCTCGGGCTCGAACGTGTCACCGATGAGGCGGCCATCGGCCATTCGGATCTTGCGGGGCATCTGCCGCGCAAGATCCATGTTGTGCGTGACCACCAGCATCGTGATCCGGTGCTGGCTGTTGAGCTGGAACAGCAGCTCGTGGATCTGCTCGCTCGTGCGGGTGTCGAGGTTTCCGGTCGGCTCGTCCGCGAGCAGCAGCTTCGGCTGCATGACGAGGGCCCGGGCGATGGCGACGCGCTGCTGCTCGCCGCCCGACAGCTCGCCAGGGCGGTGCTTCAGGCGATGCGACATCCGCACCGACTCGAGCATGGCCTCCGCCTTCTCCCGGGCCTCGCGCATCGACATGCGCGCGACGAGGGCCGGCATCATCACGTTCTCGACCGCCGAGAATTCCGGCAGGAGGTGGTGGAACTGGAACACGAAGCCGATGGTGCGGTTCCGGAACCTCGCCAGCTCCGGGGGCGACAGGGCGACGACGTCGACGCCGTCGAACAGGATGCTGCCCGAGGTCGGCAGGTCGAGCGTGCCGAGGCAGTGCAGGAGCGTCGACTTGCCGGCCCCCGAGGCGCCGATGATCGTGACCATCTCGCCGACGCCGAGGGAGAGGTCGACGTCTTTGAGCACCGACAGGACCTGCGACCCGATCACGAACTCCTTGCTCATGCGCGACACCTGCACGAGTGCGGGTGCGCCGTCGGGATCGGGCGGGCTCATCGGACGCAGAAGCCGGGGCAGGCTAGAACGGCGTAGTTGGGGTGTCAACGCGCGCGGGATCGGGTTTCGGACGGCGGCCCGCCCCCCCGGAGCCCCGCGGGAACCCCGGGAGGCCGGTCACTGCTCGGCTTGCCGGAGCGCGTCCACGGGCCGCAGCCGCGAGGCCATCAGCGCCGGGTAGAGGCTCGACAGGCACACGATCACCATGGCCGCGACGCCCACGAGCGTGACCTCGGCGGGGTTCACGAGCACGGGCAGCTTCTCGACGTAGTAGACCGGCAGCGGTAGGCCGAAGCGGTCCAGGGCCCAGCACAGGCCCAGGCCCGTGCCGATGCCGCCCATGCTCCCGAGCACGCCGACGCACAGGCCCTCGGCGACGAACACGCGCAGGATGCCCCGATCGCTGGTCCCCATCGCCTTCAGGATCGCGATCTCCTTGCTCTTCTCCATCACGCTCATCAGGTTCGACGCGAGGATCCCGAACGACGCGACGAGGACCACGAAGAGCAGCGCGATGAACATCGCGACCTTCTCGAGGAACATCGCCGAGAACAGATTGCGATTGAGATCTCGCCAGTCCTCGACGATGAGCTCGTCGCCCCGTCCCGCTGCCGCGACGATCTCGGTGACGCGGGCCTTGCCCTCGTCGATGCGATCGGCGTCGACGAGCTTGACCTCGATGCCGGACACGCGGTCACCCGCGAGCAGGAAGCGCTGGGCGATCTTCAGCGGTACGTAGACGTTCTTGCGGTCGTACTCGTACATCCCGGAGAAGAACACGCCGCCGACCTTCGCGAGCAGGATGCCGGGGATGCGACCGGCCGGCGTCATCCGGCCGATGCCGGTCATGAGCTGGACCTCGACGCCCAGGCCGATGCCGAGCTCCATCGCGAGTTCGCTGCCGATGAGCACGGGGTTGTCGATCGCGTCCGAGTTGTCAGGGCCGTCGCCCACGGGGCGATCGGCGGGGCCGTCGGGCTCCGCGGGTGCGTCGACCGGCTCGAGGCCGAGCTCGACGCTCGGGACCTCCCAGCCCTCCTCGACCGGCGGCGGCGCGGCGGCGTCGGCCGCCTCGCCCAGGGCCCGCAGCGCGCTCGAACCCGGCGCCATCGCGGGGGGCGGCGGCAGCTCCCAGCCGTCGTCGCCGGCCTTCGCCTTCGCATCGCCCTTGGTGTCGTCGGTCGCGCGGCCGAGCTCCACGGCCGGGATCTCCCAGCCGTCGTCGTCCTCACCGGCGGGCAGCATCGGCGGCAGACGGACGTCCGCGGGCGCGTCCTTGGCGGGGCGCTTCTCGACCGGATCGGTCGTCGACGGGAGCTGGTCGGCAGGCTTGTCCTTCTTCTTCTCGAGGTGGCGCAATCGCCACGGCGTGCTCTCCGGATCGATCGCGAACGGATCCGGATCGGGGATGTCCTCGGGCGCCTCGAGGTAACCGTACTCGCCGTCGCGGACGATCGACGGCAGATTCGACGCGCGCGCGTGCAGCTCGGGGACGATGCCCGAGAGGATCGCGCCCTGACGGTTGAGCCGCGAGCGCACCATGATCTCGCCCTCGAGATAGGGACTCGCGCCGGCGATCCCCTGCCCCGCCGACAACCGCTCGGACAGCGAGAGGTAGTCGTCGAACGGCCGGCCATCGGCGCGCGCGACCCGGATGTGCGCTTTCTGGTTGAGGATCTTGTCGCGCATGTCGCCCTCGAGGCCGCTCATCAGGCTCAGCACGACGACCAGCGCCATGCACCCGAGCAGCACCGACATCGCGATGATCGTCGGCAAGAGGTTGAAGAAGCGCGCGAGCAGACAGAACAGCAGCGCCATTACGCCGACCAGCAGCGTGATCCCGCCGAACGCACCGAAGTAGAACTGCAGGCTGGTCGGGCCGAGGTCCTCGATCGGCGCCAGCGGATCGGGCGGCGGCGCGGTGCCGTCGAGCGACACTGCGTACCAGGCCAGGCTCCCACCGATGCCGATCAGGTAGACCGCACCGAGCAGCAGCGGCACCACCCAGCCGGGGTACTCGTCCCCGGCCCGGAGGTGGCGCCAGGCGATGAGCCAGTCGATGCGCTGGAAGATGCCCATCAGACCTCGTCGTCGGTGGCCGCGGACGGTGAGCCCTTGCCGAGGAGGAACGCCTCGATCAGCGGCTCGAGGTCACCGTCGAGCACCGCGTCGACGTTGCCGAGCTTGAGCCCGGTGCGGTGGTCGTTCACCTGGCGATACGGCTGCAGCACGTACGAGCGGATCTGGCTGCCCCACTCGATCGCCCGCTCCTCGCCGCGCAGCTCCGAGAGCTTCGCCTCGCGCTTGCGTCGCTCGAGGTCCCACAGGCGCGCCTTCAGCATGTGCATCGCCTTGTCGTAGTTCTTGTGCTGCGAGCGCTCGGCCTGGCACGCCACGACGATGCCGGTGGGAAGGTGCGTGAGGCGGACCGCGGAGTCGGTCTTGTTGACGTGCTGACCGCCCTTGCCGCCGGCGCGGTACTTGTCGACCCGCAGATCGCCGACGTCGACCTCGATCTCGATGTCGTCCTCGTCGCCGATATCCGGCGTGACCATCACGCTGGTGAAGCTGGTCTGGCGCCGCGCGTTGGCGTCGAACGGCGAGATTCGAACAAGGCGATGCACGCCGATCTCCGAGCGCAGGTAGCCGTAGGCGTACTCGCCCTCGAACACGAGTTCGGCGCTGCGGATGCCGGCCTGCTCGGCCTCCTGCACGTCCATCAGCTTGACGCCGAAGCCCATGCGCTCGCCCCAGCGCATGTACATGCGCATCAGCATCTCGGCCCAGTCCTGGCTGTCGACCCCGCCGGCGCCGGCGTTGATGCTCATGATCGCGTGCTTGGGGTCGTGCTCGCCGGAGAGCATCCGGCGGAACTCGAGCTTGGCGATGAGCGACTCGGCGTGCTCGATGTTGGTCCAGGCCTCGCGCAGCGTCGGCTCGTCCTCGACCTCGCGCCCGAGCTCGTACAGCGCGCGCGCGTCCTCGATGGTCCGCCCGGCGCCGTCGAGCTCACCGATCACGTGCTTGAGCGTGGCCTGCTCGCGCGTCGCCGCCTGGGCCCGCGCCGCGTCGTCCCAGAACGTGGGGTCACCGGTCGCCGTGTCGAGTTCGTCGAGTTTCTCGACCTTGCCCGCGTAGTCAAAGATGCCTCCGCAGCTCGAGCAGGCGGCTCGCGAGCGTGTCGAGACGCTCGAAGGCCTTGCCATGCTCGGGCAGCGGAGGGGTATTGCCCTGCTGTTCGGTCACGGCCCCGTTCTAGCACGGCGTGGACGACGACGGCAGCGCGACCGTCACGGGTCGGGGACGCGCCGCTAGACCTCGACGATGCGCAGGGCCCGGCGGCCCGCGCCGGCCGTCGGCCGGATCGGGTAGTTGCCGGTGAAGCACGCGTCGCAGTAGCCGAAGCCGGCGCGCTCGCGCACCGCCGCCCGCAGGCCCTCCGGGCTGAGGTAGCCCAGCGAATCGGCCTCGATGCTCCGGGCGATCTCGTCGACGCTGTGGCTCGACGCCACGAGCTCGGCGCGGGTCGGCGTGTCGATGCCGTAGTGGCACGGCCCGTTGACCGGCGGCGACGAGATCCGCACGTGGACCTCGCGCGCGCCGGCGTTGCGCACCAGCCGAGCGATCTTCCGCGACGTGGTGCCGCGGACGATCGAGTCGTCGACCACGACCACGCGCTTGCCAGCGACGACCTGCGGCACGGCGTTGAGCTTGAGCCGCACGCCGAAGTGGCGGATCGAGTCCATCGGCTCGATGAAGGTGCGGCCCACGTAGTGGTTGCGGATGAGGCCCATCTCGAACGGGATGCCGCTCTTGCGCGCGTAGCCCAGGGCCGCGACGACACCGGAGTCGGGCACGGGGATCACGACGTCGGCGTCGACGGGGTGCTCGATCGCCAGCTGCTCGCCCATCGCCACCCGGGCCTCGTAGACGCTGACGCCGTCGAGCACGGTGTCGGGCCGGGCGAAGTACACGTGCTCGAACACGCAGAAGCGCCGCGGCTGCGGCGGACGGACGACCCGCGTGGGCCCGGAGGCGTCGATGACGAGGATCTCGCCCGGTTCGATGTCGCGGACGAACTCTGCCTCGATGAGGTCGAACGCGCAGGTCTCGGAGGCAACCACCCAGCTGCCGGGGTGCG
Source organism: Nannocystaceae bacterium (assembly GCA_044344875.1). Classification (GTDB taxonomy): domain Bacteria; phylum Myxococcota_A; class Polyangia; order Nannocystales; family Nannocystaceae; genus Xiheibacterium. Next base: position 52,438 of record JBIJCC010000031.1, read on the forward strand.
AGCGCAGGCGCCCGAGCACCAGCGGCCGGAAGCCGTATGGGTCACGCACCGCGATGAGCTTGTCCTCGGTGGTGATGACGAAGCTGTACGCGCCTTGGATCTGGTCGAGCGCGTCGCCGAGCTGCTCGAGCACCGACGCGTGCCCCGACCGCGCCATCAGCTGCAGCACGACCTCGGTGTCGCTCATCGACGTGAAGATGGCGCCCTGCCGCTCGAGTTCGTCGCGCAGCGGGGCCTCGTTCACGAGGTTGCCGTTGTGCGCCAGGGCGATCGAGCGCCCGCGGAACTGGGCGGTCAGCGGCTGGATGTTCTTCACCAGCGATCCGCCGGCGGTCGTGTAGCGCACGTGACCGACGGCGATCCGGCCCGGGAGCTGATCGAGCAGCTCGCGCGTGAAGATCTTGCGGACGTGCCCCATCGCGCGCACGCCGTGCAGCATGCCGCCGTCGTTCGACACGAGGCCCGCCGACTCCTGGCCGCGGTGCTGCAGCGCGTGCAACCCGAGGTAGGTCAGGTTGGCCGCTTCGGGGTGATCGAAGATGCCGAAGACACCGCACATGCGGCCCGATTACCACGCCTGCGGTCATGCGGCCACGCGCGCGTCCGGAGGGACGTGCACACGGACGCCGGCCGGCCCCCACGCCGCGATCACGGCTGCCGGCGTGCGCTCACACGAGCTGGCGGACGACCCACTGCAGGATCGTCAACGCCAGCGCAGCCCACGCCACGGACCGCTTGCGCTCGAACTCGATGCCCGAGACGACCCGGGTCGCGACCACCAGCAGGATGCCGTTGACCAGGCCCTGGATCAGCACGACCGCGAGCGGCCCGAGCAGCGCGATGGGCAAGATGAAGATGATCGACAGGATGACGAGCAGCAGCTTGCCCAGCAGCACGCTGAGCACACCGCAGACGAGGCCGACCTTGAGCGCCGCGCCCATACCCCGCACGCGCACGCCGGGGATGAGCGCGGGCAGCAGCAGCAGGCCGAGGGCGAAACCGAGTACCGATGCGATGAGCTGTGGCATGACGAGACCCCGCCGGTGCGCGCAGGCGCAGCTCGACTGTAGCGCACCCCGACCGTCGGGGCCCCTGCGGCATTCCCCGTCGGGCGCGCGGTGCCAGCTGCGCTAGGGGCTAGAGGCCACGCCGAGGTTGCGCGCCAGGCGTTCGAGCGGCGGCGCCCGATCGGGCACGAACGGCCGCCCGGTCACTGTCTCGACGGTCTCGATGTAGCGCTGCGCCGCCTCGACGCGGATCTCGGGCGACAACGGCGGCGGCGTGCCCTCGCCGGAGAAGCCGCGCGACACCAGCCACCGGCGCAGGAACTCCTTGTCGAGCGATCGCGGATCCTCGCCCTTCGACATCGCGTCGGCGTAGCCGTCGGCGTACCAGTAGCGCGAGCTGTCCGGCGTGTGGATCTCGTCGATGAGCAGCACGCGACCATCGGGCGCCACACCGAGCTCGTACTTGGTGTCGGCGAGGATGAGGCCGCGCTCGAGCGCCTTGGCCTGGCCGAACGCGAACAGCTCGAGGGCGCGGCGCTCGAGCTCGGCGAAGGCCTCGGGCGTGACCAGGCCGCGGCGGAAGAGCTCGTCCTTGGACACGCTCTCGTCGTGCGCCCCCTTGGGCGCCTTGGTCGACGGCGTGACGATGTTGTGCGGCAGGCGTTCGTGCTTGCGCAGGCCCTCGGGCAGCGCGTGGCCGCAGAACGTCCGCTCACCCCGCTCGTAGGCGCGCCAGATGCTGGTGCTGCTCACCCCGGTCAGGTAGCCGCGGACCACGATCTCCACGGGAATCGGCGTGCACTCGATCGCGACGATCGCCTGCGGGTCCGCGACGCGCAGGAGGTGATGCCCGAACAGCGGCGCGGCCAGCTCGAACCAGTGGGTCGCCAGCGCGTTGAGCACCTGCCCCTTGAACGGGATCGTGCCGAGCACGACGTCGAACGCGGATACGCGGTCGGTGACGACGATTGTCCGCTCTTGGTTGCGGGTGAAGTTCTCGCGGACCTTGCCGCTGTAGCGCTTGCCGAGGCGATCGAAGCGTGCATCGAGCTGGTCGAGCGCACACTCGGGGGCGAGGGCCTCGTGGAGGACGGCGACGTCGACGGGCATGGTCGGGCCGACAGTACCGCGCGCGATGCCGGCTCGGGGGACCGCGATGTTCCGCGCGCGGCGCCCGGGCCCCCACGCACGGACACGGGGGGCGTCAGCCGGGATCGGCGAGGTCGAGGCAGCAGCGGAAGCCCGTGCTCGGCGAGCTCGAACCGGACGCGGGCTGGGTCCGCGAATCGCACGACGGCCCGCGCGTCGTGCTGTCGCCCCCGAGCACGGCGCCGTCCTCGACCCACTCACCAACGTTGCCCTCGAGGTCGTAGACACCCGACGGCGTCACGCAGCCGTCGCGCGCGCCGGTGCGACTGAGATCCTGGATCTCGCCGGAGGGCGACGCGCCGTTGCAGCGATCGTTCTCGGCGCGCGAGCCATAGGGGTGCCGCCAGTTGCGGGGCCCTCGGCAGGCCGCGCGCCACTGCTGCGCAGTACACAGCCGCGCGCCGCGATCGCGGCAGGCCGCGCGGGCCTCGTCGAGGCTCACGCGCGTCTGCGGGATCTCGCGCAAGCCGGGCGCCTCGGCCTCGTCGATGCACACGCGCAGGCCCTCGATGGGGCGCATGAACTCGGGACACTCGGCCACCGGCCCCGTAGGCGTTCGCTTCGACGGGGTCGCCTTCTCCGGCGCGGCGTCCTGCGGCGCGTCGACCTCGGTCGGCATCGGGGCCGGCTCACCGGCGAAGAGACGCGACAGGCCGCCGCGCTCGCGTGCCGCAGCGAGCGTGGCTCCGATCGCGAGGACGCCCGCGGCGACGGCCACGCTCCACGCGATCGCGGTACCGCTGCGCTCGCGAACGATCCGCGGCTGGGACAGTTCCGCGGGGATGAGCTTCGGCGGCGCGCGATCGACCGCCGGAATCGGCCGAGACGGCGTGCGGTCGAGGCCAATCGAGAGTTCACCCGAGGACTGCGGACGTGCCCGCGCCGGGGACACGGGCGGTGTCTCGTCGAGGGAGACCCGCGGCACGATGGGCTCGACGCGCGGCGGCTCGGCGACGCGCGGCGGATCGGCGACGCGCAGCGGCTCGGCCCGGCGCGGCGACTCGGCGAGCACGAGCGGGACCTCGGCCGGCGCGGGCTTCGGCGTCGGCGTCGGCGTGGGCTCGCGCCGCCGTGGCGCCGGGACCTCGGCGCGCAGCTCGAGCGCCGGCGCGGCGGTCGTCGGCTCCGCCGGACGCGTCGCAGTGACCTCGGGGCCCGGCGAGCGCTCGCCGACCAGCCGGCGCGTCCCGAGCCCATCGACGGGCGTCGGCTCGGACCACGGCGCCGCGGAGCGTCGCTGGATCACCTCGTCTGGATCGGGATCCACGTCGACGGTTCCGCCGACCTGCGGAGCCCCGGGCGCATCGAGATCGAAGACCGCCGCATCGGGGTCCTCCCAGTCCTCGTCCTCGTCGTCTGGATCGCCGAGCGGGAGCTCGCGCGCCCCCTCGACCGAGCGCGGGTAGTTCTCCGGCGACGGGTCCGGCTCGGGCTCGTCGGGCATGTCGAACTCGCCGCTCACCGCGACGTGGTCCATCGGCGCCGGTTGGTGGGGACCGGTGCGCACGCGCGTCCGCACCAGCGCCACGCGCCCGAGCGCCTCGACGCTGCGGCGGTCGGCGACGCTCGCGGGCTCGAGCTCGGGGAGCGGCGCCTCGGCCGGCACCGGCTCGACGGCCGCCTCGTTGAGGTACTGCTCGGCGAGCTCGCGCCATCGCTCGGACGTGTCCGGTGACGCGTTCGGATCCCCGCTGCTCGAGGTGGCGCTCACCTGCGGCGCTCCGGTTTCGTCGTCGTCGTCGTCGTCGTCGTCGTCGGGGCCGAGGACGAGGAGCTCGACGATCTCGTGCGGCCCGCCGCCGCCGGGCTGGGCTGGGTGGCTGGGCGTGGGCGCCGGCTCGTTGAGTTCCGCGAACGAGAACTCGCTCGACTCGGAGGGCAGCGGTCCCTGCGGTGGATCACCGGGCAGGCCGAATCGGGCATCGGCCGAGGAGTCGACGACCGGCGGCAGTGCGGCGGGCGTGCCGAGGATCTCGGCGAGGCGCGTGAGCAGCACGTCACCCCGCTGCGGACGCAGCTCCGGAATCGACTCGAGGGCCGCACGGACGAGCTCGCGCAGGGGGTCGGTCTCGTCGCTCTCCTGCAGCATCGCGATGGCGTCGCTGCCGGAGCTGCCCGTCAGCAGACACGCGACCGCCGTGCCCCAGCCGAAGACGTCGCTCGCCGGGGAGACCTCGCCGCCGGCGCGCAGCTCCGGGGCCACGGCGTCTCCGCCCAGCGGCCGCAGCCGCGGCGCGAGTCGATCGCCCGCGCAGTGGCCCGCGATGCCGTACTCCCACGTCCACCAGCGCGTGCCGTCGTGGATCACGGTCGTCGGCGTGAGCAGTCCATGGACGGCGCCGCGCCGGTGGAGCTCCGCGAGCGTCCGTGCGAGCTCATAGGCGAGCGTCCGCGCGGCGGCCTCGTCGACACCGGCCTCAGCGATCGCGGCGAGGGTGCGCGCGCCATCGATCGCGCGGTACCCGACGACACAGAAGTCAGCCTCGCGATCGACCAACACGAGCGGCACCGCGCCCGGGACGGGGTTCGCCGCGAGCTCGCCGATGCCGGCCATGAACCGCGAGACATCGACGCTGCGCGGCAGCAACGTCCGCTCGATCGTGGCGAGCCACATCTTCGGCTCGGCCGGGCTGCTCGCCATGTGGATCGGCCCGAGGGCGAGCGCACCGAAGTGCATCGGCCCCAACGCTTCGATCACGACGTTGCCGCAGATCGTGTCGCCGCGACTCGGCCCCATCACGAGCGGATCGCCTCCCGGAAGGGTCCCGGTTCGGGACCGCCGTGCGCGCATCGGGGCACGTTCGCGAGGATATCAGGCCCACGCCCGCTGCAAAGCTCGAACGGCGCGCCCCATCCCCCGAAAACCGCCCCCACGCGGCGCGTCAGCGGCCGGTACTGCCGAAGCCACCGGAGCCGCGGCTGCTCGGCTCGCTCGAAGCATCGTCGAAACCGACCACGCACTCGAAGCTCGCTTGCACGACCGGCGCGATGATCAGCTGCGCGATGCGGTCGCCGTGCCGGACCTCGACCGGCTCTTGCCCGAGGTTCACGAGCAACACCTGCAGCTCGCCGCGGTAGTCGGCGTCGATCGTGCCGGGGGCGTTGAGCACCGTGATGCCCGCGCGCGCGGCCCAGCCCGACCGAGGCCGGACCTGGCCCTCGTAGCCCGGCGGGATCGCCAGCGCGAGACCGGTGGGCACGCGAACGCGCCCGCCGGGCACCAACGCGACGACCTCGTCACCGAGGGCCGCGGCGAGATCGTAGCCCGCCGCCCCCTCGGTCATCTGCGCCGGGGCAACCGCCCCCTGCCGCAGCATCACGAAGCGAACGACGGGGCCCGCGGGCGCCTGCGGTCGGGGCTCGTCGCTCACCGCCCTCCCCTAGCCACGCATGTTCAGGACCTCGCTCGGGTCGACCCCGAACGCGGCCTTGCGCGACAGTCGGATCTTCCCGGTCGGGTCGATGTTGAGCACCTTCACCACCACCTCGTCACCCTCCTTGATGACGTCGGTGACGGCCTGCACGCGGCGGTTCTCGAGCTCCGAGATGTGCACGAGGCCATCGGTGCCCGGCAGGATCTCGACGAACGCGCCGAAGTCGGTCGTGCGCGTGACGACGCCGTGGTAGCAGGCGCCGATCTCGGCCTCGGCCGTGATGCCGGCGATGATGCGCTTGGCCTTCTCGATCGACTCGGGGTTGTCCGAGGCGATGGTGACGAGGCCATGGTCGTCGATGTTGATCTGCGCGCCGGTCTGCTCGACGATGGCGCGGATCATCTTGCCGCCGGGGCCGATGATGTCGCGGATGCGGTCGACCTTGACCTGCACCGTGACGATGCGCGGCGCGTAGCGGCTGATGTCGGCCCGCGCCGCCGGGAGCTTCTCGAGCATCTGCCCGAGGATGTCGAGGCGAGCGATGCGGGCCTGCTCGAGGGCGTCCTCGAGGATCTGCCGGGTGAGGCCCTCGACCTTGATGTCCATCTGCAGCGCGGTGATGCCGGTCTTGGTGCCGGTCACCTTGAAGTCCATGTCGCCGAGGTGGTCCTCGTCGCCGAGGATGTCCGTGAGCACGGCGATCTTGCCGCCCTCCTGCATGAGGCCCATCGCGATGCCGGCGACGGGCGCCTTGATCGGCACGCCCGCGTCCATCATCGCCAAGCAGCCGCCGCAGACCGACGCCATCGAGCTCGAGCCGTTCGACTCCATCGTGTCGCTGACGATGCGCACGACGTACGGGAACTCCTTGGCGTCGGGCATGACCCAACGCAGGGCGCGCTCGGCCAGGGCGCCGTGGCCGATCTCGCGGCGCGAGCTGCCGCGCAGCGGCTTGACCTCACCGGTGGAGTACGGCGGGAAGTTGTAGTGGAGCATGAACGTGCGCTTGACGTCACCGCGCAGGGTGTCGAGGCGCTGCGCGTCGTACTCGGTGCCGAGCGTGCAGGTCGCGTACGCCTGGGTCTCGCCGCGCTGGAACAGCGAGGAGCCGTGCGGGCGCTCGTACGGGTGGATCTCGATGTGCAGCGGGCGGATGTCCGCGGTGCCGCGACCGTCGATGCGGACGCCGCTCTCGATCACGTTCTTGCGGACGATCTTCTTCTGGAGCTTCGCGAGCGCGCTGTCGACCTCCTCGAGCCGGGTCGGGTGCGCCGCGAGGAACTTCTCGCGGGTCTCCTTCTCGATCGCGGCGATGGTGTCGCGGCGCTCGTGCTTGCCCTTGATGGCGAACGCGGCGCGCATGCGGGCGTCGGCCGAGCCCATGACCTCGGCGAGGAACGCCTCGTCGACGGCCGGCGGCACGAAGGCGCGCTTGGGCTTGCCGGCGCGCTCGCGGAGCCGATCCTGCAGCTCGATGAGCGGCTTGGCGGACTCCTGCGCGAACATCAGCGCGTCGAGCATGTCCGACTCGAGCACCTGGTTACCGCCGCCCTCGACCATCACGATCGCGTCGCGGCTGACACCGACGACCAGCGAGATGTCGGCGGCGAGGGTCTGTTCCCACGTCGGGAACGCGATCAGCTTGCCGTTGACCCGCGCGACGCGGATGCCGGCGATCGGGCCGGCCCACGGCGCCTCGGAGATCGTCAGCGCCGCCGAGGCGCCGGTGATCGACAGCACGTCGGGCTCGTTGACCTTGTCGTGCGAGAGCACGTGGCCGATGATCTGCGTGTCGAAGCGGTAGCCCTTGGGGAAGAGCGGACGGACCGGGCGATCGATGACGCGGCACGTCAGGATCTCGGCCTCGGTGGGACGTCCCTCGCGCTTGAAGTAGCCGCCGGGGATCTTGCCGCCGGCGAACGCGTTCTCGCGGTACTCGACCGTCATCGGCAAGAACGGGAGGTTCTTCGGCTCGGACGACGTGCCCGCGGTGACCAGCACCGCCGTGTCGCCGAGCGACACGATGACGGAGTTGGACTGCTTGGCCATGCGGCCGGTTTCGATCGAGATGCGGGCTTCGCCGACCTGACAGGTCTCGGTGATCTTGTTCATGACGAACTCCTGGAACTCTTGGGGGTGGATGGGCCGACGCGCGCGACGACGCGATCGGGCGTCGACCCACACGGGCGCACGGAGACGGCGACGCGTACGCGCGCCGAAACGGCAACGGGCGCCTCGCTGGTGTGCGGGCGCCCGTCGTCGGAGGTCACTTGCGGATGTTGAGCGAGGCGATCACCGTGCGGTATCGCTGGAGGTCCAGCCCGCGGAGGTAATCGAGCAGTCGCCGTCGTTGTCCGACGAGCTTGAGCAGGCCGCGACGCGAGTGGAAGTCCTTGCGGTGCGTGCGGAAGTGCTCGGTGAGGTACACGATGCGCTGGCTCATGAGCGCGATCTGAACCTCGGGCGAACCCGTATCGGTGGGAGTGCGCCGAAACTTGCCGATGGTCTCGGCCTTGCGGTCGTTGGAAAGCATGTTCGAAGGCGTCCTGGTTCGCCGACCCCGTGGCCGGCGTCAACGGTGTCTATTGCTGTTGGCGCGGAGAATCCTCGCGGGGGGTCGCTTTGTCAAGCGTCCACGAGCCCGCCGGGCGGCTCGGGCTCCGGGCGGTCGAGCCCGGCCGCGTCCGCCCGACCGGCGTCCGGGTCCAGGACCCGCAGCGGCCGAACCCGCCCGAGCGGGCCTCGAAGCGGGCCTGGAAGCGAGCCTGGATCCAGGCGCGCGATGACCCACGGCCCCGACATCGCGGGTCCCGGCCCGACCACGAGGGCCAGGGGTCCAGGCGCGCTCGGGTCGGCGGCGTCGTCCCGGGGTCCGTCGGGGAGGTCCTGGCCCTCGAACGCGATCTCGGCGCGATCGAGGTCGAGTCCGTTGCACAGCCGGGCAAACCTCGCCGCGTCGGCCATGCGCCCCCGAGTCCAGCTCGCTGGTGCCGCACCGGGGATCGGCAGCAGGGCCGCCCGCAGCCGAGCTGCGAGCGCGCCGGGGTCCACTCCGTCCGCGGGGGCGAGGCGGTGCCGCGGCTTGCCGTCGGGGCGCGTGCCGCCGTCGACGGCGACGATGCCCCCCGCCGCAGCCGCAGCCGCGATGCCGAAGGCCCCGGTCCGCAGGCGTCGGAGCGCCGCGAGGTGGGCGGGGACCCCGACGAGGGCGCCGAGGTGCTCGGCGAGGGAACGGATGTACGTGCCCTTGCCGACCTCGAACGTGGCGCGCAGGAGGCCGGCGGCGGGGTCCATGCCGTCGAGCACGGCGGCATGGACGACCATGGTCCGGGCGGGCAGCTCGAAGTCCTCGCCGGCCCTGACGCGGGCGTGGGCCCGCACGCCGTCCACCCGCACGGCGGAGACCCGGGGAGGCGGCAGCTCGAGCGGACCCTGGAGCTGGCCGAGGGCCGCGGCTGCCCGCGCCACGTCGGCCGCCGTCACCGCGGCGATCGCCACGGTCTCGCCGGCGGCGTCGGCCGTGCTCGTCGAGCGGCCCAGGGCGATCGTGGCCGCGTAGGCCTTGTCGTCATCGGTCAGCCACGGAACGAGCTTCGTCGCCTCGCCCACGCAGACCACGAGCACGCCCGTCGCCGCGGGATCGAGCGTCCCGCAGTGGCCGACGCGGCGCTCGCCGAGGACGCGGCGCACCCAGGCGACGACCTCGTGGGAACTCGGGCCCGCGGGCTTGTCGAGGATGAGTACGCCGTGGTCGCGGCCGGTGGAGCGACCCGCCACGATCAAGGCTCCGACGTCGCGGGCGCGTCGCCGTCTGCGTCGTCGCCGTCTGCGTCGTCGCCGTCCGCGTCGTGGTCCGCATCGGTCGTCGGTGCGGGCTCAGCCGTCGCGGCGGATTCGACCGCGATCTCCGCGAGCACGCGCTCGATGGTGCGCCCCTGATCGACGCTGTCGTCCCGCTCGAACCGGAGGCTCGGCGTCCGCTTCAAGTTCAGCTTGGGGCCGAGCGCCGCACGGATCGCGCCCGCGCCCGCGTTGAGTCCCGCCAGCACCCGCGGGACGTTCACCGCGTCGCCGAGCGCATCCACGAACACGCGCGCGCTGCCGAGATCCGGGGCGACGCGCACCGCGGTGATCGAAATCGCCGCGATGGGCTGGATCCGCGGGTCACGGAGATCCCCACGCAGCAGCATCCCGGCGATCTCTCGCCGGAGCATCTGCTCGACCCGGTTGGTCCGCGTGCTCACGTGGCCCCCGTGGGGCGCACGCGGGCCCCCGCGCGGGGGCCTCGGCGTGCGTCACCGCGGCAGTACCCGCGGCAGCTGCCGCGGCAGTGGACTGCGCGCGGCATCTACAGGCTCGGCGTGATGGCCTCGACCTCGAAGGCCTGGATGACGTCGCCCTCTTGGACGCCGGGGAATCCATCGACCACGATGCCGCACTCGAAGCCGTCCTTGACCTCTTTGACGTCGTCCTTGAAGACGCGCAGCGAGTGGATGGTGCCGCTGAACAGCACCTTGCCCTGACGGACCACGCGGACGTGGCTGGAGCGCTGGATGATGCCGCGGGTGACGCGGCAACCGGCGACCACACCGAGGCGCGGGATCGGGAACAGCGCGCGGACCTCGGCCTCGCCCTGCTCCTTCTCGCGGTACTCGGGCTCGAGCATCCCGATCATCAGCTCGCGGCACTTGTCGGTCGCCGCGTAGATGACCTCGAACGTGTGGATCGCGACGCCCTCGGCCTCGGCGACCGGGGCCGCCTTGCCAGTGGTCTTGACGTTGAAGCCGAAGATCACGGCGTCGCCGGCCCTCGCGTACTTCACGTCGGTCTCGTTGATCTGACCGACCTCGGCCTTGATCACCTCGACCTTGACCTTGTCGGTCGACAGGTCCTCGAGCGCCTGCTTCACGGCCTGGGCGGAGCCCTGGACGTCGGCGCGCAGGACGATCTTGACCACCGCCGTCTTGCGTCGCTGCAACAGCTCCTGGATCGACGGACCGGTGCGGACGCTCTCCTTGCGCCGACGCTGCTCGCGACGGTGGGTGATGAGCGTCTTGGCGTCGCGATCGTTCTCGACGACGTTCACCGGGTCGCCCGCGGCGGGCACGGTGTCGAGGCCGAGGACCTCGACCGGCGTGGACGGGCCGGCCTCGGTGAGCTTGCGACCGCGGTCATCGAAGATCCCGCGGACCTTACCGGACGCCTCGTCGGCGACGAGCATGTCGCCGACCTTGAGCATGCCCGACTGCAGCAGCACGGTCGCCACCGGGCCGCGGCCCTTGTCGATGCGGGCCTCGAGCACCACGCCCGTGGCGCGGCCCTCGTGGGGCGCGACGAGCTCGAGCACCTCGGCCTGGAGCACCAGCTGCTCGAGCAGGCGATCGATGCCGACGCCGGTCTTGGCCGAGACCTCGACGATCGGGACCTCGCCGCCGAACTCCTCGCCGACGATGCCGTACTCCATCAGCGCCTGCTTGACGCGGCCGGGGTTGGCCTCGGGCTTGTCGATCTTGTTGATCGCGACCACGATCGGGACATCCGCGTCGTTGGCGTGCTTGATGGCCTCGACGGTGGTCGGCATGATGCCGTCGTCCGCCGCGACCACGAGCACGACGATGTCGGTGACCTGGGCGCCGCGGGACCGCATGGCGGTGAACGCCTCGTGGCCGGGCGTGTCGAGGAAGACGACGTCGCCGCGCGGCGTCTCGACCTTGTAGGCGCCGATGTGCTGGGTGATGCCGCCGGCCTCGCCCGCAGCGACCCGCGCCTCGCGGATCTTGTCGAGGAGCGACGTCTTGCCGTGGTCGACGTGGCCCATGATGGTCACGATCGGCGCGCGGTGTTCCATCTCGCCGGCGTCGGCGCTGCCGACGATCGAGCCCTCTTGGAACGCGACGTTCTCGACGGTGTAGCCGAACTCCGCGGCGACGACCTCGGAGGTCTCGGCATCGATCGCGTGGTTGATCGTCAACCCGCGCAGACCCATGCCCCATAGCGTGCGCAGCACGACCGAGGCCTTCTGGCCCATCTGGTGGGCCAGATCGGAGACCTGGATGGCCTCGTCGATGCGGATGCGCTTCTTCTCGTCGCTCATCTCGGCGGTCGAGGAGCGACCTCCGGGCATGCCCTTGCCGCCGAGCGGCTTGCGGGTCATCTTGCGGCGACGGGCCTGGGCCTGGACCCGCTCCTCACGCTGCTTGCGCTGCGTGGCGCGGCCCTGCTTGCCCTCCTCGCTGACGTCCGTGATGATGACCTGCTGCTTCTTCCGGCTCGCGGCGAGCGGGATGAAGCCCAGGATCTTCGGCTCGGAGCGCTGCGATGCGGCGCCGACGATGACGCCGTCTTCGTTGCGGACCACGCGGCTGCGGCCGTCGGGACCCGTCTGACCGGGGCCCGAGACGATCGGGGCCGGCGGGGTCGTCGCGGCGGGCGTCGCCGCCGTGGTCGGGGTGCTCGCGGCGGCGGGGGCCGCCGTCGGTGCGGGCGTGGACGCCACCGGGCGCGGCGCAGGCTCGGCCGGCCGCGGTGCCGGCGTGCTCGGGCGCGCCTGGGTCTGCTGCGACGGCGCGGGGGCCGGGCGCTCCTCGACCGCGGGCCGCTCCAGTCGCGAGGCCATGCCCGTGGCGAAGCGACGCGTGCCGCGGGGTAGCTCGATGCGCGTGCCGACCGCAGGACCACGCTCGCCACCGCGGCCCTCGTCCTCCTTGGAACTCGAGTCGCCGCCACCGGCGTGCGACGCCGAGGGTGGCGACGACAGGTGGGCGGGCCGCTCGACGGGCGAGCGCGTGACGGGGGCGGAGGCGGATGGGCTGGACACGGTCGACGGATGGGGACGCGGGGGCAGCGACGGACGCATGGCCGGGCTGGTCGGGGGCTGGAACGGCCGAGCGGGGGCCTGCCGCGCGAGCTCGGTCGCGGCTGCAGCAGCCGCAGCCGCAGCGGCGGCCTCCTCGGCGGCCTCTTCTTCGTCGCGACGCTTCTTCACGACGTCGGCGCGACGTCGGATCACCTGCGGCGCGCGTGGATCATGACCGCTGGGCACGGACGACGCCGAGGGGCCACCATGGGCGGAGGGAGCCGACGGAGCAGACGGGGCCGACGGCGAGACCGTCGGACGCGTCACCACGGGCCGCGGCGCTGGGCGTGCCGCAGACGGTGCACCCATCGCTGCTCGCACGCGCGTCACCTCGTCGGGTGACAGCGTGCTCATGTAGTTCTTGATCTGGATTCCAAGACCCCGGATGGCTTCCTCCAGGGTCTTGTTGTCCTTGTCGAGTTCGCGGGCGAGCTCGTAAACGCGGACTTTCGACATGGTTCACGACACCTCCCCCGCGGCGAGCTGTTGCTGCAACGCGGTGAACGCGGACAGTCGCGGGGTCGGGCCGGCGCCCGAGCTGCGACGAAGGACATCGAGACGGGTGTTCGCGGCGTCGCACAGCGACTGCCACAGCGCACCGACCTCCGGCTCACGCACCGCGAGCCCCCGGGGGCCAGCGAGCGCCCGCGAGAAGGCCCGGCGACGCGCGCCGATCTCGACACACGGACGCGAAGGATGCACCCACGCGGAACGACCCGCGCGACGCCCTTCGAGATCCGGAACGACGACACCATCGCTGCGACGACGCAGCCTCAACAGCGCCGATGCGGTCGCGCTCTCGCGACAGCCGACGCATGTGCGCTCAGGTTCAGACCGACTCACTCGTCACCCCCAGTCGAAGCGTACGGGGCCGAGTCGGCACGCGACTGCGGATACGCGACCTCGAGTTTGATGTTGCCGCTCGCCGCGTCGTTGGCGATCTCGATGATCGCCTCCGCACGGTCGAGCGTATCGACGCCCGGCATCGACGCGAGTTCCTCCGCATCGGCGACCGCCAAGTCGCGGAGGCCACGCCAGCCGTTCTGGAACAGCAGCAGCGCGAGTTCCTCGCCGACGGCGGGGATCGCTGCGATCTCGGCGAGGCTTCGCCGCTCCATCTCGCGGATCTTGCTCTCCGAGTGGATGTCGATGCGCCAGCCCGTCAGCCGCGAGGCGAGCCGAACGTTCTGGCCCTTCTTGCCGATGGCCAGCGAGAGCTTGTCGTCGGGGACGATGAGCTCCATCGTGTGGCGCTCGGCGTCGATGAGGACGCGCGAGACCTGGGCCGGCTGGATCGCGTTGCACACGAAGCGCGCGGGATCCTCGTTGAACGGCACGATGTCGATCTTCTCGCCGCGGAGCTCCTGGACCACGGCCTGGACCCGGCTGCCGCGCATTCCGACGCAGGCCCCGACGGGGTCCACGTCGCGATCGCGGCTGGACACCGCGATCTTCGAGCGGGCCCCGGGCTCGCGGGCGCAGGCCTCGATGCGGACGATGCCTTCGAAGATCTCCGGCACCTCGTGCTCGAAGAGCTTCTCGACGAGGCCTCGGTGCGTGCGCGACAGGATGATCTGCGGGCCGCGGGCCGACTTGTCGACGTCCTTCACGTACGCGACGATGCGGTCGCCGGGGCGCAGCGACTCGCGCGGGACCTGCTCGCGCACCGGGAGCACCGCCTCGGCGCGGCCGTTGTCGACCTCGACGATGATGGCGCCGCGCTCGAACCGGCGCACGGTGCCGGTCATGAGCTCGCCCTTCTTCTCCTTGTAGGCGTCGAAGAGGTTCTCGCGCTCGGCCTCGCGGACGCGCTGGATGATGACTTGCTTGGCGGTCTGCGCGGCGATGCGGCCGAAGCCCTGCCCGCCCAGGCGCAGCGCCTCGAGCTCGGGGTAGTCCTTCAGCTGCTGCTCGGCGCGCTTCTTGTCCGCCTCGAGATAGAAGATCTGGAACAGGAGCTCGTCGCCGGGCTCCGCCTCGAGGCCGGCGCGCTGGGCCTGCTCGAGGGTGATCTCGCGGTGTTCGTGGTCGATCTCCTCGACGACGTACAGGACCTGGAACAGGTTGACGTTCCCGGTCTCGGGGTCGAACTGCGCCTCGATCTCGCGCTCCTCGAAGACCTTCTTGGCGGCGGCGAGGACCGCCTGCTCCACCGTTTCGGTGAGCACCTGGCGAGAGATGTTCTTCTCTCGACAGACCTGATCGATGACTGCGCTGAGGTTTACTGGCTCGTCCATGTTCTCACCCGCGATTCACTGCTTTTTGCGACGCCGACCGGCCGCCCCCCGGGACTCGAGTCCCGGGCTTCGCGCGCGCCTGGGGAGCCTGCGGGGGCTCGTAGACCAGGTTGGCGCGACGGATGAGCGACAGGGGAATCTCGTGCACGGCGCCGTCCTCGGCCACGAGCGACACGCGGCCCTCGCGGTCGTCGTCGGAGTCGGTGGCCGGTGCGGTGTCCACGATGCGACCGTGGAAGGTCTTCTGCGGCGACGCCGGATCGAGCGGCGCGTGGGTCCGCACGGTGGCGCGGGCACCCTTGTGGAGATCGAACTGGCTGCGTCGCGACAGCGGGCGCTCGACGCCCGGCGACGACACCTCGAGCACGTAGTGTGCCTCGAGCACGCCGCGGAGCGCCGCGGCGGGGGCGTCCTCGCCGTGCTCCGCGGCGTCGAGGGCATTGCCGATGATCGGCGACAGACGGGCGCAGTCATCGAGGGTCATCCCGCCCTCGCGATCGATGTAGAGCCGCACCACGCGGGGCCGCGCAGTGGAGGCCCATTCGAGGTGCACCAGCGCGTACCCCATCGTCGCGACGACCGGACCGACGACGTCCTCGAGCAATCGGACCGCCGCGCGCCCGCTCTCGACGGTGTCGGCCTCGTGCGCGACGGCTGGCTGCGTGCTCGCGTCGTCGGAGGGCTCCGCGTCGCGGTCGATGTCGAAGGGGTCGGGCATGGGTGTCGATACAAAAAAAGAGTGGGGACCCGAGGGCGCCCACTCTCGTGCTCTGCGCGCCTGATTCGGCCCTTCGATAGCACAGCGAAAATCGGTCCGCAAGCGCGCCTGCGGGCGCGAACTCGGGGATTGCCGTCCCGCCGCGCCCGGCGGGGCGCGGGCGCGGGGTCGGATCTCCGCACGCCCACGGGCGTCGCCGGGGCGCCCGTGGACACTGGGCGGGGCGCCGCGTGACCGGGGCGAAACACCATTTCCCGCGCCGTGGACGGTGACCTGGGCCCATGGTCGGTCCGACGCGACGGCGCTACGGTGGGCGCGTGGAGCCGATCCGAGCCGCCGTCGCCCAGCTGCGCGCCACCTCCGACCACGCCGCGTGCATGCGCGACGCAACGGCCGCGTGCCAGACCGCAGCCGATCGCGCGGCCGCGCTCGTCGTCCTGCCCGAGAACTATGCGGGGATCGCCCCCCGCGGCACGCCGTGCACCTGGGCCTTCGACCCGACGCGACCGCAGGAGGCGAGCGCCCTCGCGCCGCTGTGTGAGCTGAGCGCACGCCGAGGGATCTCGATCATCGCCGGGGGGACGCCGGAGGTCGCCCCCGATGGGCGACGGTTCAACACGGCGGTCGTCCTCGTCGGCGGTCGGATCGTCGCGCGGTATCGGAAGCTCCACCTCTTCGACGCCGATGTGCCCGGCCAGCCGCGACTGCGCGAGAGCGACGAGGTCGCCGCGGGCGACGGCGCGGTCCTCGTGCACACGCCGGCCGCCGCGATCGGCCTGTCGATCTGCTACGACCTGCGCTTCCCCGAGCTCTACCGCGCGCTCGTCGACGCGGGCGCCGAGCTGCTCACGATCCCCGCAGCGTTCACCTACCCGACCGGCGAGGCGCATTGGGAGGTGCTCGTGCGCGCCCGCGCGATCGAGACCCAGTGCTTCGTGCTCGCCGCGGCGCAGCACGGCGAGCACGGCGGGGGCCGGCGCAGCTGGGGACACGCCATGATCGTCGATCCCTGGGGCCGCATCCTCGCGGAGGCCGACGGCACCGATGCGATCGTCGTCGCCGATCTCGTGCCGGCCGTCTTGGATCAGGCCCGATCGGTCGTGCCATGCCTGCGGCACCACGTCGACCCGCGACGACTCGCGGTCACGCACGTCGAGGTCGCCGCGCCCGACGAGTGACGCCTCACCGGCGCCGCGCGACCCGCCGGGCCAGCGCTCGATACAGGCCGCCCGCGCCCGGCCAGTCGATCGGACACACCTCGTGGACGGTGCCGTCGGCGAGCTCGACGACCACCACCTCGAAGACCGGTGGCGGGCGGGTCTCGAGATCCACGCGTCGGAGCTCGGAGACCTTGACGCGGTGCCGGCGGCCGCGCTCCTGGAGGGTCAAGGTGCCGCCGAACAACGACGCCGCCCGCGGCAATCGGGCGATGAAGAACGGACGGATCCACACCACCACCCCGAGGATCGCCAGCGCGAGCGCCACGCGGACGAGCTCCTGCGACCCGAACGCCAGGCGAATCCATGCGCTCGGCAGGCGCACGAGCAGGATGATGACCGCGCACAGCAGGATCACCAGCCACGACGCGGCGACGGCGACGGAGCCGGTCCAGTCGAGGGGGCGCGCCGCGCGAATCGGAGGTCCGAGCACCGGGCTCGCAGTGTAGCGCGGTCCCACGGCGCTGTTGCCCGGCCTGCGGCGCTGCTAGTCTCGACGGCGCATGATTCGATGGATCGTCGTTGTCGCGCTGGCCTCGGCGTCGTGGAGCTGCGTCGAGGACTCCTGCACCGAGCTCGCCTGCAGCGACGCGTCGGTGGTGAGCCTTCCGCCGGGGCTCATCGCGGGGCCGTACGATCTCGAGGTCACGGCGGGCGAGACCACGTTGCGGGCCCGCTGCCTGCAACCGGCGTCGCCCGAGGCCGCCGAGAACGCCCCCGAGCTCGATTGCGACGCCTCGACGTTCGAGATCAGCGTCCCCGCGGGCACCAGCGTCCGCGAGATCCAGGTGACGATCATCGACGTCGACACCGAGGAGACGCTCGCCGCCGCCGTCACGGTCGCGCTCGATGCCGTGGGCGAGGAACAGCCCAACGGGCCCGATTGCCCGCCGGTGTGCTTCGTCCGCAACGGCGCGCTCACGGTCGTGGGCGGCGACTGACGTCTCGGCTCCCCAGACCGGGGGCTCACTCGAAGTAGACGGACAGCGAGTACGAGCCGCCGTCGATGCCGGCCTGATCGACCGCGAGGTAGTACTCCGAGCCCGGGGCGTCGAAGTACCAGTTGAGCGACGTCCCCGAGTTCACGGACCCGGCCGCACACGTCAGCTCCGAGACACCGGCGCAGTTGGTCCGCAGGCTCAGCACCGGCGCCATGCCGTTGGTGCCGCTGACCTCGGCCGTCATCCCGCCGACGTAGGTCGTCTGGATCGGGAAGATGTTCTCGCGCCCCGGGCCGCCGCACAGGCCGTCCGCGGTGCCCTGCCCCTTGCTGAAGTCGTTGAACCACACGAAGGATCCGGCGGGCTGCTGCAGGATGACCTCTTCATGGATCGTGCACTGGTCGAGCGTCGGCCAGCCGAAGACCACGTTGAAGGCGAAGTTGCCCGAGGCGCCGGCCTCGCTGTCCACGATGATGCTGTAGGTGCGTCCGCCGATCGCGAGGAAGTGCCGCGACTGCTCGATGAAGTCGTTGGCGCAGGTGACGGTGCGGCCTTCGCCGTCCGAGCACCCGTCCTCGACGATCCGCAGGGTCAGCGGGACGTCGGAACTCACGACCTGCAGGGTCACGTCGGTGTTGTACGGGGCGACCAGGCGGTAGACCTGCTCTGGTCCGGTGTCCTGGCCGCACCAGCCGCGCTCGTGGTCGGACCCCGAGAGGGTGCCCTCGATGGTCACGTTCTGCGGCGGCATCTCGATCGGCGCGTCGCAGGCCGAGGGGCCGGGGTCGGGGCCGGTCTCGTCGCCCGACTCGGAGGCGCCGCCGGACTCGTCGATGAGGTCGCCCTCGAACAGCGGGTCCGAGCGCAGGCCACAGCCCGCCAGCAACGCCGCAGCACACACGGTCGCAACGCCCGATCCCAAACGCATGTCATCCTTATTAGCATCGCCGGTTTTGTCGCGTCAAACCGCGAGGGGCCATCGGCTAGACGTCGGACCCGCCCAGCGCGGTGAGCCCCTGGGTCGCGCCGGACGCCGGCCACAGGCGCTCGATGTGGAGGCGGGCCCGCGTCTGACCGCGGAAGACGTCGAGCACCGGAACGAACACGATCTCGATCGCGTCACCCACTGCGGGTGTCCACAGGCCCGGGCCGGCGAGCCCGAAGCCGATGCCCTCGATCGCCGCGCCGCCGTCGGCGAGGCGCAGCGAGACGTGCCGCTCCTTGAGCACGCGGACCGACTCCACGCGACCCGCGGTCGCGAAGCGCGGCGGCGAGAAGCCGACGCCGAACGGGGCCAGGGCGGCGATCCGACGGCCGAGCGCGACGTCGATCGACGGCACGGCGACGCGACCGTCGACCTCGTCGGGAGGCGCCGCAGGCGCGAGGCCGGCGGCCTCGCACGCCGCGGCGAAGGCCTCGGCCACCGCGTCGATGCGATCGATGCGGACGGTGAGCCCCGCCGCCTCGCGGTGGCCGCCGAAGCGCTCGAGCAGCGGCGCGCAGGCGGCGAGCGCGGCGCGGACGTCGATGCCCCCATGGCTGCGCACCGAGCCCCGGGCGACCCCGGCGGGCGTGTCGATCGCGAGCACCATCGCCGGCTTCCCGAGGCGCTCGGCGAGCGCTCCGGCGACCAACCCCACGACGCCGGGTGCCCAGGTCGGATCGGCGACGCAGATCGCCCGCCGGGCCACCTGCTGTGGATCCGCGAGCACGCGGGCCACCGCCTCCTCGACCGCGCGCTGCGAGAGCGTGCGCCGCTGATGGTTGAGCCCCTCGACCTGCTCGGAGAGCGGACCAGCCTCGGCCGCGGTGCGGGCCCGCAGCAGCCGTAGCGACGGATCGGCGGCGCCGAGGCGCCCAGGCGCGTTGAGCCGCGGCCCGATCTTGAAGCCGACGGTGGTCTCGTCGATCGGGTTCTCGTTCCACGCGCCCGCGCGCTCGAGCAGCGCGCGCACGCCGGGCCTCGGCGCGGTGCGGAGCAACGCGAGGCCGCGGTGCACCAGCACGCGATTCTCGTCGACGAGCGGCATCATGTCGCAGATCGTCGCGGTCGCCACGAGGTCGAGCCAGCCGCGGGGATCGGGCGCCCGCTCGTCGCGGGCCGCGAGCTGCGTCCGCAGCGACGCGCACAGGTAGAACGCGACGCCCGCCGAGCACAGCCCCTTGAACGGGAAGCCGCAACCGGCCTGATGCGGGTTGATGAGGGCGTCGCACGGCGGCATCTCGTCGGGCACCTGGTGGTGATCGATGACGACGGAGCGCATGCCCCGGGCGCGCACGCGCTCGAGCGCGGCGATGTCACTGGTGCCGGTGTCGCCGACCAGGACGAGCTGCACGCCCGCCGCCGCGAACGCATCGGCGTCGACGTCGGACAGGCCGTAGCCCGCGTCACGGTGGGCGACGCGCGTCACGACCTGCAGCCCGATCGCCTCGAGGAACCCGGCGAGGATCGCCGCCGTGCACACGCCGTCGACGTCGTAGTCGCCGAACACCCCGACGCGGACGCGGCGACGACCGGCCCATGCGAGCAGATCGAGCGCAGCGGGGAACCCCGCCATCTGCTCCGGCGGCCGCAGGTCGCGGAGCTTGGGGGCGAGCGTTCGGCCGATCGCCGCGTCGTCGCGCACGCCCCGGCTCCGGAGCATGCGCAGCTCGAGATCAGACACGCCGAGGCGCGCAGCCTGGGCGACCAGGTCCGCGGCGTCCCCGGCGTCGCGCTGCGCGAGGGGCGACGTCACTGCGGTCGACGCCGGCGGCGTCGCGAGGCCTTCGGCACCGGGCCGTCGTCACCGCCGTCGCCGGCATCGTCGTCGGCGGAGGAGCGCCCGAGCTCGACGGCCACCCGCGCCGGCTCGGCGCCGTCGTCACCGGCATCGCCGGCATCGCCCGCGGCGGCGCGGTCCGCCTCACGGACCTCCTCCGCGGTGCGACCGCTCTCGTCGATCTCGCCGCCCTCGGCCGCGAGCACCGGACGCTCGGTGCCGGCCGGCTCGCCGAGCGGTCCGTCGGCGCGCCATTGCAGGTGGCCCTTGCCGCCGTAGAACCGCTTGTTCACCCAGAGGAACACCGGCGTCGCGATGAACAGCGACGAGTACGTACCGACCGTGATGCCGACGATGAGCGCGAACGAGAAGTCCGCGATCGATCCGCTGCCCATCACGTAGGTCGCGAACACCGACAACAGCGTCGTGCCAGACGTCAGGATGGTCCGGCTCAACGTCTCGTTGAGCGCGCGGTTGGTCGTGACCTCGATCTCTTCGTCGCGGAAGAGCGCGACGCGCTCGCGGACGCGGTCGAACACGACGATGGTGTCGTTGATGCTGTAGCCGACGATGGTGAGGATCGCCGCGATCGTGGTGAGGTTGAATTCCTTCCACGTCAGGGCGAACGCACCGACGGTGATGAACGCGTCGTGGGCCAGCGCGACGATGCCACCGGGCGCGAACCGGAGATCGAAGCGGAACATGACGTAGAGGAAGATGAAGCCCATCGCGTACAGCAGGGACTTCACGCCGTCGATCTTGAGCTGGTCGCCGACCTTGGCGCCGACGGTCTCGGCCTGGACGATCTTGCCGACCGTGCCGGCGCCGAACTCGGCGTCGATCTGCTCGGCGATCCGGTTGCCGACGCCCACGAGCGACACCTCGACCGGGACCTCGCCCTCGCGGACCTCGAAGCCCTTGTCGACGGTGCCCTGGCACCCGGCCTCGTTGATCCGCTGGCTGAGCTCCGCCCACGGTGGCTCGGCGTCGTACTTGAGGAAGATCTTGCTCCCGCCGTCGGGCTGGTGGAAACCGAGCAGCTTGGCGCCGCCGAGGTCCGAGACCGCCGCCTTGCACGTCTCGAGGGTGGCCGCGTCGATGCTGACGACCTCCTTGACGTTCAGCAGCACCTCGCCGTCGGCGCCCGGCACGGTGACGGCCTTGCTGCCTTCGTAGCCGAGGCGCTCGAGCGCCACGCGGATGTCCTCGACCGGGACCTCCTTGGCGAGCTGGAGGCGCACCGACGAACCGCCCGCGAAGTCGACACCCCAGTTGAGCGGGGCGCCGCGAGTGACGACGTTGTAGCCGAGGAAGAACGCCGACAGCAGGATGAGGACCAGCGATCCCCAGATGTACTTGCGGCGCTGCTCGACGAACGGGAAGTTCGTCCCGGGGCGGATGACCTCGAAGAACTTCTGCTTCGAGGCGGGGCGCGGGGCTTGCGTGTCCATCAGACCGACACCTTGTCGAACCCGCGACGGTTCGCCTGGAAGTCGAAGAAGAGCCGGGTGCAGAACACACCGGTGAAGATCGAGGTCGCGATGCCGATGAGCAGCGTGACGGCGAAGCCGCGGATCGGGCCCGAGCCGTACTGCCACAGCACCAGGCCCGCGATCGCGGTCGTGAGCTGGGAGTCGAGGATGCTGGTGAAGGCACGGTCGTAGCCGGCCTCGATCGCCGCGCGGGCCGTATAGCCGTCGCGGATGAACTCACGCATGCGTTCGTAGATGATGACGTTGGCGTCGACCGCCATGCCCAGGGTGAGCACGATGCCGGCGATGCCGGGCAGCGTGAGCGTGGCGCGGAAGAACGCCATCGCGGAGAGCATCAGCACGACGTTCAAGACCAGGGCGAAGTTGGCGACCCAACCCGCGCGCCGGTAGTAGACGCCCATGAACAGGACGACGAGCACCAGGCCGATGATGAAGGCCTTGGCGCCCTGCTCGACCGCGTCGAAGCCGAGGTCGGCGCCGACGCGCATCTCGGATTCCTTCTGCAGGCGGGCCGGGAGCGAGCCGCTCTTCAGCACCTTGGTGAGGTCGTTCGCGGCCTCGCGGGCCGACTGACCGGGCGACGAGCCGAGCGAGATCCGGACGTGACCGCCGGGGATCCGCTCGTTGAATACCGGGTCGGAGCGGACGAGCTCGTCGAGGATGATCGCCATCTTGCGACCGACGTTGTTGCCGGACATCTCCTCGAAGAGGTCGGCGCCGACGCGATCCAGGGTGACGTTGACCTCGGGCTGGCCGCTCTGCTGGTCGAACCCGACCGACGCGCTGACGATGCTCTCGCCGGTGACCTCGGCGCGGGCCTTGATGACGTACGTGCGGTAGAGGTCCTCGGGGGGCTGACCGCGCCGCGTCACGATCGGCGCCGGGCCGAACGCGATCTTCATGTCGGCGGGCAGGCGCCACTCCGGCGGCAGGCCGGCGAAGAAGTTCTCGAGGGTCTGCAGGTCCTTCGAGAAGTAGACGAAGGGCTCGCGCACCGTCGTGCCGCCCTCGCGGCCGTAGTCGGCCTCGATGTTGACCGCGATGCCCATGCCCTGGGTCACCTTGCCGGCCTCGTAGAGCGCGCGGAGGTAGGGCTTGCCCGTGTCGCGGAACGGGGTCTCGTCATCGACGAGGTGCATGCGGAGCACCGCCTGGCGCTCGATGATCTTGAGCAGGCGGTGGAACTCGCTGGCGCCGGCGAGGATCTGGTCGCGGGCGCGATCGGTCAGCGTGAGCACGACGACCGCCGGGTCCGGGCGCGCCGGATCTGGCGGGAGGATCGCGAGCTCGGCGGGGAGCCGGTCGTCGATGATCGTGCGGTCCTCGGCGATCTTGCCGGCGAACGCCTGCTCGAGCAGCGCCACGGCGTCGCCGCCCGGCACCGTGATGCGGAACTGGCCGGCCTGATCGCGGATCTCCGAGGTGGACACCTGCCCCGCACCGGAGGCCGACAGGATCTGGCTGACGCGCGCGGACGCGTCGGTCGCCGCGGCCCGCAGCTCGGTGTTCTCGTCGGCGAGACCCGGCAGCTCGATCACGATCTGGCGGTTCTTCGGGTAGATGTTGGGCTCCGCGACGCCCATCGCGTCGACGCGCTTGCTGACGGTCTCGAGCGCGTTGGCGACGGCCGCCTTGCGGTTGTCGGCGATGGCGGCCTCGGGCATCCGCAGGCGGATGACGTTCGCGCCCTGGCCCTCCTCGGGATCGACCCGCTCGAGCACGCCGAACGTGACGCCCATGACGTCGTCGGTGGCGAGCGCGACGTCGTCGGCCGTCGGCAGGTTCACGAGCAGGGTATCGACGCCCTCGCGCGTGACCTCGACGGTGAGGTCCTTCTTCTCGCGGAAGCCGATCTCGAGCTCGGCGGCGATCTGATCGAGCTTGTTCTCGATCGCCTCGTCGACGGCCACGGAGTACTCGAGGTGCAGACCACCCTGGAGGTCGAGGCCGAGCTGGAACTTGCGGGTGAAGGTGCTCGCGATGAACGCGGGCAGCTTGTCCGCCGGCAGGAAGGACGGCAGCACCGCCATCACCGCGGTGACGACGAGGGCAGCCAGTGCGAGGGCTTTGAGTCGGAGGAATCGGCGCATCGTGGGCCTGCTTCGCGCGTGTCGGAGGGGGACGCCGAGGCGTCAGCGCGCGTCGGCGCGCGAGCCCTCGGAGTCGTCCTTGTCCTTGGCGTCCTTGTCGTCGGCCTTCTTCGCGGGGGCGGCCTTCTCGTCCTTGAGCGCAGCCTCGGCCGCGTCGACGATGTCCTTGCGCAGCACCCGGATCTTCACCTTGTCGGCGATCTCGACCACGGCGACCTTGGGGTCGTCGAGGTTGCTGATGCGACCGAGGATGCCGCCGCCGATGACCACCTGATCGCCCTTGGCCAGCGCGTCGACGCGCTTCTTGCGATCCTTCTCTTGCTTGCTCATCGGCCGCAGCACGATGAAGTAGACGACCGCGAACATGAGCACGATCGGCAAGACCCCGCCGAGGGCGGACCCTGCCCCCTGGGCGACGAGGGACCCGAAGGCGGCGGTGGCGAAGGACGATGCGGCGAGTGTCATGGCGGGTTGCGCTCGGCGAGAGTAGAGGAGCGAGGCGCACGATCTGACGGCGCACCACGGCCCCGACGGGGGGACCCCCCGGGGCGGCAGGCGTAGCAAGGGCGCCGCGGGGGGTCAAGGCGCCCACGGGCCCGCCCGCCTTTGCTCACATGCGCGTCGAACGGGCTCACATCCCCGTCGAACGGGATCACGTCCCCGTCGAACGGGATCACGTCCCCGTCAGGGAGCGGCGGCGGACGCCACCGATTCGACCAGGAGGCCCGGCGTGTAGGCGGCCAGGACCTGGGCCCGGACCGCCGGGTAGTCCCCCGCCCGCAGCGCCGCGCGGAGGCGACCCACCAGGGCGTGGAAGAACCACAGATTGTGCAGGCTCGCGGCCCGACCGAACAGCGGGTCGTTCTGGCCGTGCAGGTGCCGGAGGTACCCGCGCGAGAACCGTCGACACGTCGGACAGCCGCACTCGGGCTCGACCGGCCGGGTGTCGTCGCGCCACTGCGCGCGCCGGATGTTCATGCGCCCGGCCATCGTGAAGAGCTGTCCGTTGCGCGCGTTCCTGGTCGGGAGCACGCAGTCGAACATGTCGACGCCCGCGTCGATCGCCGCGAGGAGATCTTCGGGCATGCCGATCCCCATGACGTACCGCGGGCGATCCGCCGGCATGCTCGGCGCGATCGCGGCCATGGTCGCGTGCATCTGCACGGTGGTCTCGCCGACCGACAGGCCGCCGAGCGCGAGGCCGTCGAAGGGCAGCGGCGCCATCGCCTCGAGGTGGGCACGACGCGCCTCGAGATCGACGCCGCCCTGCACGATGCCGAAGCACAGCTGACGCGCGCCGAGGATCTCGGGCCGCAGCCGCGCCGCGAGCTCGGCCCACCGCGTGGTGCGATCGACCGCGCGACGCAGGTCGGCCGGGCTGGCGTCGGCGGGCGGGCAGTGATCGAGCACCATGCAGATGTCCGAGCCGAGGTGGGCCTGCACCTCGAGCACGCTCCGCGGCGTCATGCGGTGCTTGGATCCGTCGAAGTGCGTGCGGTAGTCGACGCCGTCGTCGTCGATCCGCTGCAGCCCCCGCAGGCTGAACACCTGGAAGCCACCGCTGTCGGTGAGGATCGCCCGCGACCACCCGCTCATCCCGTGCAGACCGCCGAGTCGAGCGACGCGCTCGGCCCCGGGACGATGCGCGAGGTGATACGAGTTGCCGAGGATCACCTGCGATCCGATGCGCGCGAGCTCCTCCGGATCGAGGCCCTTCACGGCGCCGTAGGTGCCGACGGGCATGAAGCACGGCGTGTCGACGGGGCCGTGGCCGGTCCACAGCCGCGCGCTGCGGGCGTCGCCTTCCCGTGCGAGGACCTCGAAGGTTCCGGGCGGACGCACCGGGAGGCTCGCGTCGTCGCACGCCAGCCCCACGCTCGGATCGAAGGTCATCGGGCTCCCGCGACGAACATGCAGTCGCCGTAGCTGTAGAAGCGATAGCCCTCGGCGACGGCCTCGCGATAGGCGGACAGCACCCGCTCGGTCCCCGCGAACGCGCACACGAGCATCAGCAGGCTGCTGCGCGGCAGGTGGAAGTTCGTCAGCAGGTGGGTCACGACCTCGAATCGATGGCCGGGCACGATGACGAGCTCGGTGTGGCCGCGCGTCGGCTCGACCGGACGTCCACCGTGGGCGAGGGTCTCGAGGGCACGCACGACGGTGGTCCCGACGGCGACGATCGGCCGGCCGTCGCGACGCGCCGCCTCGATCCGCGTCGCCGCGTCGCCGTCGATCTCGACGCGCTCGGACCCCACCCGATGATCGCGGATGTCGGCGACATCCATCGGCAGGAACGTTCCGGGTCCGACGTGCAGGTGCAGACGGACAACGTCGAGCACGGCGAGCGTCGCCTCGTCGAGGTGGAGGCCCGCGGTCGGTGCGGCGATGCTGCCGTCGCGATCGGCGTACACCGTCTGGTAGCGCGACGCGTCGTCGGGACCGGGGCCCTCGGGCCGGGCGATGTACGGCGGCAGCGGCACGCGGCCGTGCGCGCGGCAGGCCGTCAGGATGTCGCCGGCGACCACGGCGAACGTCCGCTCGCGACCGTCACCGCCGTCGTCGGTGCAGCGCAGCACGAGTTCGCCGACCTCCAGCACGTCGCCGGCGCGCAGGCGCTTGCTCCCGCGGACCCACGCGGTCGCGACGGCGCCCTCGCCCTGCCCCGCCGCGGGCGCACACCACAGCAGCTCGAACGATCGCCCGTCGGCGCGCCGAGCGTCCATCCGCGCGGGCACGACCGCCGAGGCGTTCACGACGACGAGCGCGTCCGCAGGCAGGTGCGCCGGCAGGGCGCGCGCGTGGGTGTGGACCGCAGCGTCGGGCCGCACCACCATCATCCGCGCGTCGCCCCGCGCGGCGACGGGGTGCTGCGCGATGCGGTCCTGCGGCAACTCGTAATCGAACGCCTCGGGGCCCACGGGGCGTGCACTGTGGCGCACAACGCCGCGCTCCGCCACACTCCCCGACGTGCCGCTGGCCCACTTTTTCACCCACGGGCTCGTCACGGGGTGCCTCGCCGCAGGCCTCCTCGGGTCCACCGCCGCGGGCCCGCCTCCGCCGCTCGCCACGCCCGAGGCGGCGGCCACGGCCGCGGGGTACGACGCGGTCGCCGCATCGGCCGACGTCGACGCGATCCTGGGCGAGCCCAACCGCGCGTACCTCACCGCGCGCGCACGCCTCGTGGCCCACCCGGAGCAGGGCCGCGACGCCCTGCTCGCGCGGATCGACGCCGTCCCCCCGCCGGCCGCCGGCGAGCGCAAGCGACTGTTCGACGTCCTCGCCGAGATCGGCGGCCCGGTCGCGGCCGAGCGCATCGCCGCCGAGCTGCGCCACGCCTGCGCCGCGGAGACCTCGGAGAGCGGGAAGGTCGCGGCGGTCGAGCCATGGCGGCCGCTGCTGCGCGATCAGGGCGCGCACGGTCGAGACGCGGTCGCGTCGCTCGTCGCCGATCGCGATCTGCCGGTGACCGTCCGCGCGACGCTGCTCGACGATCTCGTCGGCATCACCCCCGACGGCGACGTCGCCGGCCTGTTGGTTCTCGCCGGCCGCGGCCACGTCGAGCTGCGGCGTCAGTTCGCGCGCTCGCTGCGACGTCGGCTGCGGGGCGACGAGCCGCTGCGCGACGCGGTGCTCGCGGTGCTCGACGCCGAGCTCGAGGTCGTCGACGCGTCCCGACTCGCGCAGGTCATCCAGCTGCGCACCGCGATCGAGGGCGGGATCGACGACGCCTTCTTGGCCCGGCTCGCTGCGCTCGCGCGCGAGACGACCCGGCCGTTCGGCGTGCGCGTCGCGTCGGTGCGGGCGCTCGTCACCCAGGCCGAGCACCCGGCCGCTGGCGAGGCGTTGCTCGGGGTCGCGACGGCGTCGCTGCCGGCGCGCACGCAGGCCGACGAGATCCTCGCGTCACTCGCCCTGCCCGCGGTGCCGACCGATTCGGCGGCGACGCTCGTACGCACGCATCGACTCGAGCGCGCCCCGACGCCGCGCCTCTCGAGCCTCGCGTGGGCGCACCTCGAGCTGCGCGGAGACGCGTGGCTCGAGCCCGGTCTCGCCGATCCCTGGCCCGAGGTCCGGACCGCGGCGCTGGGCCGCGTGGCTGCTCCGTGCCCGCGGCGGATCATCGCGCGCGTGGGTTCGCTGGTCGGCCGCGCGGGCGAGGGTGCCGACGCCGACGCGACCGTCCAGCGCGCCGCGATCGACGCGCTCGGTCGCTGCGCCGACGATGCGGCGTTCGCCCTGCTCCGCGGCATGCTCGACGACGACGCGGTCGCGCTGGAGCACAGCGGCGAGGCGGCCCGCGAGCTCGCGCGCCACTTCGGCGAGCGTGGCAGCGACGCGGTCGCCAAGCAGCTCGCGACCCGCCCGGAGCGGGGCTACGCGCGACGCCTCGCCCAGGCGCTGCGCCACGCCGAGGCACCGACCGAGCGAGTGCGCGAGACCCTGTGCGCCTGGGTCGACGAGGGCGGCGAGGTGGGCAGCGCGGCCGCGGCCAGCCTCGAGGCGCTGTATGGTGACGACGGGACCTGCGAGTAGGCGCGACTACCAAGCAAATGGGAAGGGACGGCCCGTCCCATCCCTCCATCGCTTCGCTCCTTGCCTTCGTCGCGGGTGAACGCTTCGCGTTCATCCGCGACTCAGATCCGCGTCAGCAACGGCGCGTAGGCGACCATCGTCCCCTCGCCCGACACGCCCAGCCCGATCGCCGACGGTACGTCGCCGGTGCCCGGGCAATTCGCGACGACATCGGCGCCGACCCGCACGACGATCGACTGCGGTCGCACGTCGACGCGGAGGGACACGAGCGATGCGCTGAAGTCGATCGAATCGCCGCCGCAGGAGAACGCGATGGTGCGGCCGGCAGCGTCGCGACGGAACCCGGTGACGCCGGTACCGAAGCGGATGCTGGTGCCCGCGAGGGCGCCCTGCGAGAGCACGAGGTGGGGGCGCGGGGCGTCCTCGCCGGGCTGGCCCTCCACGCCGACGATCACGTCGAAGCGGAAGCTCGTACTGCGGAACGCCCGAACATGGGCCCACGCCGCGGGGACCTCGAGTTCATCGCCCTCGCTCGCGAACGTCAGGTGATCGGTGTCGAAGCCCACGCGATCGGGATCATGCAGCACGAAGCTGCCGGTCTCGAATTCGTCGACCTGGGGGATGCGCTCATCGGGGCCGTCGAGCTGTGGGCGCAGGCGCGAGAGGAACAGGTCGCTCGCCTCCAGCGTCTCGGGATCGCGCCCGCCGGCGACGAGCACGGTGCCGTCCGCCAGCGTCGCCATCGCTGCGGCGGTGCGGCGCGGCGGCGGAATCGTGGGGTGGCCGAGCTTCGGCGCCGCGAGATCGACGGCGTCCGCGGCGGTCGTGCCGAGCAGGGGGAACGGCAGCAACCACGAGTCGACCATCACGCGCTCGCCTGGCAGCGCCACGAGCTGACGCCGCGGCGGCACCACCGGCTCCCCCGACGACTCGTCGTGGAAGCACCCCGGCGTCGCGGGATCCCCATCGCACCAGCTCGTCCAGCGGCCCGCGCCCGCGTCCGTCACCCACGCGATGGATCCATCGTCGAGCGCCACGACGAGCAGGCCGCCCTCGAGCAACGCCGCGCCGAGGATCGCCCGCGCGGTCCCGAGGCCGAGCTTCTCGGTCTGCCCGTAGGGCGTCCACGCCGACTCGCCCGGGGACCAGCGCTCGACCGTCACGACGCCCCGACCGGTGACGTTGCGCCCGCCGACGGCGAACACGGCACCGTCGCGCGCGACCAAGAGCTCGTGGCCGAAGCGCGCCACCAGCATCGACGGTGCGCGCTCGAAGGTCGGCGCCCCGGCCTGGCGAGCATCGATGAGGAACGATGACTCGAGCACCGCGCCCGGAGACGGCACGCAGTACGAGTGCAGATCCAGCGCGGTGCAGCCCCCGGTGATCAGCACGCGCCCATCGAGCATCGGGGCGCCGGCGTGATAGCTCCGCTTGCCGACGATCCCGGGCACGTCGATCCGTGTCGGTCGGCCGATCGGGTCGGCGCCGCCGAGGTCGATCGGCAGCACTTGATCGAGCACGCGTCCGTCCGACGTCGCGCCACCCACCGCGAGGAATCGACGGGGCGCAGTCGCCACGACGACCATGCCGGTGGTCGGCGACGGCAGCGGACGATCCAGCGGCGTGATGAACTCCTCGACGTCGCGGGCGTGGACGATGTCGTCGACCAACCGCCCCTTCTCGTCGCGGCCGCCGACGAGGAGCACGTCGCCCTCGGGACCGACCGCCATGGATCCGACGTCGCGGAACTCGATCGCCGAGCCGACCGCGCAGAGCTCGTCCTCGGGGGCGAAGTAGACCGGCAGGCGACCGTCGGGCTCCTCGAGCCGTGCGGTCCGACCAACCGCGAGGGTGGCGTCCGCGAACTTGCCCTCGACCGTGATGGCCGCGGCGTCGGTCGGAACGCCCCCGAGGCCCGAGCGGCCTCCATCGACGACGCTGCCGTCCGCGGCCGCGGTCGGGAAGTCGCCGCGCGGCACCAGGAGCAACGCGCTCAGCTCGATCTCGTCGAGGCCGCAGCCGCCGAGGGCCACGAGCGTCGGGCGATCGTCGGGGGCGCACGCGGACGGCCCCAGAAGGGGCCACAGCACGCCCAGCGCCCCGGCGCGGCGGCGGCGCCCGACGGACGGGCCTGCGGTCCGGGGCGGGCGAGTCATCCGGGGTCGCATGGTACCATCGTTGCCACGTGTCGGCCCTGTCGAACGGCGACTCGCGCAGCGACCTGCTGACCAGCAGCGAGAGCTCGCTGTCGTTCGGCAAGTACCGCCTGACGCGGCTCATCGCGCGGGGCGGCATGGGCGAGGTCTACCTCGCGCGGCTCGTCGGTGAGCTGGGGTTCGAGAAGCGCCTGGTCATCAAGACCATCTTGCCGCACCTCGCGGCCAAGCCCCGCTTCGTCGAGCTGTTCGCAGCGGAGGCCAAGACCGCCGTCGCGTTGTCGCACGGCAACATCGTCCCGATCTACGAGCTCGGGCGCGCTGGCGACACGTTCTACATCGTGA
The DNA here is from genome assembly GCA_044344875.1 of Nannocystaceae bacterium. Classification (GTDB taxonomy): domain Bacteria; phylum Myxococcota_A; class Polyangia; order Nannocystales; family Nannocystaceae; genus Xiheibacterium. The sequence goes on from JBIJCC010000031.1 coordinate 83,316, forward strand.
TGGGCCACGTCGACGGCCCGAGCCTGTCGGCGATGCTCGACGAGTGTCGGCGGCGCGACCTGGCTCCCGACGTCGGCGCGGTGCTCCACATCGTCCGCGCAGTGCTGAACGGCCTCGCCTACGCCCACACGCCCGAGCCGGGGCGACCCGCGGTCGTGCACCGCGACATCACCCCGCGCAACGTGCTCGTCGATCGATCGGGCCAGGTGCGCATCGTCGACTTCGGCATCGCGGCGCCGGCCGACGCCGAGGTCGAGGTCCGCGGCGGCTCGACGGGCTACGCTTCGCCCGAGCAGATCCGCGGCGAGACCGTCGATCCCCGCGCCGACGTCTTCAGCGCCGGCTGCCTGCTCTACGAGATGCTCACGCTCGAGCGCGCGTTCCCGAAGGAGGGCGTGTGGATCCCGCCCGACGTCACCCAGCTGCCGATCGAGCTGCGCGCCCCGATCCGTGATGCGATCGCCCTCGACCCGGCGTCGCGTCCCGCCGACGCCGGCGCGCTGCTGCTGCGCCTCGCCCCGGCCTTCGCCAAGTACAGCGCGACGTGGAGCGATCCTCAGCTCGCCGCGGTGCTGCGACAGCTGTTCCCGGATGGCTGGGAGTCCCGCAGCGAGCCGGCCATCGCAGGCTCCGCCGTGGCTGCGCCGGGGCGTCCGCAGACCCAGACGTTCGCGACGCGCCTGACCGTGATCACACGCTCGGTCCCGGTGCAGCCGGCGAGCGCGGCGCCGGCTGCAGCGCGACGGTGGTGGCCGATCGCAGCCCTCGCGGTCGTCGCGATCTTCGGCGCGGGGTGGTGGTTCACACGGCCCGATCCCGTGGTCGCCCGACCGCCCGCCGCCCAGACCCCGACGCTCGCCGCCTCCGAACCGGCCGCGAAGCGCCCCGCGACGCCAGAGCCCCTCCCGCGCGCGACACCGACGACCGCACCGACCTCGACGCCACCGCCGTCGACGCCGCAGCCGACGACGCAGGCACTCGTCGTCGCCCCGAAGGACGCGGTCGTCACGATCGACGGTTCACCCGTCGCCGACCTCTCGCGCATCGCGATCCCTGCGACGGGGGCGACGGTGATCATCCGCCGCGCCGGCTTCGCGACGCGCAAGCTCGAGGTGGACGCGACCCATCCCCTGCCCTCACGGATCGAGCTGATCGCGAACCGGCCCGGCGGTGATGGATTCCTGCAGGTGCTCGCGGGCGGCGTCGAGTGGGCCGAGGTGACCGTCGACGGGCGCAAGGCAGGGCACACCCCGACGCGCAAGCTGTCGCTCCCCGAGGGCCCGCATCGGGTCGTCGTCACCTGCACGGACGCGTGCCCGTCGAAGCAGATCTTGCTGCAGACGACGGTGACGATCCGCGCCGGCGAGACCCGCAAGCTCCAGGCCGAGTGAGGCTCGCGCCCGCTCACCGACCGAGGAACGAGTCGCTGTCGACCACGTAGCCGTCCGGCGGATCGCGGGTCCCGAGCACGGCGCCGGTGACGATGCCGCCGACGACCACCGTACCGACCAGCCCCCAGACCCAGCCACGCCTCCACCACGGCCGCGGCTGGGCATCGTCGACGGGGCGGGCGACGACCGGCTCGGGCGGGGCGGGCCAGAACCCGTCCTCGGAGAGCGCCTGCACGCCGCCGCGCCGCTGCAGCGCGGCCGTGTCCGCCGTGAAGACCCCATCCTCGAGCGACGCCGCGCTGCCGTACCACGGCGCGGCGAACCCCACCCCGCACCGGTACTGCTGGACCCCGACACGATCGTCGCGCGTGCGCACCAGCAGCATCGTCCGCAGCTCCAGCGCCACGCAGATGCGCTCGGCGTGCGCGGCGTCGGCCGGGATCCCTGCGGGCAAACGCTCGTCGGGCGGTGGTGGAGACCACGACTGCGAGACGAACGCGCCGACCGGCACCGCGCCGGGCCTGCGGATCACCACGACGTGCTCGCCCGGCGGCACCGCGCGGGCGCCCGCGTGCCCATCGAGCTCGATCGCCGCTTCGTCCCCGACGGTGAGATTCGGCGGGGCCCACTGCGCGCGCGCGGCCACGAGCTCGGCGCGCAGCACGTCGTGACGCGCGACGAGATCCGGCGGCATGCGCCGCGTGGTGACGCGGGCCTCCGGATCGAACACCAACGCCGCACGCAGCTCGACGTCGGCGCCCGCGGAGTCGCCCTCCGTCCAGAGGATCTGCGCCCGAAGGAGGTGCGCCCGGACCAGCAACGCGACCAGCCCCGGCGCCTGGGGGTCCTGGCGCACGTCGGCGAGCACGGCGTCGGTCTTGGCCCGCGCGTCCGCGGGATCGCCCGCCCGGTAGGCGGTCTCGGCGGCCTCGAGCCGCTCGAGCCGCACGCGCTGCCGCTCGACCACGTCGAGATCGACCTCGTACGCGACGACGCGTCGCGCCGCGACGTCGGCGTCGTCGACCAGCCGCGCGCCGGCCCCGGTCGCGGCGCCGACGGCCGTGAGCACACGTTGCCTGGTGCCGGGATCGACCGTAGCCTCCGACCACACCACGCCAACGCCGTCGGTCCCGACGGGCGCGAGCGCGACAGCGAGTGCGATCGAGACCAGCACGCGACTTCGGATTGTCATGGACCGGCCCAAGCTGCGCAACGTCGAACGGATCCCGCTCACCCGCGACGGCCAGCCCCACGTCGTGCTGCGCGACCCGATGGGGATCGCCGAGACGATCGCGATCGATGCCGACTTCGTCCCCGTGCTCGACGCCCTCGACGGTCGGCGCACGCTCCCGCAGGTCCGCCAGTCGCTGCTGATGGGCCGCGGGCTGGACGTCGCGTTGCCCGACCTCGTGGGGTTCGTGGAGGATCTCGAGGCCGCGGGGCTGCTCGATGGGGACGTGTTCCGGGCCCGCTCGGTGGCGTGCCACGACGCGTTCCTCGCGGCCCCGGCCCGGGCGCCGACCCTCGCCGGGACGCTCTACCCCGACGAGCCGACCGCGCTGCGGGCCGCACTGCGGCGGGCGTTCGGGCCCACCCCGACGACCAGCGACGCCCGGACACGCGCAGTGCTCCTCCCCCATGGGCCGCTCGACGTCGTCGCCGAGGTCGTCGCCGCGACGCTTCGGACCCTCCCCGACCCCGCGCAGATCGACACCGTCGTGCTCCTCGGCGCGGACCACCACCCCGGGTTGCTGCCGTTCGCGCTGCTCGACAAGGGCTACGAAACGCCGCTGGGCGCCCTGCCGTGTGCCCACCCGCAGGCCGATGCGCTGCTCCGCCGCGTGCCGTGGCTCGATCGCGAGGCGATCCGCCACCGCACCGCGCACAGCCTCGAGTGGGCAGCGCTGTACCTGCAGCACGCGTGGGGCGATCGCGTGCCGCCGTGCATCGCGTTGACCTGCGGCGCCGCGGCAATCACCGGCGACGCGAGCCTGCACGACGGTGTCGCTGAGCTGGTCGCCGCCCTCGATGCGATCACCGACGACGCGCGCGTGCTCGTCGTCGCCGCCGCGGAGCTCAGCCACGCGGGCGAGGCCTACGGTCGCGATCCCGTCGACACCGCGGGCCTCGCCGCCCTCGAGGACCGCGATCGGGCCGTGCTCGAAGCGGTGCTGCGCGGACGAACGCGCGAGGTCCTCGGCGCCGCCATCGACATCGGCCACCAGGGTCGCCCCAGTGGGCTGCCCACCCTGGTGGCGCTCGCGGAGCTAGTGACAGGCCTGCGCGGCGAAGCCCTGGCGTACTCGCTCGCGGCGGTTCCGGGCCCCGCCCCGGGCTGGGCCGGCCTCGCCGGAGCCCGCTTTTCGGGCCGCTAGCGCCCCGTGGATGGCCGCCCCGTGCCCAGCGGGTGCCCATCCGTGAGACGCTTCGAACGCATCGTGAATAGCCCGCGCGGGGCTCCCGTCGATGCACCACCTGAACGAGGCACCCGTTTCCATGCCCATGCTTCCACGAAACTCGGTCCGCGGCCTGTTGACCTCGACGATCGTTGCCCTCGCACTCGGCGGGTGCTCGTTCTCCTACTCGTCCGGGTCCGCGCCGCCGTCGAACCGGTCGTCGCACGACAACCACGGCAAGGTCGTGCACAAGAGCGCCCCGAGCAAGAAGGTCGACAACCGCGAGAAGGCCCTGCCCAGCTCCTCGGGCGAGAAGCCGATCACCAAGGCGTCGGCCACGACCGAGCCCGACGCGCCGGTGAAGGCCGACCCCACGCCTGCGGTCGAGCCCGACGAGCCCACCGGCCCCAAGCGCACCCAGACGGCGCCCAAGCGCACCAAGGGCGCCCCGAAGCGGACCCCGGTGGCGGACGACACGGTCGAGGCGAACGACAGCACCTCGCCGAACGCCGGCACCAGCTTCAAGGCGAAGACCAAGCCGGCGACGCCGCCCACCGCGTCGGACAACCTCGTCGCTCCGCAGTGATCACGCTCGGCTGAACCAACGCGCCGACATCCCCTGGATGCCGGCGCGTTCGCGTTGGTTCGCGTCACTTCACGCGGCGCACGAGCAGCAGGACGGCGGGCAGCACGAGCACCGTCGCGAGCAGGCACGTGAGGATGCCGAGCACCATCACCGCGCCCAGCGATCGCATGCCGCCGTAGTCCGGCACCATCAGCGCGGCGAACCCGGCGATCGTCGTGAGGGCCGCGACCGCGATCGCACCGCCCGTACCGCGGATGGCGTCGTCCACATCCGGCAGGCCCGCCGGCGCCGAACTCCCCGGCTGCGGATCGCCCTCGCGCACCCGGTGCATCAGGTGGACGCCATAGGCGATGCCCACGCCGAGGACGAGCGGGAGCGTGACGATGTTGGCGACGTCGAACTGCAGGCCGAACGCCCGCATCGCGAGGATCATCCAGCCCCATCCCAGCGCCGTCGGCAGCAGGGCCAGGCTGGCGTCCTTCAAGCTGCGAAAGTCGATGAGCAGGATGACGAAGATCGCGATCGCAGCGATGACGGCGGCACGTCGGAAGCCCGCGACGATCATGAGGCCGTGCGCCACGTGGCTCAGCGCGAGCCCGGACGCCTCCGGGTCGACGGCGCGGATGTCTGCCGCGAAGGCGTCGGCGACCGACTCCTCCCAGAACTTGCCCGACGGCACCACGTAGAGCGCGACGGCGGTGCCGTCCTTCGCCACGAAGCGCTTCGCGAACAGCGGTGGAAGATCGGTGGGCAACACCTCGCCGCGCTCGGCGACGCGATGCGCCGTGCGCCAGGCGGGCCCGAGCACCGCGGCGACCTGCTGGTTGAGTCCGGCGAGCCGCGCCTGTCCGTCGGCGTCGAGCGCCCCGACGCGGACGCGCAGGCCCTCGAACGCCGCCTTGGCGGCGAGCGCCGCGTCGGGTGACATCCCGGCCTGGCCCATCGCAAAGCGCACTTCGTCGAGCGCATCGATGACGCGCCGGACCTCGCGATCGAGCGCCTTGGCATCGGCGCTCGCCCGCGCGAGCGCGTCGAAGTCGGGCTCCCGCGACATGCCGGCGAACCCCGCCCGAAGCGCGGCGAGCCCCGCAGCATCCAGCGCGGGGACGAGGTCGCTCGGCGACTGCACTCCGGCCACCGTGTCGAGCCCGCGCAGGCGCGTCGTCATGGCGCGCGCCTCGTCGATCGACCCGGCGTTGAGGTTCGCGAAGACCGGACTCGCGATCGGGTCGTACTCGAGCTTGTTCAGCGGCGCTGAGCTCTCCACGCGCTTGGGGAGGAAGTCGAAGTACCGCGGGTTGAACGAGACGCCCGCGACCATCACGACGCCCAGGACGCCGGCGAGCGTGCCACCGACCGCGAGCGGCCACTTCAGCCGACGGACGAGCCCGGGGAGCTGGGCGAGGCCGGGCGGCTCCGGCGAGACCGCGCCGACCTTGGCGCGGCCCAGGGACAGCAGCGCCGGCAGCATGCAGAACGTCGCGAACACCACCGCGACGAGGCCGACCGCCGTGATGACGCCGAGCTCTCCGTAGGCGGTGAACTCGGTGGTGACCCCGGCCAGGAATCCAACCGCCGTGATCACGGCGCCGGCGAGGATGCCCGGCCCGGTCTTGATGAGGCCCTTGCGGATCGCGACGTCGCGCGGCTCGCCGAGGCGGATGAATTCGTTGTAGCGCGACACCAGGTGCACCGCGAAGTCGATGCCCAGTCCGAGCAGCACCGCGACGAAGCTCGAGGTGATGAGGTTCAGCCGCCCGTAGGTGAGCAAGATGAACGCCAGCGTCATCAGCACGCCGGGCAACAGCGGCAGGTTCGCCGCGATGGTCTGGAACATCGAGCGGAACAGCAGCCAGCACAGCACGACGATCGCGAGTGTCGCGACGATGGTCGAGCTCGACAGGCCGTCTTGGACGACGTGCAGCTCGTCGACGATGAAGGCCGGCATGCCGCTGACCTCGGCAACGACGCCCGCGGGTGCATTGGCCATCACGCCGTCGCGGATCTCGCGGATGCGCGCGACGAGGGGCTCGAGCGCGGCCCCCTCGTCGCTGTCGAGGGCGGGGTAGAGCGCGACGAGGTAGCCGCTACCGTCGCCGGTGGTGAGGTACCCGAGTTCGTCGACGCCGCGCTGGCCGAACGAACTCGTCGCATCGGCGAAGCGGTCCATCGGGCTGCGGCCGGCGAGGTGATCATCGAGCGCAGTGGCGAGGGCGCCGAGTCCTGCGAGTCCGGTCGCGGCCTGGGCCATCATGTCGGCGCCGGGGGCCGCCCCCTCTTCCGCGCCTTCGAGGGACTCCTCGAGTCGATCGGCGATCGCAGCGACCCAACCGTTCACACCGCCTTCGATCAGCGCCGCGAGGTCGGCCTTGGGCGGCAACGCACCACGGAGCTGCGCGAGGGCGTCGGGACGTTGCAGCAGCAGGACCTCGGCGAGGTCGGCCGGCCCGAGTCGACCGAGCACGCGCCCTGCGAACTCCGGTTCCTTCGCGTACGCGGCCTGCAGCGCGTCGACGACGACGCGGCGATCCTCCGCGGAACCGCCGGTGACCAGGACCAGCGGCGCATCCGGCCGACCGAAGCGCGCAAAGAACCGCTCGAGCTTGGCCTGCTCGGGCTGATCCTCGGAGACCAGGCCGGTCCGCGAGGTGCTCACCTCGAGGCGGAGGGCCGACCAACCGGCGACACCACAGAGCACCGCGAACGCGATGAGCACCGCCGTCGAACGGCGGATGCAGAGGTCGGCGAGTCGCCCGAAGAAACGCTCCATGCGCCCGGACAATACCGCCGCCTTCAGGCGGAACGCACGCGATTCGGGCCACCGGCCTGACGCACGCGCTGCAGCGGCGCCGCGGGCAACCTCTCCTCGATCGTCTCGGCGTCGACCGCGAACGCCGCGTCGGTCGCCGCGGCAGCGCCCTCCACCCCGGGCAGGGCCGTCACCTCATCGGCGACCGCGCTCCGCCGACGACTGCGGCGCGTCGCGGCCTCGGGCTCGATTCGGCCTTGATTCAGCGCGTCACGGAGTTCGCTGCTGGTGCGGAAATCGAGGGTGTAGAACGCGTCGATCTGCATCGGCTCGAGCGTGCGCGGGTTGACCCCGTTGCGCGCGCTCCGTCGCTTCTTCACGAAGGTGCCGAAGTGCGGGAAGGCGAACTTCGGACTCTGCGAGCGCGTGACCTTGGCCCGGGCGAAGTAGCTCGCGATCTCCTCGAACGCCAGCGTCACGATCTTCTCGATGTCCTTCTTGGTGGTGTCCGGCGGCAGGGAGCGCGAGCGAGCGATGCGTTCGATGAGTTCTGCCTTCGTCATGGACGCGCCTTCGCGATGGGCCGCTAACATTAGGTGCGAGCGCGCTCGACGTCAACGGGGATCATCGATCACTCGCGCGTCAGCTCGATCGCGCGACGAAGGTCCGCCATCACGAGTCGCTCGGTCGCTTCGACGCCGCCTTCGGTTCCCTCTTGACGCAGAACGTATGCCGGATGGTACGTGACGACGACGGGGACACGTCGTGTCTCACCGGCACCGAGCTCGACATCGTAGAAGAGCGAGGCGCTGCGCATCGCCTTCAGCGTCAGGTCTTCCCGCCGCGAGAGCAACATTCCGGCGTGTCGACCCAGCGCGATGATCACGCGCGGCGCGATGGCCCGAATCTGGGCCTGCAAGAATGGCGAGCAGCGATCCACTTCGTCGGGTTTCGGATCGCGGTTGGCCGGCGGGCGACACTTCAGCACGTTGGCGATGTACACGTCCGTGCGCGCCAGCCCGAGTGCGCCGAGCCACACGTTCAGTCTTGCGCCTGCGCGGCCGACGAAGGGCTCACCCTGGCGATCTTCGTCGGCGCCCGGGGCCTCACCGACGAACATGATCTTCGCCTCGGGGTTGCCGACGCCGAACACGATGTTGGTGCGCGTGCGCGAGAGCCCGCAGCGCTGACAGTCGCCGATGTTACGCGTGCGCAGGTACTCGAGCTTGGTCGCCGGCGTCCATTGCTTCGCCTGGGCCCGCACCTCGGTGGCGACTGGGAGGTGCGTCGTGCTCGGTGGAGGCGTGGCAGCGGGGGCCGGTGTCGCAGGCTCGTTCCCGCGCGGCGACGCGACGGCATCGGCCGGCGGATCCGCGTCGGCCGGCGGCGCCTCGCTGGGCGCCGCGTCCCGTGGCATCGCGCCGCCGGGCCAGTAGTGCACGTCCCAGCTCTCGCGGAGCTCCGCGAGCGTCGCAGCGAACTGACGGGCGAGGATCCGCGGGTGCATCGGTCAGCCTCCGAGTCGGTCGCGTGCCCACGGGCCATCGACCCGATCGAGCAGCCATGCCGCGAGCTCGGTCTTGAGGCGCGGCGCGCCAGCGTCGTGGACGTCGTCGCCGACGAGCAGCAAGCCCGTGTTGGTGTCGGTCGCGAAGCCCGAATCCGCGACGCCGACGCGGTTGACGAACAACGCATGGGCGCCCTTGGCCACGCGCTTGGCCGCGCCTCGGGCGAGCAGCTCGGCTCGCACCGCGTCTGCGTCACCGCCGGCAGTCTGCGCGGCGAAGCCGAGGAAGTAGGCGCTCGCGCCGTGGCGCTCGGTCAGCGTCTGCAGCACGTCGACACCGCGGCGCCACGGCGCCGAGGTGATCGCGGTGATGAGGTCGTCCTTCTCGAGCTTGTCGGGGCTACCGGTGAGCGGGGCGAGGTCGGCGACGGCAGCGACCATGGCAACGAGCTGACCCGGTGCCGAGGCGAGCTCGGTGTCCATCGCCGCGAGCATCTCGTCGGCGACCTTGACGTCCAGCCGACGCACGCCCGCGGGGGTCGGCCGCTCGACGGGACCGGCGACGAGCGTCACGTCAGCACCGCGGCGCGCGGCCTCGGCCGCGATCGCGAAGCCCATGGCCCCGGTCGACGCGTTCGAGAAGAACCGCACCGCGTCGATCCACGTGCGCGTCGGCCCTGCAGAGACGAGCACCCGTCGACCGCGCCACGGCGCCACGATCCGAGCGAGCGCAGCGTCGACGATCACCGCGGGATCGATCATGCGCCCGGCGCCGATCCAGCCGCAGGCAAGCTCGCCGGCGTCAGGCCCCACGAACGTCGCGCCGCGCGACGCGAGGACGCCGAGGTTGGCGACGGTCGCGGGGTGGTGCCACATGTTGGTGTTCATCGCCGGGGCGAACAGCACCGGGGCCCGGGTCGCGAGCAGGATCACCGAGACGAGATCGTCGGCGAGACCCGCGGCCGCCTTCGCCAGGAGGTCCGCCGTCGCCGGCGCGACGACGACGACCTCGGGCCAGTCGGCCAGCTCGATGTGCCCCACCCGCCCCTCCTCGGACACGTCGAGGATCTCGCTGCGGACCGGGTGACGACTGACCGTCGCGAGCGAGAGCTCCGTCGCGAACGCCTTCGCCGCTGCGGTCATCACCACGCGGACCTCACAGCCAGCGGCGATGAACGCCCGCACGAGCTCGGGGGCCTTGTACGCGGCGATGCCCCCGGTCACGCACAGCAGCACGCGGGTCGGCGCGTTCACGAGGTCTCTCCCGACAGCGGCACCGATCCCTCGACCTCGATCCCGAACCCGCGCAGGCCGATGATCTTGCGCGGGTTGTCGGTGATGACGCAGATGCGCTCGAGACCGAGCCGCGCGAGGACCTGGGCGCCGAGGCCGAACTGTCGGAAGCCGCGCTCGGCGGGTTTGAGCCCGCGCAGGCCCGCCCCGGGGTCGGCGGCGGGATCGAGCACCGGCGCGAGATCGTCGGTCCCTGGCGCGACGACGTAGAGGAACACACCGGCGCCGGCGCGATCGATCTGGCGCAGCGCGGCGCGCATGCGTCGGCCCGAGTCTTCGCCGAAGCCGAACACGTCGCCGAGCACCGAGGCCCGCTGCGCGCGCACCAGCGTCGGTCGGGCGGCGTGCAGATCACCTTTGCACAGCGCGAGGTAGTAGACGAACGGCGGCACGCTCGATCGGAACGTCCGCACCGTCCAGCCCTGGGCCTCCGACAGCCCCAGGGCGGCCGAGGCCAGCGGCGCGTGGGCGACCTCCTCGACCAGCGTCTCGCGCTGCAGCCGGTACTCGATGAGGTCCGCGATCGAGAGGATCGGCAGGCGGTGCTCGGCGGCGAAGCGCTCGAGGTCGTCCATGCGCGCCATCTCGCCGTCGTCGCGCATGATCTCGCAGATGACCCCCGCCGCGCGCAGGCCGGCGAGCCGGGCTAGGTCGACGGCGCCCTCGGTGTGACCCGAGCGCACGAGCACGCCGCCGGGCTGCGCCCGCAGCGGGAAGATGTGCCCGGGGCTGACGAGGTCCTCGGCCCCGAACGCGGGGTCCGAGGCGACGCGGATCGTCTGTGCGCGATCGGCCGCGCTGATGCCCGTCGTCACGCCCTGGCGCGCCTCGATCGACACCGTGAACGCGGTGCCCATGTCGCCCGGATCGGTGCGCACCATCATCGGCAGACGTAGGGCGTCGATGCGCTCGGGCGCCAGCGCGAGGCAAACCAGACCGCGGCCGTACTTGCACATGAAGTTCACGTGCTCGGCGGTGCAGTGCTCGCCGGCGACGACCAGATCGCCCTCGTTCTCGCGATCCTTGTCGTCGACGAGGACGACCATGGCGCCGGCACGGATGTCACGCAGCGCGGACTCGACGGTCTCGAACGAAGTGGTCACGGGGTCCCCTTGGGTGGGACGCCGGGGTAACCGGCGTCGGCGAGCATGTCGATCGTGACGCCGCCCGAGCGTCGGCCGACGTCGAGGACGCGGGCCACGTAGCGCGCGAGTAGATCGACCTCGAGGTTGACGTGGGCGCCGGGCGTGAGCGCGCCGAGCGTGGTCACCTCGAGGGTGTGCGGGATGATGCCGACCATCGCGCCGCGGGCGTCGACGTCGTTGACGGTGAGGCTCGTGCCGTCGAGGCAGATCGAGCCCTTGGGCGCGACGAAGGCGAGCAGCGGCTCGGGGATGTCGAACCACAGCTCACGCGCGGTGCCCCGCGGCGCGCTCGAGCGCAACGTCGCGAGGCCGTCGACGTGGCCACTGACGAAGTGCCCGCCGACGGCGTCGCCGACCCGCAGCGACGGCTCGAGGTTGATCGCCGCCCCGACGCCGAGCGAGCCGATCGTCGTGAGGCGCAGCGTTTCGAAGGCGACGTCGACGTCGAAGCTGCCCGGCGCGCTCGCGACCACCGTGAGGCACACGCCCGAGCAACACACGCTCGCGCCGAGGGCCAGCTCGGACGGCGGCAGATCGCAGTGGATGCTCAGGCGCCGCGCCTCGGGCCCGGACTGCAGGGCCGCGATGCGGCCGACGGTTCGGACCAGCCCGGTGAACATCGCCAGGGTTCTACCGCAGGCGCGCGCGCTTCACAGCCGCGGCCCGACCGCTCGCCCGCGGCGTCGGCTCCGGCCCCCGCGACGCCCCGGGGCCCGGCCGTGCCGAGGCCGGCGCCGGCGCGTAGTCGCAGCGCAGGTCGTCACCCAGCGTACGGACAGCTTCGCGCAGCAGGCGCGGCGCGTCGGCGACCCGTGCCCACTCGACGCCGTCGCACAACGACGGCCCGCGTCCGAGCAGACGCGGCGCGGTGTAGACGACCCAACGCTGCCACGCCGCGGCGCGGACGAACGCGCCGTGCAGTGTGCCCCCGCCCTCGACGAGCAGCGAACGGATCTCGCGGCGACCGAGTTCCGCGAGCGCGAGCGCGACATCGACGTGGCCCCGTGCGTCGAGCCCGATCTCGACCGGCTCGGCCCCGGTCGCCCGCACGCGGGCGAGTGCCGCCGCGGCCACGCCGGGCCCGTGCAACACGAGCGTCCCGGGACGCAGCACCGCGGGCGTCACCGCGGCCTTGGCGAGCACGCGCAGGCGGGTGTCGAACACGACCGGAATCGGCGAGCGACCGCGGACGAGCCGGACGTCGAGCCGCGGATCGTCGCTCGTCACGGTGCCCACACCGACCGCGATCGCGTGGTGCTGGGCGCGGAGCCGGTGCGCGTCGCGACGCGCGGCATCAGACGTGATCCACTTGCTGTCCCCCGTGGCGACCGCGATGCGGCCGTCGATGCCGACCGCGGCCTTGAGCGTGACGAAGGGTCGACGCGTGGCCACGTGATGCAGGTAGTGGGCGTGCACGTCCGCGGCCTCGCGCGACGCGAGCAGCACCACCTCGACACCGAGGCGACGCAGCCGGGCGATGCCCTTGCCCGAGGCGTGCTTGGCCGGATCACGTACGCCGACGACCACCCGCGCGATACCGGCCGCCGCGATCGCCTCGGTGCACGGCCCGGTGCGCCCGTGGTGGCAGCACGGCTCGAGCGTCACGAACAGCGTCGCGCCGCGGCAGCCCACGCCCGCCCGAGCGATCGCGCGGACCTCCGCGTGCGGGCCACCCGTCGCCGCGCTGTGGGCCGCGCCGACCACCGCGCCGCGGCGCACGATCACCGCGCCGACGCACGGGTTCGGGTACGTCGATCCGAGCCCGCGCCGCGCCCAGCGGACTGCGAGCGCCATGCCGGCGACGTCGTCAGCCACCTTCGCCACGATCGCGTCCCTCGGCCTTGGCTGCGTTCGCGCGGGCGGCCGCCGCCTCGAACAGCGTCCGTTGTCCCTCGGGGTCGACGCGCTCGGCCTTCTCCATCTCGTGGAGCAGGCGCGCGAACTCCTCGACCGACTCGAAGCTCCGGTAGACCGACACGAATCGCACGTACGCGACCGGGTCGAGGTCGTGCAGGTAGTGCATCGCCCGCTCGCCGATCTCGGTGGCGTAGACCTCGCGGTCGCCGCGCGTGAACGCCCACTGCTCGATCTGTGCGACCAGGGTCTCGAGCTGATCGGGCTTCACCGGCCGCTTGCGGCACGCGAGCTTGAGCCCGCCGAGCAACTTGTTGCGATCGAACGGCTGCCGGCCGCCGCCGCGCTTGAGCACGACCGGGAGGTTCTCCTCGATCCGCTCGAACGTGGTGAAGCGGTGCCCGCAGCCCTCGCACTGTCGGCGCCTCCGGATCGAGGTCGCATCCCGGCCATCTCGCGAATCGAGGACCTTGGTGTTGGGGTTGCGACAGACCGGACAGCGCATCGCCGGCTCCTCAGCGCCGCTCGAGGGCGCCGAGTTTCTCGACGCGGCGGCCGTGACGGCCGCCCTCGAACGTGGCGTCGAGGAACGTCACCATCAGTGTGCGCCCGAGCCCGAGCCCGACGACGCGACCACCGAGGCACAGCACGTTCGCGTCGTTGTGCGCCCGGGCCATCGCGGCGCTGAAGCCATCCGAGAGCACCGCCGCGCGGATCCCCGGGACGCGGTTCGCGGCCATCGCCATGCCCTGCCCGGTGCCGCAGACCAGCACGCCGAGGCTGCCGGGCACCGCGAGCACCTCGTTGCACACGGCCACCGCGATGTCCGGGTAGTCGACCGAGTTGGACTCGTCGGTCGCCCCGAGCTCGGCGACGACGTCGTGCCCGAGCTCGCGGGCGATCTCTGCCAGGTGGCGTCGGAGCGTCACTCCACCATGATCGCTGCCGAAGACCAACCGCATGTTCGTCACTGGACCTTGCGCAGGATCAACGCGGCGTTGGTGCCACCGAAGCCGAAGCTGTTGCTCATCGCGTACTCGTACGACGCCCGCCGGGCCTCGTGCGGGACGTAGTCGAGGTCGCACGCCGGGTCGGGATCGTCCAGGTTGATGGTCGGCGGGAGGATCCCGTCGCGCAGCGACAGCGCGCAGATGGCCGCCTCGAGCCCACCCGCGGCGCCGAGCAGGTGGCCGTGCATCGACTTCGTCGAGCTCACCGCGAGCTTGTAGGCGTGGGCGCCGAACACCGCGCGGATGGCCGCGGTCTCGTTCGCGTCGGCGTCGGTCGAGGTCGCGTGGGCGTTGATGTAGCCGATCTGCTCCGGCGACAGCCCGGCGTCGCGCAGCGCGAGCGCCATGCAGCGGGCCGCCCCTGCGCCGCCCGGGGCCGGCGAGGTGATGTGGTGCGCGTCGGCGTTCGCCGCGTACCCGACCAGCTCCGCGACGATCGTCGCGCCGCGGGCCTGCGCCCGCTCGTAGCCCTCGAGCACCAGGATCGCCGCGCCCTCGCTCAGCACGAAGCCGTCGCGGCTCGCGGTGAACGGCCGACACGCCTTGGTCGGCTCGTCGTTGCGCTGGCTGAGCGCGCGTGCCGAGCAGAACCCGCCGATGCCGAGCGGCGTGACCGTGGACTCGCTGCCACCGGCGATCATGATGTCCGCATCGCCGCGCTCGATGACCCGCGCAGCCTCGCCGATCGAGTGCGCCGCGGTCGAGCACGCCGACACCATCGACATGTTCGGGCCCTGGCAGTTGTGGAGGATCGAGATCTGCCCCGGTGCCAGGTTGATGATGACCGACGGCGTGAAGTACGGGCTGATGCCGTGGCGCGGGCCCTTCTCGACCAGCGTCCGGTAGGTGGACTCGATCACGCCGAGGCCGCCCATGCCGGCGCCGACGTAGCAGCCGTAACGCTCGGGATCGGGCTTGTCGACGTCGACGCCCGCCTGCTTCACCGCCATGTCCGCCGCCGCGATGGCGAGGTGGATGAAGCGGTCCATCTGCCGCAGGTTCCGCTTGGGGATCCACTGCGTCGGATCGAAATCGCGGACCTCACCGGCGATGGTGGTCGTGAACTCGCTGGCGTCGAACCGCGTGATCGGGCCGATCCCGGAGGTGCCCGCGCGGACGCGTTCCCACGTCGTGTCGGTCCCCACGCCGAGCGGCGTGACCAGTCCCATGCCCGTGATCGCGATTCTCCTGCGTGCCACGTGTCCTCCGGTCGTCGGGAGGCGCGTCGGGATCACGGGGTTCGTTGCGGCGCGGCGGACCTGTCGACCCGCCCGCACCATCGCCCCGCGTCAGCCGGCGGCGCTCGCCGGCGCGCTTGGGTCAGTTGCCCTTGCGCACCTTGATGTAGCTGATCGCGTCGCCGACGGTCTTGATCTTGTCGACCTCGTCGTCGGGGATCTTCACGTCGAACTGCTCCTCGAGGGCGAGCACGAGCTCGACGATCG
>JBIJCC010000149.1:0-22437 GCA_044344875.1 Nannocystaceae bacterium
AGCGAGTCGGCGCCGAGATCCTCGGTGAAGCTCTTGCCCTCGCTGACGTCCTCGGGCTTGACGTCCAGCTGTTCGCAGATGATTTCCTTGATGCGGGCTTCGATGTCACCACTCATGATCGTCAGGCTCCTGTGATGGTCGGCGCGGTTCGGTCCGGAACGGTTCGGATCGGGAAACTAGGGGGGCTAGATCAGCAGGCCGCCGTTGATGCGCAGCACGTGCCCCGTGATGTACGAGGCCGCGGGCGACGCGAGGTAGGCGACGGCCTCGGCGACCTCGCGGGGGTCGCCGACGCGGCCCAGCGGGATCTGGGCGAGCAGCGCGGTTCGGGCATCGCCCTGCAGCGCGGCCTGGGTCATGTCCGTGTCGATGAAGCCGGGGGCGACGGCGTTGACCGTCACCGCACGACTGGCAAGCTCGCGTGCGAGCGACTTGGTCATGCCGATCACGCCGGCCTTGGTGGCCGCGTACATCGCCTGACCGATGTTGCCCTGCTCGCCGACGACCGAGGTGAGGTTGACGATGCGGCCCTTGTCCTTGGCGCGCAGCAGGTGGCGCGTCGCCGCCTTGCTGCACAGGAACGTGCCGCGCAGGTTGGTGCGGATCAGCGTGTCGAAGTCCTCGGCACGGGCGCGCATCATCAGCGCGTCGATCGAGACGCCGGCGTTGTTGACGAGGATGTCGAGCCCGCCGTGGGCCTCGACGATCTGCTTGATCGCGGCGTCGACCGCCGCCTCGTCGCCGACGTCGAAGCCGGCCACGAACGCCGTGCCGCCGGCGGCCTCGATCGCGGCCGCCACCTCGCGCGCCGCGGCCTCGCCCTTGGCGTAGTTCACGACGACCTTCGCCCCGCGCTCCGCGAGCACCACGGAGATGGCGCGACCGATGCCTCGACCGCCGCCGGTGACCAACGCGACGCGCCCCGAGAGATCGAGTGACGCGGGGAGCGGACGCGAGGCTGCCTCAGGGGCCATGCGGACCCTTTAGCACATCGAGATCCGCCGGGGAACCACACGCGGCGACCGCGAGATCGGGCGCGATGCGCTTGCACAGCCCCGCCAGCACCTTGCCGTGACCGAGCTCGGTCGCATGGGTGACGCCCATCGCGACTGCGCGCTGGACCGAGGCCTCCCAGCGCACGCGGTGGGTCACCTGCCGCACGAGCAGATCCTTCACGCGGGCGGCGTCGACGTTGGGCTCGGCCTCGACGTTGGTGATGACCGGGACGCTCGACGCGCCGATCCTCACGTCGGCGAGTGCCGCGGCGAGGCGCTCGGCCGCGGGCGCCATCAGGCCGCAATGGAAGGGGGCGGACACCTTGAGCGGCACCGCCCTGCCCTTGCGTGACTTGGCCAACGCGACCAGGCGATCGACGGCCGCGGCGTGCCCGGCGACGACGATCTGACCGCCACCGTTCTCGTTGGCCGGCGACACGATCTCGCCCTGGGCCGCCTCGGCGCACAGCGCCTCGAGCTCCGCGAGCGGCAGTCCGATCACCGCCGCCATCGCGCCGGTGCCCGCGGGCACCGCGTCTTGCATCGCCTGACCGCGCAGTCGCACGAGACGCACGGCATCGGCGAAGGCGAGCGCCCCCGCGGCGACGAGGGCCGAGAACTCGCCGAGGCTGTGGCCGAGCACCACGCTCGGCGGATCGCTCGCCTCGAGGCCGGCCTCGCGCAGCGCGGCCAGGGCCGCGATGCTGCAGGTCAGGATCGCCGGCTGCGTGTTCGCGGTGAGGACCAGCTCGTCCTCGGGGCCCTCGAAGCACAGCCGCGACAGCGACATGCCGAGGGCCGCGTCGGCCTCGTCGAAGATCGACCGCGCCGCGGCGCTCGACTCGTACAGCCCGCGGCCCATGCCGACCTGCTGGCTGCCCTGTCCGGGAAACAGATACGCGCGTGACATCGATCGCTAGCTCCCTGGTTGCTCGGTGTCGGTCTTGTTCGGCGCCGCGGCGCCGTGGGCCTTCGCGGCGGCGACCAGGCCCGCGTTGCTCGCGAGGGCCTCGGTCAGCGCGCCGACCAGGCCCTCGTCCACGGATCGCGCCGCCAACCGCAACGCCGTGGCGATCGCGAACGGGCTCGCGCCGCCGTGGCAGATCCACGCCGGGCCGTCGACGCCGAGCAGCGGCGCGGCACCGTACGTGTCGGGGTTCATGTTCTCGCGCAGCTTCGCGAACGCCGGCTGCAACACGAGCGCGCCCAGCTTGCTGCGCAGATCGGCGGTCACCGCCGTGCGCAGCCAGTGGCCGATCAGGCGCCCCGTCGCTTCGGCGACCTTGAGCGCCACGTTGCCGGTGAACCCGTCGGTGACGATGACGTCGAAGTGCCCGTCGAAGAACCCCTCGCCCTCGGCATAGCCGGCGTAGAGGAACTCCGCGCTCTGGGAGGCGGACAGCACCTCGTGGACCGCCCGCGTCAGCTCCGTGCCCTTGCCGTCCTCGCTGCCGTTCGACAGCACACCGACGCGTGGGCGAGCGCGGCCGGTCTTGAACCGGGCATACGCGGCGCCCATGATCGCGAACTGCACGAAGTTCACCGGCTTGCAGTCGACGTTCGCGCCGACGTCGAGCACGGCGGTGAAGCCGGTGCGGTTGGGCAGCGACGTCACGATCGCAGGGCGATCGACGCCGCGGATCCGCCGGTACTTGAACAGTCCGCAGGCGAGCATCGCCCCGGAGTTGCCGGCGCTCATCGCCGCGCCGGCCTCGCCCTTGCGCACGAGGTCGAAGCACGTCGGCATCGATGCGTCGGGCTTGGCGCGCACCGCCTTGCCCGGGTGATCCTCCATCGTGATGCGCTCGGGCGCATGGTGGATGGAGATCGGCAGCGACGCGGCGCCATCGTGTTTGGCGAGGGCAGCGGCGATCGGATCGCGATCACCGACCAGCAACACCGACACGCCGGCCCGGGCTGCCTCGACGGCCCCCTGGACTTCGGCGTGCGGGCAGTGATCGCCGCCGAATGCATCGAGCGCGATCACGGTGGACGACACGGGCGATCCTATTCTTGAGCGACCTCGATGACCTGACGACCGCGATAGAAACCGCAGGCCGGGCACACGCGGTGGCTGACCATCAGCTCCTCGCAGTTCGGGCACGGCGACAGGTTCGGCGCGGTGACCTTGTCGTGGTGGGCGCGACGCATGTCGCGCTTGCTCGGGCTCTTGCGTTTCTTCGGGACGGCCATAGGCGCTTTCGGGCGCGGGAGAATAGAGGCGGGACCCGTGGTTCCGCAAGCACCCTTGCGCGTGTTAGCTCACTCGGGCTCGCGCAGCTTCTTCAGGGCCTCCGCCTGCCGCAGGGCCTCGGCCAGGGCGTCGGTCCTCGGGGGCTCGGCCGACGGGATGAAGTCGACCTCGGGCACCCGCGGCGAGGGGACGCCGCAGACCGTACAGCGGGCCGTATCCGCGGGCTGCTCGTTGAGTGGGGCGCCGCACTGGCTGCACAGCCCGCGGCAGTCGGCCCCGCGGACGCACAGCGCCCGCATGGGATAGGCGAGCTTCAGGGTCTCCGCGAGCAGCGGCGCGAGATCCAGGCGGACACCATCGAACGGCCAGAGATCGTCACCGCCGCCGTCGTCGTCCCCCTCGGGATCCTCTCCGTCGCGATCGTCGCGGCCACGGTCGTCGTCGAGCCGGTGGGCTGCGCCCTCGCGGACGAACATGGCGGTGATCCGACTGTCCGCGTCCACGGCCGCGGGATCCAGGCAGCGGGCGCAGGGGACGTGGAAGCCGCCGCGCAGCTCCCCGGTGACGATCACGCTGCCGTCGCCCTGGACCACGAGATCCAAGCGGACGTGGGCCGGCGCATCGGCCTCCGCGTCGGTGTCGCGCAGGGCCTCACGCATCCACGCGGGCGCGAGCTCGTGCTCGAGCGAGGTATGGGTCTCGTCGCGACGCCGCATCGCAGAGATGTCGACGACGAGGGCATCGGGAACCGCCGCGGGGCGCACGGGGCGGTAGCCTGGGCGAAGCCGGGCACCATGTCAAAGCCGGCATCGCCGCGGCGCGTCGCGCGGGCGCCGTGGCGACGACGGGCCTGCCCCAGGGGCGTCGCCGGGCCCGCGGCCGTTGACCCCCCGGCCCAGATTCGTTATTCGAGCGCCGTCCCCGTGGAGTTTCCCCAACACGAGCGCGCGGCCGCAACGCGTCGCGCACCGACGGGGACACCCATGCGAACGCCGAAGGGGACCGCCCGATCGTTCGCAGCGCTCGCGGGCGTCGTGCTCGCGATGCTGGTGTGGCTGCACGCGCCGACGATCGAGGCGGCCTCGCGCGCGCGCGCCTCGGCGACACCATCGCGGCTGACCAAGCGCGCAACGGTGCGCCCGACCGCGCGCGTCCTCGCGGAGACACCGGTCCTCGCCACCGCGGGCACGTGGAGCGGCGGCGCCGGCGTGCTCAGCCTCGCACCGGCCGCCCCGATCGCGCCGTTGCCCGCCGCTTCGATGCTCGCTCCACCGCCGCCTGCGCCCGCGGGGGCGACGAGCACCGACGCGACCTCGGACGACGCGACGCCGGTTGCCGTGGCGCCGGCACCGAGCCGGAGTGCCCGCGACGTCCGCTCGACGCTGAAGGCGTCGCGCTCGGTCCCGCCGTTCTGGATCGATCGCACCTACGACACGCACCGCACCCGCGCGATCGGGTTCCCGCCGCTGTTCCTCCACCGGACGCCGACGAAGGAGCACCCCGAGAAGCTCCTGCACGTCGATCTCGCGCTGACGTTCGGGTGGGGCAACGCCGAAGGCAAGCGCCGCTGGCTCAGCCCGGTGGGCCTCTTCTTCGGAAGCTTCTCGGAGCGCAAGACGGTGTGGGGCGCCGCGCCGCTGCTCATGGGTTACCGCCGAATCGGCGAGCAGTACAACTTCGGCCAGTTCCCGCTCGTGTGGGCCTGGGGCACCAAGTACGTGAAGAACCTGCTGGTGGCGCCGTTCCACTACCAGCAGAAGCGACCCGACGGCTTCCGCGGCGTGTCGGCGATCCTGTTCTGGTACGGCCACAAGCACCGCGAGGACACGAACGCCGAGAACGATCGCGGGTGGTTCGTCGCCGCGCCGGTCTTCTATCGCTTCCGTCGCGGGATGAAGCGCTTCGATTTCGCCTTCGCGTACATGGGCGCGGAGAACCGGCTGAAGGGTCGCAAGTGGGTCGCGGTCACGCCGTTCGCCCTGTGGCACGAGAGCGAGTTCGGCAACCGCCACGAGCTGTGGACGCTGCCGTGGCTGCGACGCACCGACCGTGCGCGTGGCCGCAGCGCGTGGGCCGTACCGATCGCCTTGACCTTCTCGCATCGCGATCGCGATCGCCGGCTCTTCGCCGCGACGCCGCTGGTCTGGCGCACGCACAACATCCTTCGCGGCAGCGACTTCACGCTGGTCGGGCCGGTCGGCGTCTACTCGGATCCCCGGCAACGCAACATCTTCGCCGCGCCGCTGTGGTTCCAGTTCCAGGATCGCGCGAACGACACGATGGTCCGGGTCTTCGCGCCGCTCGGGTTCTCGCGGCGCACCCCCGATCGCACCGGCGTGTGGACCGTGCTCGGCGGAGGCATGCGCACCGCCAAGGGCTACGGCGCCTTCGTGCCACCGCTGCTGACGTGGGTCGGCCGCCGCGACGACGGGACCTCGATGCAGGGCGTGCTGGGCATGTTCTGGCACGTGAACCGCCCCGGCGGCGACCGCCCGCGGCGCACGGTCGTGCTCGGTCCGCTGGGGTTCTTCGACGCGCAGCGCGGCGGTGAGCGCGAGCGCATCCGCGGCGGCATCCCGCTCGCGGGCATCTTCGCCGGCCGCCACGGCAACACACGCTGGCAGGTGCTCACGCCGCTCATCTGGCACGCGCACGATCCCGAGGCCCGGCGGCGCACCCTCGTCGTCGCGCCGTTCTACCACCACCGCCGCGGGGACGACCTCGACGGCGGCGTGGCCCCGCTGGTGTTCTGGGGCGCGGGCACCAAGTACCGCTACGGCATCGCGCCCGCGCTGCTGTTCGCCGACGTCCAGAACGTCCGCGAGAAGTCCCACCTCACGCTGTCACCCGTGTTCGTGCGCCACAGCGCGCCGGGCCAGCGCACGATGGGCGTCGCGGGGCTGGTCTGGGACGTGGTCCGCGACGGCGGGGCCGAGCACCACACCGCAGTCGTCCCCTTCTTTTATCGCCGCGATCGCGACGGCAAGCGACTCACCGTGTCGTGGGTCGGTGGCGTGTTCAAGACCCCCGAGGCGCGCACGACCGTCTGGGGCCCCTTCGTCCGCCGGCAGACCCCGAACCGCACCGTCACGGGTGTCGCGCCGCTGGTCTGGACCACGACCGAGCGCAATGCCGACGGCGTCACCCGCAACGTGAGCGTGGTGCCGTTCGTGATCCACCACCGCTCGCCCAAGGACGACCTCGACATGTTCTCGCCGCTGGTCTGGCGCCGCGAGATCCGGGGTGAGCGGGCGCGCAAGAACCTCGCGGTCGTGCCGTTCTACTTCCGTCAGCGCCAGCCCGGCGGCGTCGACGTCGACGGCGGCGTCGGCTTCTTCTGGTCGCGGGACCGCGGGCGACGGACCCACACGCTCATCGCCGGGCCGTTCTTCCACCGGCTGAGCCGCAAGTCGCTCAACACCGGCGTCGTGCCCCTGGCGTGGTGGATGGACACCGAGACCGATCGCCGGCTGGTGTCGCTGCCGACCATCGTCCACATCCGCAACAAGAAGACCGGCGAGCACACCACGGTCGCCGCGCCGCTCTGGTTCGATCGTCGGCGGTCCAACGGCCGGCGGACGTGGGGCGCGTTCCCGTTCGTGTTCGGCGGCAAGCGGCTCTACAACTTCACGCGGTTCTCGATCGCGCCGCCCGGCTTCGTCGACGTGTTCCGGATCCAGAGGAACTCGCGCTTCACCGGCTTCGTGCCGCTGCTGTTCCGCCATCGCAAGTGCGGCTACCTGGCCGACGACGATCCGAAGTGCGCGTACACCCTTTGGGGCAGCATCCCGCTGTTCCTCTACGGCAAGGACGGCAACGGCCGCCGGACCCACGGCTCGCTGCTGTACGTCTACGATCGCGACCCCGGGGGCATGCGGCTGTACACCCCGCTGTTCGGGCTCCACAACCGGCCCGGCAAGGTGCTGTCGTGGTACGCGGGTCCGATCTCGATGCGGACGACCAACACGCACCGGCGCGTCCTGGCGTTCCCGCTGTACTTCCGTCGCCAGCACCGGCTCGAGGACCGCAGCCTCACCCTCGCCGTCCCGCCGCTGTTCATCGCGCGCCACCGCGAGGACCGCCGCTTCTTCGAGGCCGGCCTCGTCGTGTGGCAGGTCCGACAGCAGCACAAGGTCGCGACCGCAGTGCTCCCGCCGCTGTTCTTCCACAGCCACGCGTTCGCGCAGCGCCGGCTCACCTGGGTGCTGCCGCTGTTCCTGCGCGACGACAACTGGGGCGAGGATCAGGCCTGGACCGCGATCGGGCCCCTCGCCTACGTGCAGCGGCGCAAGGGCGAGAACCTCGACTTCGTGCAGTTCCCCCTGGTCTGGCACATCGAGCGCGGCGAGAACCAGTTCACGTTCGGCGCCTTCGCGTGGTGGGACATCCGCCGCGGCATCAAGCAGGTGCAGGTCGTGCCCGGCGCATACCTGCGCGCCGCCGGCTCGCGGCTCGACACCCATGTGATCGGGCCGGGCCTCGGGTGGTGGACGCGGGGCCGCGGCGCGACCGAGGGTGACTTCCACTGGCGCGCGCTGCTGGGCCTGTTCGGCGCCGGCGTCGAGAACGGTCGGCGCTACGTGTCGATCTTCGGCGGCCGCATCGATCGCGGGCCGGGCCAGGCGCCGCCCGAGCGCAAGCGCGTGCCCCGAGCCAAGCGCGCCGGCAAGCGCGGCGCGAAGGCCAAGGGCGAGGCCGCCCCCACGCGGCGTGCAGCGCCGGCCGCAGCGCCCGCAGGCAAGTGAGCGGCGCGCCGGTCGGGCGTCAGCGATACAGGATCTCGACGCGCTGGATCGTCTGCGGCGTCGTCGGCCGATCGTCCGGGCCGCCCTTCGCCGCGATGCGCTCCGCGAGCGTGACCGTGGCCTCGGTGCAGCGGCCGAAGATCGAGTGCTTGCCGTCGAGGTGGGGCGTGGGCGCGAGCGTGATGAAGAACTGCGCGGACCCGGTGGTCGGGCCGCGGTTCGCCATGCTCAGCAGGCCCGGATGATCGTGGAAGAGGCCCTCGCCGAACTCGTCGGGGATCACATAGCCCGCGTTCCCGGTGCCGGTGCCCGTCGGGTCGCCGCCCTGGATCATGAAGCCCTCGATCACGCGGTGGAAGATCGTGCCGTCGAAGTACGGCTTGGCCGCCCAGACGCCCTCGGCATCCCGCGACGGTCGCTTGCCGCGGGCGAGGCCGACGAAGTTCGCGACCGTCCGCGGCGCGGCCTTGGGCAGCAGCTCGCACTCGAGGTTGCCCTGCTCCATCACGATGCGCGCCCACAGGGCGCCCCCGGGATCGCCGGGGAGATCGGCCAGGGCCTCCTCGAGGGTGAAGTCCCCGCCCTCGGGGTCGCCCTGCGCGGCGGCGTACTCCCGGATCTCCTCGTCGGTCATGCCGAGCTCGGGCTCGTCACCGGCCGCGAAGCGCGGGCCCTCGGGGGTGCCGCCCTCCGGGGTCTGCGCCTTGCCGGCCTTGAGGCGGGCGCTCCGCTCGGCCTGCTCCGCCTGCTGGGCCGCGAGTTCCTCGGGCAAGGGGGGTGGCGGGGTGAAGACGCAGGCGGGCGCCAGGAGGCCACCCAGGGCCAGCAGCGCCCCTTGGGCCACCCGCCGGCGCGGCCCCGTCTGCCCGCATTGGTCCGCGCCGGTCGCCGCGGCCGTGCCGCCCCTCGATGCCCTGCCCCGTACGCTCACGTGGCCATAGGCTGCACCGACGGACCCGGCTTGACAAGCAACGCCCCCACGGCGTTAGAGTGCGCCCCCGAACCGAGATTCGCCCGTGGCCAATCACAAGCAAGCAGAGAAGCGGAACCGTCAGCGAATCAAGCGTCGCGCGCGGAACCTGACCCACCTCTCGTCCATGCGCACCTTCATCAAGAAGGTCCGCCGCGCCCTCGACGGAGGTGATGCGGATGCCGCCAAGGCCTCCCTCCCCGCGGCGGTCACGGCGATCACGAAGGCCGCGAGCAAGGGCGTCATCCACCGCAACACCGCGTCGCGGTACGTCTCGCGTCTCACCCGCGCCGTCGCCGTCAAGGCGGCGTAGCGCCACTCACCTCCGCCGCGGTCACGCGGCGCGCAACGACGCGGCGATCGGGAGACCGACCGCCGCGTTCGCGTTTGGTTCAGCGGCGAGCGATGCCGGCGACCGCGTCGCACGACTCGAGGATCCAGCGCTCGAGGGCCAGCTCCGCCGCGCGCGAGACCACGAAGCTGCCGCCCTTCAGGTCGCCGTCGAGCCGTACGAGCGCACCGAAGGCGCGACGCAGTCGATCGGGCCCGAACTGCCGGGCCTGATCGACGAGCTTGCGCGCCACGAACGGCGGCACACCGGCGGCCGCCTCGACCTCGCCGGGGCGCAGCCCGACGCCGTGGGCGAGCATCAACATCCGCAGCTGCCGGGCGAGCAGGCCGACCAGCGGCGCCGCCTCGCCCATGCCGCCGTCGCCCTGCGAGAACATCCGACGAAGCACGGCGATCGCCCGCTCGTGGCGGCCCATGCCGACCGCGTCGGTGAGATCGAAGACCACCGCGTCGCGGGCGTCGGTGACCACCGCGGTGACGTGGGCGAGCGTCACCTTCACGCCGGCGCCGGCGAACAGCGACGCCTGCTCGAGCGCCTGGGCCAGGGCGGACGGCGAGTTGCCGACGCGCTCGACGATCGCGTTCGCGGCCGCGGACTCGATCGCGACGCCGACCTCGCGGGCCTGGGTCTGTACGAACGCGACCGCGTCGTCGTTGCGACGCAGGCCCTCGAACTTCTCGATCACGCCGGACTTCTTCGCCGCCGTCACGAGCCGCGACCGCGCGTCGATGCCCGACGAGGTGATGAGCAGCACAGTGCTGGGGTTCGGCGCGGCGAGGTACTCGACGAGCGAGTCGAGCAGCTTCGGGTTCGCGGCGCCGCGGCCCTTGCCGATCGCCTCGGGTTCGTCGAGTTCGACGAGCCGGCGCTTGGCCATCAGCGGCACCTGCATGCACGCCTCCAGCACCTTGCCAGGCCCTTCGAGGTCGCGGCCGACGAAGCGCTCGTGGTTGAACGCGGCGAAGTTCTCGTCGAGCGTCGCGGCCCGGAGCGCCTCGATCCACACGCGCATCATCGCGTGCTCGGTGCCGTAAAGCACGTAGACCGGCGCGACGTCGCCGGCCTTGATCTTGGCCAGCGCGCTCACCCGGCGGCCTTGGCGGGCGCCTTACCGGCCCGCGGGCGCAGCGTCGCGACGCACTCGACCTCGGGCGTCATCGGCATGAGGTCGAACACCGCGACCTCGTCGATGGCCCAGCCGTGCTTCACCAGCACCGCGAGATCGCGGGCGAGCGTGGCGGGGTCGCACGCGACCAGGACGATCCGCTCGGTGGCGACCACCGCGAGCGCACGCGTGGCCTCGGTGCCGAGGCCCGCCCGCGGCGGATCGGCGACGACCACCTCGTACCGTGTCTCCCCGCCGGCGATGCGCGGCACCAGGGCCGCGACGTCGCCGTGCTTGGCGTTGATCGGCAGGCCCTGCGCCTCGGCGAGCTTGCGCAGCAGGCCGACGGACTCGCGATCGTCGTCGCACGTCCACACCCGGCTGGCGACGCGGGCCAGGGCGCGGGTGAAGTTGCCGGCGCCGGCGTAGAGCTCGAGCACCCGCTTGCCGTGGGGCTTGGCGCGGCCGAGCACGTGGCGAAGCAGCGCCCGGTTCACGTCGCCGCGGGCCTGCGTGAACACGAACGGCGAGGCCGACATCGGCGGCAGACCGCCGCCGCCGTCGATCTCGAGCACCGGCGCGCCCACGCGGATGCGGGCCCGACCGCCGCGGAGCTCGACGCCGATGAGCACGCGATCGAGGCAGGCCTCGAGCGCATCGCGGAGCTCCTCGGTGGGACGCACGCCGGCGAGACCGAGCGCGACGTGCTTGCCGTCGGTGAGCGCATGGACCTCGCCGTGCGCGGGGAGCAGCGCGGCGACCTTGCGCAGGCGGGTCAGCGCGTGGCGCAGCGGCGCCGTGAGCACCGGACACGCGGGCACGTCGATGACCTCGTCGCTGCGCTTGCGCATGAAACCGAGGACGAACGTGTCGCCGTCGTTGCGGTAGTGCAGCCGCGCGCGGCGGCGGTAGGCGAGCCCGTCGCCGACCGGCGGCGCGTCGCCCAGCACCGGCTCGACGCCGAGCTGACGCAGGGCGTCCTTGACCATCCCGAGCTTCAGGCCGAGCTGGGCAGCCGGCGCGACGTGCTGCCACCCGCAGCCGCCGCAGGTCCCCGCGAGCGCGCACGGGGGCGTGACGCGGAGCTCACTCGGCTCGAGGATCTCGTCGATGACGCCGACGATGTGCTTGCGCGCGGTCCGGGCCGCGTGCGCGCGCACGAGTTCCCCGGGCAACGCCTCGGGGATGAACCAGGTGGCCGGCTCCGAGGCGTCGGCCTCGGCCCGGTGGCCCACGGCGTCGCCGCCCGTGGCGAGCGTGCGAATGCGGATCTCGACGGTGGAGCCCATGCGGCCGGAGGGTATACCCGATCCGGGCCCGCCGATTTCGCCCCGGGGCGCGCGATGCCGCGGCCCGGCGGCGTCGCGCCGCGACGATTGGGCTTGGGCCGTCCGCGCGCACGCGCCATGCTGGCGGCCGATGGCAACCCCCCGCAACGGCCTGTCCGGCGCCCTGTCCGAGGTCCTCGCGCACCTCGTCGACGAGGCGTTCGAGCTCCTCGGCGCCGACGACGTCGTGCGCGCACGCGCGACGATCGCCGAGGCGGTCGCCCTCGCCCCGGATGCCGCGGAGGTCCGCGTCCTGCAGGCCGAGCTCGCGTTCCACGACGGGGACGACGCGGCCGCCCACGGCCACCTCACCGCGGCGCTCCTCGCCGAACCGGACCACGCCGATGCCCACCACATGCTCGCGCGGATCCTCGAGGAGCGCGGCGAGGTCGCGGGGATGATCGAGCACGACCTGCGCGTGCTCGAGCTCGACGCCCAGGCCGACCGCCGCGCCGGCGTCGGCACCTCGGACGACCTGGCCTTCATCGAGGAGCACGCCCGCCGCACCCTGGACACCCTGCCCGGCCACCTGGCCCAGCGGGTCGAGGACGTCCCGGTGGTCCTCGAGGCGCGGCCGAGCGCGGCGCTGGTGCGCGAGTGCTTCGATCCCCGGGCCCTCGGCCTGTTCGAGGGCCCCACCGACTTCGATCGCCGCGCCGGCCACACCGACGTCCGCCCCACGCGGATCGTCCTCTTCTACGCCAACCTCCTCGCCATCGCCCCCGACGACGACGCGCTGGTCGAGCAGATCGAGGTCACCGTCCTGCACGAACTCGGGCACTTCTTCGGCCTGGACGAGGACGACGTCGCCGACCTCGGGCTCGAGTGACCTGCCGGCCGTGTAGGCGCCAATGCCCTGACGACAAGTGACAAACGGCTACGAGGGTCGCCAGGGGGGCAAGGCGCCGAGCCGTGGCGACATGTGTATCCATGCGCTGTGATTCCAGCGACTTGCGTCGGTGCCCCCGCGGTACGCCGCCTGCACGGTAGCGGGACATGGCGACGACGAAGACCCTGGCGGCCGTGCTCACCCTGTCCTTCCTCGCGGGCTGCGACCAGCAGGGCGACACCGTGGGTCCGCGCGGGGGCGTGGTGATGTCGGACGACGGTCGCGTGACGCTCGACATCCCGGCCGGCGCGCTGTCGGACGACGTCGAGATCACGATCGAGACCATCGACGACGCGCCCAACGGCATCGTCGGCCTCGCCTACGCCATCGAGCCCGCCGGCGTCTCGCTGCTCCGCCCCGCGACGCTGACCTACGACCTCGCCGCCGGCGACGAGGACCGCTCGCTCGAGCTCGCGGGCGTCGAGATGAGCGACCTCGTCCTCGTCACCGAGAAGGCCGACCGCTGGCAGCCCATGGCCGACCGCGACGTCGATGCCGACGCCGAGCTCATCTCCGCCTCCGTCCTCTACTTCTCGACCTACGCCATCGTCTCGCGCTGAACCATCCCCATTCGTGCTCCCCGGAGGGCATGTCGGTCGCGACCGACGTGCCCTTCGATCGTTCTGGGGCGCGAGTCGAAACTCAGGCGAAGCGGGCGACGATGCCGGGCACCACGGACGCGCGAAGATCGTCGTCGCCGCGATCGACAGCGCTGCACGCCCGCGCGTCCCGGAGCAGCCGCTCGATCGGGAACTCGCGGGTGTAGCCGTACCCGCCGTGGACCTGCAGGGCCTCGGAGCAGGCCGCCACCGCGCTGCGCACCGCCGCGAGCTGGGCCCGCGCTGCGGCGTCGAGGGCCCCGTCGACCGCGTTCGGCGACGCGGAGGCATCGAGCCGACCCGCCGCCTTGACGGTCAGCATCCACGCGGCGTCGCGCTCGGTCGCGCTGTTCGCCACCTTCCACTGGATCGCCTGGAAGTTCGCGATGGCCTGCCCGAACTGCTCGCGCACGCGGGCGTACTCCACCGCGCGGGTGATCGCCGCGCGGGCCAGCCCGCAGGCCGTGGCCGCGATCGCCACGGAGACCCGCGCCGACAGCCACTGCGCCAGCGCGTCGTCGCCGACGTGGGTCGGCTCGACGTCGAGGTCGAGGTCCGACCAGCCCGCAGCGCACAGGCCCGACGCCGAACGTCGCCGACGCTGGCCGATCTGATCGGCGGCCACGAGGCCGACCACCGCTCCCTTCGGCCCCTGCCCGAGCACGACGACGTCGCGGTCGGCGGGCACCATCCGCGCCGCGCCCTGCAGGCGCGCACGCGGGTCGGTCTGCGCCGATACACCCCGGCTCGCCCCGCACCAGCCGACGAATCCGACGCCCGCGAGCACGCGCCCGAGCAGGTCGTCGTCGCCGAGGCCGAGGGCGAGGCCCACGGCCGCCGCCTCGTGCATCGCGACGCGGATCGCCAGCGATCCGCTGTGCGCCGCGATGTCCTCGATCACCGCGACGGCGCCGAGCATCCCCACGCCCGCGCCACCGCTGGCCTCGGGCGCGCTCAGTCCGAACAGGCCCCACTCGCCGCACTTCGCCGCCAAGTCGCCGTCGAGCCCGGTGTCGTCCCAGCGGGCCGCGTGGGGGGCGAACTCGCGGTTGCCCAGGGGCCCGACGGCGCCGAGCAGCGCCTCCACGTGCGGCGACCAGTTCACCGGGCCTCCTCGAAGCGCCTCGCGATGTCCCGCGACACGACCAGGCGCTGCACCTCGCTGGTGCCCTCGTAGATCATCGTCACGCGGACGTCGCGGAAGAACCGCTCCACCGGCGAGTCGAGATCCTGGCCCTCGGGCCCCATCATCGCGAGGGCCCGGTTGCATGCCGCGAACGCCTTCTCACTCGCCATCAGCTTGGCCATGCTCGCCTGGTGCGAGAACGGCCGGCCCTCGCGCTTGAGCCACGCGGCGCGCAGGGTCAACAGCGCCGCGGCGTCGAGCTCCGTGGCGCTGTCGGCCAGGGCGAAGGAGACGCCCTGGGGCACGCCGTGCACACCGTAGCGCTCCGCCGCCCAGCGCGACGCGGCTTCGGTCGCGGCGCGGCCGATGCCGATCGCCTGCGACGCGATGCCGATGCGACCGCCGTCGAGGGCCATCATCGCCACGCGGAAGCCCTTGCCGACGTCGTCGAGCAGCGCGTCGGGGCCGACCTCGACGCCCGAGAACTCGATGGCGCACGTGGTGCTGCCGCGCAGCCCGAGCTTGTGCTCCGGCTTGCCGCGCGTGACCCCCGGCGTGTCGCCGGGTACCAGGAACGTCGAGATGCCACGGGCGCCCGGATCGTCGCTGGTCTTGGCCCAGACCACGAAGAGGCCCGCATCGCTGCCCGAGGTGATCCAGAGCTTGCTGCCGTCGATGACCCAGCCGCGATCGGTCCGCCGCGCCCGCGTGCGCATCCCGGCCGGATCGCTGCCGGCCCCGGCCTCGGAGAGCGCGAAGGCCCCCACGACGTGCTCGCCGTTGCAGAGCTTGGGCACGTGGATGAGGCGCTGCTCCGGCGTGCCGAAGTGCGTCACGACCTCGGCCACCATGTTGTTCACGCACAGGGCGACCGTGGTCGCCGCGCACGCGTGGGCCAGCTCCGTGACCGCGACGCTGTACGACAGCGCCCCGGCCCCGAGCCCGCCGAGCTCGCGCGGCACGTTCACGCCCATCAGCCCCGCAGCGGACAGCGCCAGCACGCTCTCGCGGGGGAAGCCGCCGCGCAGATCGAGCTCGGCGGCGCGCGGTCGGAGGATCTCGGCGGCGAGGCTCCGCGCCCGCGCGCGGACCTCGTGCTCGACGGAGTCGGGTTCGATGTCGAACATCGGAGCTAGAACGCCTCGCCGATCTGGCCCTGGTACGTGTGGATGTGATCGACCTCGGGGGCCGGATCGAAGACCCACTCGCCGATCGCGTCCACGATGCACTTGCTCAGGTTGTCGGCCGGGACCTCGCCGATGTCGGTGCCCTTGGCGTTCTGCTTCTTCAGCCAGATGCGGAGGATCTTCGCGTTGCTCGACTTGCCCGAGGTGTCGATCTTGAACTCGACGCTGAACGCCGAGCGCATGAAGCGGGTGTCGGCGACGGCCATCTCGTCCTCGAGGCAGCGCGAGAAATCCTTCTCGTAGCTGTTGTTGATCGTGTCCTCGATCGAACGCAGGGTGTTGGGCTGGATGCCCTTGCCCTGATCGTCGTGCTTGTCGGCGTACGTGCCGGTGACGATGTCGCCCTTGTACTTGTTCTGGTCGCGGAAGTTCCCGGCGACGTCCGGGCTATCCGTGTCCTGCTTCTTGCAGCCGACGGCGCCCAGGGCGGTGACGGACATCAGCAACGCGAGCGACGGGGCGTGGATGCGGATCATGGCGGGTCTCCTTGGGTCAGGCCTTGAGGAGGTCGGCAGCGATCACCAGGCGTTGGATCTCGCTGGTCCCCTCGTAGATCTCGGTGATCTTCGCGTCGCGGTAGAAACGCTCGACCGGGAATTCGGTGACGTAGCCGTTGCCGCCGTGGATCTGGATGGCGGCCTTCGCCAGGCGGTTGGCGGTCTCGGAGGCGTAGAGCTTGGCCATCGACGACTCGCGACTGTGGCGGCGCCCGGCCATCTTGGCTGCAGCCGCCCGCATCGTCAGCAGCCGCGCGGCCTCGAGCTCGGTCTCCATGTCCGCGAGCATGAAGCCCATCGCCTGGTGGTCGATGACGCGCTTGCCGAAGGTCCGACGCACGCAGGCATATGCAGCCGCGGTCTCGAACGCCGCGCGGGCGATCCCGAGGGCCTGCGCAGCGATGCCGATGCGACCGCAGTCGAGCGTCGACATCGCGACCTTGAAGCCCTCGCCGACCTTGCCGAGCAGTTGCTCGGGCCCGGCGCGGTAGCCCTCGAACACCACCTGCGACGAGTGGCTGCCGCGGATGCCGAGCTTGTCGTCCTTGTGGCCACGGGTGACACCCGGCGCGTTCAAGTCGACGACGAACGCCGTGATGCCGCGATGGCCCGCGGCGCGATCGGTCATCGTGAACAGGATGCCGGTGTCGGCCTGGGGGCCATTGGTGATCCAGTTCTTCGTGCCCTCGATGATCCAGCCGTCGCCGTCGGGCACCGCAATGGTGCGCTGGGCGGCGGCGTCCGAGCCGGCCTCGGGCTCCGAGAGCATGAAGCAGCCGAGCTTGCGCCCCGAGGCCAGCGGCTCGAGCCAGCGCTGTTTCTGCTCCTCGGTCGCGAACTTCACCAGCGGGTCGCAGACCAGCGAGTTGTTCACGCTCATGATGACGCCCGTCGAGGCGCAGGCGGCCGAGACCTCCTCCATCGCGAGGACGTACGCGATGGAATCGAGGCCGCTGCCGCCGTACTCGACGGGGACCTCGATCCCCATGAGCCCGAGCTCGCCCATGCGGGCCACGAGCTCGGTCGGGAAGCGCGAGTGCTGGTCGATCTCGGCGGCCGCGGGCTTGACCTCGCGGACGGCGAACTCGCGCACCATTCGCACGAGCGCTTCGTGTTCCTCGGAGAGCGTCAGGTCCATCGCCGCGTCGGAGCGTACCGCGTCCGCCCGGCGCGGGCCACCCCGCCGCGAGCGTCGTGGCGTGGTCGGAGCGCGGGTCAGCGGCCGGTGAAGTTCGCCGGACGCTTGGCCAAGAAGGCGGCCATGCCCTCTTTCTGATCGGCGGTGGCGAACAGCGCAGCGAAGCCCTCGCGCTCGAGTCGGTTCGCCTCGGCCAGGGGCAACTCGGCGCCGCGGTGCAGCACCGCCTTGCACGTCGCGATCGCCTGCGGGGCCATCTGGGCGATCGTCTCGAGCGTGGCCATCGCGGCCGTCGCGAGTTCGGCGCGCGGGACCACGCGGTTGACCAGGCCCAGCCGCAGCGCCTCGTTGGCGTCGACCATGGCGCCGCTCAAGCACAGCTCGAGGGCCCGGGCGAGTCCGACGCGCCGCGACAGCCGCTGGGTGCCGCCGAAGCCCGGGATCACCCCGAGCTTCACCTCGGGCTGTCCGAACTTGGCGTGCTCGGCGGCGTAGATGAAGTCGCACGCGAGCGCCAGCTCGCAGCCGCCCCCGAGCGCGAAGCCGTTCACGGCCGCGAGCGTCGGGATCCGCAGGCCCGCGAGCAGGTCCCCGACGGCGTGGCCGCGCGCGGCGAACGCCAAGGCCTGCTCCGGGGTCATCTCGCCCATCGCCGCGATGTCGGCCCCGGCGACGAACGCCTTCTCACCCGCGCCCGTGAGCAGCAGCGCGCGCACGTCCTCGCGACCGGCGGTCTCCTCGAGCACCGCCGTGAGATCGGCGATCACCTGCGCATCGATCGCGTTGAGCACCGCGGGACGGTTGATCGTCACCACGCGCACCGCACCGCGGTCCTCGACGAGGATCGTCTCGTAGGCCATCGACGTCACCGATTCCCGTAGTCGTAGAAGCCGCGGCCGGTCTTGCGACCGAGCCAGCCCGCCGCGACGTGCATGCGCAGGTTGTTCGCCGCGCGGTACTTGTCGTCGCCGAGCTGCTGGTGCAGCACGTCCGCGATCGCCAGGCAGGTGTCGAGGCCGATGAGGTCGGCGAGCTCGAGCGGGCCCATCGGGTGGTTGAGGCCCTTCTTCACGCCGAGGTCGATGTCCGCCGCGGTGCCCAAGCCCTCCTGCAGCGCGAAGCAGGCCTCGTTGATGAGCGGGATCAACACGCGGTTCACGATGAAGCCGGGGCAGTCCTTGCTCGTGACGGTGACCTTGCCCATGCGCGTCGCCAGGGCGATCGTCGCGTCGTAGGTGGCGTCCGACGTCGCGAGGCCGCGGATGACCTCGACGAGTTCCATCACCGGCACCGGGTTCATGAAGTGCATCCCGACGACCTGCTCGGGGCGCTTGGTCGTCGCGGCGAGCAGCGTGATGCTGATCGAGCTGGTGTTGGTCGCCAGGATCGCGCCGGGCTTGCACGCGGCATCCAGGCCGATCATGAGCTTCTTCTTCAGCTCGATGTTCTCGGTCGCGGCCTCGACGGCGAGGTCGACGGACGCGAACGCGGCGACCGAGTCCACGGGCTCGATGCGGGCGAGCACGGCGTCGCGCTCCTCGGCGGCGAGCTTGCCCTTCTCGACCAGGCGTCCGAGGGCCTTGCCGATCTTCACCTTGCCGGCCTCGGCCGCGGCGCGATCGATGTCGGCGAGCAGGACCTTCAGGCCCCGCGACGCGGCGACTTGCGCGATGCCGCCGCCCATCTGCCCCGCGCCCAGGACCCCGATCGTGTCGATGGACGTGCTCATGCCATCACCTCCACCATCAGCGCGACCGCTTCGCCGCCGCCGATGCACAGCGAGGCGACGCCGCGCTGCTTGCCCATCTGCCGCAGGGCGTAGACGAGGGTCGTCAGGATCCGCGCCCCGGAGGCGCCGATCGGGTGGCCCAGGGCCACCGCGCCGCCGCGGACGTTCAGGCGGTCGGAGGCGATGCCGAGCTCGTCTTGGTTGACCAGCGCGACGACCGAGAAGGCCTCGTTGATCTCCCACAGGTCGACGTCGGAGACCTTGTGCCCGGTCTTCGTGAGCAGGTTCTGCATCGCCTTGGCCGGGGCGGTGGTGAACCACTCCGGGGCGCCTGCAGCACCGGCATAGCCGGCGATGCGGGCGAGCGGCGAGAGACCGCGGCGCTTGGCCTCGTCCGCGCTCATCACCACGAGGGCGGCCGCGCCGTCGTTGATCGTCGAAGCGTTGCCGGCCGTGATCGTGCCGTCCTTCTTGAACGCCGGGCGCAGCCCTGCGAGCTTGTCGATGGCACCGCGGAACGGCTCCTCGTCGTCGGCGACGATCGTGGTGTCGCCCTTCTTGCCGGCGATCTCGACCGGCACGATCTCGTCCTTGAAGAGGCCCTCGCGGACCGACGTCTGCGCGCGCTGGTAGCTCGCGGTCGCGAAGGCATCCTGGCGCTCGCGATCGATCTTCCGCTCGCTGGCGCACAGCTCGCCCGCGATGCCCATGTGGTAGTCCTTGTACGGATCCCACAGGCCGTCGAAGATCATGCCATCGACGAGCTGGCCGTGGCCCATGCGGTACCCGGTGCGCGCCTGGGGCAGGTAGTACGGCGCGTTCGACATGCTCTCCATGCCGCCCGCGACGATGATCTCGGCGTCGCCCGCCTTGATCGCGCTGGCGGCCATCATCACGGTGCGCAGGCCCGAGCCGCACACCTTGTTGACGGTCACCGCACCGACGTGGTTGGGGACGCCGGCGTGGATCGTGGCCTGGCGAGCGGGCGCCTGGCCCTGTCCGGCCGGGAGCACGCAGCCCATGAAGACCTCGCCGACGTCGGCGCCCTCGACGTTGGCGCGGGCCAGGGCGGCCTTGATCGCCGCTGCCCCGAGGCGGGGTGCGGGCAGCGAAGCGAGGGCGCCCCCGAAGCTACCGATGGGCGTGCGGGCGGCACTGACGATGACGACATCGCGTGACATGGCTCTGTAGACCTCCGTCGCGGTGGCGCCGGCCCACTTCAGGCAAGGGCGCACGGACTCGCCGACCTCACCGCTCTAGCACGCGCCCTGGTTCCGGTACGATGTGTTTGGTCACGGCTGCCCCGGCGTCGCCGCAGGTCGGGCGAGCACGGGGGCAGACCCTGGTCCCGCGAGAACGACGCCCCACCCCACCGCGCCCCTCCGGCGTCCCGCGACTTGACGGCCGTCCCGGCCTGCCGCATAACGCCGGGCCTCACCACTGCCGAGGTAGCTCAGGTGGTTAGAGCGAGGGATTCATAACCCCTAGGTCGCCGGTTCAAGTCCGGCCCTCGGCACCGCAGACGAGCTGGCAACGTGGACCCCGGGGTTCACGGAGCCAGCTTGCGGACCCAACCATCGCCGTCGCCGTTGCCGGAGACGAGGATGTTCTGCTGGGAGTCGATGGCGACGTCGGTGGGGGTGAAGTCGGGGATCGTGGTGGACCAGAGCTCGACGCCGATGGAGGAGAGCTTCCGGACGGTGCCGACGTCCCCCTCGTCCGCTGCGACGACGATGTTCCCATCGTCGTCGATCGCAGCGTTGACAAAGGCGACGCCGCCCGGCGATGCATCCGTGACCGTCCACTGCTCGACCCCATCCTCATCGAAGAGGCGCATCCACATTTCATCGTCGACCGTCCCGACAACGACGACCTCGTCATCGGGCCCACAGGCAACCCCAAGCCACGTCCGCTCCTGATGGCCTGAGGCATCCATCGTCTCTGTCCAAACCACCGTCCCGTTCGCGGTGAACTTCCGCAGCCACGCCTGAGGGGTCCCTTCGGCTCGGAAGTTCGCGACGACCACGATGCCCTCGTTCGAGTCGACGGCCAGACGCTGCGCGTAGGGTTCAACAGCCGGGAGTGGGTCCAGCTCCTCGGACCACAGGGTGTCGCCGAGCGCCGCCAAGCGTCGGGTCAGCAAGGGCCCTCGGGGTTCTCCCGGGAAGCCAAACAGCGCGACGGAGCTGGCGACCAATGCGGCGTTCCCGTCCTCGCTCACGCCGACATCGAACACCTCTGGCCCCGCGTCATGGCTGAACACGAGCGCGGCGGCATCGTCATGGGCCCGGAGCCAGCCGTGCGCGCCGAGGTTTCCACCGTAGTCGGCGAGACCGCCGAAGTAGGCGACGCCCGCAGCATCGACGTCCAAGCCGTGGGCGACAGTGGCCGAGGCCTCGTTGTCGAAGTACGTCTCTTCCCAGACTCCGTTTCCATCGAGGTCGAGGCGGCGGAGCCATGCTTGAGAACCGCCTGCGACCACCTCACTGCCCGCGACGTACACGTCGTCGCCAGGACCTGCCGCTACCGCGTTCGCATCGAGGCCGTAGCTCCCCGCCCCGGAGTAGGTCTCCGTCCATCGCTCAGACCCGCTGACGACGCAGTCCACGTTGCATCCATCGGCGTCAACCCCGTTGCCGTCGTCACACGACTCCACCGGCTGCACAACCGCGTCGCCGCACCGAGGAGCGAGTCCGACGCAACCGGGGAGGCAGCCGCCATAGGCGCCGTCGTTCACGCCGTCGTCGCAGGCCTCAGCAACGTCCACGGTACCATCGCCGCACGCAGGGCCGGTGGCCGAGGTTGTCGTGGATTCCGTGTCCGACGTCTCCAGCGTACCCGACGTCCCATCCGCCTGACCGCTGCTCGTCGACTCGGAGACCGAGTCCAAGCCGGCCGACGTATCGACACCTTGGGTGGATGAGTCAACGGCGCCCTCGGACACGCCCTCGGTTCCGTCGCCGGCTTGGCCGGTGGTGAGCGTTTCGTTCGGCGAGTAGCAGGCGGGTAGAGAGCAGAGGGCGAGGAGCACACGGCAGGCGGGGTCGTTCATGGCAAGGCGTCCTGTCGGCCGCGTACGCGCGGCGTTGCATCCGAGGAAAGCGATCCTAGCCGGGCGCCACACCCACGGTCAAATCCATCAGTTGAAGCGTGAGTTCCCACCGCATCACGACTGAAGGCCGCCGAGGTCACCCCCGACGGCCTTCACGGCGAACCGCAGGAATTCTTACAGGCAGACCGCGTTGTTGTCGGGATCGATCGGCGGCATCGCGTCGCAGGCGAGGTCCGAGCACGAGCCCGGGTTGTCGCAGAAGTCGCACGAGTCGAGCGTCGCGTCGATGCAGTCGGGGTCGGCCGCACCGCAGCCACAGTCGCAGCCGTCATCGGTCCCGAAGAACCCGGGGTTGCACGTCCACTCGGCCGGAACACCACCTTCGCACGCGGTCGTGTCGAAGGTTGGCCTTGCCCCGATTTGATGGACAGGTTGGTTATGCTGCCTGAGCAGCGTTACGTCGATGAAAATCTTCGAAGTCGGCTGGGCTGACCATGTCGAGGGTGGAGTGGCGTCGATGGCGGTTGTAGA
>JBIJCC010000098.1:0-38694 GCA_044344875.1 Nannocystaceae bacterium
CACCGGAAGTTCGTTCCTGTACGTTCGAGAGGCTGGTCGGGAAACCGCTTCTCAGACCGTCCCAGGCGGCGTTCTTCCGGCTTTTCACGTTCTAGATCCGCGTGTGGCTACGCAACTCGGGGGTGAACTCCGAACCAACTGGCTTCAAACTTGTTGACACGTTCCGGACGCGCACGCCGAAGAACCCGCCGCTGCGCTTGATCTGCTGGAGTTCCGTGTCGTCGAAGTCGTACTCGTTCGCTCCTGGGGTCTGATGCTCGCCGTGGTTGTTCGCGACGAGCATCTCGTTGGGGTTGTTGTGTAGGGCGTTCATCGGATACACGCCGAAGTCCTTCGAGATGCGGTCGATGTCGGCGCGCGCGCGGCTCGAGACATGATCGATGTTGATGATCATCCCCCGGCGCATGGCCGCCCGCACCACGCGTTCGCCGTCGTGCGACAGCCCGAGATTGTTGCGCTCGACCCCGTGATCGTCGCGGCTGCCCGCCGAGCCGGAGAAGCCCGGTGGTTTGGGGTAGACGTCGAAGCCGTTGAACCAGTCGTCGCCATGGCCGAGGAAGTAGTCGAGGTAGTTGGCCT
This sequence comes from Nannocystaceae bacterium, assembly GCA_044344875.1. Lineage (GTDB taxonomy): Bacteria > Myxococcota_A > Polyangia > Nannocystales > Nannocystaceae > Xiheibacterium. Next base: position 580 of record JBIJCC010000098.1, read on the forward strand.
CGGAGAGCTCGCTGTACTTCATCACGCAGGCATCGGTGATCTTGCCGCCCTTGAATCCGCCCTTGCCGCAGGTGTTGTCGCAGAACGCGTGGCCGCTCCCGTTCTCGAGCGGGAAGCCGGCGACGGCGTCGTCGACGTAGAAGCAGCCGGCGAGGGCCTGTGTGGCGCGGATGATCTTGCCGCCGGTCTCCGACTTGGAGCGGTAGATGTCGGCGCCCGAGAGCCGGCTGTTGACCTTGTGTGCGAGATAGAATGTGCGCACGCCGAGATCGTAGTAGTGCTCGAGACGATCGACCGGATCGAAGGTGCGATTCTCGGCCCCGAAAGCATAGTCCGACTCGATGCCGAGCACGATTGCCAGCTTTCCAGCATTGACGATGCGGCGAGCGTCCGCGGCCGAGTACGCGACCTCCATCCACGAGGCGTTGGCCTTGGCCCAGTCCTTCAATGCGGCCAGCTGTCGGTCGAGCGATTTGATGCTGTCGCCGCGAGTGCACGCGTAGCCGTTCCCGCCGGGGCCGCCATTGCCTTCGTTGGCGTAGTACAATTGCTCGCACATCGCCTCGCTCTCCACGGCGAACGCGACCATGATTTGCAGCCGCGTGTTCTGCAGTTACGGCTCCGTTGGATCGTGGGCCTCCTTGATCCACTCGGTGCTGTAGCGCATGTGCGAGTTGCTGTCGTGCACGGGGCCCATGTGGCTGCTGTGATCGCCCATGTCCGCGCCAAGGGCCCCGAGCGCGGCGGTGAAGCTGCCCTTGGCCTCACCGTGGTCGCACTTCTGGCCGGCCTTGCACCCGCCGCACTCTGCGGTGTAGCCCTTCTCCATCACGCCGTTCTTGTAGTTGCCGTTGGCGCCTGTGAACGCATAGTTGCCGCCGAAGGCCATCGCGGCCGTCGGATGCTCGTGGGTCAGCACGTAACCGCCACGCAGCGGTTGACCCTTGGGGGCAGCCGGCGACGTGGGCGGCGGTTGGGAGGTCGGGATCATCGCGATCATCGCGCTCTCGGTCGGCGCGGGCCGATCGGGATGTGCCCGCACGACGAGCTCGGGCGCGGGGCCCTCGATGCACGCGACCAACAGCAGGCCCGCGAGCGGAAGGATGCCCGGGCGCCATCGGGTTCGGCCGGCGCAGATGGTAGTGGATCGGGTGGAGCGTCGATGGGCCATGGTCGACCCCGGTAGAGTCGGACCAACGACGATCGGATCACGCCCGCGAACCGCGCGGCCGCCGCCGGATCATGATCCCCGCGATCGATGCTCCGGGCGGGGTAGTGCTCCGCCGGTGATCAGCTGTCGCCCTCGACGTCGAGCGACCACTGCGAGCCGTCGGGGCACGCGTTCTTCGGCACGATCTCGACCGCGACCCAGGCGCGGTCGTCGATGCCGTTCGCGACCCCGCCCTCGCCCCAGCTCATGTGCACGACGTCGGTCGGCCCCGACGAGGTCGAGGAATCGAGGACACCGCTACAGCCGGTCGGGCCCCCGGCGGCGCCGCGATACACGTACAGATCGTAGTCGACGCTCGCGGGGCTCGTGAGGGTCACGGTGAACGACACCGACTCGCCGACGACGCCGTCGTTGTCCTCGGTGACCTGGAAGGTGAGCCACGTCGCGTCGGTCCCCGCGGCGACCAGGTCGTCGGAGGGCTCGTCGCCGCTGACCATGCCGATCACCTCGGCGGCGTCGCAGGTGACGGGGTTCGGGCACTCCGGCGGCACGCTGCCGTCGTCACTGCTGCTCGACGCGTCGGCGACGCTCGGGTCGCCGCTCGACGACGAGGACCCCTCCGCGTCGCCCGAGCTGGACGCCAGCCCGGACTCGTCGTCGCCGTCGCCGTCGCCGCCCGTCGTCGTCGGCGTCGTGTCGTCCTTGCCACTATCGGAGGAGCCGGGCGTCGTCGACGGGCCGGCCGAGCCCACGCCGGTCGAGATCGGCCCACCGGACGGCTCCGCGCCCCCGGCACAGCCGAGGACGATGGCGAAGCCCAGGGCCGTTCGACGCACGATCGCACGGTAGCACGGGGCGACCCCGTCGGGCGCCGTTGGTTCGTGGGCGTCGACGCCCCGCCCCGGCTCGGGGAGGTGGACCGCCACCGCGGTTCAGGCGGGAGTTTTGAACGTGGTTCACTTTGTGGTCGACAGCGATTCCGCGCGTGCTATCCCAGTGTTGAACGGTGTTCAAAAACGTTCGTTGGAGCGCGTCATGCTCTCGGTGTTCGCCATCTGGGTCTACTTGCTCTGGCTCTACATCCTGGGGATCATCCTCTGGTTCTGCGCCTCGGTCGGGTTCGGTGCGGGCTGGATCGCGCTGCGTGCCCTCCGCCCCGGGTTCGGCCGATCGCGGCTGGGCTCCGCGGCGCTCTGGATCGCCGCGAGCGTGCTCGGGGTCGTCGCCGGCGGCAGCCTGCTCGTCGTGGTCAATCGCGTGCTCGGGCTCTTCGAGGATCCCTGGGCGCACGTCCACCTCACCCCGAACGAGGTGCTCGTCGGCACGAGCGCGCTCCTGCAGCTCCTGCTCGCCCTCGGTGGCCTCGCGTCGCCGGCCCTCGAGCGATGGCGCCGGAGGATGCAGGGGCTCCCGCCGGCGACGCGTCGACTGCTCTGGGCGGGCGCGGTCGCGGTGTGGATCGCGGCGCTCGTGGCTGCGGCGGCGGCGACCCTCTCGCCCCACCTGCTCGCCGAGGCCGGAGCGATGGCGCGCCACGCCAACCGGTGGATTGCCGTCGCCTGGGCCGCGTGCGCGGGGTTCCTCGTGCACGATGTCGCCCTCGCTCGGGTGTCGACCCCCGCGCGGACCCGATGGATCGAGGCCGGAGCCGCCGCGCTCGTCCTCGGCGTCGTCGCCCTGCACGGCTGGCTCGCGGTGGTGTAGAGGCGGAGCGATGCCGAAGCACGACGGCGAGTCCCTCACCAAGGGCGAGGCCACCCGGCAGCTGGTCCTCACCAGCGCCCTCGCCTCCTTCCGCAAGAAGGGCGTGGCGCAGACGACGATGCGCGATGTGGCCGACGCTGCGGGCCTGTCCCTCGGCGCGGCCTACCACTACTTCCCGTCGAAGGACGCGATCGTCGCGGCCTACTACGAGTGGATGCAGGACGAGCACGAGCGCCGCTTGGCCGACGCTCCACCCGACTCGGTCGCCGCGCGGATGGAGCGGGCACTGTCGACGAAGGTCGACATCGTGCGAAAGGACCGCAAGATCATCGCCGCGCAGCTCGGGCACCTCGCGGATCCAACCCATCCCCTGTCGCTGTTCGGCAAGCCGACCGAGCGCCTCCGCAGGCGGAGCATTGCGGTGTTCGAGGCCATCTTCGACGACACCGACGCGTCACCCGAGCTGCGGGCGATGGCGGGCTACGCGGCTTGGTTGGTACACCTGGGGGTCCTCTTTGCGATGGTCCAGGATCCCACCCACGGGCAACAACGCGCGCGTCTGCTGATCTCGACCGTCAGCGAGCTCTTCGGCGCCGCGATGACGTTCGCCCGCACGCCGATGGGCCGGCTCCTCGTCCAGCGCGCCCTCGCCCTCGCCGAACAGCTCGGTGTCCCCGGCCTGAGTCGGTGAGCGCGAGGGCAGGCGTCCACCCGCCCGATCGACTACGTCCGTCGGCGTCGCCGCGCGAGGCCCAGCAGCGCGAGTCCGAGGAGCACGCGTCGGCCGTCGGAGGGCGCGTCGCTGGTGCAGCCGCAGCCGCCGTCGTCGTCGGTCGCGGCACCGGTCTCGTCGCCGCTGGTGTCGATCGGGCCCACGGAGCCCTCGATGCCGCCCTCGCTGGCGTCGGTGTCACCGTCGGTTCCGCTCGCGCTGTCCGTCACCGAGTCGCTCACGCTGCCGGCGCTGGTGTCGGGGCTGGTGCCGGTGTCCGAGCCGCCCGTCGATCCGCCGCCGGGCAGCGTGCAGTCGGCGAGACAGACCTCGTCGTCCTCGACGTTGCCGTCGTCGCAGTCCTCGACGCCCTCCTGGACGAAGCCATCGCCGCAGGCCGCCGCGACGCAGGTGGAGGTGCACTCGTCGGTGTCGTCGTCGTCGCCGTCGTCGCAGTCCTCGACGCCCTCCTGGACGAAGCCGTCGCCGCAGGCCGCCGCGACGCAGGTGGAGGTGCACGCGTCGGTGTCGTCGGCGTTTCCGTCGTCGCAGTCCTCGACGCCGTCGCGGACGAAGCCGTCGCCACAGCTCGCCGGGACGCAGGTGGTCGGGCACGCGTCGGTGTCGTCGGCGTTGCCGTCGTCGCACTCCTCCATGTCGAGCCAGACGAAGCCGTCGCCGCAGCTGGCGTCGACGCAGGTGCTGATGCACGCGTCGGTGTCGTCGTCGTTGGCGTCGTCGCAGGTCTCGAACGGGTTGACCACGCCGTTGCCGCAGCATGTCACCGGCAGCTCGATCATCGCCACCTGCACGGTGTTGCCGTCCTCGAGCTGCAGCGGGACGTAGACGAACTGCGTCTCGCCCATCGCTCGGCTGGCGGTCGGGGTGCCGAAGGCGAGATCGCCCAGGCCGTAGTCGGTGCCGCCGTCCTCGTCGACGTCGAGGCCGTCGTCGACCGTGGTGACGATCGCCTGCGCGTCGGCGAGGTTGGTCGCATCGCAGGCGAAGAACACCGTCTCGCGGAAGCCGGTGGGGCCCTGGTAGCCCCACGCGTACACGGCCTGGCGCAGGTCTGTGATCGAGATGAAGCGCAGGGTCGCGGGCGCGCCCAACGTCACGCCATCGACGACGTCGCCCTCGCGCACCGCGACGTCACCGAAGTAGCTCAGCATCTCGTCGGTCCCGAAGGGGCCGTCGTCGTCGCCCGACACCAGGTACTCGCCCTGGTTGTTGATCGTCACGAGGTCGAAGTTCTCCCACCCCGTGCCGAAGCCAGTGGCATCGCCCTCGCGGAACACCAGGGTATCGTCGACGTAGGCCCACTGGTCGGTGTCGTTGGCGCCGTCGGTCTCGACGAGTTGGATCGAGTGCTCGCCGTCCTCCGAGACCGCGTAGTCGTTGTCGATCGAGCCGGGGGTCGTGTCGAGGGTCAAGCCACCGAGGATGTCGCCGCTGCTGAACAGCGCGGTGATCGTGGCGGGCGTGCCATCGGTGCTGACGTAGGCGGTGCGCCCGTCGACGTCGCCGTCGGCGTCGAGATCGATGCCCGAGATCCAGCGGACCGTGCCATCCGCCGTCATCGACGGCGCGATGTGGAAGCCGTAGACCGCCGGCGCCGGGTGGCCGACCGCCGGCTGCCCCGCCGCGGCGAGCAGGCCCTGGTCGGTGTAGATCGCGTCGTCGCCGTCGGCGTCGGGGGAGTACACGAAATTTCCCGCGCCGTTGCTGTCGACCCACGCCTCCGGCGCGGTGAGCGACACCACGGCGTCGTTGCTCCCGAGCCAGACGACGTCGTTGCCGACGAAGACGTAGTTGTCGCCATCGTCGAGCTCGCCGGAGAAGGTCACCTCGCCCGCGGCGTTGACGAACGGCGGGCCGATGGTCGTGACCGCGGCGTCGCCGGTGGGGGTGTCGCCGACGCGCAGCACGATCCGCGCGGGGACGGTCGCGGCCTCGGCGGTGCCGGCGGCGGAGGCGAGGGTGGCGAGCCCCAGGGCGATGCATGCACGGGTCAGCGTCAGGCGCTTCATGCCGTCGACGATACCTCGCGCGGAGTCGTCCTTCGCGAAACCGTCGCACTTTGATGTCCCGCGGGGACGTGGCGGCAACGGCCATGGGGACAGCGTTCGGGCGATGGAGGCGAGATCACGTGGTGAGCTGCACGACCCTACGGACGTCGCGTCGCGTCGCGTCGAATCGCAGGCGCCCCGACGCCGAACTCGGCGCGAACGCGTGTTCGGTGCGCGGGCGCCGTGGGCGCCCGACGAGCACGTTCACGCGTGCGCGGAGCATGGAGCCACCCCCACCACGCCGATGGACGCGGCACGAGCACGAGCACGCGTCCCGCGGGCAAAGCCGCGCGGGCGCGATCGGGGCCGCCGCGCACGGTCGCACGCGGCCCGCATGCGGCCAGGCCGGGGCAATTGCCACGCGCGCGTGGTCGTGCAACAACACTGTAGCTGCTCAACGATGTCGATTCGCCCTCAGCTCGACGCCGCGGCCACCCTCCTCGATGAAGGTGCGGCTCGCTCGGCGGTCAGGATGCTCCGGAGTTCGTGGGAGCCCGAGCTCCCGCAAGAAGATCGGATCCCGCTGTACTGCATGTGGATCCGTGGCCTGTGCGACACGGGGGATCTCGAGCACGCGCGCGTGTTGGCCGAGCGTGCGGCCGACGAGCTGCCGGGCGAGGCGGACGTCCTCATCGCGCTCGGCAACGTCTACGACCTGAGCGGTCGACTCGAGGATGCCCGCGACGCGTTCGCGAAGGCGATCGAGGTCGAGGCCGGCGGCGCGCTGCAGCACTACAACCTCGGTGCGGTGCTCGAGCGCCTCGGCGACGAGGTCGCGGCCGAGGAGTGCTACCGCGAGGCGCTCGACGTCGACGAGGACGGTCCCACGCTGTTCGAGGCCAACGCGGCCCTCGGCGCCCTGCTGCGCCGCACGGGCCGGCTCGAAGAGGCCGAGGAGATCTACGACGCGTTCCTCGACGAGGATCCGCTCTCGGTCGAGATGCTCGTCGAGCACGGCATCTGCCTGTCGGATCTCGACGCGTTCGACGAGGCGATCGAACGCTTCCGCACCGCGCTCTCCCTCGACGCCAGCCACAGCGGCGCCTGGTACAACCTGGCGATCACGCAGTTCCGCATGGGTCAGGCCGACGAGGCCTTCGTCTCGATGCAGCGGGCCCACGACGCCGACCCGCGGAGCCCGCTGACGCTGGCCGTGCTCGGGTCGTGGACGCTGGGTCAGCCCGAGCCCGATCTGGACAAGGCCCTCGGCCTGCTCTACGGCGCGATCGACCGGCTCGCCGCCATCGACGGCGCGCACCTGTCGACGAGCTACGCGAGCCTGGTCTGCGAAGAGGTCTTCGACTCGCTGTGGAAGCGCTCGCGCCACGCCGAGGCCCGCGAGGTCGCGCGCGTCGCCGGCCAGCGCGACTGGATCACCGCGCACATGCTCGAGACGCTGAACGAGGCCGACCACGGGCCCGCGCCGATCGTGGCCGGCGGCACCTCCGAGGTCACCGCGTTCACCGTGACCGCCCGCGCGCAGGCCCTGCCCCAGGGCCCCGCGGCGCCGCAGGCCCCCGAGCACTGGCCCTCGGACGCCCGCGGCTACACGACCGGCTTCACGGTGCTCGCGACCAACGAGGACGAGGCCCGCGCCTACTCGCTGGAGTACCTGCGCAGCATCGAGCCGTTCCCGCAGGTGCACTTCCAGATCGAGAACGTGCGTGCGGGTGGCCCGGAGGAGACGCTGCGGCTGCAGACGTCCTCGCAGCCGCGGGCGCGCGGCGTGGTGAGTGTGCTGTCGGGGCGCGCGTACTTCCGCAGCGAGTAGCGGCGCGCGGGTGAGCCTCCGCGGGTCGGGCTCGCCGTTCACGATCCCCGGCTCGGGTGGCGTGACGTTCGATGGCACCACGCACGACGGCGTACCGTGATCGTTGTCGCACGCGGCGGCGGGCTCGATCCTACGCGACGACGCGTTGCTCGCACCGCGTCGCTCTCGCTGCGCGCGTCAGAACTGACCGAAGGGGCGGTTGCCGTCGATGCGCGGCAGGCCGGCGAGCGCCTCCAGCTGCCGTGACTGGGCCTGTGTCGACATGCGTGTCTGCACGCGCGCGAGGCCGTGCGTGCGGACGAGCAGCTCGAACGCGATTCCGTGCCGGCGCCAGGTCGAGCTTTCGCCCAACGCACGGAGCAAGCCCGACTGATCGAGCGGAACGCCGGCGATGTAGCGCGTGTCGGCGCGCAGCGAGGGGCGCCGCTGCGCCCACCAGTGGACGATCGTCTCGGGATTCGGGGGGACCAAGTCGTCGGCAGCGACGCTCGCCAGGTCGGAATCGAGGTCCTCCTCGAGCGGGGGCAGCTCGTCGGGTTCGGGCTCCGGCGCCGGGTCGAGCCAGAATCGATCGTCCGTCCGCGCCAAGCCGGTGATCGCGGCGAAGGACTCGCCCGCCTGGGGCCCGACGTCCCCGTCGGCGAGCCAACGCGCACACGCGTCCGCAGCCGCCACGCGGCCCGAGAAGCCCAGCGCCCACAGTGTGTCGGCCCGATGGTCCTCGTCGGAGAGCCGGTCGATGAGCCCCTCGGTGACGCGCGCGTCTCCGAAGCTCGCGACCCATGACATCGCGTCGCGGTCCGGGGCCGACTTGTCGAACGCGAGCCGCATGGCCGCGTCCCACGCGTGACGCGAGCCGAGCACGAGGCCGCTGGCGGTCGCCGCGTGCCGCAGCGCGGCGTCGGAGTCGGTGGTCGCGGCGTCGATCCACGGCCCGAAGCGCCGCGGTGCGAAGCGCAGGACCGCGGCGATCGCCCGACGAAGCGCCGGCTCGTCGTCCCGCAGCCAGGCGTCGATCTGGCCGCTCTGATCGACACCTCGCGCGACCGCGGCGTTCAGTAGTGGTGCCCGCGCCTCGCCCACCGCTCTGCGCAGAGCGTCGCTGATCCTCGCGTCGAGATCCGGTCGATCACACATGCCGAGCGCCCACGTGATGCCGCTCGCGTGGGCGCCGGGGAGCGTCCCGACCTCGTCGATGAGCCGCTGACCCCATCGGCGGTCGTCGACGGTCAGCAGCGCGAGGGCTGCAGCGGCCGCGCGCGCACGCTCGGCGTCCCCCTCGAACACGGGCAGCAGAAATCGCTGCGCCGTCGTCGGCCCGCCCACGAGCAGACCATCGATGTGCGCCCACAGGCGGTGCTCGGGGCCACGGGCGAGCTGGCGAAGCGTGTACAGCGGAGAATCGCTCGCCTCCTCGCAGGCGCCGACCAAGAACTCGGCCTCGTCGAGGTGCTCCTCGACGATGTCCCAGAGGATGCTCTCGGGTTCATGGGCCCTCGGCCCGGCGCGGGGCGTCGCGTCGACCACGGGACCTCAGTTGATCTGGACGCTGCCGCCCTTGATGCGGTTGCGGCCGGTGGCGCGCGTCTCGATCGCCAACCCACGGATCAGCACGCGTCCGTTGCGACGCAGCGTGATGCTGGCTGGGCCGCAGCGCAGCACGATCTCGTCCTTGGCCTCGAGTTCGAGGCGCCTGCCGTCGGCGTCGATGCGAACGCACGGGCTCGCGGCCGGCTCGGGGGCCTGCAGGAGGCCGAGCACGATCGGCAGATCGGCCCGCCCGCGCTCGAACGTCAGCACCACGCCCTGTCGCGCCTCGACCGCGCGCTGCGTGGCCGTGGGATCGAGCGCCACCGTGCTGCGCGCGCTGACCGGGCCGCCTGGATTGCCAGGGAAGTCGACGGTCAGCCCCTCGGCGGACGACCCGACGATCCAGCCGATCCGAACCGCCGGGAGCGCGGTCACGTTCTCGCGATCGAGGTCCAGCACGTCTGCGTTCGCCATCGTTGGTCAGCTTGCCAGCCCGCCGAACGACGGACAAGCCGCGGGTGTCGAAAGCAACGAGACTGTGCGACAACAGGGAGGCCGGCGATGTGGGAGCTCGTCAACCGAACCAGGTTCTCGGCCGATCGGACGTGGGTCCAGGACAAGGACGGCGTCAAGCACTGGGTGGTCGCCGTGCGCGCGACATTCGACATCGCGGCCGATGGCTCGTGCAGCGTCGCCGCCGAGCAGTCTCCCCCGTTGCTCCTGCCGAAGTACCGAGGCGAGGACGGCAAGTCGAGCCTCGAGTACGAGGCCGACATGATCCCGACCAAGCCCGGCACCGACGTCTACGTGAACGGTCACGCGGTCGCGGCGAACGGCAGCCCGACCTCCAGGGCGACCGTCGGGCTCCGTGTCGGTGGCCGGATGAAGGTGCTCGAGGTGATCGGCGACCGGAAGTACGAGCGCGACCTCGCCGGTCAGGTGGTCGCGTCGTCTCCCCTCCCGTTCGTGAAGGTGCCGCTCGTCTACGAGCGCGCGTTCGGGGGGTTCGACGCCGAGGAGCCCGATCCGGCACGACAGCAGATCTTCGCGCCGAACCCCGTCGGCACCGGCGTGGCGACGAGCCGTGGACGCCTGATCGGCAAGCCGGTCGCGAACATCGAATTCCCCGGTGCAGCGCCCGGCAGCAAGGGGGCGGCCGGGTTCGGCGCGGTGTGCTCGTACTGGACGCCGAGGATCAACTACGGTGGCACCTACGACGCGAAGTGGCTCACCGATCGCAAGCCGCTGTTGCCGGTGGACTTCGATCCTCGGTTCTTCCTGTGCGCGCCGGCGGATCAGCAGTTCATCCCGCACCTGCGGGGGGGCGAACGGATCGAGGTCGCCGGAATGTCGCCCTCCGGTGCGCTGACGTTCGATCTTCCCCGCGTCGCGCTCGGGTTCGAGACGATCATCGACGGCAAGTCGAAGCACACCAGGGGGGATCTACAGACCGTCATCGTCGAGCCGGATCATCCCCGGGTCGTCATGGTCTGGCAGACGATGCTCCGGTGCCACCACGAGATGGACTTCCTCGACCGCACGATTATCCGGCAGAAGGAGATCCTCGGGTGAACGGCACGGAGGTCTGCACGTGGCGGTGAGTGTCGTCGCGGTCGGGGCGCGCACGCCGGTCGGCTTGTGCGCCGACGCGAGCGCGGCCGCCGTCCGAGCCGCTCTCACGCGGTTGTCGCTGCATCCGTTCATGATCGACCGCACGGGCAATCCGGTGACGCTGGCCCGTGACGGGGTGCTCGAGGTGAAGCTCCCGCTCGCGGAGCGCTGCGCCAGGATGGGCGCCGCGGCGCTCGACGAGGCGTGCGAGCCGTTGCGCGCTCAGCCGAAGGCGAAGGTCGCGTTGTACGTGGCGCTGCCCGAGGAGCGGCCCGGCTGGACCGGCGCGGACGCTCGACGTGTCATGCAGGGGCTCACGCGCGCGGCCGCAGCCGTGTGCGAGCTCGGCAACGTGCTCAGCTTCCCGCGCGGGCACGCCGCGGGTGCGCTCGCGCTCGAGCTCGCCGCGCGCGAGCTCGAGTCGGGTGCCGTCGAGTGGGCGCTCGTCGGCGGCGTCGACAGCTACCTCGACTGTGACACGATCGACTGGCTCGATCGCAACCGCCAGCTCCAGAACGAGGCGAACCGCGTCGGCTTCCATCCGGGGGAAGGCGCGGGGTTCGTGCTGCTGTGCAGATCCACGGTCGCGCGGCAGCTCGCGATGCCGCCGCTGCTCACCGTGCTCGGCATCGGGACGACACAGGAGCCCAAGCGGATCAAGAGCGACGCCATCTGCATCGGCGAAGGCCTCACGGACGCGATACGTCGCGCCACCGCGCCACTCGAGCTGCCGCGACAGAAGGTCGTCACCACGTATTGCGACATCAACGGCGAGCGATATCGCAGCGAGGAGTTCCTCTACGTGCCGCTGCGGCACTGGGGCCCGTTCGTCGATTCGAACGCCTACGAGGCGCCCGCGGATTGTTGGGGGGACGTCGGCGCCGCGTCGATCCCCTTGTTCGTCGTATTGGCGGCAGTGTCCGGCCGGCGTGGCTGGGCCCGCGGTCGCTACGTACTCGTGTGGGCCAGCTCGGAAGGTGGCACGCGCGGCGCTGCAACCCTCGAGCTCCCAGAGGTGAAGTGAGGTGAAGTCATGACCATCGGCGTCAACCCCCCGCGTACCCCCGTCACGAAGGGCAGCAATGGCGTCGCGGCTGCCACGCTGCCCAATGTGTGCAAGATGCCCGGCCCCCCGGCGCCGTTCGTGCCGACGCCCCTGCCGAACATCGCGAAGTCCGGCGACAACCTGGCCGAGTGCACCACGAAGGTGACGTTCGAGGGCAAGGCGGTCGCGATCAAGGGCTCGACGTTCAAGAGCATGGGCGACGTGGCGTCGAAGGGCACCGGTGGTGGGTTGGTCTCGGCCACGACGCACGATGTCGCCAAGTTCACCGCGCCGGGTTCGATGGACGTCAAGGCGGAGGGCAAGAACATCCAGCTGCTCGGCGACGCGACGACCAACGACAACAGCAATCCTCCCAACTCCGGAACGGTCGCGCTCGCGCAGGCGACCACCGTCAAGGGGATGGAGGACGCTCTGGTGAAGATCGCGCAGGAGTGCGAAGAGGAGATCGGTCAGCCCGATCCCGACAAGGGCGAGCGCTGCTGCGACAAGGGCCGTGAGAAGCACGAGTGCTGCGACAAGAAGATCAAGGAGTCGGGGAAGAAGGATGTGTTCTCGGACCCGGCGTACAAGAAGGGCCCGCCGCCCGAGCTGATCCAGAAGGTCAACGGCATGCCGCGCGAGCGAGGGGCCTTCGTGCGCCAGGCGATCGGCCTCGCGAAGTCGCTGGGCGCCAAGACATTCGCGATGATTCCCGCCTTCCTCGCCGGCAAGAACTTCCCCGACGTCGTGCTCTCGAACGGTGGTCCGCCGACCGTCGGCAACGTGAAGCGGGTGTACGACTTCAAGTTCCCCTGCCCGAAGGACAAGAAGCCGGAGTGGGGGCAAGATGGGAAGCAGGGGCAGAACCTGCAGGCGCTCACCGGCTGTCCCACAGCCCCACAGATGATCTCGCCGTCCGGTGTCTTCTGATCATGGCCGACTTCCTCCCGCTACGAATCGAGGACCACGGTCGCGTGATCGTGCGGGACGGTGTGCTGTTGTGCTTTTTCATCCGCGAACCCCACGTCGTCGCGGCCGAGAGCGTCGGCGAGCTCCACGATCGCTACCTCGAGCTCGTGGGCGCGCAGAGTCTCCGTTGGTACCGGGCGAAGGACGAATGGAAGGAGCTCACGCCGAGGCACCGCGCACGGCTGCGCGGACTCCTGACGAGAGCGACCAGTCGCAACGAGGTGCGCGTCGCCGTCAAGGGCGGTGAGCGGGCCGACGAGGAGATGGTGCACGGCTTCGACTACTGGGGCGACGAGGCCCCCGCAGCCGCGAACACGACCGCGAGCTTCGTCGAGCTGCGCTTCGCGACCGAGTGGGTCGCCGAGCGGGGGCTCGATGCATTCGCCGCCGCCGCGGCCGAACTCGCGTCGTGCGTTCGATTCTCGTCGGGCTACGGGAGCCTCGCGTTCCATGCCGAGCGGCGGGCTGCAGAGTTCCTCGACGTCCAGGCGTTTCGCCACCCCGGGATGGACGTGCACGCGAACGAGTACTCGAGCCGAGACATCGGCGACCGCGTCCGTGGGGCCTACTGGCTGACGTTCGTGGGTCCGGTGGCGCTGGCCGAGCTCGGCCGCAGCCCGAAGGCCCTGCACGAGGCGCTGGGTCCGGGCGTTGCGGTGCACACCGTCGGCGACGGGGTGATGATCCGCGCCGGCGACGAGCTCCGGCCGGGGGACACCTCCCGGGGCGACGGTCTGCCGCTCACGCGCAGGGTCGCGCGGGCGCTCGAGCCGATCACGCTCACCAAGACCTGCGCGTTCGGGTTCTCCCCCGACGATCTCGTCGAGACCTTCGCCGCCTGGCAGCGGCGGCATCTGAACGAGAGCACGCGATGAGCATCGAGATCGGCTACGACCTCCCCTTCGCGGCGCGTGTCATGGTCGGCAACGACGATGCCCTGCGGATCCGGGTCCGCGGTGGCGCTGGGCCGACCGAGGAGGACCTGCGACGTGTCTGGGCGCACGTCGAGATCTTCGTGCACGCAGCGCTGCTCGGCATGGGGGTCGGCTCGAGCATCGCCCCGCGCATCGCGGCGCTCCCCATCGATCCCGACCAGCACCTCTTCGCGGCGTTGGGCTCGCCGACGCCGGACGCGGTCATGTTCGAGGCGAAGGGCATCGTGCTCGAAGCGGACTACGTCGTCGTGCTGCTGCACAAGATGTACGCGCTCGATCAGATCGTGCCGCTCGCCGAGGTCGTCGTGGAGCTTCCCCGGTCGGTGGAGGACATCGGCAAGAGCCGACTCGTACGCGCCCCGCGATCGCGGCTGCCGGGGCGGGCCGCACGGCTGCCGTTTCGCTTCGACGACTCCGCGGTCGCGAGCGCGGGGGATCACGTCACGGTCTCGCTCGCGTTCTCGCGGCCACTGGAGGCCGCCGAGGTCGAGCTGCTGTGGCAGAGCCTCATGGTCTGGACCTCACAGGCGCTGCAGGGCGGGTATCTGTCGCCGGGCAAGCGCGAGAGCTACTTCGTCAATCCCAGGGATCGCCTGCTCGTGCTCGACAACGAGGTGCAGTGGGAGATCGCGGAGTTCGAGATCGACTCGCACTCGCTCGACGCGATCGTGAACTTCCTCGTCGCCTTTCACACCCAGTTCGTCCCCCTCCACGAGGTCGTGTTCGACTGATGGCCCTCTTGCCCTTCCGCCTGCACTCCGGACCGGGCCAGATCGCGGTGCGCGATGGCATCGTGTTCGTGCTGTTCCTCGACGCCCTGCATGTCGATGTCGCGGACGCCGTCGGCCGGGTCTACGATCGCTACCTCGCCGCGATCGATCCGACGTCGCTCGAGTGGGTGTGGGCGAGCGGAGACTCGTACAAGCCGGCGACCCCGCGACGGCGCCACCAATTCCGCCGACGGCTCACCGCGGCCGCGGCGGCGCAGTGGCCCGACGAGCGGCTCTCGATCAAGGGTGGCTGCCAGCGCTACGAGCCCGGCGCCCACCTGTTCGAGTACTGGGGCGCCGCGGCCGGCGTCGTCGACGGTGCCGAGGCGCCGCCGAAGCCACCGGCCAGCACGATCGAGATCTGGTTTCCCTCCGAGCTGCCGGAGCGGCTGGGACGCGCGGCATTCGTGACGTTCCTGCTCGGCCTCGCCGCCGAGGTCCCGTTCGCCTCGGGCTACTGCAGCCTCGCGTTCAACCTCGACAACTGGGCGCAGGGGCCCGCGGCGCTCCACATCACCGGCCCGGCGTTCCGCCACCCCGGCATGGACGTCCACTGCACGTGGTCGACGGCGCTCTACATCGAGACGAAGGTGCGGGGCGCGTACTGGCTCACGCTCGTCGGACCGACGGCGTTGGCGACGCTGGCGAAGCCCGTCGACGAGCTGAGAGCGACGCTCGGTCCCGAGGTCACCGTCCACGAGTTGTCCGCGGGTATCGCGATCGAGGCCGGAGACGAGCTCCGCCCCGGCGACATGAATCGAGGCGACGATCTTCCGCTGACGCGCCGCGTGGCCGCGCTGCTCCAGCCGGTCACGCTGCTGCAGGACCTCGGCGCGTTCGGCTTCGCCGGCGATCCGGTGCAGAGTTTCATCGACTGGCAGCAACGGCACCTCCGCGAGCCGTAGTGGCCGCCGCGCCGCGCCGATCACCCGCTCGTGCCCGACGAGGTCGCCCCATCCACCGGCACGCACTCCTCGGCGAGTCCGTCCCCTGCCTGCGTGCCGTATCGGTACGCCGACGGACACGCAGGATCGCGATAGCTGCAGTACCCCGTCGGCTCGCAGCGCCCCGCGGCTTGGCCGGTCGCGCAGTCGCTGTGGTCCTCGCAGGCGAAGACCGTCGGTCGGCAGCTCACCGCGAGCGCGGTCAGCGAGGCGAGTCGGCACGCGCGCCGCACCGCCGCCCCTACTTCGGCGCCGCCGGAATGTCCTTGTCGAGGCACATCTCGCCGGTGTCCTTCTTGAGCAGATCGATCTGCTCGGCGGCCTTCTTCTTGTACTCCTCCGGCGCCTTGGTCTTCTTCTGCCGCAGGGCGTCGAAGTAGGCGATCGCGTTGGTGCACTGGCCGAGCTTGGCGAAGGCGAGGCCCGAGTAGTAGAGCGCGTCGGGGACGATCGGCGACTCGCCGGCCTCTTGGATGACGTTGTAGAACTCGCCGAGCGCGGCCTTGTAGTCGCGCTCCGAGAAGTACGTCAGGCCGATGTTGAACTTGACCTCGGGGAGCTTCGCGTCCTCGGGGTAGCGCGACTCGTACGTGCGCCACAGCCGGCGGGCGTTCTTGTACTTCTTCGCCTTGAACTGCCGATCGGCCTCGGCGTACAGCTCGGTCTTGCTCTCGGGGATGTTGGTCGCCTCGTTGAGCTTCTCTTCGAGCTGCTTGAGCCGCGCGTCGAGATCGGCCCGGACCTCCGCGAGCTCCTGGTTGACCGCCGTCGCCTGGTTGTCGGCGTTCTCGGCCTTGCCCGCGAGCTC
Source organism: Nannocystaceae bacterium (assembly GCA_044344875.1). Lineage (GTDB taxonomy): Bacteria > Myxococcota_A > Polyangia > Nannocystales > Nannocystaceae > Xiheibacterium. Next base: position 16,619 of record JBIJCC010000098.1, read on the forward strand.
CTGCACCTGGCCCTCGAGCTCGTCCACGCGGACGCCGAGCCCGGCCTGGTTGGAGCGCAGGACCTCCTCGAGCTGGGCGAGCTTCTTCTCAAGCTCGTCCGACAGCGTCGAGGCGCGCGTCAGTGTCTCTTGGCTCAGCGCGACCTCCTTGCGGAGCTTCGCGACCTCGCGGCCGATCTCGTCCTGATCGACCTTCAGGGCGATACAACCAGACGCCGGGGCGAGCAGCGCCCCCCACAGCAGAACCGAACGCAGTGCGGTGTTGGGGGCGTGCATCGTGGTGTTCTCCCTCGCGGCCTACGGCCTGCGGCCTACGGCCAGATGAACTCTACGCGGCGGTCCTTCTGCATCGACGACTCGTCGGTGCCGGCGGCCTCGAGGTCGCCCTTGGACACGACCTGCATGTTGGCCGCGGTCACGCCGAGGTCCTCGAGGAACTTCTTCACGCCGTTGCCGCGGCGATCGGTGAGCATGATGTTGTACTCCTCGGTGCCGCGCGAGTCGGCGTGGGCCTCGAGGTAGACCAGCTTGTTCTGGGTCTTGAAGCACTCGGCGAGGCCCTTCAGCTGGTCCTGCGCCTCGGTGCTGAGGTTCGGGCTGTCGAACTCGAAGAAGACCGCATCGACGCCGCACGGGTTCGCGCCGCCGGGCTCGACGCCCGAGAACACGCACGAGCCGTTGTCGCAGATCTCGTCCATCGCGCACTGGTCGTCGGTCTGGCACGGCGCGCCGCCGCCACCACCGGGGGTGCTGCAGGTGCCGGTGCCGAGGTCACAGGTGCCCGGCGCACACTCGACGTCGTCCGTGCAGCTGGCGCACTTGCCCGCGGTGCAGACCAGGCCGCCGCCGCAGTCGAGCGTCTGGGCGCAGGGCGAGCCCATCGCGCCCGCACCACCGCCGCCGACCGGCACGAGCGAGGGATCGGTGCAGCGGAACTCGTGGCACGTCCAGTCGGCGCCGCCGGTGCCCTTGCCCTTGCAGTCGTCGTTGGTCGTGCAGTTCTGGCACTGCCCGTCGACGCACTTCTCGCCGAGGTCGACCACGCAGTGCTTGTCCTTCTTGCACTCGGGATACGTTGGCTTCTTGCAGGCCACGAGCGGCATCGCGACTGCGAGCGCACCCGTGTAGAGCGAGAAGGTGACCAGGCGAGAGAGGATGGATCGCATGTTCGAGGGCTCCTTCGATCGTGGTTGCGCCGGCGATGGGGTTCCGCGCAAACGAACGTCGCTGCAGGTGCGGGCCTTGCGGTGCGGGCAAGCAATACCACGGCCGCAGGGAGTGTCAACCGCGCGCAGCTCGGGCAAAGATGCGGATTTCGTGGAGTTCTCCGTCGATCACGACCTGTTTGCGGTGGGGCTCGTCGTGGACCGCCACGATATCGGCGCGGGCGATCGCCAGGGCCGCCTCGTCGAGCTCCAACACGTCGTCGAGCTGGAGGCGATGGAGCAAGTACGAGGCCACGTCGATCGGCCGATAACGGGCCTCGGTGACCTCCAGCGCCCACTCCAACTCGACCGTGTCGCCGGGGTGGTGGTGGGGCGTGACCGCGAGGCTGAACTCCTGCTGACCGCGATCGGTGCGCACCACGGAGTGCAGGTTCATCGCGTGACCATCGGGCACGGTGGCGCGATGGCGCGGGAGCACCGTGCGCTCCTGCTCGTCGGGGGCGCCGATGCGGACGATCTCGACGTCGACGTCGATCGCCCACAGCGCATCGAGCTGAGGCCCGGTGATCGGCGAGCCGAGGCTGCCGTTGGCGGCGGCATCGGCGGGCGCGACGGCGAGGACGAGGGCAGCAAGCAGCGGGAGGGTCGCGAGCGCGCGGAACATGGACCCACGCAAAGACACGAGCGGGGTTGACTGCGCAAGTTTTCGGCGCGGCCCTTGCGAGCCGAGAAGCAAAGCGGCGATGCTCCGCGCCACGTGATCGGCCGCCTCTGCCCGCCTCCGCGCCCTCGCCCGCAAGGGTGCCCCCGTGGGCGCGTGGTGCGGTCGTGCGCCGTGGCCGTGATCGGCCTCGCGTCGGTGGCGTGCACCGAGGTTCCGAGCTCGGCGAGCGTCGCGCTCGAGGGCCTGCGGGTCGAGCTCGCCGCGTACGATCTGTCGGTCGAGGCCGAGCCCGACGGGGTGGCACTGCTCGCATGGCAAGTCCCACGCGCGGCGTGCCCCCACGCGTACCGCGTGTCGTCGAGCGTCGAGCCGCCGCTGCTGCACGAGGCCGCGAGCCTGTCGACGCTCGCGTTGGTCGCCGCCGCCTCGTCGTCGCCGCCGGCCCAGGGACCCACGGGCCCCGGTGAAGTCCTCGACCTCGACCTCTACTACCGGGGTCTGCGTGCCGAGAAGCGCGGGCTCGTGCGCGAGGGCCACGCGAGCGCCGAGTTCCTCGGGCCGGCGTCGCCGACGGCCGCGTGCATGGCCCGCACGTGGGATCCGATCGAGGACGCCTTCACCCTGGGCTGGCCGCGGCTGCCCGGCCGCCTCACCGCGGTCGGCGAGAGTTGGACCGGGTTGCGCGTGGAGGGGAAGTGCAACGCCTCGTCGTGCGTCGATCCGGCCACCGGTGCCGGCGGACCCGACAGCCACCAACGCCCATGCGTGACGATGTCGTGGCGCGAGACCCTCGTGGGCGTCTACGAGATCGCGGGGCAGCGGCTCGCGCTCGTCACCAGCCACTGGGACGATGGGCACGCTGGCCTCGGTCAGGAATCCAACCGCACCACGCTGCTGTCGATCGACGACGGGCGACCGGTGTGGTCCAAGACCACGCTCGAGCACCGCTTCCCCGAGCTGCGGATCGACAACACGTTTGGCCCGGTGACGCGGACGTGGGTGCTCGAGAGCGCCGACACGTGCCCCGGATCGCTCGCGGCGCTGGGCTTCACGCGGCGGCCCGACGACGTCGCGGAGGTCGCAGCGGCGCTCGCCGAGCTCGCCGACATCGAGGCGCTGCGTGAGCGCGAGCGTCGAACCACCCGTCCGCGCGAGAGCACCGAGCCGTTCGGGTCCGCCGAGCCGCTCGGGCCCGACGGGCCGTGAACACCGCCCCTCGCCCGATCCCGGAGTCGAACCCATGGACAAGATCGTCATCCACGGTGGTCATCGCCTGCGCGGCGAGGTCGTCATCCACGGCGCCAAGAATGCCGCCCTGCTGATCCAGTGCGCCGCGCTGCTGTCGGACAAGCCCAGCGCGATCCGGCATCTGCCGAAGCTGTCGGACATCGCCACGATGGGCAGCCTGCTCGAGCACCTCGGCTGCGAGGTCGAGGGCGATCGGACGATGAACATCGATCCGACGCGCGTCGCCGAGGGCCCGCTCGAGGCGCCGTACGACATGGTCAAGACCATGCGCGCGTCGGTCACGGTGATGGGGCCGTTGTTGGCTCGCTACGGCCACTGCCGGGTGTCGTTGCCGGGTGGCTGCGCGATCGGGGCGCGGCCCATCGATCAGCACCTGAAGGGCCTCGAGGCCCTGGGCGCCAAGATCACGCTGCGCCACGGCTACGTCGATCTCAAGGCGCGGCGACTGAAGGGCGGCTCGTTCGTGTTCGACACCGTCACCGTCGGCGGCACGCAGAACGTGATGATGGCCGCGACGCTGGCCAAGGGCACCACGCGGCTCGAGAACGTCGCGCGCGAGCCCGAGGTCGAGGAGCTCGCGCGCGTGCTGGTGAAGATGGGCGCGCAGATCACCGGCGCGGGCAGCTCGGTGATCGAGATCGAGGGCGTCGACGAGCTGATGGGCTTCGACCACGCGGTGGTGCCCGATCGCATCGAGGCCGGCACCTTCGCGGTCGCGGCCGCGATCACCCGCGGCGACGTGTTGTTGTTGGACGCGCCGGTCGATCACATGCACGCGACGATCGCCAAGCTCGAGGAGGCCGGCGCGGTGTGCCACGTCGAGTCGGACGGCCTGCGCGTGGTCGGCCCCGAGCGCCTCGAGCCGGTCGACATCTCGACCCGACCCTACCCCGGCTTCGCCACCGACATGCAGGCGCAGATGATGGTGCTGGCGGCGTGCGCCCACGGGCAGAGCTTGATCACCGAGACGATCTTCGAGAACCGCTTCATGCACGTGCCGGAGCTGAACCGCATGGGCGCGGACATCACGGTGCAGGGGCACGCGGCGGTGGTGCGCGGGGGATCGCGGTTGACCGGGGCGGAGGTGATGGCGACGGATCTGCGGGCGTCGGCGTCGCTGGTGCTTGCGGGGTTGGTGGCGAGCGGGAAGACGGAGATCCGGCGGGTGTATCACTTGGATCGCGGGTACGAGGCGATCGAGAAGCGGTTGAGGGGGTTGGGGGCGAACGTGCGGAGGTATCGCGGCGCGAAGGGGTGACGGGGTTCGGCGTGCGAGCGTCAGGCCGGCCCGCAGCCGCCCGAGTGTTTGTAGAACACCACGTCCTCGTCGACGTCGTTGACGAGGATGAACACGTTCAGGCGGGCGATGTAGCGCCAGCGTCCGAAGGTGCCGCCCGAGGGTTGCGGCGTCGTGGGGGCGCCGCTGGCCGAGCGCTGCGTCCAGGTCTTCGTCGCGAGGTCGAGCGTCCAGGGGGCGCCGCCGGCCCATGCGACCATGCTGTCGGTCGCCGGATCGTAGTCGATGCCCGGACCGTCGGCCTCGATGATCGCGGCGCCGCCCGTGGTGATCTCCTGCTCGGGATGACCGACCACTGCCTCGGCGTTCGAGAACTGTCCACCGCCCTCGGTGATCCACTCGTCGGTGACGTGGGTGCCGTTCACGAAATCGTAGACGAGGTAGAGGCGGGCGCCCATGAACCACACGAGGCCGCGCGACGTGTCGACGACGCCCCGGTAGTCGCCGGACAAGGAGTACCGCGGCCAGTAGGGCGGCGCCCCGTAGTCTTCGATCGTCGTCCACGCATTGGCGGCGATGTCGTACACGTGCAAGCCGTAGTCGTGGTGCATGTACACGCGATCGGAGCTCGGATCATAGGCGGTCGATCACGTATCGGTCGGCATCGCCTGCGATCTGACGGATCGCGCGCATGAGCGTCGGGGCGACCGTGCCCGGCGCCCAGTCATCGGCGGCGCGCGCGACCTCCTCGGGGCTCACCCCCACGCGTTGTCGGTGGGTGGTCAGCAGGTTCGCGACCGCGGTCTGACCGCACAGACCCTCCCAGCCGGCCACACCCTTCGAGTCGGGCTGATCCCAGCTCACACTTCCGTCCGGCATCAGGTTGAGCCCGGTGTCGCCAGGGATCTTCTCGTTCTTGCGCTTGGCGCCGAACAACATGGGGTGACTCCATCTCCGCCCACGGGGATGCCATGGGGCCTACCTGGACACCGGAGCCCCACAGCTTGGTTGAGAAATTCTCCGTGGGTCTGCTCGGGACGGCCAACGCCTGGGACCCCTGGCGTCACCAGGCGCCGCGTGCGCGTCGCGGCACGGACGCGGCGTCGGCCATCACCCCGCCGGTTCGCACACCGACCCGCCCTCGATCTGTGCGTTCGTTCGAAACGTGTTGAGCGCCCTCCAGTGCGGCTGCTCGAACTGGGGGATCGTCGCGTCCTCGCGCACGTTGGTCACGTGATACGTGTGCTGGTTCCAGACGCGCCGCGCCTGAATCCATCGATCTTCCGCGTCGCGATACACCTGCACCACCGGCACCGAGTCGTCGTGGTTGGTGACGACGATGATCTCGGAGGACCCGTCGTTGTCGACGTCGACGACCACGGGGTACTCGATGATCGTGATGCTGCCGCGTGGTGCCTGCAACTGGACGTCGCCCGTGAGCCCGTCGAACACCCACAGGTTGGTCTCGTCGCCGTAGATCGCCTCGGCCACGCCATCGCCGAGGAAGTCGAAGGCGGTGCCCGAGGCCAGGCCGCTGAGGTCGGCGACCGGGGCGCTCCAGTCGATCGCGCTGTTGCCCTCGAACGAGGTGTAGCGATTCGACGAGCTGACCGCGGACTCGGCTTGGTGGTCGCCGTCGAGATCGTGGATGGTCGCGGGCCGCCGCGGCGATCAGCGCGGCGGGGAGCATTCAGTAGCTTGGGGTCCGAAGCAGGAGCGGCGCTCGTCGAAGCGGACCTCCCGGAAGGACTCTGTCGCGCCGTTACAGCTCGACCCTCGCCGACACCGCGGCGGCGAGCCATGCATCGATCTCGTCGCGCGTTGCGGCGTCCTCGAGGAGCTCTGCGAGCGCACGTGCTCGTTCGGCGAGGTCGCGGGCGCGTGCGGGCGAGTCTGCGACGAGCACGCGGGCGAGTCCCCAACGCACGTCGAGCTCGATGGGCGTCGGGACACCGCCTTGCTCGCACTCGACGAGCGCGCGTTCGAACTCCCGACGCGCGACTGCAGGCTCGCCGAGCTCGAATCGGCAGCTCGCGAGTCCGGAAAGGGCACGTGCCCTCAGCCTGGAGGTCGAGGTCGCGGCAAGGGAGCGCTCGTAGGCCTCGACGGCCTCGCGCGGACGGCCCATCGCCTCGAGGGTGGCGCCGAGATTCCCGCTCGCCAGCGCCTCGGCCTCGCGGTCGCCCGTACGTGCGAAGGCATCCGCGAGGTTGCGGTGGATCGCTTCGGCCTCGCCGAGCTTCCCCTGTTCGGACGCGATCGACGCGAGGAGTCCGAGCGTGCCGAGGGTCGAGGGTGAATCGGAGCCGAACACCAGCTCGTGCAGCGCCACCGCTTCGGTCGCGCCGGTGTACGCGTCGTCGGTTGCGCCGGCGGCGAGATCGACCAGCGCCTGTGCAACCAGGCAATCCGCTGCGGTCGCGCGCTCCAGACTCGCCCGCATGCCCGGCTCGCGACACGCCTGCGGCATCGCGGCAGCCGCTCGCTGCGGGGCGCGGTATTCGCTCGCGAACGTGACCAACGCGATGCCCACCTGCACTGTCTCGTCGGCATGGGGCCCATGGAGGGTGGCGAAGGCGTCGCGCGCGCCTTCGAAGCTGCTCAACGCGCGCTCGACCTCGCCTCGCTGGCCGAGCAGCGGTGCAAGGGTCCGTTGGTAGCGCGCCCACGGCAGCGAACCTGGTTCGAGTGCGCCATCGAGCGGCGCCAGCACGGCGAGCGCATCATCGATGCGACCGATCCGGCCAAGCGCCACGGCGTGCGCACGACGGACCTCGACTTCTTCGACCCCGCCGAGCCCGAACTCGCCGAGGGTCACCAGCGCGAGCTCCGACGCGGCGACCGCGGGCTCGAGCCGGCCGAGGTTGGCGAGCTCCGCGGTGCGAGCCGAGAGTGCGCGGGCAATGAGCGCCGGCGATGCGGCGGCGACGGCCGCCCGCACCGCGTCATCCGTCGCCTGAAGGGCGGCAGAGGCATCGTCGGCATGGAGAACCTCCGCGGCCGCGAGCAGGAGGTCCGCACGCAGCGATGGACGCACCTGGTCCACGGCGCGCATCAACTTGGTCACACCGCGGTGCGCGTCGGCGTGGTGCGCCAGGCGATGGGCCGCGCGGACGTCGGCAGTCGTTTGCTCGACCTCGCGCTCCACTTCGCTGGGGCCGAGCAACGCGACACCGTCATCGGCGCGCTGGCATTCGCCCGGGTTGGGTAGTCCGCGCACGAGCGCCAAGATGCGGTCGCCCGACGTGGAGGCACCTTGGATCGAGGACAGCGCGTCGACGTCGGCCACGAACTCGATGCGCTGGTGAGCGAGGCATCGCAGCGGGGCATCGCGATCCGGGCTCGCGAGATCCGCAGGCAACCCGGTGCACCGCGCCAGGTAGGCCCCGTTCCACTGATCGCTCCACTGCTGGAGGTGCTCGGTGCTGCGCCGCGTCCGCGCCGTGCCGTGCCGCACTCGCCACGAAGGCTTGGTCGAGGGCCCGGTCGCGCGTCGGATCCCAGTGATCGGCCAACGCCAGCGTGTCACCACAACGCGGGGGCGGAGGCGCGACGGCGGCGCCAGCGATCGCGAGCGAAGCTGCGATGCCACCGCCGCCCATGTACATCGCCGCGCGCCGTCGACGATCGAGGACGCGCCCGAGCGCCGACGCCAACGCGCGAACGCTCTCGTGCCGCGCGCCGGGCTCGGGCGCCAACCCGCGTCGGAGCACCCGCCACAGCGCCCTGGGGGCGCGGTCCGACGGTGGCTGTGGGCTCGGCCCGAGCCTCACCGCGCGGCGAAAATCGTCGATCGTCGAACCCACGAACCCGGAGCCGCCGAACAACACCTCGGCCGCGGTCACGCACAGGCTGAACTGGTCGCTTCGCGCGTCGAGCACCTCGCCGGCGAAGTGCTCCGGCGACATGTAGCGCGGCGTGCCCAGGACCGTACCCGTGCGGGTGAGCGTGGTGTCGAGCGACTCGTCCTGCTCGGCTTCGCGGTCGGCCTTCGAAGTGTAGCAATGCAGCGCCGACGCGAGCCCGAGGTCGGCGACCATCACCCGACCGTCGTCGCCCACCAGGATGTTGTCGGGCTTGATGTCGCGGTGCACGATCCCGGCGTCGTGCAGCGCCGCGAGGCCGTGGGCGGCGTCGACGAGGACACGGACGATCTCACGCCACGACGTCGCATGGTTCCCCCACGCGCGCAGACTCGAACCCTCGACGAGCTCCATCGCGATGAACATCGGGTCGTGATCGATGCTGCTGACGTCGAACACCGTCAGTACGTTGGGGTGCTCGACCCGAGCGAGCGCCTGGGCCTCGCGGAGGGTCCGCTCGCGGCTCATCCCATCACTCTCGTTGCCGTGCCCGAGCACCTTGAGCGCGACGTGCCGGCGCAGTCGCGGGTCGTACGCCGAGTACACCGTCGCGCTCGCCCCGCGCCCGAGCACGTCGAGCAACACATAGCGACCCAGGCGTCGTCGCGGTGGTTCCTCCGCTGCCGCCTCGGCGCGTAGCGCCAGCGCGATCGCGGACGCACAGGCGCCGCAGCGCGCGACGTGAGTCTCGATGCGGCGCAACTGCGATTGACTCGCGCGGCCGCCTGCAAACGCAGCGAGCAGCGAGCTGCCTGGACATGCTTCGCGCGCGCCGCCCGTCACCACGACGTGACGCTAGCACAGCCCTCTTGCGCACACCGTGGAGCGCAGCCCCCAGTCGCGTGTCGACGATCTCGCGGTGTGATGCGCCCCACACACGTCCCGCGTTATCTTCGACGTCGAGGAGGCAATGCGCTGGTGACCTCGGAGCACCAGCAGGCGTGGTGGGATGCGGCGCGAACACAGTGGCCACAAATCGAGGTGCCACGCGACGAGTTCATTGCGTTCGTCGAGCATGCGCTGGAACGCGCGAAGGATCTCGCGCCCGACACCATCGATGCCGGCGAGTGTCTTGTCGCGTACGCGTGCGTGCGCGGTGATGCGCGGGCGTTGCGGGCCTTCGAGCTGCGCTACACGCCGGCAATCCGCGCTGGTGTACGCGGGATCGTCGACTGCGAGGGCGTCGCCGAAGAGGTTCGACAACGACTGTGGGAGCGGTTGTTCGTCGGTGCCCACGGCAGGCCGCCGCGCATCGCCGACTACGCGGGACGCGGTCGCCTCGCTGGTCTGGTCGCCCTGGCCGCGCGCCGCGAGGGCACGCGGATCGCCCGCCAACGCGAGCGACACGCCAGCTCGAGCTCCGAGGCCGCGTCGCAGGCCGCCGGGCTCTGCGCCGGATCGCCGGTGCGCAGCGCCTTCGCCCGCGACCTTCAGGGCGCTCTCGCCGACGCATGGGTCGAGCTCGAGCCCCGCGAGGCGACGTTGCTCCGACTCCGCTACGTCGAAGGACTGACGCCGACGACGATCGCGCGCGCGTATCGAACCCACCGCACGACGGTCTCGCGCTGGATCGCGCACGCCGAGCGTCGCTTGGGCGATGCGACGCGGCGACGCCTGCGCACGGCCCATGGCCTCTCCGGGGACACCCTCGAGTCGCTGATCCGCGATGTCCGGGGCGATCTGAGCGTCAGCCTGCGTGACCTACTGACACCGCCGACCGGTGCTCGGTCCGCGTCGGCGACGTAAACAGTTGGGAGGTCCCCGGACACCCCAGACGCCCGCGTTGCAGATCACCCGGCGAATCGCGAATGAAGATTCGACGTGCTCCATCACGAGCGACGCTATCATTCGATGGACGTCGTCGCGACAGTCCGCGCGGGCGTGCGAGCGTCGCGTGTGGCGGCGATCACAGCGGCGCGGGGGCATGCGAACCCAGATCGCGCGCGAAGCGGGTGCTGTCGGCGACACGCCCGCGTGCGTCATTCATGTGGCTGGTGTTCTCCACGCGTATTGGGGGCGACCAGTCGCGAGAGAATCGGACTTGTGACAGTCCACATAGGCGACGTTCTCCACCGTAAAGCTGCACCCTCCGATAGGTTTCATCGTCAACCGAGGCTTCGCTCGAAATCATCCAGAACCGCTGGCGCCGAGTGTGGAAACGGTACCGTCGAGGACACAGAGGTGCGCGGGAGCTTCGACGACACGTCGATGAACGAGCGCGGGCCCTTCCTGCGCGCGTCGGTGGCGATCTGTTCCGCCGTGGCGATCGCCGCCGCATTGGTACATGCCCGCGTCTTCCGCGACCATGCCCGTTGGGCCGCGGATCAGGCGATCGTGGTCTTGATCGCCGTCGGCCTGGCGGTCGCCCACGTGGTCGCGTTCGGCTGGTCGCTCGGCTTCCCCGTCCCGCACCGCATGGTGGTGTTCTTTCCGTTCCTCGCCGCGACGTTCGGCGTCGTGCACGGTGGATTCGGCATCGTCGCTGCGCTGCGCTGCGCTGGGCTCGCGGCGCGAGCCCGAAGCGCGCGGGGCCTCGCCTCGCCTCGCCTCACCGCACCGTGACGTACGGCGCACCGGGCACGCCGACGTCCACGCGATACAACGCGCTCTCCACCCCGATCGCGTAGAGGCTCGTCGGCTCCCAACCATCGCCCGAGCCGAACTGCGCGTTCGCGACGTTGGTCGGGAAGCCGCCTTCGACGAGGATCTCGGGCTCGCCGATGGGCATCGCGGCGTCGTCGAGGAAGAGGCGGTACATCTCGGAGCCGGATTGGTCGTTGGCGTAGAGGTTGCCGCAGATGTCGAGCGTGATGCCGTCGGGGGAGCCGGGGATCTCGCCGAGATCCACGGGATCCTGGGCGAGGCCGTCGACGAGGTCGGCCTTGCGCAAGATGCCGCCGTTGTAGTTGGTGAAGAAGATGATCTGGCGGGCCTCGTCGTAGAAGATCCCGTTGGCGCCAACGGCCGGCGAGATGACCGAGATGTCGTTGCCGTCGGCGGTCACGTAGCCGACCTCCGAGAAGTTCGTGTACCAGACGCCGCCCATCGAGTCGGGGAACAGGCCGTTCACGCCGCCGACGCTGGTGATGAAATCGGTGATCTCGCCGGCCGGGCTCACCCGCAGGATGTCGTTCGCCTGGTAAGCCGCCGCGACGAGATCCCCGTTGGCGAGGAACCGGACGCCGTAGGTGGCGCGACCGTCGTTGGCGAACTCCTCGAAGGTGCCGTCGGCGCTGACGAGCAGGTAGCCGTCGTTCTCGCCGCGCGCGGCGATGTGACCCTGGCCGTCGAACCCGAGGTCCTCGCTGTCGCCGAACGGCACGTCCATCAAGATCCGCTCCGCCGCGAACGGTCCCGCGGGCACCGTCGTGCAATCGAATCCCGCGGTGTCGGTGTCGCCGGTCGTGCCCGTGGTGTCCGCGGTCGTCGTGTCGCCGGTCGTGGTGTCGGCGCCCATCGTGGTCCCGGTGGTCGCGTCGCTCGTCGTGCCCGGCGTGGTGGTCGGGTCCTCGGTGGTCGTCGTCGGATCGGTGGCGGTGGCCGTGCCGGTGTCGGTGCCGCTGGTCGTGCCGGTGCCGGTGCCGTCGTCGTCGGCGGGGCAGGCGGTGAGCAGGGTGAGGGCGAGACCGAGGCGACCGTAGGGGAGCGTCATGGCACGGACGCTACAACACGGCCGCACACCGCGGAAGCGGGGTGACACGTGGCGCGACCGACCTCATGGGCTCGCGCACGCGCCGACCGCACCGCCGACGCAGGAGTCGGGTGGGGCCTCGCCGTCTGCGTACCACGGCGTGCACACCGTACCGGGCATGATCGCGTCGCATGGATCCTCGGCGTCCAGGTCGCAGAACGCAGCGCAGCAGCCGACGGCGCCGTCGCAGCTCGGGAGCTGCGACGCGTCCGCGCAGAACAGGCCGGGGTCGCACACGTTGCTGAACTCGCACGGGGCGCCGACGGTCCCGACGCCGCCGCCCTGGGCCTGCACCGCGCACGCGAAGGTGTCGCCCACGGGAATGCAGACCTGGCCGTCGTCACAGCCGTCGGGTCCGATCGGGTTGCAGGTCGGCAGGCACAGCGCGAGCGGTCCGTCCGCCGAGACCGTGCACGACGAGCACGGATCGGTGCAGAAGGCGTCGGATTCGTTGCCGTAGCAGAACGCGATGCACTCGCCCACGTTGGTGTCGGGATCGACGTCGAAGCACATCGCGTGTGCCTCGCAATCGTCGATGCCGCTCACGGCCGATCCCTCGACGGTGCACGGCTCGCCGACGCCGCGGGGATCGGGGGCGATCGGTGAGCACTTGGTGGCGTTCCAGCTCCCGCCGTCGTTCGCCCACGGCATGCACTTGTAGCCCTTGGGGCATTCGTCGGAGAACAGATCGCACGAGTCGGGGAGCGCACCGACGTCGGTGAACGACGCGCCGGTGTCGACGGTCGTCGCGTCGTCTTGTGATGTCGTCGTCGACGTCGTGGGATCGGATCCCGAGCCCGGGCCGGCGGTGGGGTCGGGGCCCGTGCCCGAGGCCGATGCGCTCGCCGACGCGGTGCTCGAGCTGGTCGCATCGCCCCCGTCGTCCCCGACCGTGGGCCCGCACGCCAGGAGGAGCGCGCCGCTCGAACAAACCCAACGCGTCCATCCCATGAGAGCAACATACCAGCAACGGTCCGACATCGGCGCATGAAATTGACGTGATTCGAGTTCCATGTCCGTCGTGCATCGGTCGGCGCCATGGCCGAGCGGCCCGCGTTGCGGGCAAGCTCGCGGGCAATGCCGTTCCGCGGTTCGAGGTCCCGTGCATGGGTGGGTTTGGCTGCGCTCGCGATGGTCGGCTGCGCCGCTTCGCCGGCGACCTCGGTCGCGCCGCAGGACGCACCGTCGACGACGAGCGCACCGACCGACGCCGCGAAGCACGGCGTGCACGGCATGGTGCTGTTCGGGCGCGCGGGCCTGTGGGCGTCGCACCTGCCGATGTACGAGGCGCCCCACGACGCGCAGGTCGTGCTCGCGCTCGGCTTTGCCGATCCCACCGTTGCGGCGAGCTACCGGGCGGAGCTCGGCGACGCGCCGCTCGTCACGTTCGTGCCCGAGCCGTTCGATCTGCTCGCGCTTTCGCCGGGCGGCGCCGGTGTGCCGCGCCTGCGCGGCGCGATCTATCGCGGTCACTTCGAGCGCGACGGCGTGCTGTGGAAGGACGCGGTCGACTTCGAGGCGCGCGTCGTCTGGTACCGCGCGATCGATGGTTCACCGCAGGATCCGGCGGCCGCCGTCGCCTTCGGTGCGGGCGACGAGACCTACCTGATGCACCTCGTCGGTGCGCGACCCGGCGTGGATCGCATCGTCGCGGTGCAGGGCCCCGCGCCCGCGTCGAGCATCGAGCCGGTGGTGATCTCCGACGCCGTCCTCGCGGCGCACGGCTGGCGAAACCCGGCGGTGGTCTACGAAGAGCGCGCCGATCTGCAATGAGCCCGTGCGCGGCGCTGTCGCGCGTCACCCCGCCGCTGGCACCGCGGCCTCGACCTGCGCGCGGGCCCATTGCGAGAATGGATCGTGCTCGTAGCGATCGTGCCAGAACATCGCGACCGCGAAGGGCGGCAGCGGCAGCGGCGGCGCGACGATCTCGACCGGCAGGATCCGACGCATGGCCTCGGCCGATCGCGCGCCGCAGGTGAGCACGCGACCCGAGTGGGCCACGAGCTCGGCGGCGACGTGGAGGCTCGGCACGACCACGGCCACGCGGCGCTGCAGGCCCCGTGAGGCGAGGGCGCGGCCGACCATGCCGGGCACCATCCCCGCCGGCGAGATGAGGACGTGATCGAGGGCCGCGAGGCGCTTCGCGGTGAGGCGCGTGCGCGTCGCAGGGTGGCCGCGACGCAGCAGGCACACGAACGGCTCGTGGTGGATCACGCGGGCGCGCAGGCCCGGGGCCGTGCGTGAGCCGGAGATCCCGAGGTCGAGCTCGTCGCGCACGAGCGCCGCGGCCGACCCGCTGCCGAACGGGAGCACGACCACGTCGACGCCCGGCGCGGCGGCGGCGATCGATCGGCACAGCGTCGGGATCACCAGCGACTGCGCGAAGTCGACGGCGGCGATCTTGAGCGCACGATGCTCGCGCGCGGGATCGAAGCGCGGCGGCGCGGCGACGACCCGCTCGAGCAGCGCGAGCCCGTCGCGCAGCGGGCCGGCGAGCTGCCGCGCCCGCGCGGTGGGGACCATCGCTCGCCCGGCGCGCACGAGCAGCGGATCGTCGAGCAGCGCGCGCAGGCGACCGAGCGTGTGGCTCATCGCCGACGGGCTCACCGCGAGGCGACGGGCCGCCCGCTGCACGTGTTTGGTCTCGAGCAGGGCATCGAGCGCGACGAGCAGGTTGGCGTCGAGGGCGGCCAGCGGGCTGCGTTCCATGCCTGGAGCATACATGCATGCGGTGCAGCATCGATGGTGACGACGTTGCATTTGGATGCACGCATGGGTGGGCCCAGCCTGTGCCCACCGATGAAACGCCCCAGCCACACCGCCCACGCCGCCATCGTCGCCCTGCTCCTCGCCGCGTGCGGGGACGACGGTGACGCCACCGCCAGCACCGAGACCAGCGGAGAGACCTCGACCGACACCTCTTCGACCACCGCCCCGGGGTCGAGCTCCGATGACGGATCCATCACGACCAGCGACGGCAGCTCGAGCGAGGTCGAGTCGAGCGACGCCTCCGGAGACAGCTCGGGCGACACGACGACCACCGGTGGCGGTGTCCTCGAGCTCGAGGTCGTCGCGGCCTTCGACCCCGCCGCGTTCGAGCTGCCCGAGGGGCTCGTCATCGACGGCGGCGACGCGATCGTCGGGTTCGCGTTCACCGGCGCGATCGAGCGGGTGGCGCTCGCCGACGGCGCCCGCACGCCGCTGGCCGTCACGCCGCCGCCGCCCCCGAACACCAGCTTCGTGACCGGCCTGGGCCTGGGCGGCGACGGGGCGATCCATGCGGCCGTGGTGTCGTTCACCGCCGAGCTCGCGCCGGGGATCTACCGGGCGCCCGCCGACGGTGGCGACGCCGAGCTCTGGGCGTCGGACCCCGCGATGGTGTTCCCGAACGGCCTGGCGTGGGCGGACGACGGCGCGCTGTACGTCACCGACTCGGCCTACGGCGGCGTGTTCGTCGTCGATGCGGCCGGCGTCGTGGCGCCGTGGGTCCAGGATCCGCTGCTCGCGGGCGACGCGACCAGCTGCGGCGCGATGGGGGCGGTGGCCGTGGGGGCGAACGGCCTGGTGTGGACCGACGGCGCGCTGATCGTCTCGGGCGGCGACCAAGGCGTGCTGCTGCGGATCCCGATCGCAGACGATGGCAACGCGGGGACGCCCGAGACGATCGCGGGCCCGGACTGTGAGCTCGCGGGCATCGACGGCATCGCCTTGGACGACGACGGCTCGATCGTCGCCGCGATCAACCGCAGCAACCGCCTGGTCCGCATCGACGACGCCGGCGCGATCGAGGTCCTCGCCGAGGGCCCGCCGCTCGACTTCCCCGCCACCGTCGCCTTCGCGGGTGAGGGCGAGGATCGCTCGCTGGTGGTCACGAACTTCGCCCTGGCGGAGTTCTCCGCGATGGGGACGCCGACGCCGGCGCTGCTGAAGGCGAGCTGGCCGTGAGGCCGGGGAACGCGGCGCGGCGCGAACCGTGAGACCCTCTGGACGGCGGAGGGAATCGCGTGGTGCTCGCATGGTTGGCGCTGACGCTCGCGCCGCAGCTGCAGCTCGAGTGGGAGGCGCCGCGCGAGTGTCCGCAGATCGAAGACGTGCGGGCACGGGTCGATCGGAGCTGGGCCGGCGATGCCGGCGGTGTGATCGCGGCGCACGGCCAGCTGGTCGGCACCGGGGAGCGCGCGCGGCCGTGGCGATTGCGGCTGCGGCTGGTGGCGGCAAGCGGGACCGCCGAGCGCGAGCTCGAGGGGCGCAGCTGTGATGCCCTGACCGATGCGGCGGCGCTGATGATCGCGATGGCGGCGAGCCCGAACGTCGAGGCGCCCGCGATCACCGTGCCCGAGCCCGCAGCGCCGCCCGAAGTCCCCGCGCCGACCGATGTCGACCCAGCGACGCCTGCGGTCATCGTCGCGAGCGCGGGCGAGCCTCGACGAAGCGACGCGGCATCGACCCCGGCGGATCCGATCGTCGCGCGTCGTCGGCCCGCGCGACCGAGGGCCGAGCTCGCGCTGTCCGGTGGCGTCGACGCGCTCGCGGTCCCCGGCGTCGGGGGCACGCTCGTCGGTGCGCTGGGGCTGCACTGGCCGCGGCTGCGCGTGCGGGCGATCGTCGTGCACGCGATCGTGCGCGGGGTCGGGGCGACGCCGTCGGCGGGCATCGCATGACGGCGGGCGGCCTCGAGCTGTGCGGCTTCGGCGAGGTGCGCCGCTGGGCGATCGGGGCCTGTGGCCACGCCGAGGTCGGTCGGTTGCATGCCGAGGGCCGCGGCGGTGAGGCGCTGGTCGATCGCGATCTCCCGTGGGTGGCGTTCGGGCTCGGGCCCGCGGCGCAGTGGCGCTTCGCGACCCGCTGGGCGCTCACCGGGGGCGCCGCCGTGGTCGTGCCCGCGCGGCGCCACACGTTCTCGGTGGGGACGACCCAGGTGAGCGCGATCGGCCCTGTGGGGGTGCGGCTCGTCGTAGGTCTGGCGGTGCGCCTGCCATGATCGGCCGGCCCGTGCGGCGCGCGGCGGAAATTGTCGAGGGGCCCCGCGATTTCCCGGCGTCGGCGGGAAACCACGGGGACGAGGTGCTGCGCCCGATCCCAGCGACGACCGAGGAGCCCGACGTGCGCCCGTCGTTCGCGGAGCTGTACCGCGCCCACTTCGCCTTCGTGTGGCGGCTCGTCCGGGCGCTGGGCGTGGATCGGGCGTGGGTCGACGACGTGGTGCACGACGTGTTCCTCGTGGCGCGTCGACGCATGGACACCTTCGACGCGGAGCGCTCGGCGCGGGCGTGGTTGGCGGGGATCACCCGCAACCTCGTGATGCACCACGCCCGCTCGACGGCGCGACGCCTGCGTCGGCTGGCCGCCGTGCCGCCGCCCGAGCCGGATGCCGGGCCCGAGCACTGGTACGCGCAGGGTGAGGCGGCCCGCGCGGTCGAGCGGTTCATCGCGACGCTCACGGCGGAGCAGCGCGAGGTGTTCGTGCTGATGGAGATCGAGCGCATGACCGCGCGCGAGGTCGAGGCCGTCGTCGGCGTGAATCATCGGACGCTGCACACGCGGCTGCGCAGCGCCCGGGCCGCGTTCGCGCGGTTCATCGACGCGCTGCACGGGGGGAGCGAGCCATGAGCGAGCGAGGCGAGGCCCAGCGGATGTTGGCGGCGTACCGCCGCGCGATCATGCCCGAGGCGAGCGACGAGGCGCGGACGTGGGCGCGACTCGAGGCGCGCACGTGGTCGCGACTCGAGGCGCGCGAGGATGATGGCGCACCGGTCGAGGCGAGGTCGCGTGGACGCGCGTGGTGGGTGGTGGCGATCGCGGTCGCGGCGGCGGCGATCGTCGTGCTGGCGTGGCCGAGCCCCGAGCGCCGCGACGCGCGATCGATCGATGCGCGCGAGCAGAGCGTGCGCGGTCATGCGGCCGAGCCGAGCGCGGCGCCTGCGGTCGCGCGGGATCCGTCTTCTCAGACGCCATCGCTGCCGCCCGCCGAGCTGCCCGCGGTGCGCGTCGAGACGCCGCGTGAGCCCACCGCGCCTGTGCGTCCGCGGCCGGTCGCGGCCGATCCGCTGCGCGCGGAGCTCGAGGCGATCTCGACCGCACGCGCAGCGCTCGATCGCGGCGATCTCGGCGGGGCCCTGGATCGCATCGCCGCGTACCGACGTCGCTTTGGGGACGGCGCGCTCGCGATCGAGGCCCGAGCGATCGGGGCCGCGGCGCGCTGCCGCCTCGGTCCGATCGACGCGGGGCGTCGAGAGGCCCGCGGCGTGCTCGTCGATCCGGCCGCGGCGGCGTATCGCGATCTGCTGGGCGAGGCGTGTGACCTGCAATGAACGTCGCGCTCGGCGGGAAAGGAGCGTCATGCAAGCACGCGAGTCATGGATGAACCAGGTGGTGGGAGCGCTGGCGTTGGTCGTCGGGTGCCAGCTGGGGGACGTGAAGCTCGGCGACGAGGCGGAGCTCGAGGCATCGAGCGGTGGCGCGAGTGAGGACGGACCGGGCGGCACGGGATCGACCCCGGGACCGACGGCGGGAATCGGGGCGCCGTGCGATCATGGGCTTGCGCCTGGCGCGGTGCCGGAGTCGCTCCTGCTGACGACGCCCGCGCCGGGGTGCGCGGGGAACGTGTGCCTCTATCCGGACAGCGACGCGCCGACGGATGCGCCGTGTGCCTCGGACGCCGAGTGCAACGCGGCGCTGCCCGACACGGTTCGATTCCGCTGCGATCTGCCGACGAGCAAGTGCGTGCTCTCCGAGGAGTACTTCCTCGATCGATCGATGTGCAGCGAGTTCTGCGAGTCGGACGACGACTGCGTCGCGGACGGGTCGACGACGTGCGAGACGGGGTTCATCTGCGTGGTGCAGTCAGTGGTCGGTTCGGCGTGCTGTCGTCCGGTCTGCGCGTGCGCCGATGCCCAAGGGGTCGACGCCGCCCACGCGGCGAGCATGACGGCGTACTGCGAGCAGGGCACGGCGTTCGGCTGCTGTGACGAGAACCCTGGGCAGGGGCTCTGTCCAGGGTGAGATCTCGGTCCGTGACCCGCGGTATCCTGCGCCGCGGATGACGAGGAGGCCCCCCGCGTTGAGTTCCGTCGGGCGCTGCACGGCGCCACCGTGGTTTCCGGTTCGATGAAGTCCCCGCACGGGTGAACCGCCGCGCTCGCTTGGCTCGTAGTCAGGGACTGCGCGAGGGCTGGCGAGCGCGGCGGATGCCAGGTGTCACCCGCAACCGCTCGTGACGTTGACCCACTGATTCGGGCTGACGTCTACTGCGCCGCGAGCGTCGATCGCCTCGACGGCAACTTGGTGGGCACCGTACGGCACGATGCACTTGGTGCCGCAAGCTTGATCGTCGATCAACCACGAGTCGATGACGATGTCGTCGTCGGGGTCGGTGGACAAGACGTGCGACGCGTCGAGAAGCAGTCCACCTGGAGTGTCACACGCCTCGGTGGTTCCGAGATCGTGCTCCGCGACCGGTGGGCGCTCGTCCGGAACCACTCTGAGCGCTAGTGTTCCCTGACCGCTCTGGATCTGAAACGTGTGGGTGAGCGAAAGTGCACCGTTCGCGTAGGTGGCAAACACGTATTGATCGTTCTCTACCAGGGCGACATGCGTGCCGTTGCCGTAGGTGTTCCCGGTTCCGTTGTTCGCGATCGTCACTTCGACGCGCAGCCGTAGGGTGTTGGGGGCAAAAGCGACCTTCCCGAGCCCCACGTGGTGGATGCCGAGTGTCGACTGAAGGAGATCGACCTGCAGGTCGGAGACCGACTTCTGGAGCCTGACCCCAGGGATGTCCGTATCGATTCGGACCTCCCAACTCGACGAGGTGTTGAATGCGGTGAGGTTGGCGAGGAAGAACGGACACACCGTCTCCCCGCAGTCGAGTGGGGTGTACTCCGCAAGTCCGAACACGGGTTCGGTGTCGTCGACACCGGCCCCCGTTCCCGACGCATTGACCTTCAGGGAGACCCTGCTGCCGGCCTCTTCAATCGCCAAATAGGAGGCGTTGCGCGTCTCGGGGTCGATGAAGTCAGCACGACCTGGTGTATTCACGAATGCGGCGACGTGGGGGTAGAACCAGTCGGCGCATTCGTCGTCGAGCGCGCAGCTCAGCGGGGCGGGGGCCGTGGAGCCACCCACGAGATGCCACGGCACGTTGGCACCGTGAGGGTCGTTCTGGTGGAATCCGACGGGCGCGACGCAGTTGTATCCGTCCGGCGGATCCCAGCTGGTCCTGGTCTCGAAACCCGACCACTGGTCGTCCTCGCATGCCGGGGGCGCCTGACCATAGCCTGACCAGTTGTTGTTCTCGCATTTCTCTGAGCATGATGTGCGAATCTCGGGCTGGATGCTGGGGTAGCCGGACTCCCACTCCGGACCGAGAGGGTCGACGGGGGCGGGAAAGGAGGATCCGACGCAGATCGGCACGCTCGGGGCGTGGTCATTCCTCATCGGGTCGTGGTACTCCTTGGTGAGGCAACAGCCCGGACTGCCGAGGACGGCATTGGGGAGGGCGCAGTGCGTGTCGTCGGACCCCGCCGACGAACACGAGGGGATCTCCGTCTCCTCCGGCAGGGGTCCATCCAGTCCAGGGTCGTAGGTTCGCCACCAGTAGTTGGGGGCGGCTCCTCCGTCCCCGCCGGTGTCGTCGGCGCCGCCGCCGACATTGTGGTTCTTGCAGAAGAGCTCGACGCCGTTGCACATTGTGTTCCCGAGGACGCAGGCGGCCTGCTGGTCGGTATCCCCGCCGGTCCCGCCGGTTCCGTCATCCTCGAGCGGGCTGAGCTCGATGAAGCAGCCGGACAGGCCGACACCGGTCAGCAACGTGGCGAGAACGTCATGGTTGCGAAGCCGGGCGGGGGGGGGTAGCGTGATCCTCGTGAAACTCAACATCGTCGCGGACGCTAGCGGCGCGGCTTCGCGCTGTCAACCTCCGGCGGCCTGTGCGCCGTGCGGTCGGTTCAGCTTCCTCGTCGCGGGCGTCCTCGGCTGCGCTCCCGCGGAAGAGGATGAACTCCCGGTGGTCGCAAGCGGTCGCTATGTGGAGATCGCGACCGAACGCGATGAGCCAATCTGCGGCGGCACGGTCGATTACCTCGATCGCGTCATTTCCGCCGGTTTTGCCGCACTCGGCGAGTCGCCGCCCGATCGCGTTTTCGTGCGGTACGAATGGCTCAGCACTCCCGAAACGGCGATCGTCGGCGGCTCGGCGCGACGCCAGGGGGACGGCATTCTCATTCGCTCGGACGTTCAACTGGTGGACGAGCACGAACTCACCCATGCGGTGCATCTCCAAGCGTGGCCGAGTTCCAACAAGTTCCTGCACGAGGGCCTCGCGGTGCTCTTCGACCCGAAGCGCATCTTCTACGACTATGATTCATGGCCCGAGAACGTGGCGCTCGACGACGTCATTGGTCCCGGGCCCCTGACGCCTGAGGGCTATTACTTGGCCTGGTTCCTCGTCTCTCAGCTCGTCCGCGACCACGGCTTCGATGGCCTGCGCGAGTTCTGGCACGCGCTCCCGTCAGGCTCGACTCCGGCGCAGGTCCGGGATGTCTACGCAGGACTATTCGGCCGCCCGATGGACGCGCTCATCGAGCCCTACGTCGAGGAACTCACGCCGGGCCATCCGTACGAGGTCGATCGCGAGCCGTGCAACTTCGCCCTGTGCCCCGCGACGCCCACGCCCTGGCAGGGTCTCCTGTGGTCCGTACCCGGGCCCACCGACTGCGAGGATGACGAGTTCGCGATTGGTCCGGACCAACGCAAGTATGCGGGGGAGTACGGCGAGATCTGGCGCGACTACACGGTGGACACCGTCAACACGTCGGAGATCGGCAGCGGCCGCAAGTCGTTCGCGCTGGATCCTCGCATCGCCGGGACGATCACCCCGTGCACGTGGAACTGCGACTTCGGTGTGAGCATGACGCTCGAGCCCGGCTTGGTGGCGGAGGACACCCAGCTGCCGGGGTACGGTCTGACACGAATCGAGGTGCGTACCTCGCTTGCCGACGTGCCCACCACGAACCCAGGCATCTTCACCATGGAAGACCTCCCACCGTGACCACCACGGACCCGTGACCCGCGCTATCCTGATCCGCGGATGGTGCGTCGTGACGAACGGATGCCGAGCCGCGCGCGAGCGCGGGTCGGGAGCCGTTCAAGCTGCGCTTCTCCAGCGGGGGAAGGTCCCGTCCCGGTAATCGCCGGAGAGCCGGGTAGCAGG
>JBIJCC010000229.1:0-3386 GCA_044344875.1 Nannocystaceae bacterium
TGGGCGCGCCTGCGTCAGCATTTCGCGCCGGATCTCTCACGCCCGCGCGACATCGGCGGGTCGCCGGGCGGACCGAAAGGCATCTCCCCGGTCGCGACAATCGGGGCTTTCACCACGGCCTGCTAGCACCGAGCGGGCGACATTGGTGGTTCGTTGGGACAATCGCGGAGCAGCGCGTCGGACGCCGGAGACGGACCGGCGGGGCGAGTCCGCTGGTCCCGCGCCCGTCGCGACGGGCCTCCCTCGGCGGGTCCGGCGACGATCGCGATCCTCGCGCCGCAAGACGCTACTCGGTCCTCAGCATCAGGCCGATGTCGCCGCGCATCAGGGTCAGGCGGCTCGCGTCGATCTCGTGGTCGATCACACCATCGGCGAGCACGTTGCGCATGTGCTCGTCGATCCGCGACGTCGGATGATCGGCTTCGGCGATCAGCCGGCCGTCGTCGCATCATCGGGGGCGCTCGGCGACGGTTCGACCTCCGCTCGCTCCGCCACGGGCTCCGCGGTCGCGGCGGCGTGGATGACGTCGACGCCGTCGTTCATCGCCAGCCACCTCCGACCGAGCTGCTCGGCGGGACAGACCCAGCGATCACCCGCCACATCGTAGGGGCACACCTGCTCGAGCCGGGTGACGAGCGGGCGGCCGGCGACCTCCTCGTCGCACTCGAGATCGCAGGGACTCTCCGACCACGTCTTCGAGACCTCGCGCAGCGTGAGATCGGCGTGGCGGTCGCCGTCGAGGTCCTTGGCCACCCATGAGACCGTCGAGTCTTCGCTCGAGCCGGACACGTCACCGAACGCGGTCTGTGTGCGGTGGACGACCGCGAACTGCAGGTGGAGGTCGCGCGCGTCGAAGATCGCCCCGACCTCGAAGTCACCCTCGAGCTCCTGGTCGTTTGCCACGATCATCCAGTCGGGCACCGGGATCCCGATCTTGACCTGGACCTCGCTGCGCCGATCCCCATCCATGTCGTAGACCTTCAATCCTGGCGCCGCGCCCTCGAGCACGCCGTCGATGGGTCCGACGATGCGCGTGCGCGCGACGACCAGCCGAGGCGTGCCTGGCCGGATCCTCGCGAGCTCCCAGGCGAACGCACCCGTTTCTTCGCCGAGGCAGTAGAGGTCCGACGGACTCGGGTGCACGCACTTCGGTGCGAGCGCCGTGCCGAAGGGGCCACAGAACGGGCGAGCCGCGACGATCTCGCAGACGTCGGGGTCGTCGATCGAGCGGGTGCGCACGACGTCGTGGCGGAAGAGCACGAGGGTGTCGCCGCCGATCGGTCGGCGCTCGACGATCGCGATGGCACCGGGATCCCGAGGGGAGAGCGCGACGGCGTCCGGATCCTCTGCGGCCGCGAGCGGCGGCGCGTCGACGGAGGGCGCCGGTTCGACCGGGGGCGGCGCTGACTGCGGTGTCGTCGTCGGCGCCGCGATGACTGGCGGGGCAACTGTAGGTGCGGCCGGCTCGGCGCACTTGGTCGCCTCGGTGGCCACGATCGGCGAGGGGTCGGCCTCGGCGACCGCGAGCCCGGCCGGCTCGGCACGCGTGCACCCGAACGCGAACAGGCACCACCAGGGAAGTGTGTGGGGTCGCATCGACGTCGTCACTCCGAGCGCCCGACGTCTGTCGGGTACGAGAGGCTGGACGGCCGAGCCGCGGTTTTGATCATGCGCGGCCCTTCGTGGCGAAGGACCTCACCCGCGACGTCCGGCACGGCGACGGTGGGCTCCTGGTGGTCCCGTCATCGCGGCGCCGGTCGGCGTCCATGGGTCCGCGGAACCACCGAGGAGCCCCCATGGATCCGCGCTTAACCGCGTTGCGTACATCCGCGGCCTGCTTGGCCGCGCTGCTGTGTTCGATCGGCTGCGGGTCCCGCATCGATCTCGACGATCCGCTCGCAGGCGGCGGTGGCGACGCGAGCGATGGCTCGAGTGAAGTCGATCTCGATGCGAGCTCCGGTCCGCTCGAGGACGAAGGCGGTGATCCCGACTCCGCAGACGCGGACTCGGGGCAACCCGCCGATCTCCCGCCGTCCACGGGTCCATGCACCGCGGTCGGCTGGGGACCCGACGCCGAAGACGACGTACCCGGCAGCATCGCGCCGACGCACGGCTACTGGGCGTGGGATCGCTGCTGCGTCGCGCGCCCGGTGATCCACCTGCTCGACGATACGCCCGTGCTCGACGTCGTCGGCGTCGACGAGCTCCCCGAGCCGCGGGTGGAGGCGACGATCGATCCCGATCAGGAGCTCGCGCCGCCGCTGCAGGGCGAGTACGCCGGACACATGCTCGTCGCGACCGGCGGGCCTCCCGTGGCGGGGCCGGCGACGATCGAGATCCTCGAGCCGATCTCGCCCGACGATGCGCCGGTGATGGGCGCTCCGCTGGACGCGATCCTCCGCTTCGGACCGGCGCTCGACCTCGGCCCGTTCACCGCGTCGTACTGCCCCGCGCTCGAGCCGACGAACTGCGACTGCGGCGGGTGAGCGGTCACGACCCGCGCGGAAGGTTACTCGGTCCTCAGCATCAGGCCGATGTCGCCGCGCATCAGCGTCAGGCGACTCGCGTCGATCTCGTGGTCGAGCGCGCCATCGGCGAGCACGTTGCGCATGTGCTCGTCGATCACCGGCGAGAATTCACCCGCGTCGCATGCAGGCATCGCGATCGCGCCGTCGGTCAGCTCGATTGTCGCACCGTCGACGCGATACCCGGCGCTCCCGGTCGCACACGGGGTCACGATCGTCACGCGGCCGTCGTCTCCGAACTCCAGCGCGCTCGGATCATCGGTCGCAAAGACGATGCCGAACCCCCCGTCGATGATCCCGCTGACCCTCCAGACCCGACCCTGCAACGGGCGATCGGGATCGGCGACCTCGCGGTCGAGCAGGACGAGCGTGACGGTGCCGTCGTCGAGGACGAGCCGCGGCTCGTCGAGCGTGTAGGACGGCCGCGACAGCAGGAACTCGAGCAGCCACTCGTCCTGGGCGTGGTAGTCACCCGCGGGTCCCGAGCAGCCCTTCTCCGTGATCCCGAGCGAATCGACGACGAGCTCGCCGTCCGCGAGGTGATGCGAGTCGCCGGACATGGAGTTGCAGCCGGCGGACGCGATGACTGCTCCGTCGTCGAAGAAGCGGAGGCCCACGCGCGTGCCGGGGATCAGCGAGCGCCCTTCGATCGACTCGGAGAGGAACACGCGCGCTCCGAAGGTGCCGTCGTCGCGCTCGCAGCCGACGACCGCGACCGAGCACAGCAGCGCCACGCGTGGCCACATCATTGGTAGACCCTACCTTCCTTCTCTCTTGGATTGAATTCCGGTAGGGCCCCCGTTCAAACCGTGCGTGCGAATTTCCCGCACACGGCTTACCGGTGGTCTCTCGGTGTCGCGG
>JBIJCC010000022.1:0-117218 GCA_044344875.1 Nannocystaceae bacterium
ACCTGCTACCCGGCTCTCCGGCGATTACCGGGACGGGACCTTCCCCCGCTGGAGAAGCGCAGCTTGAACGGCTCCCGACCCGCGCTCGCGCGCGGCTCGGCATCCGTTCGTCACGACGCACCACCCGTGCAGGGCTACCCGCGGCCGCCCGTGTCCGTCAAGCCGTCAGTGCGTTGCCGACACGTCAGCGCGGCTGGGCCGAGCGGTACTGCGGCGGCCAGTACTGCGCGCCGAACCCCTGCTCGGCCGCGGCGTGCAGCGTGAAGTACGGATCGGCGAGGTGCGGCCGCGCCAGCGCGACCAGATCCGCCCGACCGGACGACAGCAACGTGTTGACCTGATCCCAGTCCTGCACGTTGCCCACGGTAATCGTCGGGATGCCGACCTCGTGGCGCACCAGGTCGCTCCACGGCGCCTGGAACATGCGGCCGTACACCGGCTGCCCGTGCGCCACCGTCTGGCCGGTCGAGACGTCGATGAGATCGCAGCCGTGCTCGCGCAGCGCCCGGGCGATCGCGACGACGTTGGGGTCGGTGATGCCGCCCTCGGCCCAGTCGGTCGCCGAGATGCGCACCGAGATCGGGCGATCGGCCGGCCACAGCTTGCGCACCGCGTCGAAGACCTCGAGCGGGAACCGCAGCCGGCGCGCCACCGTCCCGCCGTAGTCGTCGGCGCGCAGGTTGGTCAGGGGCGACAGGAAGCTGGCGAGCAGGTAGCCGTGCGCCATGTGGATCTCGAGCAGATCGAAGTCGGCCTCGATCGCGCGACGCGTGGCCTGCTCGAAGTCGGAGACCACCGCGTCCATGTCGGCGCGATCCATCGCCTTGGGCACCTGCGAACCGGGGCCGTACGGGATCGCAGACGCCGACAGCAGCGGCCAGTTGTCCTGGGAGAGCGGCACGTCCATGCCCTCCCACATCAGCTTGGTCGAGCCCTTGCGCCCGGCGTGCCCGAGCTGCAGGCCGATCTTGCCGCGGCTGTGCTGGTGCACGAACGCGGTGATGCGCTTCCAGCCAGCCGTATGCTCGTCGCGGTAGATGCCCGCGCAGCCCGGCGTGATCCGGCCCTCGCGCGAGACGTCGGTCATCTCGGCCATCACCAGGCCCGCACCGCCGACGGCGCGGCTACCGAGGTGCACCAGGTGCCAGTCGTCGGGCGTACCGTCGGTCGCGGAGTACTGGCACATCGACGAGACGACGACGCGGTTGGGCAGCTCGAGGCCTCGCAGCTTGAACGGCGTGAACATCGGCGGCGGCACCGGCCCGGTCGTGTCGAGACCGGCCGAGCCGGCGAACCACCGCTCGACGCCGTCGACGAAGGCCGCGTCGCGGACCCGGAGGTTGCCGTGCGTGACCCGCTTGCTGCGGGTCATCATGCTCATCACGAACGCCTCGGGCGGCACGTCGCGCAGCCGGCCGATGTTCTCGAACCACGCCTGGCTGGTCTCCGCGCTGCGCTGGAGCTTCGCGACGTCGAGCCACCGCGACTCCTGGTACGCGGCGAGGATCGCCGGCACATCCCGATGCGAGCGGACCGCCTCGACCAGCGCGATCGAGTCCTCCATCGCCAGCTTGGTGCCCGAGCCGATCGAGAAGTGCGCGGTGTGGGCGGCGTCGCCGATGAGCACGATGTTGCCGGCGTGCCACGTGGCGTTGCGGACCCGGCGGAAGTTGATCCAGTCGCTCTTGTTGACGAGCAGCCGCGCGCCCCCGAGCTCCTTCGCGAACAACGCCTCGCACCACGCGACCGAGTCGGCCACGCTCATCCGGTCGATGCCGTGGGCGCGCCAGGTCGCCTCGTCGGTCTCGACGATGAAGGTGCTGTGGGTCCGATCGAATGGATACGCGTGGACCTGCACGACGCCGTGCTCGGTCTTGGCAATGAAGAACTTGAAGGCGTCGAACGCCCGATCCGCGCCGAGCCAGATGAACTTCGCGCGGCCGGGCAGGATGTCGGGGCGGAAGACATCGGCCCGCGTGTCGCGGGTGCGGCTGTTGATGCCATCGGCCGCGACGATGAGATCGGCGTCGGGGAACGCCTCGGGCCCGGGGACCTCGTTCTCGAACCGCACCTCGACGCCGAGCTCCGCGCAGCGCTCGTGCAGGATCCCGAGCAGGCGGCGCCGCGCGATGCCCGAGAAGCCGTGCCCGCCCGAGGAGATCACGCGCCCGTCGATGTGCGTGTCGATCCGATCCCAGTGGACGAAGTCCTTCGTGATCCGCTCGTGGGTCTCGACGTCCGCCTGCAAGAAGTTGCCGAGGGTCTCGTCGGAGAACACGACGCCCCAGCCGAACGTGTCGTCGGGCCGGTTGCGCTCGACCACGACGATCTCGTGGGCGGGGACCGCCTTGCGCATGAGCAGCGCGAAATACAGCCCGCCCGGACCACCACCGATCACTGCGATCTTCACGGCGCGGATCTTAGCGCGGCGCGCCAGCGCGTCGGCGAGGCGCAGGTGTGATCCAACTGCGGCCGTCGACCCCGCCGCGCGACAGCAGTGAGAACCTTCACGGCTCGCGCCGGACGAAGGTGTATGCTCCCGGCCCGTGTCGACCGCGCGCGATACCCCGCTGCTCGCGGCCTTGGTGTGCTCCGGGTTCGCCGCCCTCGGCTACGAGATCGTGTGGACGCGGCTGTGCACGCCGATGCTCGGCAGCGAGACGCTCGGCGTGCTCGCGACGCTCGCCGGCTTCTTCGGCGGCATGGCCCTGGGCGCCGCGCTGTGGCACCGCCGCGCCGCGACCGGCCCCGATCCGCTGGGGCTGTTCGTGCGCCTCGAGCTCGTCGCCGCGGGCTTCGCCGTGGTGAGCCCGTACCTGCTGCACGCCCTGGGTCGGGCGATCCCGGCGTGGCTCGGGCCCATGGCCGGGAACAACGACACGCCGGGGGCGGTGGCCGGAGCGATCGCGGTCGCAGCGGCGCTGATGCTGCCGGGCACGCTGTGCATGGGCGCAACGCTCGCGGCGGTGACCGAGGCGCGGCGCCGCGTGTGCGAGACCGACGATGACGCCCGCGGGATCGGACGGCTCTACGCCGCCAACACCGTCGGCGCGCTGCTCGGCGTGCTGGTCACGGTGCACGCGATCCTCCCTGCCCTCGGCCTGGCCCACGGCGCGGCGCTGCTCGCCGGGTTCGGCGGCCTCGCGGCGCTGCTCGCCCGACGCTGGGGGCAGCACCAGGCGATCCCGACCACGCACCGGCCGGTCGACGCCACGCCGATCGATGCGTCGGGCGATCCGGATCCCGACGTGCACGAGCCCGTGCCGCTGCTCGTGCTGCTCGCCGGCACCGGCGTCGTGGGCGTGGGCCTCGAGGTCGCGGGCGTGCTCGTGCTGTCGCAGGTGCTCGAGAACACGATCTACACCTTCGCGAACGTGCTGGCGGTCTACCTCGGCGGCACGGCCGTGGGCGCGTGGGTGTGGTCGAGCCACGGCGCGAAGTGGTCGCGTCGACGGCCCGCCACCACCGCCGCCGCGCTGCTGCTCGGGCTCGCGGCCGCGACGGTCGTCGCCGCCCTCGCCCTCGCGGCCACGCCGGCGCTGGTCGAGTCGATCGCCCCCGAGGGCGCGTCGTTCACCACGCACCTCGTGGCCGAGCTCGTCGCCGCGGCCTGCGTGTTCGCGGTGCCGACGGTGCTGATGGGCGCGCTGTTCAGCCACGCGATGGGCCTCATCGCGCCCGGCGGCGTCGGGCGGGCCTACGCGGTGAACACCGCCGGCGGTGCGATCGCGCCGTTCGTGTTCGGGGTCTGGGCCCCGGCCGAGTTCGGCTACCGCGACGGGTTCCTGCTCGTGGCCTACGGCTACCTCTTGGTGTTCGGCGCGTTCACGTGGTTCCGCCGCTTCAAGCCGGCCCACCAGATCGGGGCGATCATCGCGGTGGTCGCGTTGACCGGGCTGGCGCCCAAGACCCTGGTCATCGCGGCGCCCGAGGCGGGCTGGACGATCCTCGACGAGCGGCAGAGCGCGATGGGCCTCGTCATCGTCAGCGAGAAGACCGACACCGCGAACAACAAGCTGCCGCTGCGCCGCCTGCAGATCGGCCGGCACTTTCGGATGGGCGGCGCGATGTCCTTCGGCGAGCGGCGCATGGGCCAACTGCCGCTGTTGCTCGCGCCGGGGGCCGAGCGCGCGCTGTTCCTCGGCGTCGGCACCGGCGCCACCCTGGGCGCGGTGCGATCGTTCGACGCGCTGGCGCACGTCGACGCGGTCGAGCTGGTGCCCGCGGTGCTCGACGAGCTGAAGCACTTCTCCGGCACCAACGCCGCGATCACCGAGGATCCCCGCGTCACCTTCCACGCCGCCGACGCGCGCCGCTTCGTCGCCGCGAGCCGCGAGCGCTACGACGTCATCGTCGCGGACCTCTTCCACCCCGGCCTCGACGGCGCGGGCAGCCTCTACGCGCGCGAGCACTTCGAGAACATCGCCGCGCACCTCGAGGACGGCGGTCTGTTCGCGCAGTGGATTCCGCTCTACCAGCTCGACGCCGAGACCCTGCCGATCGTCGCCTGCACCTTCGCGGCGGTGTTCCCCGAGGGGCACGCGTTCCTCGGCATCTACAACGTTCAGACCCCCGCGGTGGCGCTCGTCGCTCGCCCGGGTACGACGCCCTTCGACGTCGACGTCGCGGCCCTGCGGGCGCAGCTGCAGCACCCGGTCTATCGCGAGCTCCTGATGGACGATCCCCGCGACCTGCTCGGGGCCCACCTGCTCGATCCGGCCGGGCTCGCCGCGCTCTGCGACGACCACCCGCAGAACACCGACTTCCGCCCGTACCTCACCCTCGAGGCCCCGAGGGTCGCCTACGAGGGCATGGTCGATCACGGCGCGCGCAACCTCGCGACGATCCTCCGGCTCCGCCAGCCGTTGCCCGCGTCGGCGCTGCGCATCGGGGATGCGGCCGATGGTGGAGACGACGCGCTCGCGGCCGAGGTCGTTCGCTTCGGCGACGCCCTCGCCGCGTACCTCGACGGCGAGGTCCAGCGCCAGGCCGCGGCCCCGGGCCCGGTGCCGCCGGGTGCGATCCAGCGCTACCTCGAGGCCTTCGCGACCGCGCCGGAGTTCACCCCGCCGCGCGGCATGCTGCTCTCGACCGCGGCGCAGTCGGGCGAGCTCGCCGAGACGATCCTCCCGCCGATGCTCGCGGCCTCCCCCGACGATCGCAAGGTCTGGGTCGCGTGGCTGTCGTACCTGAAGCGGGCGGGCGATGCGGCGCGTTACGAGTCCGCGCGCGCCGAGGCCGAGGCGCGCTTCGGCGTCGGGCCTTGAGCCGGATCTCTCATCTTGCGGGTGCGGCAGCGGAGACGCCGTGGGGCTCGATGCGCCGCGGGGGCCACACACCGTTCTCCCGGGGGACACCGTCGACCTGGCCCACCGTGTTCTCGCCCCAACAGTCGAGGCGCCCGACGCCCGAGAGGATGCAGACGTGGCCGGCTCCGATCGCGAGCTCGGTGGCGTCCGTGATGCCTGGCACCACGGTGGGCTCGCGCAGATTGTCGTAGATCGGCGTCGCGTCGCCGCGGCCGAAGAAGAAGTTCTCGCCCCAACAGCGCACGGAACCGTCGTGCATGATCGCGCAGCGTTCGGTCAGCGTGCGCACACCAGCGAGCCCATCGACCGGACAGTGAGGCGGTTGGTCCGGCGGCGAGCTGCCATCGGCGAGCCGGGCGGTGAGGATGCCACTGGTGCTCACGCAGTGCACCACACCGTCAGAACCGAGATCGCAGTCACATATGCCGCCGATGGACGGCGCGACGAACTCCCGCAAGCTGTCGACCCCATCCACTCGCTGCGGCCGTCGCTGCGCCGTCTGGGGGGCCCGCTCGGCCTCCCACGCCGCCACCCCCCAACACATCGCGCCGCCATCGCTGAGCCGAGCGCAGGTCCGGTCGCGTCCGACTGCGATCTCCACCGCGCCGTGGACATCGGGCACCAGCATCGGCACCGGCGAGTCGTCCGGTTCGGCCCGACCGAATCCGCCGGTCGCGTTGCTGCCCCAGCACATCACGTCGCCGCCGGCCGTGCGCGCGCACGCGTGGGTTTCGCCGACCGCGAGCTCGACCGCATCCGTCACGCCGAACACGGGCAGCCGCGCCGCGAAACCGCCCGGCCGGGCGCCGCAAATGTCGCCGCACTGCCCCCAACACTCGACACCACCGGCGTCGGTCCGCGCGCAGGTGTGGACGTTGCCCGCGTCGACCTCGACGAACCGCGGAGGTTCGCCGCGGTCGGTCGCCGCGGGGGCGCAGGCACACAGACCAAGCAAGAGCGGCACGATCCGACGCATGGAGCACCCGGGGAACGCGCGACACGGCGATCCGTTCTCGACCGCGCGGCAGCTGCAGTGTACGCCCGCGGCATCGTCCGAGCGCGCGCGGTCAATCGCCGCGGATCACCCGGATCACGTCCTCTGGTGTCACCGGCTTGACCAGGTGCGCGTCGAAGCCGGCCTCGGCGACCTTGCGGCGGTCCTCGTCCGAGCCATAGCCCGTCAGGGCGACCAGGCGGATCGTGGCGCCGATGGCCTCGCGGACGCGGCGGGCAACCTCGAAGCCGTCGAGGTCGGGCAGGCCGATGTCGAGGATCGCGACGTCGGGCCGCTTCTCGAGGATGAGCGCGAGGCCCAGCGCGCCATTCGGCGCGGCATCGATCTCGAAACCATCGTCGCGCAGGAGCTCGACCAGCGGCTCGCGGATGTCGCGTTGATCCTCGACCAACGCGAGGCGCGGCTGGGCCACGATGGGCGTCGCTGCGGTCGGGGCGGCGCTCGCCAGCGCCCCGGCCCCCAGCGTCGGCAAGACCACCCGGAAGGCGCTGCCCCGTCCGCGGCCCTCGCTCATCGCCTCGATGCGACCGCCGTGGAGCTCGACCAACCCCTTGGCCAGCGTGAGGCCGACGCCGAGGCCCCCCTCCTGCCGCGCGAGCGCCTGATCGCCCTGCACGAAGAGATCGAAGATCCGATCGAGCTGCTCGGCCGGGATGCCCGCGCCGCGGTCCGCCACCAGGATCGACGCCTCGTCGCCGTCGGCCCGGAGCTCGACGCGGATCGGCTGGTCCTCGGGCGAGAACTTCACCGCATTCGCGAGCAGGTTCTCGACCACCTGCAGCATGCGCGTCGGATCGGCGTCGACGAGCACGGGCGCCTCGGGCAAGACGAGCTCGATCCGGTGCCGCTGCTCCGCGCGCGGCCGCAGGGTCTCGAGCGCCTCCTCGACGAGCTGGCGCAGGTCGACGCGCTGCCGCTGCAGCTCGATCTTCCCGCGGGTGATCCGCGAGACGTCGAGCAGGTCGTCGAGCAGACGCGCCATCTGCCGCGACTGCCGTCGCGCCGCCGCGAACGGCCGCGCCAGACCATCGTCGCGGTCCCCGGGGCCGGCGCCCTCGCCGAGCCGCCGCTCGAGCAGCGCGAGCGCGTTGGTCACCCCCGCCAGGGGGTTGCGCAGCTCGTGGGAGAGCATGGCCAGGAACCGCTCGCGCTGCTCGATCTGCTGCAGCAGAGCGCGCTCCCACTCCTTGATCGTGGTGACGTCGGTCAGCGTGACGACGACGCCGCCGATCCCCACCCGGCCGACGTACGGCAGGATGCGGAGCAGATACGACAGCCCCTTCTTGGTGCTGACCTCGGCCTCGAAGCGCACCTGGCTGTCGAGCACATCGGACATGCGCGCGGCGAGATCCGGTGTATCGAGTTCGTGCACGAAGTGATCGATCCGCCGGCCGACATCACGGGCGTCGAGGTGGAACACCTGGCCCATCCGCGGGGTGAACTTGCGGATGCACAGGTTGTCATCGAGGAACAGGGTGTGGATCTCGGTGCTGAGCAGGAGATGATCGATGTCGTCGTTGAGCTGGACGAGCTCGTCGATCTTCTTCTGATACTCGCTGTTGACGGTGTACAGCTCCTCGTTGACCGAGTGCAGCTCCTCGTTGGTGCTCTGGAGCTCTTCGTTCGCCGCGAGCAGCTCCTCGTTGGTCGCCTGCAGCTCCTCGTTGGCGGCCTCCAGCTCCTCGATCGTCGCCTGGAGGTTCTCCTTGGTGTGGCGCAGCTCGACCTCGAGGGCGTCGAGTCGGACCAGCGAGACGTCGCCCGAGCCGATCGTCTCTGCCGGCGGCGGCGCCGGTTCGTCGTGGCCCGACGGCCGGAGCGTCACCAGGAAGAACGGCTCGACCGCGCGCTCGAGGTGGAGCGGCGTGACGGTGAGATCGATGCGTTCGCGAGCGTCGCCGGTTCCGGTGGCGACCCCCTCGTAGGCGATGGCCGCCGACGCCCGCCCGGCGCGGTGCAGCGCGCCGGCCACGGCCAGCTTCAGGTCGCCCTCGAGCTGATCCAACAGGGCCAGCGACGGCCGACCGCGCGGCATCTTGAGCACGCGCGCGACGTCTCCGAAGGTGTGGACGATCTCGTGGCGATGGTTCACCAGGACACCGGGCGGCAGGTGGGTGTCGAGCAGGCGCGCGAAGACCTCGGTGAGCACCGCGTCGCCCGGACCCCGGGCGGCGGTGGACGCCGCGCGGTCCTCCCGGAGCGCGGGCGCGATCGAGGCGCGCAGTGGCGCGAGCAGCCGCACGTCGCGACGCTTCTTGTACATCTTCCAGTGCGCGTCGACGGTGTCGAACTCGTCGGCGACGTCGCCGGGGCTCTCGCTCGGCCCGAGCACGAGCACGCCGCCGATCTTCAGCGCGAAGTGGAACAGCGCCATCACCTTGCGCTGGATCGCCGGCTGGAAGTAGATGAGCAGGTTGCGACAGCTGACGAGATCGAGCTTCGTGAACGGGGCGTCGCGGATGAGGTTGTGCGGCGCGAACACGATCATCTGCCGGAGATCGGCGCTGACCTTGAACCCGGCGTCGACGCGGGAGAAGAACCGCTCGAGCCGTCGTGGCCCGACCGTGACGGCACGGTCCTCCGGGTAGATCCCCGACGCCGCCACCTCGAGCGACGCGGCGTGCACATCGGTGGCGAAGATCTTCACGGTGAGGGGATCGCCGCGCCGCGCGATCGCCTCGGAGAACAGCATCGCGAGCGAGTAGGCCTCCTCGCCGGTCGCACACGCCGCGACCCACACCCGCAGCGTGCCGCCCGACGGCGCGTTGGTGACGAGTTCCGGGATGACCTCGGTCTCCAGCCGACGGAACGCGTCCTCGTCGCGGAAGAAGCCGGTGACGCCGATGAGGAGGTCCTCGTACAGGGCGTCGAGCTCGGCGCGGTCGCTCTGCAGCCGCGCGATGTAGTCGGCGAGGCTCACGGCGCCGCCGAGCTGCAGGCGTCGCTCGGTGCGGCGGGCGATCGTGCCCGGCTTGTAGTGCGAGAAGTCGATGTGGAACCGCTCGCGCAGCAGCGCGAACACGGCCCGCATCCCGCCCTCGCGCACCGCCGCGGCCGCGTCCTGGCCCTCGTCGACCAGCAGCAGCGCATCGGAGGCCCGGGCGACGACGGCGGCGGCCATGTCCTGGGGTCGCACGATGAGGTCCGCGACCCCGGTCCCCACCGCGCTCCTGGGCATCCCGTCGAACTTCGCCGACTCCTCGGTCTGCACGATCACGAGGCCGCCGACCTCGTGGATCTCCCGGATCCCCCGCGATCCATCGGAGCCCGTCCCGGAGAGGATGACCCCGATCGAGCGACTCCCCCGATCCGCGGCCAACGAGCGCAGGAACAGATCGATCGGCAGCGGCAGGCCCTCGGCCCGCTGCTCGAGCAGCAGGCGACCACCGGAGACGATCATGTCGCGGTTGGGCGGCATCACATAGACCGTGTCCGCCTCGACCGGCATCTCGTGCTCCGCGATCCGGACCGGCATCCGGGTCCAGCGCGACAGCAGCTCGGGCATCTGGGTCTTGAAGTCCGGCGACAGGTGCTGGACCACGACGAAGGCGACCCCGGTCTGCTCGGGCATGCGCGCGAAGAGCTGTTCGAGGGCCTCGAGGCCCCCCGCGGAGGCGCCGATGCCGACGACGTGCGTGGGCTCGCGGCCGCGCCTCGCCCCCTCGTGCTCGTCGAATGACCCGGCGTCCATGTCCATCGGCCCGTACGTCTCCCGTGACAGGCCAGATATACACGAGCGCCCTTCCGGCCCAGGGCTGCGCAGCATCGACACTCGTGCGCGTCGCGGCGAGACGCCGCGCAACCATTGCACGCACTCCGCCGCGACGATTGTGGCAGGCCGTGGCCCTTGCCGATCACGCCACGGGCTTGGCCATCGTCACGAACTCCTCGGCCGCCGTGGGGTGGACCGCGAGCGTCGCGTCGAACTGTGCCTTGGTCGCGCCGCACCGCACCGCGACCGCGAACCCCTGGATGATCTCACCCGCGTCGGGGCCGACCATGTGAACCCCGAGCACGCGGTCCGTCTGCGCGTCGACGACGAGCTTCATCATGGTCATCCCGGGCTTGCCGGCGAACGCGGACTTCATCGGACGGAAGCGGGCGCGGAAGATCCTCACCGGCCCGCGCGCGCGCGCCTGGGCCTCGGTGAGGCCGCAGGTGCCGCAGGGTGGCTGGGAGAACACCGCGGTCGCGACGTGATCGTGGGCGGCCGTCCGCGGCGTGCCACCGAACTCGGTGTCCGCGAACGCCCGGCCGTCCGCGATCGCCATCGGCGTGAGCTGCGGTCGCGCGGTCACGTCGCCGATCGCGTAGATGGACGGAACCGCGGTGCGCGACCACTCGTCGACGACGATGCGTCCGTGATCGTCGAGGGTGACGCCGACCTCGGCGAGGCCGATGCCCTCGGTGTTCGGCACGCGGCCGGTCGCGAACAGCACCGCGTCGGTGCCCAGCGTTGCCCCCGAACCGAGGCGGACCTGCAGGCCCCCTCCGCTCGTCCCCGTCGGCTCCCCGTCCTGCACGACCGACTCGACGTCCGTCTGCTCGCGGATGTCGATGCCGGTCCCGCGCATCTGCTCGGCGAGATGCGTGCGGATGTCGTCGTCGAAGCCGCGCAGGACCCCGCGGTCACGCACGAGCATCGTGACCTCGCAGCCGGCCGCGCGGTAGATTCCGGCGAACTCGACCGCGATGTAGCCCGCGCCGACGACCGTGACGTGCCGCGGCAGATCGTTGCGCTCGAGGGCCTCGTCGGAGCTCATGCACAGCTCGGCACCGACGATGCCCGGCATCCACGGGCGACCGCCGGTCGCGACGAGGATGCGCCGCGCGGTGATCCGGCGGCCATCGACCTCGACGGTGTGCGGATCGACGATGACACCGCGGCCGTGGACGAACTCGACGCCGGCGTCGGCGAGCATCTTGGCGTAGATCTCGGACAGGCGCGCCAGCTCGGCACGCTTGGCCGCCACCAGCCGCGGCCAGTCGACGGTGCCCGACACGTCCCAGCCGTAGGCCGCCGCGACGCGCAGGTCCTCGGCGAACGACGACGCGTAGACGAAGAGCTTCTTGGGCACGCAGCCGCGCAGCACACACGTGCCGCCCGGCGCCCGGTCCTCGCAGATGGCCACCTTGGCGCCGTGGCCCGCCGCGCGGCGGCTCGCCGCGACGCCGCCGGAGCCGGCGCCCAGCGTGAAGAGATCGAAGTCGTACTCGCTCATGCACCCCTCGCGTCTGCGTCGTCGTGTGGTGGTTCGTGTGGTGGTTCGTGGGGTGGTTCGATCAAGCCGTGACCGAGCCGCGCGGCCACCTGCTCGCGCCACGCGGCCCACGGCGGCGTCCACGACACCGTCGCCTCGGGACACCACGCGGGCACCGGAATCCTGCCCGCGGCCGCGAGCGCGCGGTGGATCGCGAGCTCGGCCTCGGGCTCGCGCGAGAACGCGAACGGGTTGCGGACCGCGGTGTCCGGCAGCGCCGGGTACTTCGCGTCGCCGCCGGCGGCGATGAGCGCGAGCAGCTCGTGTCCGCGGGCCCGCATCGCCCGCAGGAACGCCCCGTCGAACGGGCCCACCGTCCCGCGGGCCTCGGGGTCGCGCCCGACCCACTTCGCCCAGTCGTAGCCGTACAGGAAGTCGTGCGCATAGCGGAAGTGCAGCGCCGTCGCGCGACCGAAGATCCCTTGCAGCTCGGTCGCGAGCCCGAGGAGCTCGCGTGCGACGGCGATCGGATCGTCGGCGGCGATCGCAGCACGCCACCAGGTCGAGAGCGGTAGGTCGAGATCCCAGAGCAGGTTCTCGGGGAACGCGTCGGCGAGCGCCCGGACGAAGGCGCACGTGCCTTCGACGAAGGTCCCGGCGAGTTCCGACGGCGCCGCCGCGAGGCAGGGGCCGAGGATCTCGCACAGGTCGTGGGCGCGCGGGCGATCCGGCGCGAGGCTGCGGTGGCACAGATCCTTCGCGGCCAGCTCGGCGTCGAGCGCTGCCAACCCGATCACGCGGCGGCCCCGATCGCCCAGCGTGCCAGCAGCGTCAACGCCAGCACGATCGTCCCCCACCAGACACCGCGGTGCAACGCGAGCTTGTAGCGGGAGATGCCCGCGGGCTCGTCGGCGTCCGCGGCCCGCCCGGCGACCGTGAGCCCGCGGTGCAGCCAGCTCATCACGCCGACCGCGGGCACCGTCGTCCACCAGTCGGCGAGGTGCGGAGCGAGCTTGCCCATCGCGGCCCACACCAGCATCGCGCCGACGAACATGCCCTCGACCGCCGTGCGCACGCGCTCGGGGCCGAACATCGTCGTGAACGTCCGCTTGCCGCCGAGTCGATCGCTGTGCTCGTCCGCCAGGCCGCTCGCGAGCGCCGAAGCGAGGGCGAGCAGCGCGAGGCCGGGCAACCACCCGAGGACATCGGGCGCGGCGCGACCCGACTGCAGGTACGCGTTGAACCACGGCAGCGCGAAGCCGACGCCGAGCATCTCGAGCAGCTCGCCGCCGCCGCGGTAGTTGAGCCGCAGCGGCGGCAGGGTATAGGCGACGAACAACGCCATGCACGCGGCCGCGGCCGGCAGCGCGCCGGGCCGCGCGCCGAACACCTCCGCCAGGAGCCCGACCGACAGGGCCAGCGCGCCAGCCCCGAGGCCGAGCTGCAGCACCGAGCGGGGCTCGAGGATCCGATCGGGGATGGTCTTGGGCGAGCCCGCCTCGGGGAACATCCGCCGCTTGAGCGCGTCGACGTCGCGGTCGCCGTAGTCGTTGATGAGCACGACGAACGCGAGATCGAACAGCGTGAAGGCGAAACCGAGGGCGGCCCCCAGCGGGTCGAAGCGTCCGGCCGCGATCACGCCCAGCACCTGACCGAACGCCGCCGCGACCAGCAACTTGGGCCAGCTGGCGGGCTTCAACGCCGTCACCACGCGCGACAGCGTGCCGGCGAGCGCATCCGCGGGCGCAGCCCCCGGTGCATCGCCCGACGCGTCGTCGTCTCGGCCCGATTCCATGCGCGCGGGAGCATAGCAGCCCCTTGCGTGGGGCGAGGACGACGACGTACGGTGCGGCCATGCCAACCCGTGCACGCCCGACGCACCGGCGCGCGGCGGTCCTGCGTGCGGCGGTCCTCGCGGCCGCATCGCTCGCCTGCGCCCCACGCCCCACCGAGGCGACCCGGCCCCCGCGCACGGCCGCAACGACGCCCGACACGACGACCATCGACCACGGCGACGGTGCACTGCTGCTGTTGCGCGGCGCCCGGGTGATGACCGCCGCCGGCGTGATCTACGAGCGCGGTGACGTGCTCCTTCGCGGCGATCGGATCGCCGACGTGGGCGCCTCGATCGACGCGCCCAAGGGCGCCCGCGTCGTCGACGTGTCCGGCAAGACCATCACGCCGGGCATCATCGATACCCACTCCCACATCGGGGTCTACGCGGCGCCGGGGTTCTCGGCGCACAGCGACGGCAACGAGATGACCGCGCCGACCACCGCGCACGTCCGGGCCCAGGACGCCTACTGGCCGCAGGATCCGCAGATCGATCATGCTCGGGCCGGTGGCGTCACGACGATGCAGATCCTCCCCGGCTCGGCCAATCTGATCGGCGGCCGCTCGGTGACGGTGAAGACCTACGTCGGCGCGCGCGGCATCGACGAGGCGCGCTTCGTCGGCGCGCCCGAGGGCCTCAAGATGGCGTGCGGCGAGAACCCCAAGCGCGCCTACGGCGACAAGGGCGGCCCGGGCACGCGCATGGGCAACGTCGCGGGGTTCCGCGGCGCGTTCATCAAAGCCCAGGAGTACCAGCGCAGCCTCGAGCGCTACCGCGAGAAGCTCGCGCGCCACGAAGCCAAGGGCGACGAGTCCAAGGGTGACAAGTCCGAGGGCGGCAAGTCCGACGACGACGGCAAGTCCGACGGGCCGCCCGATCCGCCGGCGCGCGACCTCGCGATGGAGACGCTCGCGGCGGTGCTGCGCGGAGAGATTCTCGTGCACAACCACTGCTACCGCGCCGACGAGATGCTCGGGATGCTCGCGCTCGGCCGCGAGTTCGGCTTCGCGATCCGTTCGTTCCACCACGCGGTCGAGGCCTACAAGATCGCCCCCGAGCTGGCGAAGGCCGGCACCGCCGCCAGCGTGTGGGCCGACTGGTGGGGCTTCAAGGCCGAGGCCTTCGACGGCATCCGCGAGAACGCGGCGATGCTGTCGGTCGCCGGCGCCCGGGCGATCATCCACTCGGACAGCGGCATCGGCATCCAGCACCTCAACCAAGAGGCGAGCAAGGCGATGTGGGCGGGTCGGCGCGCGGGCCTCGAGGTCGCCGACGACGAGGCGCTGCGGTGGATCACCGCCAACCCGGCCTGGGCGCTCGGCGTCGACGATCGCGTCGGCACGCTCGAGGCCGGCAAGCAGGCCGACCTCGTGGTGTGGGACGGCGATCCCTTCAGCGTGTACACGAAGGCCGCGCAGGTCTTCATCGAGGGCGAGCTGGTCTACGACCGCAGCGATCCGGCCCGCCGACCGCAGACGGATTTCGAGCTCGGCTACGACAACGGCCGCACGGGGGCACGATGAACACGCGCATGTGGTGGATCGCGGGCGCCGCCCTGGCCCTCGGGCTTTCGGTGGGTCCGGTCGCGACCGCGGCCCCGGCCGCCCCGACAGCGAGCAAGCCCGCGAAGGCCACCGTGCGCGCGGCCAAGCCCGCACGGGCCGCGACGCGGGCGGGGCGGCTGCCCTTCGACGCCGAGGGGCCGCCGGTCTACCTCGTCGGCGCCGAGGTCCGCACCGGCGACGGACGCCGGATCGCCGGCGCGGTGATCGAGCTCCGCGGCACCCGCATCGCCGCGGTCGGCACCCTGGCCGCGACGACGATCCCCGCAGGCGCGAAGACCATCGATCTCACGGGCAAGATCATCACGCCGGGGATCGTCGCGGTCGACTCGGCCCTCGGCCTCGTCGAGATCGACGCCGAGGGCAGCACCAAGGACGACAGCCTCGGCGTCGCCGATCCGATCCGCGCGGCGTACGACGCCTCGTCGGCGATCAACGCCGACAGCGCGCTGTTGCCGGTGAACGCGATCGAGGGCGTCACCTCGGCCGCGGTGACGCCCCGCGGCGGCCTGGTGAGCGGCCAGGTCGCGTGGATCGATCTCGTCCACGGCGACGCCCGCACGATCGTCGCCGACGACGAGGTCGCGATGCGAGTGAACCTCGGCCAGACGGTCGGAGGCTCGCGCGCGGCCACGTGGCTGCGCCTGCAGGAGCTGTTCGCCGACGCCGAGTTCTACCGCACGCACCGCGCGGCGTACGACCGCGCGCAGTCGCGGGATCTGAGCGCCCATCGCCTCGACCTCGAGGCGCTCGCGCCCTACGTCGCCGGCCAGGCGCCGCTGGTCATCACCGCCGACCGCATCACCGATCTGCGCCTCCTGGTGGCGCTCGCGAAGGGCGGCGCAAAGGTCGTCGCCCTCGGCGGCACGCAGGCGTGGAGAATCGCCGACGAGCTCGCCGCAGCGAAGATCCCGGTCGTGGTCCAACCGTCGCAGAACCTGCCGGAGTCGATGGACGAGATGGGCGCGCGGCTCGACAACGCCGCGCTGCTCGCCGCCGCGGGCGTCGAGGTCGGCATCGCGGTGTTCGGCGACGCCCACAACCCGCGCAACGTCACCCAGGAGGCGGGCGTCGCCATCTCGTACGGCCTCGATCCCGAGCTCGCGTTGGCGGCGATCACCGCGGTGCCAGCCCGCGCCTACGGCATGGATGCGCACTACGGGACGATCGCGCCGGGGAAGGTCGCCAACCTCGTGGTCTGGGACGGCGATCCGTTCGAGCTCTCGCAGCGCCCCCGCGCGGTGTGGATCCGCGGCCGTGCGATCCCGATGCGCTCGCGTCAGACCGAGCTGCGCGATCGCTACCTGCCGCGGATCCGGGGCGCGCGGTGACCCAGTCGGAGGTCGCCGAGCTCGAGCCCGACCGCGCGACGCTCGAGCGGTGGCTCGGCCAGCTCGCGACGCTGGGCTTCGACGCCGTCGAGCAGACCGCGACCGCGCCGGCGGTCGGCATCCTCGGGGCGGCCGGCAACGCGATCGCGGCCGAGCTCAGCCGTCCGATCGGCGAGGCGCCGATCGACGGCGGCCTGGCGACGATCGTGCCGATCCTGCGCCGCGCCGCCGAGGCATCGCTCAACACGATCGGCCCGGGCTACCTCGCGTACGTCCCCGGCGGCGGCCTGCCCACCGCCGCGCTCGCCGAGTTCATCTCGACGCTGCTGAACCGCTACACCGGGCTCGCCGCGGCCGCGCCGGCGCTGTGCCGCCTCGAGGCCGACGTGCTCGCGTGGCTCGCCGCCGAGTTCGGCCTGCCCGACACCGCCCGCGGGCTACTGACGTCCGGCGGCTCGATGGCCAACCTCACCGCGATCGTGACGGCGCGCCACGATCGCCTGGGCGAGGGCGGCGCGGTCCACCGCGCGATCATCTACACCTCCGATCAGGCCCACCACAGCATCGCGAAGGCGGTGCGCACCGCCGGGATCCCCCTGGCCAACGTGCGCCGCGTCGCCACCGATGCCCGCCTGCGCCTCGACCCGGCCGCGTTGATGGCCGCGATCGAGGCCGACCGCAGCGCGGGGGCGATCCCGATGCTGGTGGTCACCGCCGCCGGCACCACCAACACGGGCGCCGTCGATCCCCTGCATGCGATCGCGGACATCTGCGCCGACACCGGGCTGTGGCACCACTGCGACGCGGCGTATGGCGGGGCGTTCGTGTTGTGCGACGAGGGCCGCGCGCGGCTCGACGGCATCGGACGCGCCGACTCGATCACCTTCGATCCGCACAAGGGCATGTTCCTACCCTACGGCACCGGTTGCCTGTTGGTCCGCGACGGCACGAGTCTGCGCGCCGCGTTCGGCCTCGACGCGCCGTACCTGCAGGACCTCGACGCGCTCGATCGCGTGGGCGAGCCGCCTAGCCCGACCGAGTATGGACCCGAGCTCAGCCGCGATCCCCGGGGCCTGCGGCTGTGGCTGCCGCTGCAGCTCCACGGGGCCGGGGCGTTCCGCCGCGCGCTCGCCGAGAAGCTCGAGCTCGCGGCACGCCTGCACGACGGTCTGGTGCAGCTCGCCCGGCGCGGCGTCCCGATCGAGATCGTCGATGCGCCCCAGTTGTCGGCGGTCGCCTGGCGGCTCGCCCGCCTGCCGGGGGAGACCCGCGAGGCGCACGATGGGCGCAACGCCGCATGGCTGGCGAGGATCAACGCGCGCGCCCGGGTCCACCTGTCGAGCAC
This sequence comes from Nannocystaceae bacterium, assembly GCA_044344875.1. Classification (GTDB taxonomy): domain Bacteria; phylum Myxococcota_A; class Polyangia; order Nannocystales; family Nannocystaceae; genus Xiheibacterium. The sequence continues at coordinate 17,598 of JBIJCC010000022.1, forward strand.
GTCGCTGCCGCTGCACCCCGGGCCCGGCGGCGCCGCGGCCGGGGTCGCGTTCACCCTACGCGCGTGCGTGTTGAGCTTCCGCACCCATGCCCGACACATCGAGGCGTGCCTCGAGGACATCGCCGCGACGGCGTCGACGTGACGACCGCGGGGAGGTAGGCTATATCCGAGACGAACCATGAAATCGCGACGCGATACTCGGGCGCTCGAGCACGGTCCGGTGTTCTCGTGGCACCGAACCCACGATGGCTGGATCCACACCTCGGGCCACGCGGCCGTCGACGTCGAGGACCTCTCGATCAAGACCGGGGACTTCGCCCACGAGGCGCGCATGACCCTCGAGAACCTGCGCCGCACCATCGAGCGCGCGGGCTCCAGCATGGCCAAGGTCGTGAAGGTCACCGCCTACTTCACCGACATGAACGACTTCGGCGTCTTCAATCAGATCTACGCCGAGTTCTTCCCCGGCGAGTCGCCGCCGGCGCGCACCTGCGTCGAGGTCCGGCGCCTGCCGTACAACTTCAAGCTCGAAGTCGAGGCCGTCGCCCACGTGTGAGCGCCGCGGCCCCCGCCCTCGGCGTGCGCGGTCCGACGGGCGTGCTCGTCGGCCTCCTGCTCGCGTGTCGCCCCGCGCCGACGCAGTCGCCCACCGCCGAGCCGGTGCGCTTGCCGTTCGTCGAAGCCCGGCTCGCACATCCCACGGCGCTGCACACGGTGGCGCCATCCCCCGAGCGCCTCGGGGCGCCGACGACCCCCGAGGGCGCGCTCGCGATCCACTACGAGGGCGCGACCGGTCCCCTGCTCGCGTGGTTCGCGACGCCGCCTGGACCTGGTCCGCACCCGCTGCTCGTGTACCTGCACGGCGGCTTCGCGCTCGCGCCATCGGACTTCGAGGCGGTGCGCCCGGTCCTCGACGCCGGCTTCGCGGTGATGACCCCGTCGTGGCGCGGCGAGAACGGCAACCCCGGCGCGCTCGAGCTTCTGTTCGGTGAGCTCGACGACGCCGCGGCCGCGATCGCATGGGCCCGCGCGCGGCCCGAGGTCGACGCGCGTCGCCTCCACGTCCTCGGCCACAGCGTGGGCGGCGGACTCGCGGCGTTGCTGAGCCTGCGCCGCGACGTCGACGTCGTCGACACCGCCAGCATCGGCGGCATCTACGTGCCGGAGACGTTCGTGCGATGGGCGAAGAGCGACGGCAACGCGAAGCTCGTGCGCTTCGATCCGGCGCTCCGACACGAACGTGAGCTGCGGGTGCTCGGGCCCAACGTCGCCGACATGGCCCATCCCCACACCGCGTACATCGGGCGGGACGACGCGCCGTTCCTCCCCAACGCAGCGGCGGTGCGCGAGGCCGCGGCCCGCGTCGGGGCGCCCTTCGTCGTCGAGTCCGTCGACGGCGACCACGAGGGCTCGCGCACCTCGGGTATCGCGGCGTGGTTGGCCGCCCACGGAGCGACGCGATGAGCCGGACGCGGCGCACCGCGACCGGCCTCGGCCTGCTGCTCGCGGCGGCCTGCCATCGCACGGACTTCGCCACGATCTCCGCGCCCTACCCCACCGAACCGCCGAGCCCGAGCACGCGCGTGATGCTGGTCGCGGGCGGCAACGACGTCGCGAACTTCGCCGAAGAGGTCGTGCAGCAGCGCCGGCTGTGGCGCAGGGCCGGCGTCGCGGCCGACGACATCGCGTGTTACTGGGCCAAGCCCACCGCGCGGGCCTTCGTGGCGGACCGGCGCCAGTACAGCAGGCTGCACGACGAGATGGCCGAGTGCGCCGAGGCCAGCGCGGCGCGGGTGCTGGGGGACATCGAGACGATCGCCGCGGCGCCCCCCGACGCGTTCTATCTCTACATCACCGCGCACGGCGTGCCGAGCCTCGGCGGCGACGCGCGCAGCTGGGTCCTCGCGCCCGAGGAGCGTGCCTTCCTCGACCAGCCCGCGCTCGCGCTCGACGGCGATCCGAGCGTGCGCGTCGGAGCGCCGGCCGATCAGCTCGCAGCGCTGCGCGGCGGCACCCCGGCCGACCGCGTCGCGCTCACGCCGGCGAGCCTCCGTGCGGCGCTGTCGACCCTGCCCGACGCCACGGAGAAGATCGTCGTGCTGCAGGGCTGCTACTCCGGGGCGTTCCTCGCCGGACCCGACGCGCTGACCTCCGTGCCCAACACGACCGTGCTCACGGCGGCGGCGAGCAATCGACCGAGCTTCGGCTGCGGTGCGGGCACGCGCGAGACCTTCTGGGGCGGGGCGCTCGGCCGCTCGCTCGAGGATCACGTGCGCCGCGGCACCGCGCCCGAGCACGTGAAGTGGCACGACGTGCACCTCGACGTCGCGGCGCGCGTGCGCCGACTCGAGCGCGCGCTCGGCCAGCGACCGTCGCGACCGCAGTTCGGCACGAGTGCTCGGTGACGCGCCCGTCGACGCGATCGCGGCGCGACGCGGATGCCCGCGCCGCACCGCCGGAGCTCACCCCCAGCTCGCGCGCTCGGCGAGGAACTTCGCGATCTCGGCCGACTCGTAGAGCACCGCGTCCGCGGTGACGAGCGCGGGCGCCTGGCCCTTGCCGCCGCGGCGCATGAGTTCCTCGAGCGCCGCCGGATCCCGCGACACGTTCACCACCGGCAGCACCCCCTCGAGGTGGAGGTTCGCGCGGGCGTACAACGCCCAGCGGCTGAACATGCACCGGTCCTTCACGTACAGCGCCACGCCCTCGGGCACGCCCACGGGCGGCGTCCCGTCGGGCAGGCCGGGTGACCACGCGGCGTCGATCGCCTCGCACGCGGCGACGAGCGCCTCGATGTCGCGCTTGCCCCCGGGGCCGACGCTCTCGGCGTAGCGCACGGTGCCGCCGGCGTCGATGATCACGGTGGCGCGATCGGTGATGCCCTTGTCCGCGAGGTAGACCCCGAAGGTCTCGGCGATCTCACCCTTGGGGTGGAAGTCCGAGACGAGCGGCAGCGAGACCCCGCCGAGTTGCTCGGCCCAGGCGGCGTGACAGAAGGTCGAATCCACGGAGACGCCGCAGGCCACGGTGTGGGCGGTGCGGAGCCGGTCGTTCAGCGCTTCCAGCGCTGGCACTTCAGAGCTTCACGTGGGGGTGAAGTCGAGGGGATAGAACAGCAGCAGCAGGTGACGTCGGCCGCGCAGGGCCGCGGAGTCGAGGGGGCGACCGAGGTGATCGGTCCGCGTGAACGTGGGGGCAGTCGTGCCGAGTTCGATCATCGCCCAGACCCTAGCAACGAATCGCAGGGACGCCCATCGGGCGGTCGGACGGCGTCACGCGACGTGCAGCGGCGCCGGCAGCTCGCCGACGCGGGTCAGCGTGTACAGGCTGTTCTCCGTCCGCAGCACCAGGCGGTGCGCGGTGCGGAGGAACCCGAGGACCCGGCTCGTGCGCACGACCAGGGTCCGGTCGACCGACACGAAGACCATCGCTTCGCCGACCTTGGGCTCGTCGACGACGCGCATCGGCGCGGCCGGAATCGGCCCGCGCAGGACGGTGGGGTCGGAGGGCTGGACGCGGAGGCTGTAGGCACCGTGCATGGTGGCCCGGACCAATGCACGGGGGGATCCACCCGCGGCCGCGCCGCGTGTTCGGGGGATTGCATCGCGATCAAGGCACCCTACAGGATCTCCGATCCAAGGATCACGGCCCGGATGGCCCGCCCGACCGCGTCAAGGATCTGCCAGCGTCGGAACCCCAACGGTGGAATCCCGACGCTGTGGCGAAACGCCCGTGCAGGCGCTCACGATCCGGCGGACTCGATCGCGCGACGGGTCACGTCGTGTCGGTAGGCGAACATCCGCTCGAGCTTGTGGCGGATGAACCAGCCGCCGAACCACCGCCCGAGCGCGCCCAGCGGTGCGGCGTACTCGACCTCGTCGCGCAGGAGGGTGCCCCCGGCCCCATCGTCGAGGAACACGTGGCGGTGCACCCAATGGGCGAAGGGCCCGGACTCCTGCATGTCGACGAAGGAGTGCGGCGGATCGAGCTCGGTGTGCACCGCCACCCAGCGCATGGGGAACGGGCCCATCCGCCCGCGCAGCACCACGCGGCTGCCGGGCGCCAGCGAGTGGTCCGTCTTCTCCACGCGCATGGACTCCCATGGCGGGATGAGCAGGGTCAGGGCCTCGGGTCGCTCGTGGAACGCGAAGACGACCGCGGGCGGCGCGGCGATCCGCGTCTGCTTGACGAAGTGCTGGTGGGACATGGGCGGGGTCGACTCCGCCGCCTAGATTCGCAGGTGCGCCTCGAGATGCACGTGGTCATCGTGATCCCGCGGATCGTTCGCCGGCGTCAGCGGCCCGCGGAAGCGCGGCGACGCGGCGAAAACCCCGGCGATCGCGGCCAGCACCGGCTCGCTCGCCCAGTCGCGCTCGACCTCGAGGATGCGACCGTCGGTCAGCTCGACGCCGAAGACGTCGATCGCCAGGCCCAGCGCGTGGCGGCTCAGGATCTTGGTCGGCCGCCCGCGCTTGCGCACGAAGCGGTGCTCGTGGAGCGTGCGGAAGCGCAGGGCCTTCACCCCGAGCTCGGCCAGCGCGGGCGCGACCTCGGCGAAGCCCGCGGCGAGCTCGCAGTCCATCGGATAGGCGCCCTTGCCCTTCAACGGCGTGAGCGCGAGCCCGCCGGCGGTGAGCTCGGGCAGCACCACCGGCGTCGCGATCTTGTTGGTCGCGGGCCCCCGCGCGTACGTCACCTCGAGCGCGTCGAGCCGCTCGAGGCACGCGGCGCCGGCGTCGCGCATCGCGGCCGAGGGCGGCCATGTCCACCCGACCGGCATGTTGGGCCGCTTCGGCGGTGCCGAGGCGGCGAGCAGGGCCCACAGCAGCGTCGCGACCGGGCTCACGACGCCGACCGTACCAGGTCACTCGCGGGTCAGATACGGGTAGCCCTGGAGCAACCCGAGCGACCACGACTCGCCGAGCGTGGTCTCGGTGTCGAGGTGCCGCTTGCGGATCTCGTGGACCATGCTCTCGACGTCGAAGCCGACCGACGCCAGCGTGTCCTCGTTGGTCGCGCCGATCTTGGCGTCGAGGAAGACGTCGCCGAACGCGATGCGCTCGACGCCGGGCGACGGCGGCGGATCACCGGTGCCGCGCACGACGATCTCGTGCGTGCGCGAGAACAGGTTGTGATCGTTGGCCAGGCTGTCCTGGTACGCCCCGGTCATGAAGAAGCCGAGGAAGTAGCGCTCGTCCTTGCTGGAGCGCTCGTGCAGCGGCAAGAACCGCAGGTTCTCGTCGGGGTGGGCGAAGATGTTGACGCAGCCGTCGCTGTCGCAGGTGATGTCGACGATCTGCGTCTGCAGCGTGGGCCGCTCGCCGTGGCGCGACAGCGGCGCGGCCGGGAACACGTGATCGATGCTCCACGTGTCCGGCAGCGACTGGAAGATCGAGAAGTTCGCCAGGTACTTGTGCTGCGCGGCGTTGAGGTAGTCCGTGATCTCCTCGGACGGCCGCGACAGCTGCTCGACGATGCGCACCGTCTTGGCCCGCACGCGCTGGAACAGGCCTTCGGCGCTGGCGCGGTCCTCGATCGACAGGTACCCCGTGGAGAACAGCTCGAGCGCCTCGTCGCGGAAGTCGATCGCGTCGTGGAAGTACTCCTCGTAGTTCTTGGCGTTGATGTGCTCGAGCGTCTCGCGGAGCTGCTCGATGAGGCGGTGCTCCTCGTCGTGGGCGTCGTTGATCGGAAGGAGCTCGCCCTGGACCTCGCGGAGATCCGTGATGCACACCGCGTGGTTGGCCACCAGCGCGCGACCGCTCTCGGTGATGATCGTGGGCGGCCGGGCATCGCACTCCTCGATGACACCGGCGACCTCGTAGACCACCTGCGAGGCGTACTCCTCGATGGTGTAGTTCGCCGACGACGGGTACGAGGTGCGGCTGCCGTCGTAGTCGACGCCGAGACCGCCGCCGAGATCGAGGTAGCGCATCTGCGGCGCGTAGTGCTGCAGCGCCGAGTACAGCCGCGCGCCCTCGCGGACCGCCTGCTTGATCCGCTTGATGCGGGTGATCTGCGAGCCGATGTGGAAGTGCAGCAGCACCAGGTGGTGGACCAGCGACGCCTCCTCGAGGTGGCGGACGACCGCGAGGATCTCGTTGGTGGTCAGGCCGAACTTCGAGGTCTCGCCGCCCGAGCCCTGCCAGCGGCCGCTGCCCTTGGTGTAGAGCTTGGCCCGCACGCCGAGGTCCGGGCGCTTGCGCCACGGGTGCTCCTTGCCGACCTCGATGAAGCGGATGACCTCGCGGATCGACTCGATGATCACGATGACGTGATGCCCGAGCTCGGCCGCGTGGTAGGCCATGCGCATGAACTCGCGGTCCTTGAAGCCGTTGATGAGCAACGGCGAGCCCTCGTGGGGCTCGCGCGCCATCGCGAGCAGCAGCTCGGGCTTGCTGCCGGCCTCGAGCCCGTAGCCGTACTCGCGCGGCGCGCTGACGACGGCCTCGATGACCACGCGCTTCTGGTTGACCTTCACCGGGAACACGCCGGCGTAGTCGCCGACGAACGCGTTCTCCTTGATCGCGGTGTCGAAGGCGCGCTTGAGTCGCTCCATCTGCCCGTGGATCATCGTCGGAAAGCGGACGACGAACGGGGTTCGGATGCCGCGTTTCTCGAGGAACAGCGCCATCTCGTGCAGGTCGATCGCAGGCACGTTCGGCGCGCGAAACAGCAGGTGCCCGAGATCGTTGACGCCAACGATCTCGGCGCCCCAGCGATCGACGCCGTAGCGCTTGAGCGAGTTCTCCATCGCATAGGCGTTGGGTGAGGGCGTGTCCACGGTGGGCGTGGTACCCCCCGGGGGGCGCCTACGCAAGGGGCGAAGTGACTGGGCCAGGTGTGGGCCACCGCCGGGCCGCGGATGACACGCGAGCGTGACCCGGGGCGGGACGCCGACGGAAGGCACGCGGCTTGCTCAACCCACCGCCATGTTCGCCTGCCTCGCTGCGCTGTCGCTCACGCTCCTCGCCGCCCCGGTGGAGCCTTCGCCCGGGGAGGGCGCGCCGGTCGAGGACGACGCGGCGCTCGACGCCCCGCCGGCGGTGCTCGACGCGGCGCCGGTGCTCGATGCAGCCTCGGGCAGGCGGATCGCCCCGGTGGACCCCGCGCACGCCCGCCCGTTGCGGCTGCTCCGGCGCGGCAAGCTCCACGAGATCGCGCTGTTCGACGCCGAGGGCCGCCTGCGTCACGACGCCCTCGCCGAGCTCCGCGCGCTCATGACCGACCCCAACAGCGGCATCGATCACCCGACCCACTGGCGGCTGGCGACGCTGCTGGCGGCGGTCGCCCATCATTTCCCTGACGCCACCATCGAGGTGGTGTCGGGCTACCGACACGTCAGCCGTCACACCGACCGCAGCAACCACACCCGGGGACGCGCGGTCGACATGCGCGTCGAGGGCGTCGGCAACCGCCGGCTGTTCGAGCTCCTGCGCGCCTCGTTCGCCGACGTCGGCGTGGGCTACTACCCCAACGGGACCTTCGTGCACCTCGACGTCCGCGATCGGGCGACGATCTGGGTCGACTACTCGGGCGCGAACGAGACGCCGTGCTACAGCCGCACGGCCCACGCCGATCTCGCGTCCGGCGTCGCCGAGCGCACCAGCTACGCCGAAGCCATCGCGCGCGGCTGCCGGCGCGCGTAGTCGGGGCCGAGCGTTCGCCGGGCCCGATCGAACGCGCCGCGGGCGGCGACCGAGCCCCACCCCTCCCCTGCGTGACGGGCCCGCCGGCCGCACGTATCATCCCGCCATGCAACTGATCCGCGTGGCGTGCCTCGCTGCGATTGTCACTGCGCCGGCCTGCGGCGGCGAGTCCTCCGCGGCCGACGAGTCGTCGAGCTCCTCGACCGGCGCACCCGAGCCGATCCCCTGCGCCGAGGACATGGCCTGTCCCGATCCGTCGGGCCAGGTCTGCCTGGTCGGGCAGTGCCACGACGGCATCGCCCCCGTGCTCGAGATCGTGAGCCCCGCGCAGTACGAGAGCGCCGAGTGGACCCCGGGCGGCAAGACCACCGAGCTGTCGGTGACCGTCCGCGTCGAGGGCTTCCAGATCGTCGACCCCGCGATCGACCCGACCAACGTCCGCGCGGCGGGCAACGTCGTGCTCGAACTCGATGGGGTCGAGGTCGCGACGATCACCGAGGGCGACGCCGGCGACGGCGTCACGGTCACCGTCCCCGCGGCGGCGACCGCCGGTGGCCACCGCCTCGCCGCCCACCTGAACCTCTCCGACGGCACGCCCTACGACAACCCGGAGGCCGCGACGCGGCGGTTCTTCTGGTTCGCCGACGGCCAGCCCCACGTGGGCATCGTGAACCCGTGGTCGGGCGACACGTTCACGACCGGCGAGCAGTCGGTCGAGGTCACCGTCGCCGTCGTCGACTTCCAGCTCGTGCCCGCGAGCGCGGATCAGTCCCCGGGCGCCACCGGGCTCGTGCACACGTTCAACGACGCCGACTTCCCGACGTGCGGCGAGGACCCGACCTGCGCCGCGGCGTACAACGACGTCATCGCGCCGGAGTCGACCAAGCCGACGGCGCTCGGCGCCGTACTGCTGCCCCTCGCGCCCGCCGATACCGCGACCACGCTCACGGCCCACCTCGCGCACAGCGACCACGAGCCGTACTGCGGCGAAGGGGCGGCCGCCTGCCCGGCGATCTTCGACGAGGTCGAGCTGCCGCGGGTCGCCCCGGACGCCGGCGAGTAGGTCTCGGGCGCGCCTCGCCCGGGTTGGCGGGGCGGACCTGTCCCCGCCGGCCCGCGGATTCGCCGAATCATCGCCGCGGGCGCGGCGATCCCCTACGATCGGCCGACCGGTCACCGATGCGCTCCCTCGCCCTCCCCGTCGCCCTGCTCGCCCTCGTCGCCACCCCCGCGGCCGCGGCGACCACCGGGACCGGCTCCGACTCGGGCTCGGACTCGGGCTCGGACTCGGGCACCACGACCACGGGCTCGGACTCGGGCACGACGACCACGGGCGCGGGCACCGACACCTCGGGCTCGACGACGGGCACCGACGGGTCGAGTTCCACGTCGGGCGGCGCCGAGGGTTCGACGTCATCGGCGGACACCGGCACCAGCGCGACGACGACCCCGGGCACCGACGACGGCGGCTGCGGCTGCGCGAGCGGTGACGACGCGATCGCCTTCGCCGAGCCCGCCGACGGCGCCCACGTCGACGCGCCCTTCGCCGTCGTCGTCGACGTGGTGCCGCGCTGTCCGTGCTTCGACTGCACCTGCGCGGCCGAGGAGCTCGAGTACGTGCAGCTGTTCCTCGACGCGGTCGCCTGGGGCGCGCCGTGCTACGCGTCGCCGTGCATGTGGGAGGTGACGGCCACGCTCGGCGAGCACCTCCGCTACACCAGCGCGCACTACCCGAGCGGCGAGGCGTCGAGCGGCCGCACCGTCGTCGTCGCGAGCGTCGACGCAGGCACGACCGGCGTCGTCGAGCCGCCCCCGACGACGGCACCGTCCGACGCCGACACCGGGGACGGCGCAGCGGCGACACCGAGCAGCGACGGTTGCGGATGCGCCGCGACGCCGCGGGCCGCCGCGCCCCTGGGCCTGCTGCTGGTGCTGGCGCCCCGACGCCGCCGCGTCCGACCGGCCACGCCGCACGTCCGGTGAACCTCCGCAGGTTCGCGGTCGGGACCCGACGCCCGAGTTTGCTATGCTGCCGGCCCCGACCGACGGGTCGGCAGCTCCGCCATGGCGTCGTACCAGTACATCTACACGATGAAAGACCTCGGCAAGGCCTATCCAGGCGGCAAAGAGGTCCTCAAGGGCATCTACCTGCAGTTCTTCCCGGGCGCGAAGATCGGCGTGCTCGGGGGCAACGGCGCCGGCAAGAGCACCTTGATGCGGATCATGGCGGGCACCGACAAGGAGTTCCGCGGCGAGGCGTGGGCGGCCGAGGGCGCGAGCGTCGGCTACCTGCAGCAGGAGCCGCAGCTCGACCCCGCCAAGGACGTCAAGGGCAACATCATGGAGGCCGTCGGACCGATGGTCGCCACGCTCGCCCGCTTCGAGGAGGTGAGCATGAAGCTCGGCGAGGTCACCTCCGACGACCAGATGAACAAGCTGCTCGACGAGCAGGGCAAGCTGCAGGACGCGATCGATGCCGGCAACGGCTGGGACCTCGATCGCACCGTCGAGATCGCGATGGACGCCCTGCGCACGCCGCCGGGCGACTCCGACGTCACCAAGCTCTCGGGCGGCGAGCGACGCCGCGTCGCGCTGTGCCGGCTGCTGCTCGCGCGTCCCGACATGCTCCTGCTCGACGAGCCCACCAACCACCTCGACGCCGAGAGCGTGGCGTGGCTCGAGCGCCACCTCCACGATTACCCCGGCACGATCGTGGCCATCACCCACGATCGTTACTTCCTCGACAACGTCGCCGAGTGGATCCTCGAGCTCGACCGCGGCAAGGGCATCCCGTGGAAGGGCAACTACTCGAGCTGGCTCGACCAGAAGAAGAAGCGCCTCGAGCAGGAGGAGAAATCCGCGGTCGCCCGGCAGAAGACGCTGGCCCGCGAGCTCGAGTGGATCAGCATGAGCCCGCGCGCCCGCCAGGCGAAGAGCAAGGCCCGCATCGCGGCGTACGACGAGCTGCTCAAGGAGGAGTCGGAGCGCAAGGTCGACACGACCGACATCAAGATCCCGTTCTCGCGGCGGCTCGGCAACAAGGTCGTCGAGTTCAAGGGCGTGAAGAAGGCCTTCGGCGACAACCTGCTGTACGAGAACCTCTCGTTCACGCTGCCGCCGGGCGGCATCGTCGGGATCATCGGCCCCAACGGCGCCGGCAAGACCACGCTGTTCCGCATGCTCGTCGGCCAGGAGCAGCCCGACGCGGGCACGATCGTCGTCGGCGAGACCGTCGACATCGCCCACGTCGACCAGAGCCGCGACTCGCTCGACCCGACCAAGACGATCTACGAGGAGATCAGCGAGGGTCAAGAGACCTTCCCGATGGGCGGCGTCGAGACCAACGCCCGCGCCTACGTCGGCAAGTTCAACTTCACCGGCGCCGACCAGCAAAAGCGCGTCGGCGAGCTGTCGGGCGGCGAGCGCAACCGCGTGCACCTGGCCAAGCTCATCAAGAAGGGCGGCAACCTGCTGCTCCTCGACGAGCCGACCAACGACCTGGACATCGACACCCTGCGCCACCTGGAAGAGGCGTTGCTGTCGTTCCCGGGCTGCGCGGTGATCATCAGCCACGACCGCTGGTTCTTGGATCGCGTCGCGACGCACATCCTGGCGTTCGAGGGCGACAGCAACGTCACGTGGTTCGAGGGCAACTTCGCGGACTACGAGGCGGACCGCAAGGCGCGGTTCGGCGAGGACGCGCTGGTGCCCAAGCGGATCAAGTACCGCAAGCTGACGCGGTGAGGTCGTCGCGCCGGCGCGCCTCATCCGCAGGGGGCGAGGCTGCCGTCGCAGAACCACGCCTCCTCGAAGGCGCCGGTCACCCAGCCGGTGTGATCGGCGCCCGCGTAGAGGAACCCGTACTGGCCGCGGTTCGGGCCGTTGGTCTGCAGCGCTGCATCGAACGTGACGGAGCCGCCGATGACCTCGGCCGCCTCGTCTCCGTCGGGCTGGTAGGTCGACCCGCTCGCCTCCGGATCGAGGTCGTAGATCGCCCCCTCGCGATGGACCAGTTGCAGCGAGATCGACTCGGGTCCGTCGGGCTCGCACGCGCCCGTCGCCGCGGGCGCCGACCAGACCCAGAGGCCCGAGCAGCCCCGACGACCGCCGAACGCCCCCTGTGGCGGCGCCTCGGGCTCCGGATAGAGCTCCGCCGGGATGCAGTGGCCACCGCCGCAGTCGTCGGCGGCGGTGCAGATGCACCCCTGCGCGGCGTCGTCACACGCGAGACCGCTCGGCTCGCACAACCCGAAGTCGGCGCCGCGGAAGCAGCGGGCCCCGGGGTCGCAGTCGGCGTCGTCCGTGCACGCGCCGCGCAGGCAGCCGTCCGCGTCGAACGGTGACTCGGCGCGGCCGCACGCCCCGTCGCACGGCGCGGGGTACTGCTCGCAGCTCGGCCGCGCGCAGGCGAGGCCCGCGGTGGACTCTCCTCCGTCCGCCTCGGTGGATCCGACCGACGCCGTGTCCGTGTCGGGGCCCGAGGTTCCCTGCGCGCCACCGGTCGAGCCAGTGCCGTCGGCCTCCGGGCCGCATCCGAGGAACATCCACACGCACACCAGGGGGACGGCGCATCGCATGCCTCCCATGGTCGTCGATCCGGCCGGAGATGACGAGGCTAGCGCGGTGAGGACGGCGGTACGCTGTCGCGATGACCGACCCGCCCGGACTCGCCGTCGGTCCCTGCACGGGTGCGCTCGCCTCCGCCGTCAGCGCGGGCCTGCGCAGTCGGGCACCATCGTGACGATCTCCTCCGCGTCGTCGGGCGCGTACGCGTACGGCGGGTCGAACGCGTCGCCGGCCTCGTCCTGCACGCCGGTCGTCCGTGCGTAGACGTTGTCGATGGCGACGATCTCGGCGCCGTCGACGAAGATCTCGTGCGGGTTCGGGATCCCGTCGAAATAGTTGGCCTCGACCAGCACCTCGGCCTCGTACGCCGCCCGGATCGCGTAATTGGTGTCCGGGCTGTCGAACAGGCTGTTGAACACGTGGACCTGGCCGAAGCGAACCCGCGGCATCCGCTCGATCACGCCGTCGGTCCACCAATCGTGGTGCAGGGTCACGCGCAGCGCCCCCTCGTCCTCGGCGGCGTTGTTGTCGCTGTGCCCGATGAGGCTCGAGAACCGGTGCTCTGGATCGGGCGCGGCATCCGTGTAGTGGAATCGGGTCCAGGAGACGGTCACGAAGTCGCTGCCGTGGGTGATGTCGAGGTTGCCGTCGATGCCGTCGAATACGTCGCAGTGATCGATCCAGATGTTCTTCGCCCACTGCAGGGACACGGCGTCATCGATTGCCCCGTCGGCGCCGTCGACGAAGAGGTTGCGCAGGATCACGTTCTCGATCGGGGCGTCCTCGGCGCCGTAGATGACGATGCTGCCGTGGATCGTCGCCCCGCCGGGTGCCCCCTCGATGGTCTTGTCCGAGGTGACCTCGAGCCGATCCGGCAGGGTGATGTCGCCCTCGACGACGATGTTCTGGGGCCCGTCCGCGGCCGCGAGCGCGATCAGATCGTCGGCGTTGTCGACCATCGTCGTCGGGCCGCCGGCACCACCGTTGGTCCCCCCGTTCTCGGCCGCCCATCCGACGACCTCGGTGGAATCGCAGCCCGCCGATCCGCCCGAATCGCTGGCCCCGCCGCTCGACTCCCCTGCGGACTCCGACGCATCGGCGGACGTCGGCCCACCCTCGGCGGCGTCGGTCGAATCGCCGGCGTCGTCGACGCTCGAATCGTCGGCGTTCGAATCATCGACGCCCGAATCACCGCCGCCCGAATCGCCGCCGCCCGGCCCCGCGTCGCTGGGGTCGGGGCCGTCGTGCCCGCCGCCACCGTCGTCGGTGCCGCTGCTCGCCATCCCGTCGCCGAAGGACGCCGCCGTCCCAGGACCGCCGGACAGCGACCCATCGGCCCCGCCCCCATTGCACGCCGCGACGCCCAGCGCGGCCACCCATGTCATTCGTGTTCCAACCACAGTCACCTCCGACCTCGTGCACTTGGGTACCGCGCGAGCCCACGAAGAGCTCACGGGATCATGATCGAATCACAGGGCCAGCTCGCCTCGACCGAGTGGGGCGAACCATCCTGCAGGGCCTCGCAGGCGGCGCCCAGCAGCACCAGAGACGCCGGCGGCTGGAACTCCCAATCGTCGCCGCACACCAGCGGCGTGCCGTCGAGCAACACGGTCCCGTCGCAGGCCGTCTCGGGATCGACGATTCCCTCGATCACCAACTCGCAGCTCACGATTCCGCCGATGATCGCGTCGAACGCCGCGACCAAGGCCTCGGGATCGAGGGCCTGGTAGTACGGCGCTGGATCGGGATCGTCGAGTTCCTTGCCGACGCCGACGTTGGCCATCTGCTGGAGGTGCTCGACGCCGACCTCGTCGCCGACGCTCACCACGTACACCGACAATCCCTGCTCGTACGCCATTGCGCAGGCGGCGAGGGACTCGGGCTGGCCGGTCTGCGGATTCGGAGCCGCGCACGTATCGGGCTCGCCGTCGGTCGCCAGCACGATGATCTTCGGCCCGTCGCCGTCCTCGTACGCGACGAGCTCGGCGGCGACGACCGCGAGCGATTCCCCCGTCGGCGTGTCCCCGGTCGGCTCCACGCCGTCCAAGGTCGCGGCCATGGCTTGGCCGTTGTCGAGCGCAGGGCCGATCTCGGTGAGGATCGGGCACGCTCCGCCCTCGAAGCCGCCGTCGCTGGTGTACAGCGACATGCCGAAGCGGACCACGGTCTGCAGCTCCGAGACGATGCCCTGGTCGGGATCGAACAGCGTCTCCTGCATCGCGAGCCAGCGCGTCGTGTCGCCGAAGTCCTCGTCCATGCTCGTCGATTGATCGAGCAGCAACCACACCGTTGGAACGACCTGCGTGAGGGTCGCGGTGACGTTGCCGCAGCCCTCGGTCGCGCCGGCCTCGGCGTCGGCCTCGGTCGCGATCCCACCGCCGAGATCGACGCGCTGCACCCCGGTGGTATCGGCGCCGGTCACCGGCGAAATCCCGCTCGACCCGGTGCCCGCGCCGGCATCGAAATCGGGGGTCGTCGCCGTCGAACAGGCGAGGTCGGCGGCCACAGCCGCGAGGAGCACGAACGGGCGGAGCTCTGGCATGCGGGGTCTCGGGCCGCCTGGTACCGCGAGCCCGGCCCCACGGCTCACGGAGGGCCAGCGCCCGCCGGCACCACCGCCGCCAGCACCTCCGGCGGGTCGAGCGTGTATGGATACGGCGGCACGAAGGCCGCGCCCACGTCGTGGTCGGCCAGGGGCTCGGGCGTCGCGAGGTTCCCGTGCACGTGGATCACCGCGGTGTCGTCGATCGGATCATCCACCGGGCGCACGACCCCGTCGAAGTGATTGTTCTCGAGGCGGAGATCGGCGTCGACACCGACGCGCACGCCGTGCTCGTTGCCGACGGCATCGTAGTAGTTGTCGAAGACGTGGACCTTGCCGAAGCGCACCCGCGGCATGTGCCCGACGACGTTGTCGGACCACCAGTTGTGATGCATCGTGACCTTGAGATCGTCCGCGTCGGCGACATCGTCGTCCGAGCCGCCGATGACGTTCGAGTACCGGTCCGGCCGGTCCGCGGTGCTGTACCAGAACCTCGACCACGACACGGTCACGTAGTCGGCCTCGCGCGTGACGTCGAGGTTGCCGTCGTCTCCGTCGGAGATGTCGCAGTGGTCGATCCACACGTGGTGGGCCCAACGGATGCTCACGGCGTCCGCGTCGTCGCAGCCGTCGGCGCAGTTGCGGCCGCGGACCACGAGGTTGCGGACGATGATGTTGCGCACGGGGGCATCGACGCTCCCGCGGATGTCGAGTCCGCCGTGCAGCGCCGCGCCGGGCAGGCCCTCCAGCGTCTTGTCCGAGGTCATCAAGAGGAAGCCGCCGTCCAGCGTGCCGACGACCTGCACGGTGAGCGGCTCCGGCCGCGCGAGGGCCTCGGTCAGGGCCGCCGCGGTGTCGACCCGAACGACCAATCCGCCGGCCCCGCCGTCCGTGCCCGGCTGCCCCTCGGCGGATACCGACGCCCAACCGACCGGTCCCGCGGGATCGGGCAGCACCGCACCGGTGTCACCGTCGCCCCCACTGCTGCCTTCGCCTCCACCGCTGCCGTCGAGTTCGGGCGCCCCGATCGGATCTCCCGGACTCACGCACGCCGCGACCGCGAGGGCGAGCAGCGACGCGGCGCGCACGACCGTCACCACACGACCCCCAGGCCCGCTTCGCCGGCGCCGTACGGCAGGCACCACCACGCGACGGTGCGGCCGGCGAAGCGCACCTCGGGACGAGTGAAGCACGAGCCGACCGCCGCCGCGACGCGCAGGCGCACGCGCGAGGACACGGCGAACTCCAGCCCCGCGCTCACCTCGGCGATCCCGGTGACGACGACATCGCGACCGCTGGTGTACGGCGCACGGGCGGCGCCGGTCATCCCCAAGGCGACCACGCCGGCGACCATCGACAGGTCCGGACGCACCGTCGCGGCGTCGGGACGCAGGGCCACGCGCAGCCCCGAGGTCACCCAGCCGACGCGGACCCGGGCCTCGCCCTCGTCCGCGCGAACGCGGGCCGCCGACAGCGGCGCGGCACCGCCGATCTGCCAGCCGACGTTGCGGTGCGGCATCCAGCGAAAGGTGGCGCGCAGCTGGGCGGCCGGACCGAGACCACCGCCGGCGCCGACCACCGCGGCGCCCAGGGTCGCGCCGAACCGCGGCCGCGCGGGCCGCAGCGCCGCGCGGGACGCCGCCGACGTCGGCGCCTCGCGACCCGGCGGATCGGGATCGCGCTCGAGCTCGAGCAGACTTGCCCGCAACAGCTCGACCACCCGCACGGCCACCGTGCGCGTCGCCTCCTGCTCGCCCAGCCGGAGGTGGCGGATCACGAACTTCCCGGTGATGCGATCGGCCAGCCACAGCTCGACGTCGCCCGCATGTTCGACGACGAGGACCGCGAGCGCGGCCCGCTGCGATCGCGCGACCGCCTCGAGCTGCGAGGGATCCTGCGGCGGTTCGCCGTCGACGAGGACCGGCTCGAAGCCGAGGAACTCGAACTCGGCCGCGATGCGGCGCGCGAGCGGATCGTCGTCATCGACGAGCACGGCCGCCCGGCGGGCGTGGATCGCCGTCGTCTCCTGGGGTGCGGCGCGCACGGACGGCGCCGACAGTTGCAGCAGACCGACGACGACGAGCCAGCGCGGGCGCCCCCGGATCAACGTGGCGATCGTCCCCCCGCGTCACCGCACTCCCGCAGGCGCTTGCGCGCGACGTCGACGAGCGCACCGCTCGGCCGCTCGTCGACGTAGCGCTGGAACCACGGGATCGCACGTGCGCAGTCGTCCGCGTGCAGTCGACCGAGATCCAACGCGGCCACCGCCGCCGAATCGCTGCCCGCGAAGCGCCGTCGGACCGCATCCAGGGCAGCGATCGCCAGCTTGCGCTCGTGCGCATAGCGACTGGCGTCGGCCAGCTCGAGCAGATCGGCGGCGTCCAGCGTCGCGCAGAGTTTCGAGAAGCCGGCGGCCTTCGCCGCCGCGATCGCCCCGCGATAGTCACCCTGCGCCGCGAGCGGGCGCCAATCGGCGGGGACCGCCACCGTCGCCCGCGGCTCGCGATCGACGGCGCGGCGGCCCCGGGGCGTGGACTCCCGGGGTGCGGGATCGACGACCGCAGGCGCCGGCAACTCCACCGCAGCGGGGGCCACGGCGCCCGTGGGGGCCGGCGGTGCTTCGACCGCCTGCGGCGGTCGGCCCCACTCGAGCCGTTCGCCGGGTGCGAGCTGGGTCGGGCCCTCGCGATCCGGCACCACCACGCGCGCGTTGCCCCGCGACACCTCGACCGTGCACGCACGCGGCTCGACGGTCCACGCCAGCAGGAGGGCACCGTCCTCGACATCGACGCGACACGGCCCCGCTTCGAAGGTCCAGCGTCGATCGGCCGCCACGACGTCGATCGACGCCGCGCCGCTCTCGAGGATCAACCGCGGCGCCTGGCGCTGCGCATCGACGACGCGCGCGCGCGCATCAGGCCGCAACGCGATGGTGCTCCCATCGGAGAACGCGAGCTCCAGGGGCTCGTCGGACGGCGCGACGATCCACGCCTGCTCGCTGCCCGCGGCGCGTTCGGGCCCGACCACGAACGTCAGCGCGGGCGCGGGTGCGGCGATCCACAGGCCCAGCACCACCGCGGCGCACGCCGCCAGCCCGGCCGTCCACCGCCAACCGCTCGCCCACGCCCGCGGTCGCCGACGCTGCAGCGACGCCGCCATGAGGAACCCGGCCCGGGCGCGCGCGCGGCCCTCGGTGCGCGCCGCGTCCTGCATCGCGGCGAGCACGACACCGAACCTCCGCATCGGATCGGCCTGGCGCATCGGATCGGCCTGGTCGCGCTCGCTCATGCGTCCCCCTCGCCCAACCACGACTGGAGCAGCGCGTCGCGCTCCGCGATGCGGTGGACCTGCGCGCGCGCCCGTGCGATCCGTCGCTTCACCGTCGCCAGCGAAACGCCGCACGCCTGCGCGCACTCGGTGAGCTCGAGCCCCTCGACGAAGCGCAGCACGAACGCGGTCCGATCGCCGGCGTCGAGGGTATCGAGCGCCGCGTGGGCGCGGGTCAGCGCGGCGTGGACCTGGGGTGCGAGGGACTCCGGGAGATCGAGGCCGACGTCGCGCATCCGCAGACCCCAGCGCCGTCGGGTCATCCGCGCCCGGATGCGCTTGTGCGCGGTGCGAACCGCAACGGCCCGCAGCCAGCCGGGCAACGCCGCCTCGTCCCCGCGGAACGAGTCGATGCACGTCAGCGCCTGGATGAACGTCTCCTGGACGAAGTCCTCGAGCTCGGAATCGGGGCCGAGCAACCGGAACAGGATGTGCTCGACCCCCGCGACGTGGCGATCGAAGAACGCCGCCTGCGCCCCGCGTTCGCCGGCCCGCAGGCCCGCCAACAGGGACGCGCTCGGCTCACCGAGCGCAGGGGATGTCGTCGCACGTCGCAGGGACATCGGAGCGGGCCGCGGCCCGGCGGCAGAGTACCGCGAGGCCTCCGCCACGGCTCGCGCGACCGATCCGGGCGCCGACGTCGTAGGGGCGGATGCCAGATGTGCAGCGGCGCGGCGCCCGACGCGGGCGCGACGACGTCGTGCCTCAGCCGACGTCGTG
This sequence comes from Nannocystaceae bacterium, assembly GCA_044344875.1. Classification (GTDB taxonomy): domain Bacteria; phylum Myxococcota_A; class Polyangia; order Nannocystales; family Nannocystaceae; genus Xiheibacterium. The sequence continues at coordinate 36,402 of JBIJCC010000022.1, forward strand.
CCTCAGCCGATCAGAGGTCCACGCGGGTGACGACCATGTCGTAGCTGCCGCGGGCAGTGAGGCCCGACGCGAAGTCGGGGACCTGGCCGTAGCCCAGGGCGAAGCCGCCGTTGGCGTGTCCGGTCACTGTCTGCAGCGTCGCCGACGACCCCGGCAGATCCAACAGCGGCACGACCGTCCCGCCGTCGATCGAGACCAGCGACGCCGACGTCTCCTTGCCCCACACCACCGCCGGCGTCCCGTCCGCCGAGATGCGCGCCAACAGGGCGTTGTCACTGGCGCCGGCAGACAGCGCGAGGCTCCACAGGTGCGTCCCGTCCGCCGCATACGCGGCGACGAATCCGTCGAAGGACGGGATCGGATCCTGGCCGGGGAAGCCGCCGTCGATCGGTGGATCGGTGTTCACCAGCGGAACGCCGCCGAGGTCGAGTTCCCCGGTGAAGACCCCGCTGATGATCGCGTTGCCCGCGGAATCGATGATCGTGTTCGTCGCGTACACCGTTCCCGTGGCCGGGAACTCCTCCTGCCATTGCTGGGCGCCGGTGTCGTCACGGCTCGTCAGCACGAGGGCGCCTGGTCCATGCGCGAGGGTCACGAGCTCGCCGGAACCGCCGCGTGCCGCGGTCATCGACCCCAACGGACTCGAAGCGCCCCAGCTCGCGTTCCCGTCGTGGTCGAGGGCGACGACGTAGCCCGCGATGTTCCCGTTGCCACCTCCCCCGGAGATCATCACGTCGCCGAACGCGATGTCGGCCGTGGCGTCGCCGTGGATCGCGATCCCGCCGTCATCGTCGCAGCGCACCGTGCCGGTGGGGAAGCCCCCGGAGAACTCGTCGTCTTGCCCCGTCGCCATCGCCCACAGCGTGTCGCCGTCGGCGTCGAGGGCCACGACCGCGAAGTTCCCGTCGATGGGTCCGGTCCCGAAATCGAGGACCTCGCTGCCGCTGTGATTCGCGCCCACGAACACGCGGTCGTTGCACGCAGCGATCGAGCTACCCGACCACCATGTCGTCGCGCCCTTGAACTCCCGCGTCCACAGGATCTCCCCGGTCGCCGAGATCTTGTTCACCAGCGTGCTGGGCTGGATGCCGACCGTGAACTCGTCGTCGCCGAACGGCACCGCCTCGCCGGACCCGCCCTCGAACTGGATGACGTTGTAGATCGCACCGGTGCCGTCCACCGCGGTGGCCCGGATGTACTCGTTGCCCGTGCCGCCGCAGGCGACGCCCCAGTCCGTCGCGGTGGCGATCTCGCTGGCGAACTCGCACGCGGGCGCGACCTCCGACGGCCCACCGGTGGTCGCCCCCGAGGTCGCGCTGGCACCCTCGGCGGCATCGTCCCCCGCGCCGCTGCTGCCCTCGCCACCTTCGCTCGATCCGGGATCGAGGTTGATCGGCTTGTCGCCCACGTCGAGCTCCTGCCCACAGGCAGTCGCGAGTCCAGCGGCGAGAAGGAAGGCGTTGGATGTCGGCTTCATCGTGAACCATCTGCCGGTGGGGGGGTGGATTCGTCACGCGAACGCGGGGACTCGACGGGCCGCGCCAGCTTGCAGCCGGTCGCGATCCGGGCGGCCAACCGCGAGTCGCCGTGGTCGCGCAGGTAGTCGCGCGCTTCGGCGAGCGCCGCGGCGCTGCCCGAGGCGCAGCGCGCCACGAGCTCGCAGGCGCGGCGCTCGGGCACCAGCGCGCCGTCGGGGAATCGCCGCACGTGCTCGGCGAGCAGGGTCTGGGTCGCGGCCTCGCGTCCCTCGCGGATCGCCACCCACGCACGGCCGAGCAGCTCGGCCTCTTCGCGCAGGGAATCGACCGCCGCCGCATCCCCGCGCGAGGACGGCGAACCCACGCGCTGCGGGACGAGCGGGACGGCAGGCGGTGGCGAGAGGGACGCCGACGCGCGCGGGCTGGCGACGGATGACCGCCGCGGCGCGTCGCTCGGTGCGTCGACCGGCCCATCGATCGGTGCCTTCGGTGCGTCGACCGGGGCCTCGACCTCCGGCAACGACGCGGGGGCGACGGCCTGCGTCCGCGCGCCCGCCATCGCGACGGCGATCGGCTCGGAGCCCGCGGCCGATGGCGGTACGGCCCGCGTCCCCGCGTCGCCGAGCAGCGGCACCGCCACCGCGACCGTCACCGCGAGCGCGCCACCGATCTTCGCCAGCCGCCCGAGCCCCGCAGCCTTCGCCGCCGTTGACGCGACGGCCGGCGCGCCGGGCCCCGCGAGGGTGGCCTCGAAGCGCGCCCACCCCCGCGCCTCGGCGCCCGCCGGCGCGCGCACGCCCCTCGCCAACGCGAAGAGCTCGTCCAGCGATCGATTCTCGGGCTCGTTCATGCGGACCTCGCTTCTCGGGCACGTTGGCGCAGGGCAGCGCGCTGCAGTCGGGCTCGCGCCAGACGCAGCCGCGAGTACACGGTATTGACGCTGACACCGAGGCCCGCGGCGACATCCCGCGGACTCATGTCTTCGATCTCGATCAGGATGACGACCGTGCGCTGTTCGTCGTCGAGCACGGCCAGGAGCTGGCCGAGTTGGTCCAGCGCGGCGTGGTGATGCGTCGAGTCCGTCGGCTCGGGTGCATCCCGCTGGACCGCCTCGACGCGCCGGCGGTGGCGCGACTCGCCGCGGTGGGCCATGCGCACGACGTTGAGGGCGATGCCGAAGAGCCACGCGCGCGCCGGTGCCCGCCCATCGTAGGTCCCCAGGCGGCGGTAGGCGGCGAGGAAGACCTCCTGCACGACGTCGTCGATCGCGGACCGATCGACACCGAGCCGTCCGACGCTTCGCCACACGAAGTCGAAGTGCTCGCGGTAGAACTCGCGGAACCCCGACGGCGCCAGCGCGGCGGTGTCGTCATGGACGCGCATCGGTGCAATCGAGTCTCTGCCGGCACACCGCGGATTTCGTCAGCCCGTTTTCCGGCGGGAGTCGTCACCAGAGCATCACCTCGATGCCGCCCAGGCCGCGGAACCCGACCGGCGTGCTGCGGAACAGCGGCGAGGACTCGCCCCCGACGAGGACGCGAGACGGCGTGAGTGGAATCACCATCGTCGGCGCGACCCACAGCCCGACCCGCGCGTGGACGCGGAAGCGCAGGCCCGCCGTCACCAGCCCGGCGGCCCAGAACGAGCGGCGCGGCCGCCCGTTGTCGAGGTTGACCGGGTTGGCGACGAGCTGTCCGAACTCGAACCCCGCGCCGACCGGCACCGCGAGCCACGGGCGCGCCGGCGCCAACCACGAGACGTCCGGACCGATCGCCCAGTGCGAGAGGTTGGTGCCCGACTGCGGGAGATCGGAGAGTCGCAGGGATCGCCGCGGGTGGTAGACGGCCGCGACGGCGAGTCGCCAGCGACCCACGGTGAGCGCGAGCGAGGGCACGATCGCCGCGCCGATCGGGACCGGCCCGAGGCCGGCGCCGGCGAGGGCCGCGATCGAGACCTGCAGGGCTCGCGCTGGTCGAGCCGCATCCGCGGCCCCCGCCGATCGCCGCGCGGGCGCGACCGGGCGCGGCTCGGGCGCGGGTGCCACGGGATCGTCGGGGGGCGCGACCTCGGGCGCGACCGCGGGCGCGACCGTGATCGCCACGACCACGACCGCCGCCTCCGCGAGCCCCTCGCAGGATGCGTTGGTGAGCACGCGCGGCTCCCCGCGCCCCCCGTCGAAGCGGAGCGTCAGCGCCCAGGTCCCATCGAGGCGACGCTCGACATCGGCGTCGACGCGCGCAGGCGGTCCCGACGCGGGCGCCTGCTCGAGGTACTCCGAGAGGCGCTGCGTCACCGTGGCCGCATCGGGACACTCCGCCGGCGCGTTCCATCGCAGCTCGACCCCGGGCGGCGGCTCGACCCCGGGCGCGACCGAAGGGCCTGCGGCGAGGACGAGTGCGGCGAGCACCATCGTCCGCCGGTGTACCACGCCGACACGCGCGCGCTCGACGGTGATCCGTCGAGGCCGCCCACGGTGCGCGCACGGTGGGTCTCAACCCGGCCGCGCGCCGACGCGGGTCCCCGCCTCGAAGCACGGTCGGCCCGCATCACACAGCTCGGGCGCCGCGAGCTCGTCGTCGGGCCCGCAGGTGGAGCACGTCTGCAGGCACGAGAACGGCACCTGGCTGCGCTGCAGCGAGGCGAACACCGCGAGCGGATCGTCGTCGTCGCGCGACAGGGTCTTCCACCGCAGGTGTCGACACAGATCCATCACGCACCTCCCGTCGGGGTTCGTTCCAACGCGCGCTCGAGGGCGTCCTGCACGGTGCCCTCGAGCAGCGCGAGCTTGTAGCCGGTCATCGGCAGCGGCGCCGCGCCGTCGGTGGCGAGGGCGGCGGCCTTCGTCAGCGCCGCGGGTGTCGGCGCCGCGCCGACCAGCGCGCGCTCGACCGCGGGCAAGGCCAGGGGCACCGGGGCGACGCCGCCGACCGCCACGCTCGCCCACGCGATCCGGCCGTCGACCACGCCGAGCCGCGCGACCGCCTCGACGAGCGGCCACTCGGCGCGCGCGCGGGCGATGGTGCGGACGCACGCCGACTTCTCCCCGCGCTGCGGCGGTGGGAGCACGACCGCAGACAGCAGCGCGCCTTCTGGCAGCGCGTGGTCGCGGCGAGGGTCCCGACCATCGCCGAGCAGCGCGGCGACGCTGCGCGCGTCGGCGCCGACGAGCTCGACCTCGGCGCCGTAGGCGAGCAGCGCCATGCCGAGCGTCGAGGGGTGCACGGAGACACAAGGTCCGAGATCGAAGCACGCGTGGTAGTGGTGATCGCCCTCGCGCGCACCACAGCGCGCTCCGCCGCGCTTGAGGCAGGTCGCCTCCGGCGCGCGGTAGTACCAGCACCGCGTGCGCTGCAGCAGGTTGCCGCCGAGCGTCCCGACCGCGCGGATCTGCGGGGTCGCGAGGCCACCCGCCGCCTCCGCGAGCCCGGGGTAGTCGCGGCGCACCGTCGCGTCGCGGGCGAGCTCGGCGATCGTGACCAGCGCCCCGAGCCGCAGGCCGCCGCTCGACGCGGCGGCGATCGTGCGCGCCTCGGTGACATCGCGGAGGTCGACGATGTCGGTCGACGCAAGCCCGAGGTGACGCCGCTCGGTGAAGTCGGTGGCGCCCGCCCGCACCTCGCCGGTGGCGGCCGCTGCCTGGGCCTGCGCCTGGGACAGATCGTTGGGGAAGGTGATCATCCGCGGAGCCCCCCGAGCACGCGATCGGGCCGCAGCGGCAGCTCCCGCGGCCGCCAGCCGGTGGCATGGAACACCGCGTTGCCGATCGCCGCCGCCGGCGTCAACGTGACCAGCTCGCCCAGGCCCACACCGTGGCCGCGGACCTTCTCGTAGCCGTGCTCCTCGAAGTGGATGTGGATCGGCCCGATGTCGCCGATGCCGGGGATGCGGTAGTCCTCGAGCCCGGCCGACAGCAGGAAGCCCCGCTTCGGATCGAGCCGTCGCTCCTCGTACAGCGCGTAGCCGATGCCCTGGATCACGCCGCCCTCGGCCTGGCTGCGCGCCAGCGCGGGCACGGCGATGTGCCCGACGCCGAGGCCGAGCCACGACTCCAGCACGCGGATGCGGCCGAGTCGCGTGTCGACCTCGACCTCTGCGAGCTGCAGCGATCCCGAGACGTACTTCTCCGGGGCGAGGCCGCCGATGGGCGGCAGGAAGTAGCCGCCCGGATCGCGGCGACGTCGGCCCACCACGACCACCGGCGGTGCGCCGCGCAGGGCCTCGGGCCACGGCACCACGCCGCCGTCGTGGCTGATGCCCGCGGGGGTCGCCTCGGCGCCGCGGAGCTTGCGGGCGCGCGCGACGATCTCGGCGAGCTCGTCCTGCAGCGCGTCGCAGGCGTCGTGGCACGGTGCGACGATCGACGACGTCGTGCGGCTGCCCGCGGCCATCGGTCCGTGGACGTACTGCGACTCGCCGATGCGCACCGTCACGGCGGACGGCGCGAGGCCGAAGCGATCGGCGATCACCGTGGCGATCGTGGTGCGCACGCCGTTGCCGATGTCCTGGGTGCCACACGACGCGACCAGCCCGTCGGCGCCGAGCTCGAGCTGCACCCGCGAGCGCGGCTCGACGAACGCGAACCATGCCCCGCACGCGACCCCGATGCCGCGGCGGAACCGGCCCTTGTCGGCCCCGACCGCCGGTCGATCGCGCCACGGGGCGATCGTCTCGGCCCAGCCGTACAGGGGCTTGCGGGCGGGGTTCGGATCCCAGCGTCGGCGCACGACCAACGGATCCTCGCCGCGGGCATGGGCGAGCGCGTCGACGCACTGCTCGAGGGCCCAGAACGCCGGCGCGCCGCCGGGCCCGCGCATCGGCTTGCCCGGGGGCGTGTGCGTGACGACGTCGTAGTCGACGAGCTCGCGCGGCGCCTCCGGATACATGATGCGGAACAGGATGCTCGTCACGGTGCCCACCGCGATGCCGGCGGTGCTGTGCGCGGTGGCCCGCATGCCGACGAGCTCGCCCCCAGCGTCGGTCGCCAGCGCGACGTCGAGCTCGCAGCCGGGGCGGTTGCCGCCGATCATGATCTCGGCGCGGCGATCCAACGCGTAGCGGACCGGCGCGCCGCACAGCTTCGCGAGATCGATCGCAATGCGGGCCTCGCTCGCCAGGCCGGCCTTGCCCCCGAAACCGCCGCCGACGTGGTGGGCGATCACGCGGACGTGATCCTCGGGCAGGCGCCAGCGCTCGGCGATGTCGCGGGCCATCGCGCCGACCGCCTGGGTCGACAGGTATACCGTGAGTCGATCGCCGTCCCACGACGCGACCGCGGCGTGGGGCTCGAGCGGCGTGTGCACCTGCACCGCCGTCGTGAAGCGCCCCTCGGCGACCGTGCCGACGGTGCGCGCGTCGTCGATCGCCCGCATCGCCCGCTTGGGGTGCTTGCTGAACAGCTGCAACGGCCCACGGAGATTGCCGTGCCAGCCCTCGGGGAGCATCGGCCCCTCCGCGGCGTTCGGCGCGTCGCCCCGGGCGCCGCGGGCGTACAGCGGCGCGGCCCCCTCGGCCATCGCCTCGGCCATCGTCAGCAGCGGCGGCAGCTCGTCGGCGTCGAGCTCGACCAGCGACAGCGCATGCAGGGCGGTGCGCTCGTCGACCGCGGCCAAGGCGAGGATCTCCTGCCCGGCGAAGCGCACCGTCGCGGACGGCCCGAGCAGATCGATCGCACCGCGCACCCCGGGCACGGCGAGCGCCTTCGACCAGTCGAGCCGGCGGATCTTCGCGTGGGCCCAGGGCGCGTGCAGGGCCTTGGCGACCAGCATTCCGGGGAGCGTGACGTCGACGGTATAGATCGCCGCGCCGGTGACCTTGTCGCGGGCCTCGACGCGGGGCGCGTCGGTCGCCTCGCCGTCGAACTTCCCCGCGCACGCGTCGGCGACGGCGCGGTGGATTCCCTCGTACGCGCCGCACCGGCACAGGTGACCGGCGAGCGCCGCTGCGACGTCGTCGCGCGACGGGACGCCGCGGCCGTGCTCGGCCCTCCAACGCTCGAAGAACGCGGTCGCCTCGACGACGAAGCCCGGCGTGCAGTAGCCGCACTGCAGCGCATCGTGGGCCATGAACGCCCGCTGCACGGGATGCAGCGCGTTCGCCACCGCGATGCCCTCGACCGTCGTCACGCGGCGACCGTGCAACGCGGTCGCCGGCAGCAGACACGCGGCCACGGGCGTACCGTCGAGGGCCACCGCACACGCGCCGCAGGCCCCGTGGCCGCAGCCGCTCTTGCAGCCGGTGAGCCCGCGGGCGCGCAGTGCCTCGAGGGCGAGCGTCTCACCGTCCACTTCGAGCTCGGCGGCCGCGCCGTTGATCGTGGTCGTCACCCGCACGCGCGCCTGCGCCACGGCCGGGGCGTCGCCGTCGGCCGCGAGCTCGGCGGGCCCCTGCGGTGGACGGCACGCGGCCGCGGCCAGCGTCGCCCCGACGCCGCCGCGCAGGAATCCTCGTCGAGTGGTCGAGACGGTCATCGGCTCCCCCGGGATTGGGGGTATACTCGATGGACCGTTCTGGTTCAACTGGTTTCATCGGCAGGAGGCCGATGCCGCCGTGCCCCTACAGCAGCTCGAGAAACGCCACGAGGTCCGCCTTGTCCTGCTCGGTCAGCAGGATCGGCGGCGCGTCCGGGAACACCACGGGGGAGGCAATCGCGAAGAAGGTGGCGTAGTGCTCGACGACCTCCTCGAGCGTCTTGGCGCCGCCGTTGTGGAAATACGGCGATGTGTGGCGCACGTCCCACAGACTCGGGATCTTGAACTCGCCGAGGTCACCGAGCGGAAAACCGCGGAAGTCGCCGCTGGTGAGGGCGAAGCCCGGATCGGGGTGGAACACGCTGAGCACACTGCCATCGGGTTGATCGACGAGGTACTCCTGGAAGGGATCACCGTTGGGGAGCAGCTCGGCGCTGAGGATGGACTGGAATCGGGTGCCGGCGGGCACGAAGAACGGCGGCACCGGGATCGGATTGCGACCATTGCTGTCGTTCAGCATCGGACCGCTGTGACAGATGGCGCAGATGCCCTGGGTCGACGGCGGCGCGAGATCGACGTCGTCGAAGAAGCGCCGGCCGCGTTGCTGCGCCGCGGTATGGCCGTCGGGCAGCTGCGGCGGCGGGCCGCCTTCGGCGAACCGAGCCAGCGCCTTCGAGGTGAAGAACTTGCGGGTCTGCTGGAACGCGGCGATCTGCTCGAGTTCCTCCTCGGTGGGCTCCTCGGTCGGGGCCGCGTGATCGAGGATCGCACCGCGGGCCTGCTCGATCAGATCGGGCGCGCGACCGTCGTACATCAGCACCGGATCGAGCGCCGGTGTGTTCATCGTCGAGGGGATGCCGCGGCGCAGGGTGACGTGGGTCGCCGCGGGGTCCGCCGCGAGGTGCACGCCGTCGGGCAGCGGCACCCGCACCAAGATCGTGCCGTCGGTGCGGATCCGCGTGGTGCCGTTGCCCGCGCCGTCGTCGGTGCCGTCGGCGCGGAACAGCGGGCCATCGGGATCGTCGTCGAACCGTTCGGCGATCTGCTCGAGCGTCAGAGTCCCGTTCGCGCGACTGTGGCACGTGCGACACGTACGGCCATTGCCGCCGAAGGTCTCGTGATCGAAGAGCCGTCGCCCCTCTTGCTGCGCGCCACCGCCGTCCCCGGAGCGCGGCGTGGCGCCGTCGGTGGGCTCGGGGTCGCACGCCGAGGCGAGCAGTCCGATGGCGAACAGGACGATGGTACGGGTGGTCATGCGGGTCGCTCCTTCGGATTCCAGCGTGTCGCAGACCCCTCCGCCCGGCTTGTCCGAGCGCGCGCGTCGATTTGTCCCGTCGTGCATGTCACGATCGCCGAGCGTTCCGTCTAGCCGTCGTGCCCGCTTCGACGAGCTTGGAGGTCGACGAGCGGAGCCTGTCGGTGTGGCGCGAGGACATCTGCAATCGGGCTCTGGACGCCGACGCGCCGTGGTCCCGCGGCGATCGAATGGCCGTGCGTCTCGACGTCGCCCAGCTCGCAGGCCTCGTCTCGCTCGGGATCGACGTGCGCGCCGGCAACCCCATGATCGCCCGAGGCCGCGCTCGCCTCGGCGCCGGCGATCGACCGCCCGCCTTCGGGCTCAGCCTCGTCACCCACGGCGCCGGGGCGGTCGACGTGGGTGGTCGAACGCTCGAGCTGCGGGCAGGTGATCTGTGCCTGCTCGACTCGAGCCACGCGTTCCGCAAGCGGATGGGACCCGGCTACGGCGAGGTGTTCCTCTACTGCCCCTACCACCTCGCCCACGCAGCGCTGGGCGATCACTTGCCGTCGGTCGCGCCGCAGCTGGCAGCGCCGAGCACCCTGTCGCGGCTGCTCGCCGACAGCCTGCGATCGGTTCGGCGCCACGCCGACGCCCTCGGAGACGACGAGCTGACGCCGTCACTCCGGGCCGTGCTGGGCCTGGTCGCGGCGGTGTTCTGCGGCACGGCGGCGCCGAGCGCCAGCACGGCGGTGCTGTGGCGCGAACGCATCCGTCGGCACATCGATGCTCACGTCCACGAGCCGAGCCTCCGCCCCGCGAGTATCGCGGCGGATCTCCATGTCTCCGTGCGCTTCGTGCATCGCGTCTTCGAGGAGTGCGACTCCACCGTGGGCGCGACGATCCTCGGGGCCCGCCTCGACCGCTGCCACGCACAGCTGCTGGACCCCGCGCACGCGCACCGATCGATCTCGGAGATCGCGTTCGCCCTCGGGTTCACGAGCGCCGCGCACTTCAGTCGCGCGTTCAGGGCCCGCTTCGGGCGCTCGCCCCGATCCTCGCGCGGGCCGCGGACGCGCGTCACTCGATCGTGACCGGGACCTCGACCACGTTGTTGCCGTAGTCGCGCTCGACCAGCAGCGGCGTGGTCGCCCCGGGCTGCACGGGGTTGATCTCCGCGCGCAGCGTGTAATCGCCGGGCGGTACCCCCGTGACATCGATCCACTGACACGGCAGATCCGACTCGTAGATGTCCCGGAAGCCGCGGCTGATGCCCTGGTTGGCGCAGTCGAACTTCCCCCAGGCGTTGGGCCACGCCCAGCTCGACGAGTCCAGCAGACAGAACGCCTGCTTGTGCCCCGCCGCGATCACCGTGTCCCCGTCGAGGAGTTGGTACGTGGCGAAGTTGTCGAAGTGGTAGTGATCGTGGCAACCGCTGTAGTGGAAGACGTCGGGGTTGTTGGCCGCGACCCCGAGGACCAGATCCTTCGAACCGATGTTCTCCGCCGCCAGCGAGAAGCGCAGGATGGTGCGGATGCCGACGTCATCGACGCAGCCCTCGAGCAGCTCGCAGGTGTCGTCGAAGATCATGATGTCGCTGAACTGCGCCTCGATCCAGCTCGGGTCGATGGTCAAATCCGGTGCGTCGCAGCCGAGCGGACCGTCGTTGGGCGCGTCGGGATCGGGCGTGGGATTGCTCGGATCGAGGCCGGCGACCGGCTCGGCGCAGCGGAAGACGCCGGCCTGGACCGAGCCCCGCGGGCAGCACAGCAGCGCGTCGGGGCACGCCGCGGGACCACCGGACGGATCGCACTGACCGCCCTCCCCCGTGCCGCACACCGCCGCGGTGTCGTGGGTCCGCACGCGCACCGTGTCGATCGCCGCCTCGAGGATCCCGTCGCCGGGATCGGTCGCGGTGATCCGCAGCTGCGATCCGTCGACCATCGGGATGCCGCACGCCGCGTACTCCCGCGGCGTCCACAGGTTCTGCGGATCGTCGGCGGTCGTCGCGTCGAGGAGCTCGAGCAGGTGCACCGCCATGCCCCCGGGTGCCTCGGCGTCGGGGACGAGCAGCTCGACCCGCAGCTCGGGCCCGGGGGTCGCGTCCGAGCGATAGAACGACCGACGCAGCTCGATCGTCGCCGCTGCGGCGCCCCCGAGCGACAGCGCGGGCGAGGTCAGCGTGGTGCTGCCGCCGTCGACGTCGTCGACGTCCACGATCCCGCCGGGGTTGTCCCCGGTGTAGAAGCAGTTGTCGCCGCCGGCGCATCGGCCGGGCTGCGCCCGGACGCCATCGTCCTGCGTCCCCATCGGGTTGCCGCGGACCCACGCGCCCGCCGTCGCGTCGCCGCCGACGACCCAGCCCATGTCGTCGTCGAAGCGATCGAGGAACACGACGTGGGCCCCGGCCTCGCCCTCGGCGGTGAACGTCCACGGCGCGCTGAGCTCGGAGCTGCGCGACGGGTCCTCGACCTCGAAGGCCTGGACCTGCCACGCGTAGGTGCGGTCGTACTCGAAGTCGAGCGGACCGACGCACGGCCCGTCGTAGCCCTCCTGCTCGCCCTGCAGGCCCTCGGTGAGCTCGTATTGGTCGATGAAGACGCGGTAGCGCACCGCGTCGCCGTCGGGATCGACGACGGGGTTCCAGCACAGCTCGAGGCTGATCGGCTCGTCGAGGGATCCGTCGACGGGCGTGAGGAGCTCGGGCACCGGCGGCAGCGTATCGGCGCCGGTGGTGGTGCTGTCTGCCGAGGAGGAAGCGGCGCTCGACTCGGTGCTGGACGTCGTGGTCGCGGCGCTCGAGGTGTCGCTCGGCGTGGAGGTGGTGTTCGTGCCCGCGCTCGCGCCCGTGGAGCCGGTGCCGGTGGTCGCGTCGGCCTGCGACGAGCCGCCCTGGCAGGCGGCCAGCGCGAGGACGGCGCCGAGGAGACGACGGGGCATCGTCGCGATCATAGCTGCGATGCGGGTCGCCGTGGAGTCAGCGCGCGCCATAGGGTGCGGGCTCACCGACCGGGATGTCCGGCGCGGCGTCGCCGACCGGCATGGAAATCATGAACGCGGCCCGGCCGCCCGCGGGCGGTGGCGGTAGCGCCATCGACAGCGAGCTCTCGCGCAGGCACTCGAGCAGCTCGGCCTGGTTCACCCCGTTGTCGGCGGGGAACTCGACCCGGTCGACCACGGCGCCGACCTCCGCATCGGCGATGGTGTCGATCTCGATCGCCATCGTGCCACGCAGCGTCGGCTCGCGCTCGATCGCCGCGTCGATGCACTCCTGCGCGAGGGGCAGCAGCTCGCGGTTCACCGCGGCCGCCAGCGCCTCGGATCCCGGCCCCATGCGGTTGGTGAGGCCGTCGGTGTCGGCGGCGGGCTCGGGCGCATCGCCGCCCCCCGCCCCTCGTCCACCGCCCTCGGATGGCCGCGCCGCGAGCCGCTCCCGGATGCGCTCACGCATCGCGTCGCTGCGCGCCCGCTCGCGCAGCTGCGCCTCGCTGCGACCGCGCGCCCGCGTGGCGTCGGCGGGTTCGCGGCGCGCCGAGGGAGCGTCGCGGGCGGCGGAGGTGCCGTCGACATCCGCGGAGGACGGCGACGGCAACGCGACGGCGCCCGCGGGCGCGCGCTCGGGGGTGGTTGGGGTCGGACGACGCGCACGCGCGAAGAACAGGCCTGCGGCGAGCAGGAGCAACAGCAGCGCCGAGAGCCACGCGCGACGCGACATGGCCGGACGATGCCACGGCGCGCAGGCGATCTGACCGCGTCACGCGGCGTCGCGCTGACACACCGGACACAGGTACGTGCCGCGCCGATCCACCCCGAGCGCCACCCGGACGATCGCGGCGCCGCACCGTCGACACGGCAGGCGCGCGCGGTCGTACACCCACAGCTGGTCGCCCTGCCCCCGCGGCCTCCGGGGGTCGACGACGTGCACGGTGTCGCGGTGGCCGTCCCGAACGCCACGCTGCAACATCACGCGCGCGAGGGCGTACGCGTCGCGCAGCCGCGATCGGTCGACGCTCGCCAGGGCGCGGGTCGGCGCGAGACCGCAGGCGAAGAGCACCTCGCTCTTGAACACGTTGCCGATGCCCGCGGCGATCGACTGGTCCAGCAACACGTCGACCAAGGGCCGCGCGCCTTCGCTGCTCGCGTGGGCCCGGCGCACGACGTCTTCGAGATCGACCTCGGGCGCGAGCAGATCGGGACCGACGCGCTGCAGCGCTCGGACGAACCCCGGATCATCGCGTCGAACCAGGACCGCCGTCCTCGCGCTGCGCCACACCACGGCGCCCTCGGCCGTCGCGACGATCGCCGAGGTGTCCCACGTGGGGAACACCGGGCCGCCCGTCCGACGCACGCGGCCCGGCATCCCGAGGTGCGTGTGCAGGACGTGGTCGTCGCCGATGCCGACGAGCAGGTGCTTGCCCACCGCCTCGACCGCGACCACGGTGGCGCCGCACAACGCCGCCACCTCGCCGCGATCGCGGACCCACAGCCGCGCAATCGGGCGCCCCACCAGCGCCGGGCCCAGCCGAGCCGCCAGGCGATGGATCGTGTCGCCCTCGGGCACGCCGCGGCTCAGCCCTCCGGCGGCGGCGGGGGCGGCATCGCGTCGCCCGGGATCGGGATCTCGCAATCGCCGAGATCGGTCTTGTACTGCTGGGCGGTGTCGCCGTCGTGGTCGATGAGCGTGCTGTTGGTGATGTCGCCGCCGCCGTACGGCGTGCCCTGGACGCCGTACACCACCGCGGGCGTGTAGAAGTCGAGGGCGTCCCCCGTCATCCACACGTAGCCGTCGGCCGCGAAGTCGTGATCGACCCCGCCGGCGCTCGAGTTCGGCAGCTCGCCGACGACATACGTGGTGCCGACCACCTGCCACACGCCGCCCATCTGCTGCAGCTCGTAGGTCGTCGACTGGTGCGCGCTCGTGCCGGTGTCGGAGTACATCGTGCGCTCGGCGGCGAGGATCCAGCCCGTCGACGCGAAGCTGAGGTCGGACACCGGGTTGGAGTAGTTCGCGCCGTTGAGCCCCGGGATCGTGGCCGCCAACTCGGCGGTCGTACCGTCCGGGATGCCGCTGTCGCCGACATACTCGACCGACCAGATCTCGTTCTCCTGGGCGCCGTTCGGGCGCCCGCCGTCCTCCCACCACACCGAGTAGTAGAGCTTGCCGTAGTGCGACTGCACCGCCCACATGCGCTCGCCCAGCGGACAGAACTGGCCGTCGGGCTCGTTCCCAGCCGCAGGCGCGCCCATCGTCACGTCGCCGCTGCCGTGGTGGTACGTGCTCACCACGTTGCCGTTCATGTCGAGCTGCCAGATGCGGCAGTCCTCGTGGCTCACCGCATAGATCGTCTCGCTCACGCAATCGTAGTTGATGTTGCCGAACGCCGGGCCGTCGTTCGGGATGGTCGCGAACACCGAGACCTCGGCGGTGTCCTTGTCGACCTTGTAGATCGTGCCGGGCGTGGTGCTCCCGGTCCACAGCGAGGACGCTGCGACGTAGATGTTGCCGTACGAATCGAGGGTGAGGCCGAAGATGCCGCCGCCGAAGGTCGCGGCGGTCCACGACGGATGGATGTACATCGGCGCGGCGTAGTTGAGGTTCGGCGGCGGCGGATCCCCGGAGATGTCGATGACGCGCAGCTCGGGATCGTTGGGCCCCAGGCGGTTGTGGCTGGTCATCACCAGCACCGTCGAGTCGAACTCGGCGTACGCGGGGTCGTCGAACGACGGGTAGCCGCCCGCCGCCCCGTAGATCTCGGACGCGCGGCACGAGCCCGGACCCCCTCCGACGCCGGTCTCGTTGCCGGTGCCGCCGGAGGACTCGCCGATTCCGACGTCGAAGATCGCCCCCTCGCCGTTGGCGGTCGTGGAGACGACGCCCGACGAGCTCTCGCCCGCGCTCACGGTGACCGACGCGGCCGATCCGCCGTCCGCCCCCGTCGCCCCCGAGGTGTCGCCGGACGTCGGCGCGGCGGTGATGCCACCGTCGTCGTCGGCCGATGCGATGCCCGTCGTGGCCGCCGGATCCGAGCCGCACGCGACCATCGTCGCGGCGATCGCCATGGCGGTCAGACCGCGATGCCGGTGGGAGACCCTGCCCGTGAACTTGCCCCTCGACGTCATGATCATCATCGAATCCAACTCCCGATGCCGACCACGATATCACGCGTCCGTGGCTCGGCGGCGTGCGGTGTTCCACCGCGATCGACCGCGCGTTTCCACGTCGGCGCGCACGGGCCTCCCCGCGGCGGAGACGGCGTCCACGAGGAATGGGAGTTCGACACGACGTCGACTTCGCGTCGATCTGACACACCGCGCCGCTCGATCGCGCCTCGGAATCGCGCACGATCAGTCTGGCCGTCCGCACCGCTGGGTTCGGACCCGATGGGTGTAGGGGACCACCGCAGGGCTCGAGTCGGGCATGAAGACGAACGCGGCGCAGCCCTCCCCCGCGCGCATCAACGGCTCGAGGGCGACCAGGGCCGCGTCGCGATCGGTCCACGTCAGCGTGGCCAGGCATCGCGACGCGCGACACTCGACCGCGACGTTGCGCAGGCCCTCGACGCCGGCGACGGCGCTCTGCACCGCGTCGGCGATGCGGCGCGACTCGACGGGCGCCCATGCACGGTCGATGGCCTCGGCCTCGAACGCGCCGAGGAACTCGGCCTCGGCGGCGGCTGCGGCCGCGATCTTCTCCGCACGGCTGAGTCGCCGCTCCTCCGCGAGCGTGGCCGCGGCCGGCGCGTCGCCGATCGGCGCGTCGCCGATCGGCGCATTCGGGCCGCTCGAGGCGGCGTGGCGGACCGCGATCGCGGCCCCGGGCGACAGGACGATCGCCAGCACGGCGATGCGGTGGATGCGGGTCATGGCGCGAGTTCCTCGGGGTGAGCGTCGAGAGGTCTGCGCACCGACGGGGTGTTCCCACCCCGTCGGCGCGCCCGTGATCAGTCGTGGACGACGTAGCCGATGAGCCGCTGCGCGGCGTTGCCCTGGTTGCTCTGCAAGCTCACGTGCAGCGACGCGAAGTAGTCGGCGCGCGCGTTCGCCTGCACCCACGCCAGCTCGTTCGGCGCGTCGAGGACGAGGGTCTTGTAGCCCGAGCCGCTCGACGACACCGCGTCGAGGCAGCCCGAGTCGGCCGCGTCGCGATCGACCGCGCACAGCGACACCGAGCTGTAGTTGTTGCCGACCGCCGAGCCATCCCAGACGTAGACCTCGATCGCGTCGATGTTCTCCTTGCGCAGATCGGACTGGTCCATGACGGGGCACTCGAAGTTGCGAACGCCACCCACGACGTGCGCGCCCTCCATGTTCGTGCCGCCGCTACCGCCCGACGGCGCGAACGGGGCCGCGCAGGAGGCCGCGTGCATCCGATAGAACTGGGCCGAGGCGGTCGTCGGAACGACGGCGAGGCCGGTGATGGCGACGCCGAGCGACAGCGCGCCGGCGCAGAGCAAGAGCTTCTTCAGGGTGGTCTTCGTGCGGGGTTCCATGGTTCGTCCGTGACGCGTGGTGCGTGGTGAGGCGTGTCTCGCGTCCGCGACGGCGGGCGCTCGTCCATGGAAACGCCGGGTCCTCGCCGCCGGATCACGGCGGTTGAGTCGGGCCCGGGCGGATGCGAGGATCGGCGCACCGATGAACACCGGGACGACCACCGAGTTCGAGTTGCTCACACAGTGGTGCGAGGGGTCGGATCGCGCCGGCGACCTGCTGCTGCGGCGCTGCTTCCCCGTGCTCTACCGCTTCTTCATCAACAAGGTCGGCGACGCCACCGACGACCTCGTGCAGCAGACACTCATCGCCTGCGTGCGCCATCGTGACAAGATGCTCGACAGCGGGGCCTTCCGCATGTACCTGCTGAAGATCGCGCGCAGTCGGCTGTACGATCACCTGCGGGCGCTGCGTCGGCGCGAAGGCCACGTCGACGACGACTTCGAGCAGGTCTCGGTCGCGGCAGCGGGCACCTCGAACACGAGTCGCTATGGCCGGGCCCAAGCCGCCGTCCAGGTCCGCGACGCGCTGCGCCGGCTGCCGGTGGATCTCCAGCTCGTGGTCGAGCTCCACTATTGGGAGGACCACTCGACCGCCGAGATCGCGGCGCTCCTCGAGCTCGCGCAGGGCACGGTGAAGAGCCGGCTCCGCCGCGCACGCGAGGCCCTCGAGGCCGACCTGCACGCCGATTCGACCGCCCTCGAGACGCTCCTCGGCCGCGCCAAGCCGGACGTGGGCACCGAGGCGCCGGACGGGTCGTCCGCCGCTCCGGCGTGATTCGGAACGCTCGGCCCGTCGTCCCCAGGCATTGGCCAACGCATTGGCCAACGCATTGGCCGACGGGACTGTTACGATGGCCACCGTCATCGCATTGGCTGCGCTGGAACTGCGCGGCCACACGGCCAGATCGGATGCACGTTCCGATTCGTTCGATTTCGAGGCACCAAGACCCTACTTGACCTCGAACTCGATCGTTTCGCCGCGCGCGCGATGGGACACCACGTGCGATGGGAAACACAATTTCTACGTCGTGTAATGCTTGCCTCCGCGCGCAGGCTCCGCTATGCTGCACTTGAACTCGCCCTTTGGATGGCTGGACGCGGCACTGGGCCCGTCCTGGTCCCCCACCCGCGATCCTGCGATCGACGGCGTGCGGCGAGGCTTCGTGATCACGCGATCGTAGGGTCGCGCGATCGAATGGACGCACGGCCGAAAGGTCGCGCGGCCCGGACCCCTGTCCATCCACCCCTTTTGCGAGGCCGTTCGATCGATGCGCAACGTATCCACACCAAGGCGCGCCCTGCTTCGACTGGCGTCGGCAGCCATGCTGGCGACCGGCCCGTGGCTCTCGCTCGCGTGCGAGGACCCGGGCGACGACGCCCCTGCGCAGGAGACCGGCACGGCCGAGGCCGGCGAGTCCTCGAGCACCGGCGACGTCGGCCCGACGTCCTTCTTCGACGACGACGAGGTCACCACGATCCTCGCGTGGCTCGGGCCCCTGCCCGACGCGCCGCGGCCGGATCCCACCAATGCGTGGGCGGACGATCCCGCGGCCGCGCTGCTCGGCCAGCGCCTGTTCTTCGATCCGCGCTACAGCGCCAACGGCGAGGTCTCCTGCGTGACCTGCCACGAGCCGGCCGACGGCTTCGGCGACTCGCGGGCCAACCTCTCGACCGGCATCGCGATCACCGGGCGCTCGTCGCCGGGCCTGCTCAACGGGGCCTTCGGATCGGCGACCGAGGACGGCCCGGTCTGGCAGTTCTGGGACGGCCGCGCGGACAGCCAGTGGGCGCAGGCGCTCGCCGTCCCCGAGAGCGCGGCGTCCATGGCCTCGACCCGCAGCAAGGTCGTCCTGCATCTCTACGACGAGTACCGCGAGGAGTATGAATCGGTGTTCGGACCGATGCCCGGGCTCCGCGACCCGGACGGCACGCCCTTGGTCGACCCGACCTACAAGCCCGGCATGCCCGAGTGGGACGCGCTGCCGCAGGAATCGCGCGACATGGTCGAAGGCGTGTATGCGAACTTCGGCAAGGCCGTCGCCGCCTATGAGCGATTGTTGGTCAGCCGGAACTCGCGATTCGACCAACTCTGGCGGGACCTCGACGCCGGCGCGCCCGACAGCCCCTCGCTGACGGACGAAGAAAAGGCGGGCCTCCGGGTGTTCATCGGCGTCGGCCGGTGTCTGGGCTGCCACAACGGTCCGAATTTCACCGACGGCGAATTCCACAACATCGCGATCCCCCAGAACGGGGAGAACGTGCCCGAAATGGATCAGGGGCGCGCCGCCGGCGTCATGAAACTCGTCGCCGACAAGTTCAATTGTGCGGGCCCCTACAGCGACCACCCCGAGAAGGAGAGCTGCCCGGTGAATTTCGTGATCCCCGAGGGCGCCGAGGTCGGCGCGTTCAAGACCCCGTCGCTGCGCAGCGTGGGGCAGACGCCGCCGTACATGCATACGGGCAACTTCGCCACCCTCGAGGACGTCGTGCGTCACTACGATTTGGGGGGCGCCGCCTATGGGACCTTCGAGGGCGCCAAGGACGAATTGCTCCGACCGCTGGCCCTGGACGCCCAGCAGCTCGCCGATCTCACCGCGTTCCTGCGGGCGCTCGACGGCGAGCCGCTCCCGGTCGAGCTCACGGAGGCGCCATGACGTCGCCCCGGACCACGTCGACGCTCGCCCGGCGAATCGCAGCGGCGACCACCTTGGCCCTCGCGCTGGCGCCGGTGCCGGTGCGCGCGAGCGAACCCGATGCCGCGTCGACCTCGGCCCCCGCCGAGGACGCTCCAGCGCCGGACCGCGCCGCGGCGCTGCGCAAGCAGGCCGAGCAGAAGTACTTCGAGGACGATTTCCAGGGCGCGCTCGAGGACTTCGCCACCGCCTGGGAGCTGTCGCCCCACCCCACCGATCTCTTCAACATGGGGCGCATCCACGAGGAGAAGGGCGAGCTCGTCGAGGCGGTGCGTCGCTACGAGCAGTTCGTCGAGCAGCCGCGGATCCCCCTCGAGGAGCGGGCGTTGGTCGCCGAGCGGCTCGAGGTCCTGCGGGTGCTGGTCGCCGAGCAGACCGCCCCGCCGCCGCCGCCGCCCCGGCCGACGAACACGCAGTCCCCGGGGCGCACCACGATGACCGACGATCCGCGGGCGAAGTCGGTGCGGCCGCTGGTCATCTCCGGCAGCACATTGGCCGGCGTCGGTGCGGTGGTCGCCCTCGCCGGCGGGCTCGGCTTCGGGCTGGCCGCACGCCGCGACAGCCGCCGCATCGATCGCCTCGGCGACGGCAGCAACCCCGAGCGCCTCGGGCTCGAAGAGGCCGAGGAGCTCGACGCCCGGGGTCGCGACCTCGAGAGCCTGCAGATCGCGTCCGTCGCCGCCGGCGCGGCGCTGGTGGTGCTCGGCACCGCACTGCTCGCCACCGGCCTCGTCCGCCGCCGTGCCGCGGCGCGCCACGACAACGTCACCGCGCACGTGCTGGGCCTGCGCAGCCCCTGGAGGTTCTAGGATGTCGAGAGGGAAACCACACATCGTGCTCGCGTGGCTGTCGATCGCCGGCTGCTACGCCGCTGACTTCGACACCGACGCCTCGGCCGTCTTCGTCTGCTCCCAGGACGAAGAGTGCCCGCTCGGGCAGGCGTGCAGCGAGGGGCTGTGCCAGGCGACCGCCGATCTCCGGGGGCCCGCCCTCGCGATCACCTCGCCTGCGCCGCTGAAGGTGTTCTCGCCCGGCGACGGCAACCTGCCCCTGGCATTCGAGGGTCAGGATCTGCTGCTCGCGGCCGACGAATCCGAGGAGGCGCGCGCCGGCTACGTCGAGGTCTACCTCGACGGCGCCCTGGTCGACGCCGTGACCGCCGGCGACCTCGAGGCCGGGCTCGAGATCGCGTCCATCCCGGTCCCCGCCGTCGGCGGCCTGCACCACGTCGTGCTCAGCGCGCGCCACCAGGACGGCGAGCGATTCGACAACCCGGAGGCCGACGCCCACGTCGCGTTCTGGGTCGACGATGGCCGCGAGCACGTCGCGATTGTCGAGCCGCCCCCTGGCGCGCGCTTCGAATCCGACGGCGCGCGGGTGCAGGTCGAGATCGCCTCTCTGAACTTCACATTGGTGAACCCCGGATTCGTCGCGCCGGGCGAGCCGCCCGCGGCCCCGGAGGGATATGTGCACATCTACGTCGATGCCGACGTGCCGTCGTGCCTGCCGGCGTGCAACTTCGACTACCAGAGCTCGATCATCCCGCCGGGCCTGGCCCGCGTGAACCAGATGACTGCGGATCAATACCTCGTCCTGCCCGATGGCGTCGGGACCGTGCGCGTGCAGATCGTCGCGCAGGCCCTCGACAACGAGCCCTACTACCGTTCGGACGACCTGCAGGAGCTCGTCTACGACGAGGTGCCGGTCCAATCCGTCGTCGGGGAGCAGCCATGATCCGCGCGACGCTCGTCCACTCCGCCCTGGGCGCCGCCCTCGTCGGCACCTTTGCCTGCGCCGACCCCGAGCGCGTACCGCGGGCCACCGGCACCGACGCCGGGGCCGACGGCTCGGACTCCAGCGAGTCGGGCGCGCCGGTCGAGGTCGACCTCGCGATGGTCCGCGCGGCCGCCGAGGCCTACGCCGACCTCGCGCCGCTCACCGACGTCCACGAGCTCGCCGAGACCCACGCTGACGCCGCCGCCGTGCGGGTCTGGGGCAGCGCGGACGCCAAGGACCCGTTCGACGCGATCGACCCGAACGACCCGACGGTCGTCGCGACGTTCCCGACCGACACCATCCTGGTGAAGGAACACTTCGACGCCGCCGGCGGCATGTTCGG
The DNA here is from genome assembly GCA_044344875.1 of Nannocystaceae bacterium. Lineage (GTDB taxonomy): Bacteria > Myxococcota_A > Polyangia > Nannocystales > Nannocystaceae > Xiheibacterium. The sequence continues at coordinate 57,886 of JBIJCC010000022.1, forward strand.
CCTCAACGTCATGTACAAGGCGCCCGAGGGCTACAACCCCGCGGCGAACGACTGGTACTGGCTCGAGATCCGTGGGGACGCAATCACGCACTCGGGCCGCGTGGGATTCTGCATGGATTGCCATGAAGCGGCGATCAACAGCGACTTCGTGGTCGGATTCGGGAAGAGCCAATGATGGTGGAACGATTCCTCAGTGGAGCCCCGAAACCGCGGCGCCCCGCCCCGCTACCCGACGATCTCGCGAGCGGTCGCGTGATCGCGGGCATCTACACCCTGCGCCGATTGATCGGCCGGGGGGGTGTGGGCGACGTCTACCTCGCGACCGAGGCCGCGCACGCCGGGCAGCCCGAGCGCGACGTCGTCGTCAAGCTCCTCGCCGGGCGGTGGATGGGCGACGTCGACGCGGTCGCGCGGTTCGAGCGGGAGACGAAGCGCCTGCGTTCGCTCGAGCACCCCAACATCGTGTCGATGTTCGACGCTGGCGTCGACCACGGCCGGCCGTACCTCGTGACCGAGTGGGTCGACGGCGAGCTCCTGGGCGACTACGCGAATCGGCTGGGTCGGCTCGGCATGAAGGAGTTCGTCCCGATCGCCGCTCAGATCCTGAAGGGTGTCGGCCACGCCCATTCGCGCGAGATGATGATCCGCGACATCAAGCCGTCGAACATCATGCTCTGCGAGCGCAAGGGCCGGGCGAACTTCGTCAAGGTCCTGGACTTCGGCCTCGCCAAGTTCATGCGCAACGAGGCGCCACTGACCGAGGGCTACGTCCTCGGCACCGCGGGGTACCTCGCGCCGGAGGCGATCCTCGGCGGCGCGCTCGACCTGCGCGTCGATGTCTATGCGCTCGGGGTCCTGTTCTATCGCCTCCTCGCCGGAGTGACACCATTCGACGGCTGCGAAGACGCGACCATCTTCTACAAGACGATCAACGATCGGCCCCGCGACCTGCACGACCTCCTGCCCGACGGCCACGACGTCCCGGACGCGCTCGTCGGGCTCATCCACGACTGCCTGGCGAAGGACGTGGCCGATCGGCCTGCCGACGCCAACATCGTGGTCGAGCGGTTGATCGATGCGGTGCCGGCGAACTTCTTCCGGCTCCCCTCGCTGACGCCCACCGGCCAGACGGCCGTCGCGACCGGGCCGCGCAGCGTCGTCGGCAACACCGGCCTCATCCAACTGCTCGATCGCTCCGCGCCGCGGCCGGCCGCCAACGTCGCGCCGACGCCGATGTCGATCGCGACGGCCGGCCCCGCACGGACCCGGGCGCGCATCGCCGGCTGGGCGGGGGTCATCGCGGTGGCGTGCGTCGTCTCTGCCGCGACAGCGTGGGGCCTCGGCGGCGGTCGTGGCCCTGCGGCGGCCGAGCCCACGATCGAACGCGACCTCGCGCAGGCGAGTCTCGGTCCCGGCGCCGACGCGGCGCCCATCGTCGCACCGACCGCGACGCCGCCATCGACATCACCCGCCCCCGCGCCCGTCGTCGCGCCGCCCCCTCCGACGATCCCGGTGCCGGTCGCCATCGCGGTGCCGGTCGTCGCCGAGGAACCAGCGAGCGGCGGACGTGCGCGCCGAACGTCCGCACCGCGGCCTCGGCCCGCGGCGCCGGCCCCCACCGCGGCCGCGCCGACGGGCCCGCAACCCGCCGTCGCGATCGCCTCGGCATCGGCGGCCGAGCCCGCGCCGGCCCCCGAGCGCAAGTCGGTCTTCCTCTCCGCGGATCGCCCGGTTGCCGCGGATCGATCGCTGCTCCCCGCCGGACCGCGCACCCCGTGACCCCGTGCCATGCGCCGCTCTCGCTCATCCGCACGCCGCGAGCACGTCGATCTCGACGCGGTGCGGCGGCGCGTAGGCGAAGGGCCGTCGATCGGGCTCCTCGAAGCAGAATCGCTTCGGCTGGAGGTCGATCGTCCAGGTCGGCTGTGCGCCGACGAATGGCACCACCACCTCGTAGTGGCCCGGCTCCGCCGGATCCGGGGCGACGTCGTGGAGCACGTCGACGCCGGGGCCATCCTCCCGCATCGCGACGCCCTCGACGGGCGAGTTCGCGGCCACGCCGCGGCCCTGCTCGCCGTTGGCCGCAACGTCGAGGGCCACGTCGAATCGCACGTCGTCACGCCCGGGCACGTCGCCATAGTCATTGTCGTAGGTCCAGCGAATCGTCACATACCCGCCATCGCCCTCGTCGCATTCGATCTCGACCTCGGGCACGACATCGACCTGTTTCGGAATCGGGCACTCCGTGATCGCGGGGATGCTCGGCCCCTCGGCGCGATCGAACAGTTCGATCCACGGCTCGATCGGACCCACCACCGGTGGCATCCATGTGAATCCTGGCACTTCGTCGACGTTCATCATCTCGGTCAGGTACGGATCTGCATACTTTCTTCCAAGGCTATCGTGGGCCATTCTCGTGAAATTCTCGTTGGCCATCGCGTGACAGCCGCTCGAGCAGCTCGTCGCCATGGGCTCGAGCAGCAGACGCTCGCGAAAATTGACGCTCCAGCTGTCGGGTTTGCTGCCGGTGCGGGGTTCGACGGTGCCTGCGGCTTCGTTGGCGACGTAGCTCGAGCCGACGGCGCGGTACTGTCGGAGCTTCACGGCGCCGTCGACGAGGATCTCCTCCTCTGTCCAAGCGGTACGGTCCTCGGGCAGCGGCGTCGGCAGCATCGTCTTCAGGCCTGGCGCTGTCGGGCGGACATGACGCGCCGCCAGCAGGTCGTCGATCTCCACGCCGCTCGGGAGCGCCAGCGGATACGCCGGATCGAGCAGCATCTGGCGCATGTATTCGGGCTGCAGCCACGGCGTCAGGATCCACGGATCGTTGTTGGGGTGGCACGAAAGGCACGAGCCCGGCATGTCGCGCGGCGGCAGCCACGGCGCCAGCGCTTCACCGCTCGCGACGTCACTCGTGAGCCGCGGGAGCTCGTAATCCGCGCTCTGGTCGGGGTTCTTGCCGAAGAAGAAGCACATCTCCCCGGTCTTCTCGTTGGCACCGATCAACCCGTTGCCGATGAAGCGGTCGTACTCGACGACGTCCTCGTCGACGCCGCGGCACAGGCCGACCCACTGGACGTTGGGGTTCTCCGGATCGGAGTACTGCACCAGGGTCGAGCCGACCGTGCAGGGGAAGTCGCCCCCGATGCTGGGGAAGTCGCACGATTGGTCGCCGGTCTCCCGCCGCTGGGCCAGTATCGCGTCGCTCTCGCGCGAGTCGCCGAATCCGAGGGGGATGCCCTCGAACAGCACCGGGATGCGGGTGACCTTGGTGTTCGGCGCCGGGTGCTCGGGGTCGCAGCTGATCTCGGGGATCGGGCCGAGCACCGCTTCGCACTGCGCGACGTACAACGCGAGGTCGTTCCCGTCGTCGACGGGGGCGGGCTGATTGTGCAGATACCGCGGCTGCCCCACGGGGCCCGGGAGCGGTGCGGGATCACACGCGAGCAGGGCCACGGTCATCGGCGTCGAGAGGGAGAATGCGCGGCCGAGGCCGCGCGACAGGGCGACCGCGGTGGTGCGCCGGCGAATGACTCGCTGACTCATGATTAGAACTCCTCCGCCCCCGAGAATCGAAATGGGGACGGACCCTCTATGGGTGGCGTCGGTGGGAGTCGCAGTGTCCGGGTCCGGACACCCGGCCCTGCCAGGTGGCCAGATCGAGACCAAGTCGGACGGCCGTGTCCCGTCGTGGCCCCGCACCATTCGCCCACATCGGGCCGCAAACCGGTCATGGCGCCCTGCAGGGCGACGAATCAGGCAGTTGCGGGTCAATTACGGAATTCGTCCTCAATTCGAGCAACTTCGCAGGAAAATTGGTCATTTGGTCGATTCGCGATCGTCAAGAATCGACCGCAAATGCGCATTCGAGCGTCAATGGCACATCGATCGCATTCGTCCTTTTGATCGTATCGCCGCGCATTTGACGGGCCGTCCTCGGCCGAATTGCCGTCAGCAGGCCAAAGGATCGCCGGGGCTCACGGCAGGCGCGATGCCGCGGCTCGCTCGGCGTGGGCGCGCGCGATCGACTCGAGGAATTCCGAGACACCCTCGACGACGGGCAGCGAACGTGGCGACACGAACACGTCGAACGAGTGCTGCGCCCCGTGCAGCTCGGCGTACAGCACAGGCTGGGTCGAGACGGACCGCAATGCCGCGACGAATTCCCGGGCATCCGCCAGCGGAGCCATCGAATCCCGATCGCCGTGGATGACGAAGAACGGGGGCGCGTCGGCGCGAACATGCGTGATGGGCGACGCGTCGGCGAAGAGATCGGGCGCGTCGGCGCGGAACGCCTTCAGCACCATCGGCTCGAGCAGGGTCTCGGCGAAGCCGGGCGCGTGTCGGTGGTGGGCGTCGACGAGGTCGTAGATCGCGTAGAACGGCACGGCCGCCTGCACGCTGGTGTCGGCGTCCTCGAACCCCGGCTGGAAGCGGACCTCGCCGTTGGTGAGGGCGGCCATGGCCGCGAGGTGCCCACCGGCGGACCCGCCGGTCACGGCGATGAACCCGGGATCGACGCCGTATTCGTCGGCGTGGCCGCGGATCCAGGCAATGGCGCGCTTGATGTCGACGAGGTGATCGGGATAGGTGGCCGACGGGCTCAGGCGATAGTTGACGTTGAAGCCCACGAAGCCGCGATCGGAGAGGTGGGTCAGCAGCGGGACCCCCTGCTCGCGCTTGTCGCCGACGACCCAGGCGCCCCCGTGGATCTGCACCACCGCGGGGCGACGCGCCTCGCCGGCCGCGAAGGCGCGAGCGGGGAGGTAGACGTCGAGTCGCAGGCGCTGGCCGGACACCGACGCGTAGACCACGTTGCGGACGACCCGGGCGCGATCGAGGCGCAGGGGGAACGGCACCAGCAGCTTGCGCCACGGCACCGGCCGAGCCTGGACCGAGCCCAGGTCCGCGAGCGCAGCGGCCACCGGCACGGCCGCGCGCCGCCCCTCGACCACGAGCACCACGAGCCCGATCCAACCAACGGCAGCGCACGCCAGCCCGACCCACCCGGCCCAGTGGCCGAGCCCGCCGACCGCGACGAGCCCGCCGACCACGGCCGCCTGCCACAGCAGGTGATAGCCGGCGAGCTCGGCGACGAACATCGACGCGAGCGTGCTCGGCACGACCAGCCACTTCGAGTGACGGATCGGCACGAAGGCGTTGACGGTGAACGCCAGCCCGGTGCCAGCCCCGAGCAGCAACGCCCACGGCGCGAGCACGGTGACCAGGGAGCCGAGCGAGTCGGGTGCGGGGGGCATGTCGAAGACGGCCAGGCGATGGTGCACGCCCGGCGCGGTGCGGCCCGCCGAAAACGGTGCAGCCGCCCGCGGCGAGGGTCGCACGCGCTGCGACGCGGCGGCCAGCGACGCCCGGGGCGCTTCCCGCCGCGGTCGACCTCGGCGATCCTCGGCCGATGACCCTGTGTCCCTGCGGCTCGGGCCGCACCGACGACCGGTGCTGCGCGCCGTATCTCGCCGGCGCCGAGCCCCCCGACGCCGCGACGCTGATGCGCTCGCGCTTCACCGCGTACGCGCGGGGCGAGTGGGCGTACCTCTGGCGCACGCTCCACCCCGATCACGCCGACCGCAGCCAGAGCTACGCGGGCTGGTCGGCCGCGATCGCCGAGCACGGCGCCGGCCTGCAGTTCCGCAAGCTGCTGGTGATCGCGACCGCGGGCCCCGACGCCCAGGGCTTCGCCCACGTGCTCTTCCACGCCGACGTGCGCGCGGGCCGGACCAACCGATCGTTCGCGGAGCACAGCCGCTTCGCCCACGACGGCGTCGGCTGGCGCTACCTCGACGGCGTGACGTTGGACGATCGCGAGGTCCCGCGACCGCTCGCGTCGCTGACGTTCGACACGTTCGGGCACGCGGCCTACCGGTGAGGCGAGCGGTCCGCGTCAGCGCGCCTCGAGCACGAGCCCACGCACGTCCGACTTGAAGTCCGCGGCCCGCAGCGCCGCCGCGAACCTCGACTCGCGCACCGGCTCGCCGTCGACCGTCTCGACCCGCAGGCTGTGCCCGCGACGCCCGCGGGCGACCTGCGCGAGGGCACCGGCGGCCACCTCGAACACCGGTGGATCGTCCGCGGCCGGGAACGTGGTGAGACGCCGTCCGCCGCGCTCGATGAAGATCACCGGCGCGCCGTCGACGAGCACCACCGTCGCGCCGGCGACCCGACGCGCGGCCTGACGGGCGCCCTCGGGGGCCGAGGTGCGCTGCGGCCACGGCAGCACCGCGCCGTAGGGCTGCGCCGGATCGGTCGCCGCGAGCACGCACGCCGCCGCGCGATCGGGCGCCCGCGCGAGCCGCAAGCGATCGACCGCACCGGGTGCGGCGAACTGGGCCCCGCCGGTGCCCTCGACGAAGTAGCCGCGGCGGACCTTGCCCGCCTCCTCCATCTCGCGGAGCACGCGCCCCACCGGACCGAAGCCGCCGCCGCCGGCCTCGTTGCCGAGCACGTCGCGGCTCACGATGCCCCAGCGCGTGACCAGCATCGTCGCGCGGCCCCACGCGCGCTCGGTCGGCGAGCGCTCGGGGCCGAGCAGATCGGCGACCAGCGACCATCGACCGCCGGCGCTGCGCTGACCGGCCCGCGCCCGCGCGCCCTCCGACTGGGCGCGCAACGGCAGGAAGGTGTCGTTGGTGACCAGGCCCGCCCACGCCAGATCCCACAGCGCGGCCTCGAACTCGGACAGCCGCGCATCCCCGGCGGCGCGCTGCAGCTCGACGGCAAACGAGGCCCCGCGCACGCGCAGGTGCTCGAGGATCCCGCGGCGCACCGGATCGAGATCCTCGGGCACCGGAGCCGGCTCGAGCAGCAGGCCGACGCGATCGCGGCGGTACAGCGCGACGCGCCCGTCGTCGGGGCCGGTCGCGCCGTGGCCGACCCAGCACAGCTCGCCCATCGCCCCGAGTTCGTCGAGCATGCGCGGCGTGAACCCGGCGATGCGGGCCGGCAGCACCTGGCGCTCGAGCTCGCTGTACGGCATCGGCAGGCCCTCGAGCATCGCGAGGACCTCGCGCACGCGGCCGGGCGCGCGCGAGGGATCGCCGATGCCGTGCCACTGCGGCAGGAACTTCGCGTAGGTCTGGGCGTCGACCGCCGCGATCTCGTTGCGCAGCCGGGCCAGCGATCGGCGCTTGATCCGGCGCAGCACGTCGGCGTCGCACCAGCACTCGGCGTCCTCGCCGGGGCGCAGGCGGCCGAACACGACGGTGCCGGCGCGGACCATGCCCGCGAGCACGGCGATGATCGTACCGCTCGGCACCGCCCAACGCCGCGCGAGCTCGTCGGCGCCGAAGGGGCCGTGCGTGCGGGCCCACCGGGCGACGAGCTGCGGCAGGGCGTCGCCGACCGACTCGAGCAACGCCGCAGGCACGCCGCCGGGCGGCATGCAGCCCAGCGCGTCGCGATAGCTCGCCACGTCCTCGATCGCCACGACGCAGGGCCGCTGGCCGACGCGCATGCGGACGACCTGACGGCCGTGATCGAGCGTGGCGATCCATGAGTGCACGAGCGCGGACACGTCGGCGTCCGGATCGGCCTCGACGCGGGCCGCGAGCTCGTCCTCGTCGAGCTCGCCGGTGCGCCGCAGGACGTCGTGGAGCTCGTCGGGTCCGCGGGCGCGGTAGCCGTCGGCGGTGCACTGCAGCTCGGCCTCGAGCTCCGCGGTCGCGCCCGGATCGAGCAGCGCCGCGAGATCCTCGTGGCCGACCAGCTCGCGCAGCAGCGCGCGATCCAGGGTGAGCGCGGCGGCGCGGCGCTCGGCCAGCGGCATGTCACCCTCGTACATGTACGCGGCCACGTACGCGAACATGAGCGAGCGGGCGAACGGAGAGGCCGAGTTGGTCTCGACGTGATCGAGCCGAATCGTGCGCGACTGGATCCCGCGGAGGATCTCGACCAACGCCGGCACGTCGAACATGTCCTGCATGCACGTCCGGTAGGTCTCGAGGACGATCGGGAACGCCGGGTACTCGCGGGCGACCGCTAGCAGCTGCTGCGACTTGAGCCGCTGGGCCCACAGCGGCGTGCGCACACCGGCGCGCTGGCGCGGCAGCAGCAGGGCCCGGCCGGCGTTCTCGCGGAACACCCCGGCGAACATCGCCGAGTGGGCGAGCTGCTCGACGATCCGATCGTGCACCGCGTCGGCGTCGGGGATCAGCACCTCGAGATCGGGCAGCTCCTCGGTGTCGACCAGGCGCAGCACGATGCCGTCGTCGTTCCACATCGCCTGGACGTCGAACTCGTGGCGCGCCGCGAGCTCGGCCTGGATCGCCAGGGCCCACGGCGCGTGGATCCGGGCGCCGAAGGGCGACAGGATGCACACGCGCCAGTCGCCGACCTCGTCGCGGAAGCGCTCGATGGTGATCGCGCGATCGGTCGGCAGCACGCCGGTCACCGCGCGCTGCTCCTCGACGTAGGCGAGCAGGTTGTCGGCCGCCCAGGCGTCGAGGCGATAGGATCCGCGCAACCACGCGAGCGCGTCGTCGTGCTCGCGGCCCCCGAGCTCGCGCACGAAGGCCCCGAGGGCGCGGCCGAGCTCGAGCGGCCGACCGGGGCCCTCGCCCTTCCAGAACGGCAGACGCCCGCCCTCGCCGGGGGCCGGGACCACGAGCACGCGGTCGCGGGTGATCCGCTCGATGCGCCACGCGCTCGCGCCCAGGGTGATCACCTGGCCCGGCGCCGACTCGTGGACCATCTCTTCGTCGAGCTCGCCGACCCGGGGACCGCCCTCACCGAGGTGGACCGGGTAGAGCCCGCGATCGGGGATCGTGCCGGCGTTCTGGATCGCGACCTTCAGCGCACCGGCGCGCGGCGAGAGCTGATCGGTCGCGCGATCCCACACCAGTCGCGGCCGCAGATCGGCGAAGGCCTGCGACGGGTAGCGCCCGGCGAGCATGTCGAGCACGCCGCGCAGCGCCTCGGCCGGGAGCTTGCGATAGTTGGCGACGCGGCGGACGATCCCCTCGACCCTGGCCACGGTCGTGTCGCCGAGGCCGACCATCGCGACGATGTGCTGTGCGAGGACGTCGAGCGGATTGCTCGGCACGGTCAGCGCCTCGATCTCGCCCTCGGCCATGCGCTGCACCACGACCGCGGCCTCGAGCAGATCGCCGCGGTGCTTGGGGAACAGCCGGCCGACGCTGCGCTCGCCGACGCCGTGGCCGGCGCGACCGACCCGCTGCAGGCCCCGCGACACCGCGCCGGGGGACTCGACGAGCACGACGAGATCGACCGCGCCCATGTCGATGCCGAGCTCGAGGGAGCTGGTCGCGACGATGGCCCGGATCTCGCCCCGCTTGAGCGCCTCCTCGATCTCGGTGCGCTGTGCATGGGCGATCGATCCGTGGTGGGCGCGCACCAGCGGCTCGCCGGCGACCTCGTTGAGCCGCTGGGCCAGCCGCTCGCACAGGCCGCGGGCGTTGACGAACACGATCGTCGTGCGTGCGCCGCGGATGAGCGCCACCAGGCGCGGATACACGGCCGGCCAGATGCTGTTGTCGACCGGCTCACCGAGGCCCGCCGGGGCGCGCGGCGGCGCCGGGGCCGGCGCGAGCGTCGAGCCCGACCGCGGGGCGGGCGGCGTGGCGGGCTCGGGTGCCGGCGCGGAGCCGGGCCGCGTCATGTCGGGCACCGGCACGATGATCTCGACGTCGATGTCGGGGCGCGCGCTGCAATCGACGATCTCCACCGGTCGATCGCCGCCGAGGAACCGCGCGACCTCGTCGAGCGGGTGGGCGGTCGCCGACAGGCCGATGCGCACCGGATCGATCGCGCAGTCGGCCGCGAGCCGCTCGAGGGAGAGCATGAGGTGGGCGCCGCGCTTGCTCGGCGCGATCGCGTGGACCTCGTCGACGATGATCGTCTCGACCGTCGTCAGCGACGATCGCACCGCCGAGCCGAGCATGAGGAACAGCGACTCCGGCGTCGTCACCAGGATCGACGGGGGATCGCGCTGCATCGCCGCGCGCTCGGACTGCTTGGTGTCGCCCGTGCGGACGCCCACCCGCGGCAGGCTCACGGGCGTGCCGAGCTCCGCGGCCGCGTGCGCGACCCCGACGAGCGGCGCCCGCAGGTTGCGCTCGACGTCGTAGACGAGCGCCTTGAGCGGCGACACGTAGAGCACCCGCACGCCGGGATGCACCGGCGGGCGGTGGATCAGCCGATCGATGCACCACAGGAACGCCGCGAGCGTCTTGCCGCTGCCCGTCGGCGCGACCAGCAGCGCGTGCTTGCCCGAGGCGATCGCCGCCCACCCGCGGGTCTGCACCGGCGTCGGCGAGGCGAACGCGTTGCGGAACCAAGTCGCGGTGGCAGGTCCGAATCCTTCCATGACCATGGGCGTGGGCCCTCCCCTCGCGCTCAACCGCCGGCGAGCGCCTGTCGGTCGGACGACGGGCTCGTGAGCTCGAGATCTCCTTCGAGGTAGGTCAGGCGCAGGTGCGAGCCGGCCTCGTCGAGCGAGTCGCGCAGGCCGACGTAGACGTGCCACCGGGCGCCGTGCACGACGAAGCGCTCCTCGGCATCGACCCTCGCCGATCCGCGCTCGCCGAGATCCGTGCTCGCCAGGGCGCCCATCGGTCTCAACGTAGCATGGCCGGGCCTCCGGATCCCGACGCCCGACCCCTGGGCGGCGCGGCGGCGGGCGCGTAGGCTTGCGACCCCCCATGCGGATCCTTCAGGTCGCGTCCGAGGCGGTGCCGCTGTGCAAGACCGGTGGGCTCGCCGACGTGGTGACCGCGCTGTCCGAGGCGCTCGTGCGTCGCGGCGACGAGGTGATCGTGTTGATGCCGGCGTACCGCGGCACGATCGCGAAGGCCGGCGCGACGCCGGCGTTCGAGCTCGGCGATCCGCTCGGCCTCGGGCACGCGACGCGGGTGCTCAGCGCGCCGCTCGGCGACTCGGGCGCGACGGTGTACCTGCTGCAGTGCGACGCGCTGTTCGATCGTCCCGGTGGTCCCTACGGCGACGAGGCGGGGAACGACTGGCCCGACAATCACCTGCGCTTCGCCGTCCTCGGTCGCGCGGCCGCCCAGATCGCGCTGGCCTCGGCGGCGCTGGGGCGACCGATCGACGTCGTGCACGCGCACGACTGGCAGGCCGCGCTCGCCACCGCGTACCTGGCGTGGTGGGGCGCGGGTCGGCCGGCGACCGTGTTCACGGTGCACAACCTCCACTTCACCGGGCGCTTTCCCCAGGCGATCCTGCCCGACATCGGTGCGCCCGCCTCGGCGTGGTCGCCCGCCGATCTCGAGTTCTACGGCGAGGCTTCGTACCTCAAGGCGGGCCTCGTCCACGCCGATCGCGTCACGACGGTGAGCCCGACGTACGCCGACGAGATCCGCACGCCCGAGGGCGGCATCGGCTTCGACGGCCTGCTGCGCTCGCGCGGCGCCGCCGTCCGCGGCGTGCTCAACGGCATCGACACCCGCGGCTGGGATCCGGCGCACGACCCTGCGCTCGCGGTCCCGTACGACGCCGAACACCTCGAGGGCAAGCGGACCGCCCGCGCCGCGCTGCAGCGCGAGCTCGGCCTCGACCCGCAGACCCATGCGCCGGTCTTCGGCGTGGTCAGTCGACTCACCTGGCAAAAGGGCATCGACCTGTGGCTCGGCGCCGCGCCGGCGGTGCTCGGCGAGGGCGCACAGCTGGTCGTCCTCGGCAGCGGTGAGCCCGGGCTCGAGCAGGCGTGCCTGTCGCTCGCGGCGGCGTATCCCGGCCGCGTCGCGGTGCGCCGCGGCTACGACGAGGCGCTGTCGCACCGCATCTTCGCGGGCACCGACGTCTTCGGCGTGCCCTCGCGCTTCGAGCCGTGCGGGCTGACGCAGATGTACGCGATGCGCTATGGCACGCCGCCCGTCGTGCGACGCACGGGCGGACTGGCGGACACGGTGCTCGACGACGACGCGACCGACGGCACCGGCTTCGTGTTCGAGCTGCCGACCGTCGAGGCGTGCATGGACGCGATGCTCCGCGCGCTCGGGGCCTTCCGCGATCCCGGCCGGTTCGCGGCCCTGCAGCGCCGCGCAATGGATCGCCGTCACGACTGGACCGACAGCGCGGGGATCTACCGCCAGCTCTACGCGGAGGCGGCACGCGCGATCCGGCGGTCGACGTGAGCGGCCCGGCCATCACGCCCGAGGGCCCCGCCCGCCGACGCGCGCGCGCACGGCTGCTGCTGCTGTTCGCGGCGCTGATGTTCTCGACGGGCGGCGCCGCGATCAAGGCGGCCACGCTCACCAGCCCACAGATCGCCGGGCTGCGGGCCGCCGTCGCTGCGCTCGCCGTGCTGCTGCTCGCCCGCGGCGCGCGACGCATCGGCTCACCCCGCGCGTGGACGGTGGGAGTCGCCTACGCCGGCACCGTCGTGCTGTTCGTCCTCGCCAACAAGCTGACCACGGCCGCCAATACGATCTTCTTGCAGTCGACCGCGCCGGTGTACGTCATCCTCGCCGCGCCGTTGCTGCTGCACGAGCGCATCGGCCGGCGCGATCTCTTGTTCGTGGCCGCGTGCGCGGTGGGCCTGTCGCTGTTCGTCCTGGGCGTCGAGCCGCCGACGACGACCGCGCCCGATCCGGCGACCGGCAACCTGCTCGCGATCGCCTCGGGCGTCACGTGGGCGGCGACGATCCTCGGCCTGCGGTGGATGGGCACCGGGCCGTCCGCGACGTCGCCGGTGGTCGCGGTGGTCTGCGGCAACGTCCTCGCGTTCGCGGTGTGCCTGCCGTGGATCTTCCCGATGCAGCTGCACGGCGTCGACGTGCTGGTGCTGCTCTACCTCGGCGTGTTCCAGATCGCGCTGCCCTACCTCGCGGTGAGCCGTGCGATCGGGCAGCTCTCGGCCCTCGACGCGTCGCTGTTGCTGCTGGTCGAGCCGGTGCTGAGCCCGATCTGGGCGTTCGCGCTGCACGGCGAGACGCCCGGCCCGCTGGCGATCACGGGCGGTGCAATCCTGCTGGCCGCGACTGCGGCGAAGTCGGCCATCGACGCCCGCGCCGCGTAGGCCGCGTGCTACCGTCCGCGGCGATGGCGAACGTCCTCGTCGAGTTGTTGGACCTGCTGGGCCTCGAGCGCATCGAATCGGATCTCTTTCGTGGGCAGAGCCAGGACCTCGGCTGGGGCAACGTGTTCGGCGGCCAGGTCGTCGGACAGGCGCTGTCGGCCGCGCAGCAGACCGTACCGGAGGATCGTTTCGCCCACTCGATGCACGGGTACTTCCTGCGCATCGGCAACGCGCGCAAGCCGATCGTCTACGAAGTCGATCGCATCCGCGACGGCAAGAGCTTCACGACCCGCCGCATCGTCGCGATCCAGGACGGCGAGGCAATCTTCACCATGGCGGCGTCGTTCCAGGTCCACGAGCCCGGGCTCGAGCACCAGGCGGAGATGCCCGCGTGCCCGGGCCCCGACGACCTGGCCTCGGAGGTCGAGCTCGCCCGCCGCGCAATCGATCAGATCCCCGCGCCGCTGCGGGGCATGGCCACCTGCGAGCGCCCGATCGAGATCCGCCCCGTCGATCCCTACGACCCGATGCACCCCGACAAGCGGCCGCCGACGCGACGGGTCTGGTACCGCGCGATCGATCGGCTGCCAGACAGCAGCCTGGTGCACCAGTACCTGCTGGCGTACGCATCGGACTTCAACCTGCTCGGCGCCGCGATGCAGCCCCACGGCGTGTCGTGGATGATCCCGGGGATGCAGGTGGCGAGCCTCGACCACGCGATCTGGTTCCACCGTCCGTTCCGCATGGACGAGTGGTTGCTCTACGTGATCGACAGCCCCTCGGCCGGCGGGGCGCGCGGGCTCTCGCGCGGGCAGTTCTTCACGCAGGACGGCGTGTTGGTGGCGTCGACGGCCCAAGAGGGCCTGATGCGCCAGCGCCCGCCGCGGTGAGCCTGTGCATCGCGGGTGGGCTGCCGCCGCGGACACCGTGACCCCCGCCATGCGCGAGCGCCGTCGGGCATCATTTTGTTCGGGACGTTTCGGCGTCGTCGGCAAGGGACGGACATGACGACCTCGGGCAGCACGACGGCGTGGGATCCACAGGTGGATCTGGCGTGGCTGGTCGCGCTGGCCCGCAGGCTCGCGCAGCCCGGAGATGACCCCGATGATCTCGCCCAAGAAACCTGGCTCGTCGCGATGCAGGCGGCCGATCGACCCACCGGGTCGCCGCGGGCTTGGCTCGCCGGCGTCCTGCGCAACCTCCGACGCATGCGCGCGCGGAACCGTCGGCGGCGGACCGAGCGGGAGCGCGACGTCGTGCCGCCCGACTCGACGACACCCGAAGAGGCCATGGCGCAGCTCGAGACCCTCGACGCCCTGCACCACGCGCTCGCAGCCCTCGATCCCGTGGATCGCAGGCTGGTGCTGGGCCGCTACGCCACCGGGCAGAGCGCCGTGCAGCTCGGCGAGCAGTTCGAGCTGCCCGCGTCGACGGTCCGCAGCCGGCTCATGCGGGCACGCGAGCGGCTACGGGAGGACGTGCAGTCGGTTCGCGGGCTCGCCTGCTTCGCGCCGTGGGCCCTGCGCCCGCAGGACGCCGCGATCGGTGCGACCGTCGCGGGTGGGATCGGAGGGATCGCGATGAGCACCGCGACCAAGATCATCGTCGGCGTCGCCGCGACGGCGCTGCTCGCCGTGGGCGCAGGGCGACTCGTCGCCGCACCGCAGGATTCATCGCGCGTGGCCACGGACACCGCGACCGCATCGACGCCTGCGTCGAGCCGCAAGATCGCGTCGGAGCGCGCCGAGGCCCAGCGGGTGAAGCGCGCGGACGAGGGGCTCGATCTGGCGAACGTGCGGGTGGACCACTGACGCCTCGTGATCACGCGGCCGCGGCGGTCGGCGACCACGTTGGCGACCACTCCGGCAGGAGGCCGCGCAGCTGGGCCTTCGCGCGGCGCAGGTTCGTCTTCACGGTGCCGAGCGGCATCGCGAGCGCGTCGGCGATCTCGGCGTAGCCGAGCTCGCGGGCGTAGTGCAGCTCGACCACGCGACGATAGGCCTGGGGCAGCTGGGCGATCGCGGCGCCGAGATCGCGGCGCAACACGGCGCGCGTCGGACCGAGGGCGTCGTCGGGGGCCGCGCTCGCGAGCTCGAGGCCGCCGTCCGACAGGGCCGCGACCACCGGCGCCCGCGCGCGGTGGTTGAGCACGAGGTTCACCGCGATGCGGTGCAGCCACGTGGCCAGGCGCGCCCGCGCCTCGAACCCAGCGAGCCCACGATAGGCGCGCAGGAACACCTCCTGCGCGAGGTCTTCGGTCAGCACCGGATCACCGCACAGGCGGAACAGCAGCCCGCGCACCCGTGAGCCGTGACGGCCGACCAGCGCGGCGAAGGCGGCGTGGGACCCGGCTTGGGCGGCCGCGACGAGCCGCGTGTCATCGTCGGGGTCATCGACGCGGGGCAACGACACGCGGGCGATCGAAGGGACCACGACCGGGGAGGCGGTGCGCATGGCACCTCCTGACGAAACCGCGGGCGGACGTTACAGACAACGTCGCGGGCGCACCTCCAATTGTTGCCCGTCGCGCAACAACCTATCCCGCGAAAGGCGGTTGTTTCGCCCCCCAAGGACGACGCAGACTCCGCCCACCATGCGTCGCCTCCGTCACGCCGTCCTGTTCCTGCCGTTCGCCCTCGCCCTCGTCGCCTGCGAGAAGGCCCCCGCGCCCACCACGACCCCGGCGCCCGGCGCCGAGCCGCCCGCCGCCGACGCTCCGCCGCCGCCGTCCCGGTTCGCCGAGATGAACCACGACCAGAAGATGGAGCACATGGCCAAGGTCGTGGAGCCCAAGATGGCCGTCGTCTTCAAGGCCGGCGACGCGGCGCGCTACGAGAAGTTCGGCTGCGAGACCTGCCACATCAACCACGCCCCGCGCCCGCAGGACGTCCTGCCCAAGCTCAAGCTCTCCGGCGACGGCTTCCAGAAGATGATGGCCGAGAAGCCCGAGGTGACGAAGTTCATGGCCGAGCAGGTCGTCCCGGCGATGGCCGAGGTGATGGGCGAGAAGCCCTTCGACCCGACCACGGGTCAGGGCTTCGGCTGCGCGGGCTGCCACGCGGTGGAGTGATCGGGGCGCCGAGGGGAGCGCCGCCGAGTCGATCGGCGGCGTTTCTCCCCGCCTACCCCGTCAGATGCAGGTCCAGTGCACGGTCTGGCAGATCAACTGCCCGAGCCCGTCCTCGCCGCAGTTGCCGAAGCCCGTCCACATCCCGAAGTCGTAGGTCGGGGTGCCGTTGTCCAAGCAACTCGTCACGTCCTCGCAGTAGCCGCAGACGTTGCCGCAGTTGCCACCCCACTCGCCGACCGTGGTGTAGCCGAGCTCCTGGCAGATGAGCTCGGGGTGGTAGCTGCCGCCGTTGCTGTCGGCGTTCGCCACCCACGCGCCGTCACCATCCACCGCGCACACCACGTACGGCGCTCCGGTCCCCGGGTCGGTGCCGCCGTCGCAGACGCTGGGGCCGGTGTTGCAGTTGGAGTTGCAGCCGTCGTTGTTGATCTCGTTGCCGTCGTCGCAGACCTCGGCGCCCTCGACGAGGCCGTTGCCGCAATACGCACCCGCGCACGGGCACACCGAGCGCCGCGCCCCCGGCAGATTGCAGGTGCCGCCGAGGTCGTCCATGTCGGTGCGGTGCGCCGCGGGGCAGGCGGGATCCGACGAGCACGCGAGCGAGCCGCTGAGGCCGCCGCCCACGGTGCCCGCGAGCCCGGTGTCCTCGAGGCAGCCCAGGGGCAGCGCGTCGAAGGCGATCGGAGGCACCAACCCGAAGGCGTCCGAGATGGCCTGGCACTCGGCCGGCGTGTCCTGGGCCGCGAACCACGTCGCGTCGTTCGGCTCGAGCGTGAGACCCAGCGCGCCGCAGACGTCCTCGCAGGCCTGGCCGCAGTTGTCGTTGTCGAAGCACCACTGCACGCCGTCGACGATGCGGCACAGCCCGCCGAAGTCGCCCTCGATGAGACACGCCGCCGAGCAGCCGTCCTGCGAGTCGTTGTTGCCGTCGTCGCAGGTCTCGAGGAACGCAGGGTTGAGGCTACCGTCGCCGCAGCTCGGGGTCGTGCAGTCCACGTCACACGTCGGGCTCGGGCCGCCGTCGTCGCAGAACTCGTTGTCGCTCGCGTTGGTGATGCCGTCACCGCACACCGGCGCAGTGCAGTCCACGTCGCAGTTGAGCGACTCCCCGCCGGCGTCGCAGAACTCGCCGGCGGCCTGGTTGGGGTTGGCGTCGCCGCACTCGACGAAGGTACAGTCGTCGTCGCAGACCGCCGACTCGCCGGCGTCGTCGCAGTCCTCGTCGAAGTCGACGATGCCGTCGCCGCACACCGTGACCGGGCCCTCGCTGCTGCTGCTCTCCTCGGCGGTCGTGATCCCGGTGCTGCTCGTGCCGTCGGTGGTGTCGACCGCGCCGCTGCTGCCGCTCGTATCGGGGCCGGTGGTGCAGCCGTCGACGCAGCCCGTGTCGCTCGACGTGGTCGGGTCGGTCGTCGTCGTGCTCGGATCGCTCGTCGTCGTGCCCGTCGTCGGATCGACGGTGCCGCTCGACTCGGTGGTCCCGCCCTCGGACGAGCTCGTCCCCGCGTCCACCACCTCGCTGGCCGGACATCCCGCGAGCACCACCCATGCGACCGATGCAATCCAACGTCGAGTCATGGGTGGAGCATCGCCAAAAGCGGCGCTCATGCAAAGCGCCACGCGATCACCCACGCCACGAGGAGCGCCAGCGCGAGCAACCCCGTCCGCGTGCCGACTCCGGGCACCAGCCGCCCGCGGGCGTCGACGCCGCGCCGCACGAACCGGGCGGTCGCCCAGACCCAGGCGATCCAGCCTCCGGCGGCCAGCGCCGGCCCGAGCCGCGAACGTCCGGGTTCGCGCTCGAGCTCGGCGCGCCGCGCGGCCTCGGCCGCTGCGTCGCCGTCGGCCATCGCCGCGGCGATGCGGGCGTCGACGTCCGCGAGCACGTCGGCGTGGGGCACGTCGAGGCCGCGGCTGCCGATCAGCGCCGAACGGATCTCGCGGTAGGCCGCCAGCGACAGCGCCGGATCCAAACCGGCGGCCTGCTCGCCGATCTCGAGCAGCCGCGCGATCGCCCGCTCGTCGTGGGTCGCCAGGGGCAGCCGCCATCGCAGCGCGCGGCCGAGGTGCAGCACCTCGCCGTCGCCGTCGCCGACCTCGCGCGCCGCCGCGGCCGCGTCGAGCTCCCCGTTCGCCTCGCAGGCGACGCGCACGACCAGCGGCGCGACGCCCAGGGCGATCCATCCGAGGAGCCGCAGGCCGCGGCCGGTCCACGACGCGGTCGCGCCCGCGGGCACGTCCGTCATGTGAGGTCCCGGCGCGAGAACAGCACCGTCGCGATCGCCAGGCACGCGGCCCCGTAGGCGCCGGCGTACACCGCCGCCTCTCCGACGTAGCCCCACCCGACGAAGCCGCCGTGGATCGACACCGGCGTGTCCCCGAGCGCGCCCCCGGACACGAAGAACACGTGGAAGTCGGGGACGATCGAGGCGATCGACGACAAGAGGCCCCCGAGCGGCGTGTCGGCGAGCTTGCCGGTGGCGAAGGTCCGCAGCTCACCGCTGTTGCGCCCGACGATCCACAGCCCCGCGGTGAACATCGCCGACAGGTACGGCGACGAGAACGACGAGAACAGCAGCGCCACCGCGAGCACCAGCCACAGCTCGAGCAGCACGAGGGTCTCGGCGCGCAGCAGCGCAAGATCGTGCGCGCCGCCCTGGGTGGCGAGCACGACCGCGAGCGTCATGGCCATCGCGACGACCAGCACGCCGAGCGTCACGACCATGCCCAGGTACTTGCCGAGCAGGAACTCGTGGCGGTGCAGCGGCTTGGGGATCACGAAGAAGACGGTCTTGCGATCGAGTTCTTTGGACAGGAGGTTCACGCCGAGGAACAGCGAGATCACCAGGCCGACGACGCTGATGCCACCGAGACCGAGGTCCTTGATCACGCGGACCTCCTCGTGCAGCGACAGCTCGCCCAGCACGATCGAGAACGCCATCAGCCCGACGGCGAACATCACGAGCACGTAGAGGACGCGGTTGCGCGTCGCCTCGCGGAAGGTGTTGAGCGCGATGGCCCAGACGCGCTGCCACGCCCCCAGCCACGCTGGCGTGAGACCCCCGCTCACGCGTCGTCCCTTCGGCCCGCGCCTGCGACCTTGGCCTCGTGCACGAACACGTCCTCGAGGCTCTGGCGGTGGGGGATGACGTGGAGGATCCGGCCGTTGCCCGCGATCACCCGCGCGACCACGGCGTTGGCCGCGTCGAGATCGGCGACCCGCGAGATGCGGCCCTCGCTGGTGCGCGCGTGCGTGCCCGCGAGGTCGTCGACGCGCTCCGCGGTCGCGTCGTCGCCGGACCACAGGATCTCGACCGCGTCGACCTTGGGATCGAGCAGCGTGCCCAGCGGCCCCGTGTCGCGGAGCTCGCCGCCGACGACGATCGCCACCCGATCGCACAGCAGCGTCGCGTCCGACAGGATGTGCGTCGAGAAGAACACCGTCTTGCCGCGTTCGCGCAGGCCGAGGATGATGTCGCGGACCTCCTTGCGGCCGATCGGATCGAGCCCGCTCATCGGCTCGTCGAGCACGACCAGCTCGGGATCGCTGAGGAGCGCCTGGGCCAGCCCGGCGCGCTGCAGCATGCCCTTCGAGAAGCTCCGCATCGGCCGCTTCGCCGCGTGGCCGAGCCCGACCTCCTCGATGAGCGCCGCGCTGCGACGGCGCCGCGCCGCGGCGTCCATGCCGTGCAGACGCCCGACCATGTCGAGCAGCTCGGTGACGGTGAGGTAGTCGTAGAAGTACGGGTTCTCCGGCAGGTACCCGAGCTTGGCCTTCGCGTCGCGGTTGCCCGCGTCCGCGCCGAGCAGCCGGGCCTTGCCCGCGGTGGGGAAGATGAGCCCCATCAGGATCTTGATCGTCGTGGTCTTGCCCGCGCCGTTGGGCCCGAGGAAGCCGAAGATCTCGCCGCGCTCGACCTGGAACGACACGCCGCGCAGCGCCTCGGTCTTGCGCCGCAGCAGCCCCCGCACGAACGTCTTGCGCAGCGCGTCGACCTCGAGCACCGGCACGGCGGCAGTGTAGCGGCAACGGCGTCCGGGGCGCCAGCCCAGGGACGTCGCGGGCGCGCGCACGCTCCCTTGCTCGGTCGGCTGCGTGCCCCGTCGGCGCACCGCTGGTATGCTCGTCCGCCGATGCCTCGACTGACGCGACGCGCGTGGTGTCAGCTCGGCGTGCCGGCGGCCGCTGCGATCGCGACGGCCGCCGTGCCGGGCACGCAGCTCACCGCGCGGGGCCCGGTGTGGCGTGGGGGCGGCCGCGCCGACGACACGATCACCGTCGATCTGCCGCAGCTGCGCTACGAGGGCCACTACAACCCGCGGCACGCGGCGATGCGGGTGCTGGCCCGCGAGCTCCGCCTGCGCACCCGGCTCGAGCCGGTCGACGAGCCGAGCCTCGTCGACGCCGAGTCGACCTCGATCTTCGAGACCCCGTTCCTCTACGTCGCGGGCGACGAGGCCCTGCCGGCGTTCACGCCGGCGGCCGAGGCCAACCTGCGGCAGTTCCTGGATCTCGGCGGGCTCATCCTCTTCGACGCCGCCGACGGGGGCAGCGACCTGGCGTTCGCGCGCTCGGTCGAGGCGCTGCTGGGCCGCATCGCGCCCGGCAATGATCTCGCACCGGTCGCCCGCGATCACGTGCTGTTCCGCAGCTTCTACCTGGTCGACACGCCGCTCGGCCGCACCGCGGCGTTCGATCACCTGCGCGGCGTCCAGGACGAGGGGCGGGTCAAGGCGCTGCTGATGCGCAACGACCTCGGCGGCGCGCTCGAGGAGCTGCCCGATGGGCGGGCGGCCCACGCCTGCACGCCAGGCGGCGCCGAGCAGCGGCAGTGGGCGATCCGCTTCGGCGTGAACGTCCTGCTCTACGCGACGTGCACCGACTACAAGGCCGACCGCGCGCACGTCGAGACGCTGCTGCGCTCGCGCAGGTGGCGATGATCCGCGCGGACGACGGGCCGGCGTCGGCGTCGACGACCACGGGCGAGCCGGACACCGAGCAGTGGAGCCTCGCGCCCGGGCACGTGCCCGGGGCACCGGCGCTCGCGCTGCTCGGGGTCTGCGCCGTGATCGCGCTGGTGGAGGCCGCCATCGCGTTCTCGCGGCGCCCGGCCGCGATGTCCCGGACCGTCGCGATGGCGGTGCTCGCCCTGCGCCTCGTGTCGGTGGCGGCCCTGTTCGCGATGGCGTTCGAGCTGACGCTGCGCTTCGATCGGGTCGCGCCCTCGACGCGGCGCGTGGTCGTCCTGGTCGATCGCTCGGCGTCGATGGCGATCCCCGATGCGGTCGAGGGCGGCTCGCCGACCACGCGACAGGCCCGAACCGAAGCGCTGTGGGCGGGCTCGGCCGACGCCCTCGCACAGTGGCGCGAGGAGGGCATCCGCGTCGACGTGCGCGGCTTCGACGGCGAGGTCGTGCCGTACACCGGTGCGCTGGCGCAGACGTTGGCGACCACGCCGAATGGCGCCGCCAGCGACCTGGCCTCGGCCCTCGCGGGCCTGGGCGACGACGCGAGCCGCCCGGGCGAGCAACTCGCGGCGGTGGTGGTCATCTCCGACGGCCTGGTCTCGGGCGCCGCGGACGACGGCGGGAAGCAGCTCGCCGAGGTCGGCGCGCGCCTCTCGGTGCCCATCACCACCGCCAGCGTCGGTGCCCCCCTGCTGCGCGACGTGTCGGTCGCCGACGTGCGCGCCGGGGAGTTCGCCTTCGTCGAGAACGTCGCGCTGTTCGAGGCGGCGATCGTCGCCCACGGCATGCGCCACGAAGACGCGGTCGTCCGCCTGGTCCGCAACGGCGAGACCGTCGCGGAGCGACGCATGCGACTGCTCGCCGACGGCGTCCCGGCGCGGATCGAGTTCGAGGTCGCGCCCGATCGCGTCGGGCAGTTCGTCTACGAGATCGCCGTCGAGCCCCGGCCGGGCGAGGCGACCCTCGACAACAACCGTCGCGCCTTCGTGGTCAAGGTCCTGCGCGACAAGGTCCGCGTGCTCCACGTCGCCGGTCGCCCCGACTGGGACGTCCGCGCGCTGCGGACCCTGCTGCGCCGCGACCCCAACGTCGAGCTGCTGAGCTACTACATCCTGCGCGACTTCGAGGACATCGCGCGCGAGGACAGCGAGGCGCTGTCGCTCATCCCCTTCCCCACCGAAGAGCTGTTCGAGCAGGAGCTCGGCTCCTTCGACGTGGTCGTGCTGCACAACTTCGACGCGGTGCCACACTCGGTCGGGCAGTACATCGACAACATCGCCAAGTTCGTCGAGGACGGCGGCGCGCTCGTGCTCATCGGCGGTGACCTCGGGTTCTCCGACGGCGGCTACGCGACCCCGTCGATGGCCGACCTCCTGCCGATCGATCTGCGCCGCGCGGCCGAGCACGTGCGCGCTCGGGTCTCGCCGCAGCTCACCGAGGCCGGCAAGCGCCACCCGATCACGTCGTGGCTGCTCGCCGGGGACGGCCGCGGCTGGGAGGCGCTGCCCCAGCTCGAGGGCTACAACCCGGTCGGCGTCCGCGACGACGCGGAGGGGGCCGGCGGTGGCATCGGCGCGACGGTGCTCCTCGCCCACCCGACCGAGGTCGACGTCACCGGGCAACCGCGGCCGTTGCTCGCGGTGTCGGAGCCCGCCCGCGGCCGCGTGGTCGTGCTCGCGACGGGCTCGACCTGGCGTCTCGGCTTCGCCCCGGAGCTCGCGTTGGTCGACGGGGCTCGCCCCTACGATCTGCTGTGGCTCGGCGTGGTGCGGTGGTTGCTGCGTGACGACAGCTCCGGCCGCCTTCAGCTCGAGACCGATCGACCCAAGTACCGCGTCGGCGAGCCCGTCGAGCTGCGCGCCCGAACGCTCACCGCCGCGTACGCCCCCGAGCCATCGATCGCGCTGACGTGGAGCGTCGCACCGCTGTCGTCCGACGCGGCGACGCCGGCGACCGACGTCGTCGAGGTGCGCCGCGGCGAATGGACCACCGACGAGCTCGGCCGCGCCGATGGCACCGTGGCGCCGCTGCCCGTCGGCGCCTACACGGCGACCGCGAGCCGCCGGGTCGACGGGGTCGCCGGCGAGACCGCCGCGAGCCCCGCCACCGAGGTCTCGCGGGTCTTCATCGTCGAGCCCCCGGGCCGCGAGCTCGCCCGCATCGACGCCGATCCCGGCATCGCCCGCCTGCGCGAACTCGCGAGCAGCACGGGCGGCGAGTTCATCGACGCCACCGTCACGACGACCCTGCCCCCGACGTTGCCCCTGCGTGACGACGAGCAGAGCACCGCGGGTCGCGTCGCGGCGCGCCGCGAGCTCGCGCTGTGGGGCGGACCGGGTGCCCTCGTGGTCCTCGTCCTCGCGTTCGGTGCGGAGTGGTGGCTGCGCCGACGTGCCGGCGCGCGCTGATCGAATGCGCCCGCGCGCTGGCGCTCGATTTTCATCTCCCTCGTCCGCGCTGGGATCCGGCACCATCGACGGTGGTGATGTGGCGTCTCGGAGTCCCCGTCCCCACTGTCGCCGATGACGAGCCGACGATGGACGCGGCCGTCACACCCGCGGCGGTCGTCCTCGCCTCGCCCGCCCTGCGCGCCGGCGGCCGGCTGGGCCGCTACGTGCTGCTGCACGCGATCGGCCACGGCGGCATGGGGGTGGTCTACGCCGCGTACGACCCCGAGCTCGCGCGTCGCGTCGCGCTCAAGGTGCTGCACCCCACCGACGTCGCCGCGATGGGATCGACGCGCGCGCGCCTGCTTCGCGAAGCGCGATCGCTCGCCCGCCTCACCCACCCCAATGTCGTCCCGGTGTTCGACGTCGGCGAGGCCGACGACTGCGCCTTCGTGGCGATGGAATTCGTCGAGGGCGCCACGCTGGGTGCTTGGTTGCGTGCGGCGCCGCGGAGCCCGCAGGCGATCGCGGCGTGCTTCGCCGACGCCGGTCGCGGTCTGGTCGCCGCGCACGCCCTCGGGATCGTGCACCGCGACTTCAAGCCCGACAACGTCCTGGTCGGCGTGGATGGACGCGCGCGCGTCGTCGACTTCGGCATCGCTCGGGCGCAAGACAGCGATCCGCCGACGAGCCTCGACCACGCATCCGACGGATCGGGCGCGGCGAACGAACTCGAGCTCACGCGCGCCGGCACGGTGCTCGGCACGCCGGCGTACATGGCCCCCGAGCAGCACCGCGGCCTGCCACCGACGCCAGCCGCCGATCAGTACTCGTTCTGCATCGCGCTGTTCGAGGCGCTGTTCGGGCAACGACCGT
Organism: Nannocystaceae bacterium; assembly: GCA_044344875.1. GTDB lineage: Bacteria > Myxococcota_A > Polyangia > Nannocystales > Nannocystaceae > Xiheibacterium. The sequence continues at coordinate 82,196 of JBIJCC010000022.1, forward strand.
TCGCTGGCAGCGATCCGTCCGCGCTGCTCGCAGCGAAGCATGGCCCGCCGATCGTCCCCCCGAACCCGACCGTGCCGCGGTGGCTGCAGGAGCTCGTGCTGCGTGGCCTCGCCCCCGACCCGCAGGCGCGCTGGCTGTCGATGGCCGTCGTGGTCGAGCGTCTCGCCCGGGGCCCACGGCGTCGGCGCTGGTTGCCCGTCGCTGCCCTCGCGGCCGCGGCGATCGGGATCGCGGTGGTGCCCGATCGCGGCGGGCCGTCGTGCCGCGGAGCGGAGCGCGTGGCCGCCATCTGGGGCCCGACGCGCGCGGCCGCCATCGCGTCGCGCTTCGAGGCGACCGGCCTCGGCTACGCCGCCCCGACATGGACCCGCGCCGCCGCGGGTCTCGATCGGTTCGCCGCGCAGTGGCGTGCCGAGCACGACGCCGCGTGCACCGCGTCCGTGCGGGGCGACGCGGTGACGACCCTCGACGCGCGGATGCAGTGCCTCGACGCGCGCCTCGACGCCTTCGGCGCCTTGGTCGATGTACTCGCGGACATCGACGCGGCCGGCGTTGCCCGCAGCGCGTTCGCGGTCGCCGACCTGCCGCCCGCCGACGCGTGCCGCGACGCCACCGCGTCGACGCTGCCCGCGCCCGCCGAGCAGCGCGAGCAGGCGGCCGCGCTGCGGCGGCGGCTCGCCCGTGCCGGCGCCCTCGAGGACGCCGGGCGGATCGACGCCGCGCTCGACGAGGCCCGATCGATCCTCGCGGCCGCGACCGTGCTCGACCATCCGCCGCTGGTGGCCGAGGCCCGCCACGCCTACGGCAGCGCGCTCGAGCGCAGCGGCGACTACGAGCGCGCCCGCGTCGAGCTCGGCGAGGCGCTGTGGGCCGCGCTGGCGGCCGACGCCGACGCGACGCTCGCCGGCGCCGGCATCGATTTGTTGTGGATCGAGGGCGTGTCCGATCCACATCCCGAGCGCGCCGACGAGTGGGCCCGCCACGTCCGCGCCGCGCTCGCGCGCTCGCCCGACGCGCAGCTCGAGGCCCAGCTCGCCAACGCGCAGGGGGCCATCCACGCGGCCGCGGGTCGGCCCGCAGCCGCCCGCGCCGAGTTCGAGCGAGCGCTCGCCGCGTTCGAGCGGGTCGAGGCCGAGCCGAGCCCCAACGTCGCCACCGCGCTCCAGAACCTCGGCATCGCGCTGACCGACGAAGGTCGCCTCGATCTGGCCGCGCTTCACCTCGCCCGCGCGCTCGAGCTCTTCGAGGCGAGCGAGGGCCCCACGCACCCGGACGTCGGCGACGTCCTCGACGCCCAGGGCGGCGTCTCGCTGCGCCTGGGCGACGTCGATGGGGCGCGGCGGCAATTCCAACGCGCGCTGGTGATCCGGCGCGCCGCGTCCGGCGACGGGCACCCAATGGTCGGCCGCTCGTACAACAGCCTCGGCACGTTGCTCGAGGCGACCGGCGACACCGCGGCCGCGGAGCAGGCGTTCCGCGACGGCCTCGCGGTGTTCGAGCGCGCGCTCGGGGATCACGGCCTGGTCGGGGCCAACCTCGTCAACCTCGCCAACCTGCTCGAGCGCACCGGTCGCGCGGACGAAGCCGCGAGCCTGTCGACGCGCGCCCTCGAGATCCTCGGCCGCACGGTGCCGGCCGATCACCCCTGGCTCGTCAACGCCGAGGCGGCGCTCGGTCGCGCCGAACTCCGCCGCGATCACCCCGAGCTCGCGGCACACTGGCTCGAGCGCGCCCGCTCGCGGTGCGGCGACGACCCTGCCCTGTGCGGCACGATCACCGGTGCGCAGGCGCGCCTGGCCGCGCTCACCGGCGTCGGCGATTGGCAGGCACTCGCGGCCACCGCCCGCGCCGCGCTCGTGCGGGCCGGACCGCTGGCGGCCGCCGATCTGCAGGACCTCGACGCGTGGCTCGCCCGCGCGGCCCCGTAGCGATCACGATCGTGATCACGATCCCAAGGGCGCCGCATCGACCGATCGATCGGCGACCTGGGGCAGTGGACGATCGCGCTTCATGACGAAGCGCCCCGAGCCCGAGGACGTCGACCACGTCCCCTCGATCCGCGTCGCCGCGAGATCGAGACGGCCGACGTACTCCACGACGTGCGCGACCCCTGCGGTGCCGTCGTAGCGCTTGGTCAGGCGCACGGTACCGTCGGGCTCGATCACGCCGTCGAGTGTCGCCCGCAGCTCGCCCGTGGCGTCGTCGTCGAAGCTGTTGGGCTCGACGACACTGCCGCGCACGCGCGCGTGGTCGACCTCGAGCTCGGCGAAGAACGCGACCGACGTCGGCCCGCCCGGCGCTCCGCCGACGCCGCGCGTCGTGTAGACGTACGTGCCCGACCAGGTCCCCGACAACGCGACCCCGGTCGAGACGTCGTCGGAGCCCGGCGGCGGCGTCGCGGCGCTCGGCATCGTCGTGTCCGGGGCCGTCGCGCTTCGGCCCGTCGCGCTCGGCCCAGTCTCGATCGGCCCGGGCGAAGGCGGATTCGTCGGCGCGCGGCCCTGCGCACAGGCCGTCGCCCCCAGCACCACGACCGCGAGCCACCGGAGCATGGAGACCGAGTATGTCTTGGCCGACCGAGGCCGGCCACCCGAGTCCCCGTCAGCGCTGCCCGATCGCCCGCTTCACGGCCTCCGGCAGCTCGGTCACCCCGCAGCGCAGCTCGAGCCGCGAGTCGACGATCGAGAGCTTCGGCTCGCAGGGGAGCACCTGCTCGGCGGGCAGCGTGAAGACCAGGGGCTTGCCGAGGTACTGCCGCGCGAGCTCCGGCGGCAGATCCTTCGACGACAGCTGGACCTGGACCGTCCGCTTGCTCACCTCGAGGGTCGCGTCGAGCTGCAGCCCCTGCGCCACGACGTGGGCGACGCTTCCGTCGAACGAGATGGTCTCCCCGACGACCTTCGACACCGCAGCCCCGGTGACGCGACCGACGACCTCGGCGCGCTCGATGCCCGTGATCGCGAGCTTCTGTTGGTCGAGCAGGAGATCGCGATCGATCCGCAACCGGTCGACCACGAGCGAGATCGACTCGACCTCGATGCCGGCCTGGCGGACGTCCTGCAGGTCGACGTGCAACCGCTCGACCTCGCCGGACACCAGCACGTTGAAGAGGAACGGGAATCCGTCGATGGTGACCGTCGCCTTGCCGGTGCCCGGCAGGACCTCGAGGATGCGCTTGCTCGCCTCGGCCTGGGCGAGCTGCCGCGCGGTGCGATCGAGCCACCAGCCTGCGGCGAGCGCAATCGCCAGCAGGACCCCGAGGACGATCAGCACGATCGCGAGCTTCTTCATGCGCCTGCCGCAGCATACCCGATGTGCCCACCGGCGGCCCGCGCCGGCCTCGGCTACGCTGTGCTCGGGATGGCGGATGAGGACCCCGACGACGACGACGGAGCGCTGCTCGAGGCGTGGCGCGCCGGTGATCGCGACGCCGGCGACGACCTGTTGCGGCGGCACTTCCTGGGTGTGTTCCGCTACTTCTCGTCGCACGCCGGCGTCGATGCCGAGGAGCTCACGCAGCGCACGTTCGAGGCCTGCATCGCCGCCCGCGATCGGGTGCGCGACGAGTTCGTCGCGTATCTCTTCGGCATCGCGCGCAACCAACTGCTGCGCGAGTGGGAGCGCCGGGGCTACCGCGGCGAGCCGGTGTCTCCGAGCAACGTCTCGCTCCGGGACCTGCGGACCTCGCCGAGCATGCAGGTCGCCCGGCTCGACGAGCAGATGTTGTTCGCCCGCGGCCTCGCCGAGCTCCCGCGGGAGTTCGCGGACGTGCTCGAGCTCTTCTTCTGGGAGGACCGCTCGATCCAGGAGATCGCCGATCGCCTCGGCATCCCCGGCGGCACCGTGAAGAGCCGCCTGTACCGCGGCAAGGCGAGGCTCCGCGACTGGCTCACCGCCACTGCGCAAAAGGACGAGCTGCGCACCGGCGCCCTCGCCCTACTCGACCGCGACCCCTAATGAAGTTTGGCCGCGCGACCCGGGGCCCACGCGAGCTCGAAGTGGCCGAGCATCACCGGTGAGTCCTCGGTCAGCCGCACGACCGCGTGGCTCGGGCCCTCGGTCATGCCCGCCGGTCGCACGCCGTTGGTGCTCGCGAGATCGTAGACGAGCAGCGAGCGCGGCGACTCTTCGGTGACGAGCGCGTGGACGCGGGAGAGGTTGCGACCGTGCCCCGCCAGCGAGCATCGATCGCTGTAGCGCCCGATCAGCAGGCCGCGCTGCAGCTGACGGCTGTCGAGCTCGAGCTCGCGGACCTCTTCGCCGCGGCCCGACGGCTTGGTCGAGCGCAGGCGCAGTACGCCGCGCGGCTGCGGGCGGGCGTCGACGTCGAGGCCGCGGTAGCCACCGTACTCGCGCAGCTCGTCGCCGCCGATGTGCGCGACGCCGGGCTCGCTCGTCGCGCTCACCGCGAGGCGCACGCCACTGCCGGCGGGGTCGAGGCCCGTGAGATTGCGGAACGCCTCTTGATCGGTGCCGTCGAGCAGGTCCACGCCGACCGTGCCACCCGCGAGCACGAACACGATGGTGCGCCCGAGGCTGACCAGGCCGTGACCCATCAACGAGAACCCGGGCACGCGCTTGCCATCCGCGAGCTGCACGCCCGCGCGACCGCCGAGATCGTAGCCGCGATAGCGGATCGGACCGTCGCCGGCCCACGCCGTCAACAACACGTGACGAAGACTCACGCGGTTGTCGTTGGGAATCGAGAGGGCGCAGCGGTTGTGCCGCCCGATGACGACGGCGCGCGGGAGATCACGCGGGCGTCGCAGCACACGCTGAGCGACTGGGAACCCCTTGCGATCGGTGGCGACCACGAGCGCGTCGCCGGGCTCGACGCCCGCGACCAGCGCCCGGAGCACCGGCCGCGCGCGACCGAAGCACTCGGCCAAGAGCGCGGTCGGGTTGGGCTCGTCGAGCGCCTCCGCCGCCAGTTCTCCGCCGACGACGCGATGCTCGTCGGCGCTGTCTTCCGGATTCAGCGGCACCTCGTTGCAGCGTAGACAAGCGGCCGGGCATGCGCCAGCCCCCGCGCGTCTCGAACCTGGCCCCGCGCGCCAACGAATACGGCGCGTTGGCCGGGGGCCGGCGACCGCGGGCCCACCTCGGGCCTGAACAGCCGCCCAGTGACCCGAACGGCCCGGTTCGGGCTACCGTGCCGGCCGCGGAGATCTCCCCCGCCTCGACGACGGACGCCCCATGAACACCCCCGACATCACCACCATCCTCGGCAAGGGCAGCGCGTTCGACGGCAAGCTCACCTTCGAGGGCGCCGTCCGGATCGACGGCGAGTTCTCGGGCGAGATCCGCACCCAGGGCACGCTCATCGTCGGCGAGACCGCCGAGGTCAAGGCGCAGATCGTCGCCGCACGGATCATCGTCGAGGGCGTCGTGCGCGGGGATCTGTCGGCGACGGAGTCCATCGAGATCCACGCCCCCGCCCGCGTCTACGGCAACCTGTCGTCACCCGCCCTCGAGATCCAGCGCGGCAGCGTGTTCGAGGGCAGCTGCCAGATGGACGGCAGCGGCCACGCGAACACCGCGAGCAACGGCCAGCGGCGCCGCGAGACCAAGCCCGCCAGCACCACCGACGCCGCCCCCGCCTGATCGTCGGCCGCCGTCGGCCCGACACGCACCGGCGGTCGGGGCGGTCCGACCGCGGCCGGCCGCACGGCGCGATCGCGGCGCAGAACCGAGTCCGGGCCGCTTCGGGCGGGGGTTCTCACGTTGACGCCCCCCCCCTCGCGTGGTAGCTAGCGCGCGCGTGTGCAGGTGGCATTTCGCTACCTGAAGGCGCGCTCGAAACCGCCGCGCGGGCCCAGCGATGGTACACACCCAACTCCTGCAAATGCACGAGGCGATCGTTCTCCTCGCCGCGCCCGTCGTCGACATCGACGGCACCCTGTTCGTCCAGGGCGGCATCTTCCTCGCGCTGGTGTTCATCCTCAACCCGCTGCTGTTCAAGCCGTGGCTCGAGACCCAGGCGCGCCGCGCCGAGGCGATCGACGGCGCCGCCCGCAAGGCGGTCGCACTGCGCGAGCAGGCCGACGCGATGGTCAGCGACTACGACGCGAAGATCACCGCGGCCCGCGAGCAGGCCCAGGATCTCCGCGGCGCCTCGCGCAAAGAAGAGGATGCGAAGCAGGCCAAGCTGCTCGCCGACGCCCGCACCGTCGCCGCCGAGCAGGCGTCCGCCGCCCGATCCAAGATCGCCGCGCAGGCGGACGAGGCCCGCGCGCAGCTCTCGGGCCGCGTCGAGGAGCTCGCCACCACCATCGCCGACAAGCTGCTGCGAAAGGGCGCATGACCATGCGAAGCACGCTCCGTACGTCCGTCGCGCTCGGCACCGTCGTCGCCGCATGGCTCGTCGCGCTGCCGGCCGCCGCCGCCCCCGAAGCCCACGGTGACGCCCACGAGGGCGGCATCACCTGGATCTCGCCGGTGTTCGGCAACAACGGCAAGATGGGTCTGCTCTGGATCCTCATCAACTTCGCCGTGTTGATGTGGCTGCTCGAGAAGCTCCTCTTCTCGAAGCTCCGGGCCAAGACGGCGACCAAGAGCGACGCGATCAAGAGCGAGCTCGATCGCGCCAGCGCGGCCCGCAAGGACGCCGAGGGCGTCATGGCCGACGTCCGCGCCCGTCTCGCCAAGCTCGACGGCGAGGTCGCCTCGATCCTCGACGAGGCGAAGGCCCGTGCCGAGGCCGACCGCGCGCGCATCGTCGCCGCGGCCGAGGCCGAGGCCGAGCGCATCAAGGCCGCCGCCGTCGCCGGGGCCGAGCGAGAGGCCGAGACGCGCCGCCGTCAGCTCGAGCGCGAGATCGTCGAGTCCGCGATCGCCCGCGCCGAGGTCATCCTGCGCGGCCGCATCAGCGCCGCCGATCAGGGCCGCATGGTCGACGACTTCGTCGGCCAGATCGCCACGGCACCGATGCCGGGCTTCGCCGCGAACACCACTGGAGGCCCGTCGTGATCCCGGGAAGTCTCGCCCGCCGCTACGCCCGCGCGCTCCTCGGCCTCGCGCCGACGCCCGCCGCCCGCGACAAGTACGCCAAGGACCTCGGCGCCCTCGCCGACCTGGCGAAGGCCACCGACACCACCGGCGCGTCGGTGCTCACGGTGTTGTCGACCCGCCGCTACACCCTGGCCGATCGCAAGAAGCTCCTCGACGCCCTCGGCCGCCGCGTGATGGCGGATCCGATGGTGATCAAGTTCCTCGCCCACGCGATCGAGCAGGATCGCATCTCGGGCATCGCCGAGATCGCCCGCGCCTACGTGCGCATGGCCGACGAGGCCGCCGGCCGCCTACAGGCCGAGGTCACCTCGGCGGCGCCGCTCGGCCCCGACGCGGTCGCCAAGCTCCAGACTGCCCTGGCCAAGGCCACCGGCAAGACCATCGTGCTCACGACCAAGGTCGATCCCGCCCTCATCGGCGGCGTCGTCACCAAGCTCGGCAGCTACATCCTCGACGGCAGCGTCCGCACCGCGCTCGAGCGCATGCGCCACGACCTGCGCAGCTAGTTCCCCGCCGCGTCCTCACCACCCCCTTTTCCGAGAACGAGTCGAAAATCATGGAGATCCGAGCCGACGAAATCAGCCGCATCATCCGCGAACAGGTCGCGGGTTACGACACGAGCATGTCGGTCCAGGAGACCGGCACCGTGCTCACGGTCGGCGACGGCATCGCCCGCGTCGACGGCCTGAACAACGCGATGGCCGGCGAGCTGCTCGAGTTCCCGCACGGCGTGCGCGGCATGGTCCTCAACCTCGAGGAGGGCAACGTCGGCATCGCGCTGCTCGGCAACGACAACCTCATCAAGGAGGGCGACACCGTCAAGCGCACCGGCACGATCATGAGCGTGCCGGTCGGCAAGGGCCTCATCGGTCGCGTGCTGAACGCGCTCGGCGAGCCCATCGACGGCATGGGCCCGCTCGACACCACCGAGAGCCGCGTGGTCGAGATCAAGGCCCCCGGCATCGTCAAGCGCAAGAGCGTCCACGAGCCGATGCAGACCGGCATCAAGGCGATCGACGCGATGATCCCGATCGGCCGCGGCCAGCGCGAGCTCATCATCGGCGATCGCCAGACCGGCAAGACCGCCGTCGCCGTGGACACGATTCTGAACCAAAAGGGTCAGAACATGATCTGCGTCTACGTGGCGATCGGCCAGAAGCAGTCGACGGTCGCCACCGTCGTCGACCGCCTGCGCCGCGAAGGCGCGATGGAGTACACCATCGTCGTCGCCGCGACCTCGTCGGAGTCGGCGCCGCTGCAGTTCCTCGCCCCGTACTCGGGCGTGACGATGGGCGAGTTCTTCCGCGACTCGGGCGGCCACGCGCTGCTCATCTACGACGACCTCTCGAAGCAGGCCGTGGCCTACCGCCAGCTGTCGCTGCTGCTGCGCCGCCCGCCGGGCCGCGAGGCCTACCCGGGCGACGTCTTCTTCCTCCACAGCCGCCTGCTCGAGCGCGCATGCAAGCTCTCCAACAAGGAGGGCGCCGGGTCCCTGACCGCGCTGCCGATCATCGAGACCCAGGCCGGTGACGTCTCGGCGTACATCCCGACCAACGTCATCTCGATCACCGACGGCCAGATCTTCCTCGAGGGTCAGCTGTTCAACCGCGGCATCCGCCCGGCGCTCAACGTCGGCATCAGCGTGTCCCGCGTCGGTGGCTCGGCCCAGATCCCGGCGATGAAGCGCTACGCCGGCACACTGCGCCTGTACCTCGCCCAGTACCGCGAGCTCGAGGCCTTCTCGCAGTTCGCGTCCGACCTCGACAAGGGCACCCGCGCCACCTTGAACCGGGGCGCGCGTCTGGTCGAGCTGCTCAAGCAGCCGCAGTACCAGCCGCTCGACGTCGCGCTGCAGGTCGCGTCGATCCGCGCCGGCACCAGCGGCGAGCTCGACGACCTCGAGCTCGCCCACGTGGCCAAGTTCGAGAAGGAGCTCCACGACTGGCTGAAGGACAAGCGCGGGCCCCTGCTCGACCAGGTCCGCGCCGCCAAGAAGAAGGACGAGCTGGTCCAGCTCGACAAGGACTTGGACGAGGCCGTGGCCACGTTCAAGAAGACCTTCAAGGCCTGAAGGCCCGTCACCCCAGCGCTGCGAGCAGACCATGGCCAACCTCAAAGAGCTGCGCAACCGCATCGGGTCGGTCAAGAACACCCGCAAGATCACCGCGGCGATGAGCCAGATCGCGTCCGCCCGCCTCAAGAAGGCCCAGGACGCGGTCACGGCCGCCAAGCCCTACGGCGATCGCATGCGCGAGGTCGTCGAGTCGCTCGTGGGCGGCATCGACGAGGCCGAGCGCGCCGCGGCCCACCCGCTGCTCGCCACCCGCCCGGTGAAGCGCGAGCTGCTGTTGGTGCTCACCGCCGACCGCGGCCTGTGCGGCGGCTTCAACAGCAACATCGCCCGCGCGACCCTGGCGTGGATCCACCAGCGCAACCGCGAGAACGTCCAGGTCGAGGTCGTCGCGATCGGCAAGAAGGCGGTCGCGGCCCTGCGCGCGGCCAAGATCCCGCTGCGCGCCACCCACGAGGCGCCGACCTTGGCCACGCTCGTCGAGCTGTCGAAGGTCATCATCGCCGACGCCATCTCGGCGTTCACGGCCCCGGCCGACCAGCGCGTCGACGCGGTCCGCCTGTTCTTCAACGAGTTCGTCAGCGTCCTGACCCAGAAGGTCAAGAACGACGTCCTCATCCCGCTCGCCCCGGGTGAGAACGCGGCCCGTGGCCGCGAGCCCACCTACGAGCCCAGCCGCCAGGCCATCCTCGAGCACCTCGTCGCGCTCGCGATCGAGGCCCGGCTGCAGCAGGCGATGTTCAACTCGATCGCCGCCGAGATCGCCGCGCGTCGCGTGGCGATGGACGCCGCGACCGACAACGCCACCGACGTGATCGCGGATCTCACCCTGGTCTACAACCGCGAGCGCCAGGCCGCGATCACCAAAGAACTCATGGAAATCATCGGCGGCGCCGAGTCCCTCAAGGGCTAGCCGACGGTTTGTCGAACCCCAAGCGGCGCCGCCGACGAAGCGAGCGCGCAACCGCGAAAGACCCAGACCATGACCACGAGCTTCACCCCGCCCTCCGACAAGCCGACCCTGACCAGCACCGGTCCCGCCATCTCGACCGCCCGAACCGGCCGCATCATGCAGGTCATCGGTCCGGTGGTCGACGTGGAGTTCGACGATCACCTCCCCGAGGTGAACGTCGCGCTCACGGTGACCAACAAGTCGATCGACGACCGCCCGGACAACCTCGTGCTCGAGGTCGCCATGCACCTCGGCGAGCGCATGGTCCGGACCATCTCGATGGACTCGACGGACGGCCTGGTCCGCGGCATGTCGGTCAAGGACACCGGCAAGGCGATCAGCGTCCCGGTCGGCAAGAAGACCCTGGGCCGCATCCTCAACGTCATCGGCGAGCCGGTCGACGAGCAGGGCCCCGTCGGCGAAACGGAGCGCTGGGGCATCCACCGCAAGGCCCCGGCCTTCGTCGACCAGAGCACCAAGGTCGAGCCGTTCGTCACCGGCATCAAGGTCATCGACTTGCTCGCGCCGTACCGGCGCGGTGGCAAGATCGGCCTGTTCGGCGGCGCCGGCGTCGGCAAGACGGTGCTCCTGATGGAGCTCATCAACAACGTCGGCAAGAAGCACGGCGGCTACTCGGTGTTCGCCGGCGTCGGCGAGCGCACCCGCGAGGGCAACGATCTCTACTTCGAGATGATCGAGTCGGGCGTCATCAAGGCCGAGTGGGACGAGCACGATCGCGTCGTGCACTCGGTCGACAGCGAGAACTCCAAGGTGGCCCTGGTCTACGGCCAGATGAACGAGCCGCCCGGCGCCCGCGCCCGCGTGGCGCTGTCGGGTCTGACCATCGCCGAGTACTTCCGCGACGCGATGGGCCAGGACGTGATGTTGTTCGTCGACAACATCTTCCGCTTCACCCAGGCCGGCTCCGAGGTCTCGGCGCTCCTGGGCCGCATCCCGTCCGCCGTCGGTTACCAGCCGACGCTGGCCACCGAGATGGGCGTGTTGCAGGAGCGCATCACGACGACCAACAAGGGCTCGATCACCTCGGTGCAGGCCATCTACGTGCCCGCCGACGACTTGACGGATCCGGCCCCGGCGACCGCGTTCGCGCACTTGGACGCGACCACGGTGCTCAGCCGCGCGCTCACCGAGATCGGCATCTACCCGGCGGTCGATCCCCTCGACTCGACCAGCACGATCCTCGCGCCCGACGTCGTCGGCGCCGAGCACTACCGGGTCGCGCGCCGCGTCCAGCAGATCCTGCAGAAGTACAAGGAGCTCCAGGACATCATCAAGATCCTCGGCATGGACGAGCTCTCCGAGGAGGACCGCACGCTGGTCGCCCGCGCGCGGAAGATCCAGAAGTTCCTCAGCCAGCCGTTCCACGTCGCCGAGCAGTTCACCGGCATGAAGGGCAAGTTCGTCGAGCTCGAGGACACCGTGAACAGCTTCCGCGAGATCGCCGAGGGCAAGCACGACAGCCTGCCCGAGGACGCGTTCTACATGGTCGGCGGTGTGTCCGAGGCGGTCGAGAAGGCCAAGGACATCGCCCAGAAGGAAGCCGCGAAGGAAGCCGCGCAGGCCAAGAAGGCCTAGCGCGCCGCCCGGCACGCCCCCACCCGACGAGAGGCCACCATGTCCGACACCTCGATCAAGCTCGACATCCTCACCCCCATGGGGGCGATCCGTGATGGCATCGACGTGCCGGGCGTCGAGGTGCCGGGTGTGCTCGGCGAGCTCGGCGTGCTGCCGCGGCACGAGGCGCTCATCACCGCGATCGTGCCGGGCGTGCTCCGCTTCCGCGAGGGCGCGACGGCCGTGCGCATGGCCGTCGGCAGCGGCTTCCTCGAGGTGAAGGAGGCCGGCCGCGTCATCATCCTGTGCGACCGAGCGGCGCTGCCCGAGGACGTGAATCGTGCGGCGGTGACGAAGCGATTGGCCGAGGTGAAGGCCGCGCTCGAGCAGGACAAGGGCCCGATCGAGGCGGGGGATCACCGCGCGCTCGAGGACGAGCGCGGGTGGCTGGAAGCCCAGCTGCGCCTCGTCGCGAATTAGGGCCGGCCGAACGCCTGCGTCCAGTAGTGTCCGTACCCGCCGCCGGGGTAGTAGCCGACGCCGATCTCGGTGAAGTCGGCGTTCATGATGTTGGCGCAGTGCCCGTCGCTGTCCATCCACTGCTGCATCGTCGCGGCGGCGGTGGCGTTGCCCGCGGCGATGTTCTCGCCTGCATTGCTGTAGCTGTAGCCAGCGGCCGCCATGCGATCCCAGGGGGTCTCCCCCCACGGCGTGGTGTGATCGAAGAAGTCGTCCTCGACCATCTGCTCGCTGTGCACCCGGGCGGCGCAGCGCAGCGCGGGCTGCATCGTCAGTGGCCCCGCGGGTCCGAAGCTGCCCTCGCTGCCGCAGTCGGCCCCCTCGGCGCGGCGCTGGTTCACGATGTCGAGGATGTCGAGCTCGAGCTGCGCCCAGCCGGCCTGCCACGCGCCGACCGGGGTGCAGAACTCGTTGTCGGGCACATCGACGGGCACACCGCCATCGTCGGTGCCGCCGTCGGCACCCGTGGGATCCGCGGTGCCGCCGTCGGAGCCCGTCGTGCCGTCGGCACCCGTGGGGTCGGCGGTGCCGCCACTCGCATCGCCATCGGGGCCCGCCGGATCCGCGGTCGGATCCGCGGTCGGATCCGCGGCCGAATCCGCCGTGGGATCCGTGCTCGGGTCCGCCGTCGCACCGTCCCCGCCGCCGTCGGACGGAGCGGCACCGTCGTCGCTGCCGCCGTCGCTTTGGGTCTCCCACGGCACCGGATCCTCGCCGTCGGGCAGGCCGGTGAAGCATCCCACGGGCGCGAGCAGCCACAGCGCGGGCGCGAGTCGACGAAGGGCGGTGGACCGACGCACACGGTTGTCGACAACCGTGCGCACCGTGGGGGGCGGCGCGACGATGGGCATGGCACCCCAGCCTAGCGGCGGATCGCAGCGTGCCGCAACAGGCCATCGACCCCAGACGTCGGTCTTGTTTCGCGAGGCGACGCGGCTTCGCGCCATTCGAGTACCGGGCCGTACAGGATCGTCGGCAACGCCCCCTCGAGCGCGGACGTTCGCTACTTGCCGCGCTTGCGGGGCTTGCCGTCGACCTCGGACAGCGCCTCGCGATACAGCCGTTCGAGCTCGCGCTTGGTGTCGGTGTCGCTCTCGTAGCTCGGCGGCGCCGTGGGGGTCGGCGACGCGACGCTGCTGCGGGGAATCGGCGGGTTGGTCCGCGAGCGCACCGGCGCGGTCGAGGGCGTCGCAGTCGATGGGCCCGCAGTCGACGACGACGCCGACGCCGGCGGCGCGGTCGACGACGTCGACGCCGGCGTCGCGGTCGACGACGCCGGCATCGCGGTCGACGACGACGATCTCGAGTCCATCGCAGCGTTGCCGTCGACGCCGTACTCGGCGGTGCGACGGCGCGGCGCGGCCTCGGGAACCGCGGAGTGGCTCCGCGACTCGGGCGGGAAGAACTCGCCGGTCACCGGCGGAGGATGCATCGCGTCGGGCATCGCACCGGGACCGCGGGAACGGACCGCGCCGGTGCGCTGCAGCGTCTCGGCGACATACCCATGCACGTCGCGCGCGACGCGATCGTCGATCACCACGAACTGCACCCCGAGCACCACGCCGCTGACGTGCTTGCCCACGCGCACCACCACGCCGTCGGCGTCGTACCAGCGGGGAATCCCACCGGGCGGCGACAGCGAGAAGTTCACACGGAGGAATTGCCCTGGCTCGCGGACGACGGGGCTCCACAGCGCGATGCCGCCGATGCTGATGTCGACGGCACGACACTCGACGCGCTGATCGGCGAGATACGCGATGGCCGGGGTATCGAGCCCAGCCCGGGGCTGGGCGCGGCGGTCTTCGACGTTCGTCATGGCTCGGGCCCTGGTACGCTAGCACTCTCTACGCGGCCCGAGAGCCACTCTTGACGCGCAGCAATCGCGACCGAAGCGCGTGCGACCTTCGCTACGCGCTGTGCTTTCGATGAACGTGCTCCCCCCATGACTACTTCGCAGACGACTCCCTGGGCGGTTGTGACCGTCCGTATGAAATCCGTTCGCTCGACGCGCGAGGCGTGGGCCGAGACACTGGACCGGCTCGACGAGGTGGGAGCGCTGCTCGCCGCCGACGCGGGCGTTGGTGGTGTCGAGCTCCGCGACCCGCGAACCATCGATGGTCCGGAACGCCCCGAGCTCATCGTCTACACCACGCCCGAGGCGTTGGATGCGGTCGCCACGACGGTACGTACGACGGTCGCCGCGTTCGCGATCGATGACGCCGAGATCACCGCCGACGTGCGCACCGACGACGACTGGCGCGACACGTGGAAGCAGTTCTATCGCCCGATGCAGCTCGGCGATGGAGCGTTGCTCCTGCGCCCGAGCTGGATTCCGCGGCAAGACGGGGATCCCGAGCGGGAGATCGTGTTGGATCCGGGGCGGGCCTTCGGCACCGGTCTGCACGAGACGACGCAGCTGTGCATCGATCGCATCTGCGCGCTGTCGGCCGCGACTCCGGAATCGGGCGTCGCTCCCGATCGCATCCTCGATCTCGGCTGCGGTTCGGGGATCCTCGCGTTGTGTGCCGCACGACTGTTCGAGTCGGCGAGTCGCGTCGTCGCCATCGACGAAGACCCCGAGGCGACCGACACCACCATCGAGAATTCCGAACTCAACCGACTCGCCGGGCGCGTCGAGGTGCACACCGGCGATGTCGAGGATGCGGCGGCGCGCGGCCCGTACGACTTCGTCCTCGCCAACATCCGCGCACACACCCTCGTGCCGCGGGCCGCGGCGATCCATGCGTGCACGGCGGCGGGCGGACGGGTCGTGTTGTCGGGGGTGCTCGCCGAGGAGCTCGACGAGGTCGAGGCCGCGTATCTCGGCGCGGGGTTCGTCCGCGATCCGAGCGTCGCGTGGCCGCGCACGCGCAACATCTGGGTCGCCCTCGATCTCGTGCGGCCGCGATGACCGTCCGCATCTTCCACGACGGACCGCTCGTCGTCGGCCGCGAGCTCGCGGTGGGCGGTGACGAGCTGCACTACCTGCGCCGCGTCCGGCGCTCGCGGGTCGGCGCGACCATCGAGCTCCTCGACGGCCGCGGCGGCGTCGCCCAGGGCGAGCTCGTCCACCTCGACGAGCGCCGCGCCACGGTGCGGGTCGATGCGACGAACGTCCCCTCGCTCGCCGATCCCCTCGAGCTGTGGCTCGGCACCCCGGAGGTCCCGGCGTGCCTCGAGGCCATCCGCGGGGCGTGCGAGCTCGGGGTCGGCCGGATCGTCCTGGTGCGCTGCGCCTACAGCCCGAGCGGCGTGCCGAACCCGGACCGCATCGATCGGGTGGTCCGCGCCGCGATGCGGCAGTGCGGCCTGCCGCGACCCCCCGAGGTGGTCGGCCCGACCCCCCTGCCCGAGGTCCTGTCGGCCCACGAGATCCCCTGCGGCCACTTCGCATGGGAGGGGGCCCGGGGCTCCCGGACGCCCATCGACGACGCGCTGCCGCGCCGGCTGCTCGTCGGCCCCGAGGGTGGCCTGCGGGCCGACGAGGCGGCCGCGTGCGCCGACCACGGGATGCGACCGCTGTCCTTGGGCCCGTGGACGCTGCGTACGGAGACGGCGACGGTCGCGGGCCTCGCCCGATTGCGCGGCACCTGACGCCTGCGGCAGGCTACGCGAAGCAACCGTGGGGGCCCATGATAAGCTGCCCGCGATGGCACCTCGGCGCCCGCGGCCGCCCAAGCCGTCGTTCTGTCCGGTGTGCGACGCGCCGCTGGGCCCCGACGTCGCAGGCAGCGACGATGCCCGCTGCAGCAGCTGCGCATCGCCGTTGTTGCCCGTGAAGGTCGCGGGCCTCTGGCGTCGCGCGGCGGCCAGCGCGGTCGACGGCGCGATCCTGTTGTTCACCGCCGGACCGCTGGCGTGGTTGGTCGCCGCAGCCAGCGAAGAGCCGGCGCTGCTCGGCGGCAAGACGGCGCTCGAGATGCTGCTGCGCGCCTTCGACGTGCCACCGACGATGTGGCTGGCGCGCGCGGCACCGATGATGGTGATGGCCGGGGTGTACCTCGGGTTGTTCTGGCACCTGTCGGGCCGCACGCCGGGGCAGAAGCTCCTGCGAGTGCGGGTGGTCGACGGCGCCGGGCGTCGGCCCGGCGTGGTGCGTACGCTCGTCCGCGTGCTGGCGACGCTCGCGGGTGCGGTGCCCGGTGCGCTTGGCTGGCTGTGGGTCGCCGTCGATCTCGAGAAGCGGGCGCTGCACGACTGGCTCGCCGGGACCTACGTCGTGAGGGATGCGTGACGCACCTGCGGCGATACCTCGAGCAGACCGGCGCGCTGCCGCCGGAGCACCTCGACGCCGCGGTGCGTCGCCAACAGATCTACGGCGGCAGCCTCGACACCGTCCTGCTCGAGCTCGAGCTGATGGACGCGCACACCCTCGGCGAGCTGCTGGTCCAGGCGTGCGGCCTGCCGCTGGCCCCGTTCGGTCTGATCGACGACGAGCGCGATCGGCCGTGGCACGCGCTGCCGGGCGACGTGCTCGACATCGGCTGGGCAGTGCCGCTCGTGATGCGCGGCAACGAGATCTGGATCGCAGTCCACCCCGATCTGCCCAACGAACGCCTCGGCGCGCTCTACCGCATGGTGCCGGGCGTCAACCCCTTCGTGATCCCCGAGTGCGCCCTCGAGAAGATCGCGGCGGAACGCACGGCGTCGGTCGTGCCGCAGCGCTATGCGGTGCTGTGCGTCGCGTACCTCAGCGCGATGCGTCGTCGGCCTTCGGTGTCGGACGTCGGGTTCCCGCTGCTGAGCGACGCGACCTCGGCGTCGATGCAGCTCGACGTGCCGCCGCCCTCGCGCCGCGGCACGCTCGCACCGGACGACGACCTCACGCCGATGCCGGTCGACCCCGACTCGTCGTCGTTCGTGATCGAGGACGACTTCGAGCGGCGCCCGACGATGGTCTACGAGCCGGCGCCCGACGGTGCGGCGGTCGCCCCCGCGGCGCCCCCACTGGTCCTCGAGCTCGACGTGCCCGGCGAGGGACACCTGACGCTGCGGGTCGAGACCGGAGCCCAGGGGCCGAAGCCCGCCGTGACGGCGCCGAAGCTCGGCCGCGCGACGCTCATCGCCACCGCGGGGCCCGCCGTGCTCAACGGCGCCGCACCCCTCGCCGAGCCCGCGGACGAACCGCAAGCGCGGGACGACGCGGCCCCGTCGGCAACCCACGACCCCCACGCGGCGCCGATCGTGCTGACCACCACCACGATCGTCGGCGGACCGCCGCCGGTTCGGTTCACCGCGCGCGGCACCATGATCTCGTCGCCACGCGAGACCGCGGCGCCGCGCGGCCCGGCCGAGGTCGCCACGCGCATGGCCGCGACCAGGGCGGCGCTGGCCGCCGCGACCACCCGCGACGCCGTGGTCGCGGCCCTCGCCGAGGCGCTCACCGTGTTGTCGACGCGCACCGCGTTGATGCGGGTCCGCAACCGCGAGCTCGTGGGCATCGCGACCCCGTCGACCAAGCTCCCCGATCCGGCCGGGCGCGTCGTGCCGATCGGCGCGAGCGGTCTGCTCGCGACGGCGCAGGCCGACGGCCGCTACGTCGGCTTCGTCGACGACGAGGTCTTCGCCCGCGCCTTCGAGCTCGAGATGTACACGCCGTGCCTCGTGCGCCGCATCGACGTGGCGGGCCGGCCGACGCTGGTCGCCTACGTCGACCGCGGCGGTGATGCCTTCGCCGCGTCGGAGCCGTCGCTGCTCGACGAGATCTGCGCCTTGGCCGGACGCGCGCTCGAGACCGTGGTGAAGTTGCGGCGCGCAGACTCGCCGACCCCCGACGAGACCGGCGTACGAACCTCACCGCTGGCGACGTCGGGCCCGTCGACGCCCGCCGAGCCCGCGGGGATCGGCGCGCCACCGGCGTTCGGCACCACGCCGCCGACGAACCCCGTCGCGCGCCCGATCGAGTCGCCGTGGCGCCCGCCCACCCCGGTGGTCCCGCTCGATCTGATCGAGACGGACGGACCGCAGCCACCGCCCCCACGCACGCGCACGATGGTCGACGGGTCGCCGCGTCGCCCGGTCGCGCAAGCGCCCGACGATCCCCCGCGCTCACGGCCGACCGCCGCACTCGAGTCCCCCGCGCTCGCATCGCCCGCGCTCGCATCCCCCGCGCTCGAGTCCCTCGCGCTCGAGTCCCTCGAGGCGATGGGCGGCGCGATGCGTGGCGCCGATCGCATCACCGAGAACTACACCGGCGACGCCGGGGACGCGCCGGCCCCGACGACCGCGGGCGCGGCTGCGGGCTCGCGGCAGGGGCAGATGCTCACGATCCACGCGATGCCGCCGCCACCGCCCCTGCCCCCGCCACCGCCGATGGCGGCGGACTCGGTGTCGCACCCGATCGACACGCTGATGGGCCTGCCGCCGCCCGTGTCGACGCCCGACGCACGGCCGCGGTTCGTGCCACCACCGCTCGACGACCACGAGAACTCGGGGATCATCCCGCTGTCGTCGCCGATCGACCAGCCATCGATGCGCGGCCGCATCGAGCTCGACGACGAAGACTGGTCGCACCCTGGTCGCCAGCTCCCGAGCGAGTCGATGCAGCGCCGGGTCGACGCCGCGCTTCGGGGCATCGCCACCGGCGGCGGCACCGTGGCCGAGCTGCGCAGCATGGGTGAACCGGCGCTGCTGCGGCTCGCCGCGCAGTTCCCCGGCGCGCTCGAGGTGCTGCGTCGCGATCTACGGGCCCTGCCGCCGCCGTCGGCCCACGGCCCGCTCATCCGCACTGCGATCCTCCTCGGCGGCGACTTCGTGCCGCACCTCGTCGACCTCTTCGATCACCCGAGCCCCGACGTCCGGTTCTACGCCGCGTTCGTGTTCCAAGAGCTCCGCGACAGCCGGGCGATGCGACCGCTGTCCGAGCTCGCGTTCGACACCAGCGGCGACGTGCGCGTGATCTCGATGCGCGTGCTCGAGACCTACAGCCGCCAGCCGGGCTTCGGCGACGCCGTGCGGGTGGTCCGGGCCCAGCTCGACAGCACCAACCGCACCCGCCAGCTCTACGCCGCGCGGGCGGTCGGCACCCTGCGCGACATCGCGGCGATCCCCCGACTGGTCGACATGCTGAGCAGCCGCGATCGGTTCGTGCAGGAGGCCGCGCTCGAGTCGCTGTGCTCGATCACCGGGCAGCAGCTCGGCCTCAAGCCCCACCGGTGGAAGACCTGGTACGCGGAGAACGAGCACCGTCACCGCATCGAGTGGATCATCGAGAGCCTGCGCCACCGCGACGTCCCCGTCCGGCGCTGGGCCGCGGACGAGCTGACCCGTGTGACCGGCCACCGCGAGCCGTTCTCGGCGATGGGCGACAAGCGGACCCGCGACATCGCGGTCGAGGCGTGGACCGAGTGGTGGCAGCAACGGGGCCGCGCGCAGCTGGGCGGGGACTGATCGGTGATCGCCGACGCCGACTCGATCGCGGACGCGGTCGCGATCCTGCGCCGCGGCGGCCTCGTCGCGATGCCGACGGAGACCGTCTACGGGCTCGGGGGTGACGCGGCCAACCGCGCCGCGATCGCCCGGATCTTCGCGGTGAAGGGCCGCCCCGCGGACCACCCGCTCATCGTGCACCTCGCCCAGGCCGACGCGATCGACGACTGGGCCGAGTCGATCGGGCCCCTGGCACGGGCGTTCGCCGCCGCGCTGTGGCCGGGCCCGCTCACGATGGTGCTGCCGCGGCGCGCCCACGTCGACGACGCGGTCACCGGCGGACAGCCGACGATCGGACTGCGGGTGCCCGCGCATCCCGTCGCCCTCGCGCTGCTGCGTGCGTTCGGCGGCGGCATCGCGGCGCCGTCGGCCAACCGCTTCGGGCGCGTCAGCCCGACGTCGGCGGAGCACGTGCGCGCCGACCTCGGTGACGCCGTCGATCGGATCCTCGATGGTGGCCCGTGCAGCGTCGGCCTCGAGTCGACCATCGTCGACCTGTCACGCGGCGACGACGACGCGGTGATCCTTCGTCCCGGCGGGGTCGGCCCCGAGGCCATCGCACGCGTCGCGGGGCGCCCGATCCCGCTGCGCGACGGCGGCGCGGTGCGTGTGCCCGGACTGCTCGCGTCGCACTATGCCCCGCGCGCGCGGGTGCTCGCCGTGACGCCCGACGCGCTCGAGCCGACGATCGCGGCCCACGCCGACGCCGTCCTCGGCGTGATCGAAGCCGGCGCGACCCACGGCGCGCCGCAGTGGTCCATGCTCGGCCGCGGCTGGCGCGTGGTGCTCGATCCGGATCGAGAGTTCGCCCACCATTTGTACGCAGTCCTGCGCGAGCTCGATGCCCGCGGCTGCACGCTCATCGTGGCGACGATCCCCGCCGCCCGCGATCTCGGCGTCGCGATCGGCGATCGCTTGCGCCGCGCGGCGGCCGGTCGTTCGGGATCCGACGACCCCGACGCTTGACGCTGGCCCCGATTCGCGGGACATGCCGAGCCGGTGACGACGCTCTTCGACCCCGACACGCTGCGCGAGATGGTTCTGCCGCTGCTCGGCCGCCCGATCGAGGAGATGGTGCCCGCGCTCCACGGCAAGCTCCGCGAGCGCTGGGGCGATCACATCGCCGCCGACCCGCCGTGGATGCTCAACAACGCCGGCGGTGCGATGGGCACGATGTGCGTCATGCACTTCTCGATCACCGAGTACTTGATCGTGTTCGGCTCGCCGATCGGGACCGAGGGTCACAGCGGTCGGTTCTGGGCCGACGACTGGTTCATCATCCTCGAGGGCGAGCAGTGGGCCTACGGCGCCGGCGAACTCGAGCGGCAGGTCTATCGGGCCGGCGACATCCACCACCTGCCGCGCGGCGTGGCCCGGGGCTACCGCATGCCGGATCGGTGCTGGGCCCTCGAATACGCGCGCGGCTTCATCCCGGCGATGCTGCCGTTCGGCGTCGCCGACGTCGCGACCTCGACGCTCGACGTCCGTACCCTCGCCAAGACCCTGATGGTCGCGGGCCGCGGGGTCATCGGCGAGCTGACCCGCGGCAAGATCTGAGCGCTACGGGGTCGAGGGCGGGACGTAGGTGCCTTCGCGGTAGTCGAGCGCGTCGATGAACTCGGCGGCGTAGGCCCGACGCCGCGCGATCTTCCGGTAGAACACGCGCCCGTCGCCGTCGACGATGTAGATGGCGTGCAGCGACAGCTCGGGCTGGTCTGGGTTCACCAACCCGAAGCGGCCGACGACGCGTTTTTCGGGATCGCTCGCGAGACCGAACGTGAGCCGCTTCTCGTCGGCCCATGCGAGGGACACCTCGGGCGGATCGACGCTGATCGCGACGAGCGTGGCGCCGCGGCTCTCGAGTGCATGCAGGTTGTCGCGCAGATCCCCGAGCTGCGTATTGCAGGCGGGTCACCAGAAGCCGCGGTAGAAGACGAGGATCACCGGGCCGCGCGCGCGGGCGTCCGCCAAGGAGAACGTGCCGCCGCGGGCGAGCGGGAGCTCGAAGTCCGCGACGACGTCGCCGAGCTGCGGGGCGTTCGGGGCCGCATCGTAGGCGCCGTACGCGTTGCGGGTGATCGCGACCAGGGGCCCGTTCGACGACGCGCGATACCTCGGCGGCGGCGCGCCGGGCCGCGTCACGTCCCTCGGATCGGACCAGCCGGCCGAATCGGTCGCGTCGGACGGGTCGGCGCTCGGGGCCCCGGGCGCGCCGGCCCGACCCGCGCAGCCGAGCGCCGCGAGGGCGACCAGGGCGAGGCCGAGCGGCCAGGACGAGCGGGGGAAGGATGCGCGCGGAAGGGCCGACATCGCCCATGACGATAGCAGCGAGCACGATCGAACGGGGGCGCCGATCCGCCCCTGCCCTGTGGACGTACACGCTGCGACCCGACCGCCGGTCGGACCGCCAGAGAGACGCCTCGCCATGGGAACCAACGTCGAGCAGCGCACCCGAACCTCCCGCACGACGGGGCGTCTCCTGGCCACTTCGGCCCTGGTGACCCTGCTCGCGACGCCGGGCCTCGCCGACGCCCACATGGGCAGCACCAAGTCGATCGAGGCCCGCGTGACCGAGGGCGGCGCGCACCTCGACGTCACGATCGACGCCGTCGACGCGGCGCTCGCCATCGGCCTGCCGACCACCGCGGGCCCCGAGCGTCTGCTCGAGCGCGAGATGCTGCTGCGCGGCTGGCTCGTCGGCGGGCTCACGGTCGTCGCCGACGGCGGCGCCTGCTCGCCGGAGACCACGGGCCTCGCCCTCGGCGAGGGCGATGGTCGGGCCAACGTCACGGTCGGGGTCGACTTCACCTGCCCGGCGCCCGCCACCAACCTGCGCCTGCGCGACGACACGGTGTTCGAGTCGGACCCCGATCACGAGGCGTTCATCGCGATTTCCGGCGACGACGGCAGCGACGGCAGTACCGGGGCGGTGCTCCGCGACGGCTCGCGAGACGTCCTGCTCGGCGGCGTGCCCTCGGCGTGGCAGACCGCGAAGAACTTCGTGAACGAGGGCGCCATCCACCTCGTCACCGGCTACGACCACCTGCTCTTCTTGCTGTCGCTGATCCTCTCCGCCGGACTCGCCGCCAAGCGCCTCGGGCTGCGCCGCGCGCTGCGGGACGTCGCGTGGGTGGTGACCGCGTTCACCGTCGGGCACAGCATCTCGCTGGTCGCCTCGGCGCTCGGGCTGCTCTCCCTGCCCTCGCAGCTGGTCGAGAGCGTGATCGCGGCGTCGATCGTGTTCGTCGCGGTCCTCAACATCCTCAAGCCCGAGGCCCGCGTGGCGCGGCCGCAGATCGCGGCGGCGTTCGGCATCATCCACGGCTTCGGCTTCTCGTCGGTGCTGGCGGACGTGGGCCTGCCCGCGGCCCACCGGGCGCTGGCACTCGGCGCGTTCAATGTCGGCATCGAACTGGCACAGCTCGCCTTCGTCGGTGTCGCGATGATCCCGTTGGTCTGGATGGCGCGTCACCGTCGCTATCCCCTGGTCGTCGTCCGCGGCGGCTCGCTCGCCATCGCAGCGATGGGCTGCGTCTGGCTGGCCGAGCGCAGCCTGGGCCTCTAGACCCCCGCGTGGGCCTTCGAGGCCCACCTCGGCCTCCGAGGCCCAAAGTTCCCCGTCTCGCAATCGAACCCAACACCCAGAGTGGATCCAACGTGGATCCAACGCGGATTCAGAGTACTCGGGCAAGTCCGATGGTCGGGCGCCCGCTTGGAGGACGCATGCATCGCAGTAGTCACATCAATGCGGGCCCGTGGGCCCGGACGGGCCGACTGGCCCTCGTGGCAGCAGTCGCCGCCACGATCGCCTGCGGTTCGGACGGCAACGACAGCCTGCCGACCGCCGCCCCGACCGCCCTCGAGCGCGTCGCGGACGAGGGCTTCAGCAACGCTGGCGCCGTCGCGGTCAGCCCCGACGGCGAGACGTTCTATGTCTTGGCGTACGACCCGATGGGCGCACCCACGGTGTTCTCGCTGGACGTCGCGTCGAAGACCCTCGAGGCGCTGCACACCGGCGCGCCGATCCTGTATCCGTCGGACGTCGCGACCTCGTGCGACGGCGACACGCTCTTCGTCACCGACATGGGCAGCGCGCCGGCCGAGACCGAGATCGGCGCCAGCGACCTCGACCACGGCGCCAAGCGCAACGGCGGCGTGTATCGCATCGCGAGCTCAGGCGGCGCGCCGAGCAAGCTCGAGGCCGCGGGCATCTCCCGCGCCACCGGCGTGGTGATGAGCCACGACTGCGCGTCGCTGCTCGTCGCCGGCTTCACCGACGCGGGCGAAGCCGCGGTGTTCCGCGTCGACCCGGTCGGCGGCGCCGCATCGACCCTGCACAAAGGTGAGCCGCTCGTGAGCCCCGCAGGGATCCATGTCGACGCCCAGGGCGTAGCTTGGGTGATGGACTTCGCGGCGCGCGGCGACGAGGGAGAAGGCTCGCTCTTCGCCATCACCGCCGAAGGCGACGTCAGCACGGCCCTGTCGGGCGTGACGATGGGCCGCCCCGGCGCGGTGTCGCTGGTGCCCGGTGGCACCACGGCGATCGTCCCGGCCACCAACGGCGAGGGCAAGGCGTTCCTCATCTCGGCCAACACCGAGACCGGCGCCAAGGAAGTCCTCGATCAACCCGACCTGCAGTCGCCCACCGGTGTCGCCGCCGCGCGCAACGCCCCGGTGATGGCGATCGCCAGCGAAGACGCCATCTACATCGCCACGTTCGAGTGAAGACCCACAGGAGATCCCGATCATGAAGACGCAGTTCAGCCCCGTCGTTCCCGCCGTCGTCTCGACCCTCGCCGCCGCTGCCGCCCTGGTGGCCCTGCCCGGCGCCGCGCAGGCCTCCAGCCACCGCGAAGCCCCGGCCATCGCCGAGGACCAGTTCGCCGACAACACCGACGTCTACACCTTCATCAGCCCCAGCGATCCCGATCGCTTGGTCCTCGTCGCCAACTACGTGCCATTGCTCATCCCGTCGTCGGGCCCGAATTTCTACAAGTTCTCCGACAACGTCCGCTATGAGTTCCGCATCGACAACAACGGCGACGCGCAGACCGACGTGACCTACCACTTCGCGTTCAAGACCCAGGTCAAGAACGGCGGCACGTTCCTGTACAACGTCGGCCCGGTCGACGACATCGACAGCCCCAACCTCAACGTCATCCAGACCTACGACCTGTACAAGGCGTACCAGGACATCGACGGCAACAAGCACGTCGACAAGATCGTCACCGGCGCCCCGGTCGCGCCGTGGAATGTCGGCGACCGCACCTTCCCCGACGACAGCTACGAGGGCGTGGCCCAGCAGGCGATCGTCGAGGCCACCGACGGCGCGACCGTCTTCGCCGGCCCGCGTGACGAGCCGTTCTTCGTCGACCTGCACGTGTTCGACCTCCTCGGGGTCGGCGGCGCGCCGACCACCGACGGCGTGAACGTCATGTCGCTCGTGCTCGAGGTCCCGATCGACGACGTCGCGCAGTACCAGCAGCGTCCCGCCGACCCGACGGCGAAGAACGCGGTCGCCGGCGTGTGGGCCCGCGCGCTGCGTCCCATCGTCACGATCCGCAACGGCAACCAGGACGACGGCAACTTCGGCGGCTGGCAGCAGGTGTCGCGCCTCGCGTGGCCGCTGGTGAACGAGGCCGTGATCCCGCTGCAGGACAAGAACGCGTTCAACCGCGGCGCTCCGGTCAACGACGTCGCGTCGTTCGGCAGCTACATCCTCGACCCCGAGCTCCCCGGTCTGCTGAACCTGGTGCTCAACGCCGGCTGCGCGCCGACGCCCGCCGACGGTCGCCTCGACATCGTCGGCCTGCTCTCGCCCAACGGCACCGCCGCCGCCGACCTGCTGCGCATCAACATCGCCCAGGGTCAGACCTACGCCAACTCGGGCTTCCCGAACGGCCGCCGGCTCGAGGACGATGTGACCGACACGCTGCTCACGGTGCTCTGCAACAACGGCGGCGCGCTCGGTGACGGCGTCGCGGCCAACGACCTGGCCTTCGGCGACGACATGCCGTACCTGGCCTCGCCCCACTCGGGCAACCCGCTGTAGCGTCCCCGCCGATCCCGACCGCTCCCCCGGGGCGGTCGGCACGGGCGTCGAAGGCCGAATTACGGCCCTCGGCGCCCGTCTTCGTTGGTTTGCACCGCGGGCGCCCGCGGGCCAGATCGCCGGCGGTCCCCGGTGCGTTGCCAAGGGGCATGACGTCGTTGCACCTGCCCATCGCCAGCCCCTGCCACGAGGACTGGGACGCGATGGACCCGAGCGCCCGCGGTCGCTTCTGCCACAGCTGCGCCAAGGACGTGCACGACCTGGCGGCGATGACCGAACGCGAAGCCCGGGAGCTGCTCACCGCGACCGCCGGGCAGCGGATCTGTGTCCGCTACCTCGCCGATCGCGAGGGGCGGATCCGGTTCCGCCCCGAGGCCGTCCGCGTCGCCGTCGCCGGCCTCGCCCTGGCCGCGTGCACGCCCCACGACAACCCGACCCACGCGAACCTCCGTCAGCAGCCGGCGATCGAGCACGTCGCGCAGCGCGTGGACCCGCAGCCCGAGCTTCGACCGACGATGGGCGAAGCGCCGATGGTCGTGGCGGAGCCGCCCACGCCGATCATGGGGGGCATCACCGCCCCGCCGCCGCCGGTGGTCCAGCACGTGAAGGGCGAGGTCGCGGTGCCGAACGAGCCCTGCGACGGATCTCCGGAACCCAAGCCGGCGAGCGACGCGCTGCCGCGCTGGCACGAGGGCATGCGCTGACTAACCCAGCCCGAGCTGCCGCGCGATGATGATCTTCATGATCTCGCTCGTGCCGGCATAGATCCGCTGGACGCGAGCATCCATGAACGCCCGCGTCACCGGGTACTCGAGCATGTAGCCGTAGCCGCCGAACAACTGCAGGCACGCATCGGTGACGCGGCCGGCCATCTCGCTGTGCCACAGCTTGGCCATCGAGCACTCCTTCACCAGCACCTCGCCGGCCATGTGCTCGGCGACGAGCCGATCGAGGAACGCGCGGCCGACCTCGACCTCGGCCGCGCAGCTGGCGAGCACGAACTGCGTGTTCTGGAACTTCGCCAAGGGCCGCCCGAACGCGTGCCGCTCCTTGACGTACGCCAGGGTGTCGCGGAGCACGACCTCGGCGAGGGCCTGGGCCCCGATCGCCACGACGAGCCGCTCCTGCGCGAGCTTCTGCATCAGCATCATGAAGCCGGCGCCCTCGGGGCCGAGGCGATTGGCCTGCGGCACGCGGCACTGCTCGAAGAACAGCTCGGCGGTGTCCTGCGACGCCATCCCCATCTTCGCGAGCTTCTTGCCGCGCACGAACCCGGGCCGGTCGGCCTCGACGACGACGAGCGACACCGATCGGTGCGGGTCGTCGCTGCCCTCGGTCTTCACCGCGACGACGCAGAGGTCGCACGAAAGGCCGTTGGAGATGAAGGTCTTGCTGCCGTCGATGACGTAGTCGTCGCCGTCCTTGCGCGCCCGCGTCGCGATCGCGGCGACGTCCGATCCGGTGCCTGGCTCGGTCATCGCCAGCGCGGTGACGAGATCGCCCGAGGCGCAGCCCGGGAGCCACCGTTTGCGCTGGGCGTCGTCGCCGAAGCTCGCGATGTACGGCACGATGATGTCGGAGTGCAGCGGCATCGCGAAGCCGGACTCGTAGATCGCCGCGAGCTCCTCGGCCACGACGACGCTGTGGCCGAAGTCTCCGCCGCCGCCGCCGTGCTCGGTCGGCAGCCACGGACACAGCAGGCCCGCCGCACCGGCGGCCCGCCACGCTTCGCGATCGACCCGACCGGCCTCTCGCCAACGCTCTTGGTGCGGCACGACCTCGCGCTGCAGGAACCTGCGCACGGTCTCGCGGAAAAGTTCGTGATCTTCGCCGAGCAGCACACGACGCATGTCGCGACGGTACCGCAGGGGCGGCGTCAGGGGCTGGCCGGCGCGGGGAGACCGGCGAAGAAGCTCCAGATCGCCTCGGCGGCGAAGGGCGGCCACAGGTGCCCGTCCTGATCGGCGAGGTCGTGCGCGCACCACGTCACCGGGTAGTCGGGGTCGCAGCCGTCGTAGCCGACGCAGGGCTCGGGCGGCACCGGCGTGGGATCGGATCCACAGCCGTTGCGCGCGAGCACGGCGTCGAGCGCCGCCTGGCCCTGCGCGAAGGGCACGACGCCGTCCATCGTGCCGTGGGTCATCCACGCGGCGACGCGGCCGGACTGGCACATGCCGAACGGTGGACCGCCGGCGACCGGTGCGATCGCCCGCAGCACGTCGGCGCGGAAGCAGCCCAGCGCGTTGCTCATGTAGCCGCCGAAGCTGTGCCCCGTGCTGAAGATGCGCGCCGGATCGACGCATAGGTTGCTCGACATCTCCTCGAGCAGCGCATCGAACAGCAGCATGTCGGCGCTCCCGTCGGCCAGATCCCAGCCCGTCGATCCACCCGAGGTCGCCTGCGGCAGGCCGTCGGGGTAGACGAAGATCGCCTGGCCCGCGGACTGCTGTTCGACGTCGAAGTAGAGCCGCGCGAGCTGGGCGTTGCCCCCGAGGCCGTGCCACGCGAACACCAGCGGCATCGGCACCGCGGGATCGTAGCCCGCCGGCACCGCGAGGATGAACGTGCGCGCCTCGCCGTCGACGTCGATCGAGCCCTCGACCACGGCCTCGCCGGCGTAGGGAATGCCGCAGCCGGCGGTGCCCTCGGGCACGGTGCCGGTCCCCGTGTCGTTGGGGCCCGCGGAGGTCTCGGCCGACGCAGCGCCCGACGATCCGACGCCGTCGTCACTCGGGTCCGCGGTGGCCCCGGTGGCCGCGTCGCCGTCGGTGGGCGATGACGACACCGCGGAGGTCTCGGGCGCGCCGACGGTCTCGTCGCCGTCGGCGGGCACACCGTCGTCGCTGCACGCCGACACCACGCTCGCGACGACGATGCATCCGGCGACGAGCGACGCGATCGGTCGCGCCGTGGGCCGAGTCGATCCGGGTCGCGTGCGGAGGTTCATTCCACCAGCGTACCGCAGGCCCGCGGGGGTCACGACGGGGGCCGACGGTTGCCGCCGCCGCACGGCGATGAGACCCTCCAGACCATGCGTACGTCCGCGATTTCGCTTGCAGGTGGCGCCCTGGCCGGATGCGCCCTGCTCGGCTGCTTCAACCCTGCGGATCCCTCGAGCCCCGCCGACGGCGGCGGCAGTACGTCGGGCGGCACCGAGGCCTCGGGGACCGACATGACAACGGCGTCGGCCTCCGCCGACAGCTCGGCGAGCTCGCCCACGTCCTCGGCGACGGACGTGACGTCGGCGACCGCGACCGCGACCGCGACCGCGACCGCGACCGCGACGGCGACCGACACGGACGCGGAGACGACGGCGAACGTCGACTCGAGCAGCGACGGCGGCTCGACTGGGCCCGTCGTCGCCTGCGAGGACGGCGTGTTCGCCGGCGATGCCCCGCCGCTCGGCGCGGGCGTCGGGGTCGCGCAGATCTACAACACCCAGGGCGCGGCGATCGTCGACGTGGACGACGACGGCACCAACGATCTCCTCCTCGCGGATTTCGGGGATGCCGATCCGCAGCAAGGCGGCATCTACGTCATGCTCGGCACCGGCAACGGTGCGCTCGCGAACCCGGTCAAGCTCCCGGGTACGTTCCTCGCGGTCAAGGTTGCCGCCGCGCCGATCTCGGACGCCACCGTCGATGTCGTCGCCTCGGGCGTCTTCCCCGCCGGGGGCGGCCAGTACACCACGGCGGTCTACCGCTGGCGGGGCAACGGCGACGGCACGTTCCTCGCGCCCACCTCGTACCCCGGCGCGAGCGACTGGAACGCGGAGCTGTTCGACGTCGACGGCGACGATCGACGCGACCTCCTGGGCACCGCGCAGACGGGGGTCATCGTCGCCCTGGCCACGCCCGCCGAGACCTTCGGCGCGAACACCCCGTACGGCGGTGTGGCGGCGGCGAACGCCGCCCGCGGCGGCGACCTCGACGGCGACGGCGACGGCGACATCGTGTTCGCGGACAACCTCGGCAACCTCGTGGTGCTGCTCGGCGACGGCACGGGTGTCTTCGGCGCCGGCGTCAGCTACCCGAACTCCGGAGGGTCCCCGATCGATCTCTCGGTCGCCGACTTCGACGGCGACGGGCTGTTGGACGTCGCCGCGACCGGCGGTGCCACGGTGAACGCCCGCCGCGGCGACGGCACCGGCGCGCTCGGCGAGGAGGTCGTGCTCACCGTGCAGGGCGACACCCTGGCGCTCGCGGCCACCGACTTCGATCTCGACGGCTGTTCCGACGTGACCGTGGTCAACACCAGCGGATCGATCAGCACGATCATGGGCCGCGAGGATTTCGCGTTCACACCCCAGGAGGTCTTCGACCTCGCGGTGACGGGCTACCCCTACGGCATCGCGGCCGGCGACCTCGACGGCGACACGATCGCCGACGTCGTCGCGGTGACCGCCGGCGGATCCCCGGACTCCGGCGGCGAGGTCGTGGTGTTCTACTCGGACGGCTGATCGCGGCGTTGCCCCATCGCAGGGCCCTGGGGCAGGTTTCGGCCTTCGGGCGGCCCAACCAACCCAAGCCCGAGCCGGCCGCATAGGGGACGACGAGCGCCCATGCTTCGTCCCACGACCCTCCCCATCGCCGCCCTGCTCGTGACCGCCGCCGCCGCGCCCGCCGCCTGGGCCGAGGAGGGCCCGGCCGCACCTCCCGCGCCGACGGCAACGGGCGCTGGCTCCGGCAAGACCGTCGAGACCGTCGAGACCGTGGTGCACGAGCACGACGACGACGACGACGACGACGACGACCGTCACCACGGACACCACCACCACGAGGGCGAGACGACGTGGTTCGGGCTGTCGTTCGGCGCGGTGTCGACTCCCCTCGGGCCCGGCGGGCACGTCGAGCAGAACCGCCGCGTGACGAGCAACCCGTTCCGCGCGTGCCTCGATCCGGCCGGCGAGAAGCACTGCAGCGCCGTGCGTGGCTTCGACGTGCGTGTGCAGATGTATCGAACGCGCGGCGCGTGGGAGTACCCCCGGGTCGTCGGCTACTTCCGCACCGGGTACCAGGCCGGTTTCGCGGCGTTCGATCCCGAGGGGCGTCCCGGCGGCCGCGGTGGCTACGCCCGCGGCGAGGCGCGATCGCTTTCGTACCAGGCCGTGCCGCTGTTCTTCGGCGGCAGCATCTACGCGTTCAAGAAGTTCCCGGTGCGTCCTTTCGCGGGCATGGGCGCGGGTTTCGACATCCTGCGGCTGCGGTACACCCGACACGAGGATCGGGCGCTGCTCGACGCGAGCGCGCGCATCGGCTTCGAGCTCCACGCCGGCGTCGAGGCCCGCATCTCGAACGTGGTCGCGCTGTCGGCCGAGGTCACCCAGCTGTGGAGCGCGCGACGCAAGCTCGCGGGTGTCCCGGACTTCTCGAACGAGGGGCTCACCGTGATGGCCGGGGTCGCGATCAGCATCCCGACCAAGCAGGATCTCCGCCGTCGCCACCACCACGTCCACCGACGCACGACGGTGCGCACCGAGACCGCCCCGACGCCTGCGCCCGCGCCCGCACCCGGACCGATCCTTGTCGTGCCGACGCCCGCCCCGGTCGTCGTCGCGCCCGCGCCGGTCGTCGTCGCGCCCGCGCCCGCGCCGGTCGTCGTCGCGCCCGCGCCCGCGCCGGTCATCGTCGCGCCCGCGCCCGCGCCCGCGCCCGCGCCCGCGCCCGCGCCCGCGCCCGCGCCCGCGCCGGTCATCGTCGCGCCCGCGCCCGCGCCCGCGCCGGTCGTCACGCCCGTGCCGGGCCCGAGCGCGGTCGCCCCGGGCTGACGCGCGTCAGCACAGCGCGCGGATGTTCGCCTCGAAGTCGGGGAACTCGGCCACCGCATCGGCGAGGACCTGGGCGCCCGACTTCGCGGCGTCGGGCGCATGCTGCTCGGCGAAGGCGGTGAAGCCCGCATGGGGGGCTCGACCGTAGCCCGCGATCGCCTCGTAGGGCCCCTGCCCGCCGGCGAGCAGCCACAGGTAGTCGTCGAAGTTGCGCGCGACGATCCCGAGCTCGCCCTCGGATCCGAAGAACACGATCGGCTGCTCGAGCAGCGCAGCGCCCGGTCGCACCAACCAGAACGCCGCATAGCCGCCGGTGCCGTCCTGACCGAACACGCGGTACTCGGCGCCGTCCAGCGTGTCGTTGCCTGTCCACGCCCGGATCCACGAGGCGTTCTCGCCCGCGGGTTGGAACGCCTCGTAGGGCTCGAAGTCCATGCCTTCGCCGTCGGCATAGTCGAACGGCAGGGAGTGGAGCGCGGTGAGGACGGGGGGAAACGCGGTGTCGAAGTCGGCCATCGTCGTGCGGATGATATCCTGACGTCGATGAACCTCGGATCCACGGGCCTGCGCGCCGTCGTGCGTGCCCTCGCCACCTCGCCGCTGGCGGGCATCGACGACGCCGTGGAGCTCGA
Organism: Nannocystaceae bacterium; assembly: GCA_044344875.1. GTDB lineage: Bacteria > Myxococcota_A > Polyangia > Nannocystales > Nannocystaceae > Xiheibacterium. The sequence goes on from JBIJCC010000022.1 coordinate 114,203, forward strand.
GGCCCAACCACCGCCGGATCCGACGGGCCTCGGCGCCGACGATGTCCTCGTCGAGGTCCACGCGGCCAACGTCGGCTGGGTCGACCTGCTGATGACCAGCGGGCAGTACCAACACGTGCCCGAGCCGCCGTACACGCCCGGCCTCGAATACGCCGGCGTCGTCGTGTGGCGCGGCGCGGCGGTGACCACCGTCGAGGTCGGTGCGCGGGTGCTGGCCGATGGGCTCCTCACCGGGCCGCGCTCGCTCGGGGATCACCGGCGCTGGGGTGGCTTCGCGCGCTGGGCCGTCGCTCCGGCCGATGCGGTGCTGCCCCTGCCGACGCCGCTGTCGTTCGACGAGGGCGCGTGTCTGCTCGGCGGGGCAGAGACGGCGTACCACGCCCTCGTCCACCGCGCGCGCGTGCGGCCCGGGGAGACCGTGCTCGTCCTGGGCGCCACGGGCTCCACCGGGCTCGCCGCCGTCGCGCTCGCGAAACTGCTGGGCGCCACCGTGATCGCGGTGGGCCGCTCGGTGTCCAAGCTCGCCGCCGTCGGCTCCCACGGCGCCGATCACCTGCTGCAGAGCGCCAGCGACAGTCCGCGCTTCGCCGCCGAGGTCAAGCGACTCACCGAGGGCCGCGGCGCGGACGTGATCTACGATCCCCTCGGCGGCGCCGCGTCGATCGAGGCGCTACGCGCCGCGGCCTTCGGTGCGCGCTTCGTGGTGGTCGGGTGGTCGAGCACGCCCCAGGCGGCCCGCGGCGGACGCGAGGCGAACACCCTCCCGACCAACCTCATCCTGATGAAGGGTCTCGACGTCCTCGGCTCGCCCGCCGCGATCTCGGTGCACCGCGACCCGAGCGTGCGGACCGAGCGGCTCGCGTCGATCCTCGCGTGGGCGAACGAGGGCAGGCTGCGACCCCACGTCGGCGCAACGTTCCCGCTGTCGGACCTGCCGGCCGCGATGCATGCCAAGTGGGCGGGCACCCACGTCGGCAACGTCGTCGTGCATCCCCTGGGCGCTGGCAGCGATCCTTAGATTTTCCCGAGGTACGGCCCAGATAATCCGTCCGCCGGCACGGCGCGGTGGGTCGTCGGCGCGGCGCATGTCATCCTCATCGCCGATCGGCCATGGACTTCTCGATCTTCGCGCACTCCGAAACCTACGTGAGTCTGGCGACCCTGAGCGCGATGGAAATCGTGCTCGGCATCGACAACATCGTCTTCATCTCGATCCTGAGCGGCAAGCTGCCCCGCGAGCAGCAGGCGAAGGCGCGACAGATCGGCCTTGCCCTGGCGCTCATCACCCGGCTGGGCCTCCTGTTCGCGATCTCCTGGGTGATGGGCCTGACCGAGCCCCTGTTCTCGCTCTTCGGTTGGGGGCCGTCGGGCCGCGACCTCATCCTGCTCGTCGGCGGCCTGTTCCTCATCGGCAAGGCCACCCACGAGATCTACGACAAGCTCGAGGTCGTCCACGACGAGACCGCGGGGCCCGGCCGCCCCGGCGCCGGCGCAGCCTTCGCTGTGATCATCGGGCAGATCATCCTCATCGACATCGTGTTCTCCCTCGACTCCGTGATCACGGCGGTCGGCATGGTCGAGCACGTGTCGATCATGGTGATCGCGATGCTGATCTCGGTCGCCGTGATGCTCGCGTTCGCCGGGGCGATCGGCGACTTCGTCAACCGGCACCCCAGCATGAAGATCCTCGCGCTCAGCTTCCTGACGCTCATCGGCGTCATGCTGGTCGCCGAGTCCACCGGGCAACACGTCGGCAAGGGCTACATCTACGCGGCGATGGCGTTCTCGCTGCTGGTCGAGCTGCTCAACATGCGGTTCCGCAAGAAGCAGGCGCCAGTGCACCTGCACCACCGGTTCGAGGGCGACGACCCCGCCGCGAAGACCTGACGCGCCGCTAGCAGGGTGCGGAAGAACGCGAAGCGTTCTTCCGGACACCCTGCTCCGTGCCCGTGCCCATGCCCGTGCCCGTGCCCGCCCGTGCCCGATCAGGCGTGCAACGCCCGGCCCATGTTGACGAGCATGGAGACGATGCGCAGCAGCAGGTCACGCGCGGGCTGACAGCTCGCGGCGGTCGCGATCTCGAGCCGCATGCTGACGTCGAGCACGGCGGCGCATTCGGTCGCTGAGCGCCGCGCGATCCGATAGAAGCGAGCCTTCTCGGCCTTGGAGTACTCGCCGGCTCCTTCGGCGATGTTGAGCGCGATGGAGGTGGCCGCACGGCGGAGCTGATCCGCGAGATCGCCATGGCCCGACGGCAGGCTGGAGAGGATGCCGTGGGCGATGACGACGAAGTCCACGGCCGCGGCGTAGACGTCGAGGCGTTCATGGTCGAAGTGCACGAGATCGAAGTCGGCCAGATCGGCGTAGCGTTGTAGGTCATGCGCAACCACACGCACGGAACGCTGGAAATGTCCGCGCCTTGGTGATCCAAAGGGACATGCGTGGACGCGACACCAAGCAAGCCTCGATGCTCTGCCTCGTCAGCCCCGAGTCGGTGGTTCCAGCCGACCACCCGCTTCGCTCCATCAAGCGCTTGGTCGAGCTCGTACTCCGTGACGTCTCGCCCGTTCTCGACGGGATGTACGCGAAGACCGGCCGTCCCTCGGTGCCGCCCGAGCGATTGCTGAAGGCAACACTGCTCATGGCGTTCTACACGATCCGCAGCGAGCGGATGTTCAGCGAGCAGCTCAGCTACAACCTCTTGTTCAAGTGGTTCCTCGACATGGACATGCACGAGCCGGCCTTCGATCCGACCAGCTTCGGCAAGAATCGCGAACGCCTGCTCGAGCATGACGTTGCAGGCCACTTCTTCCGAGCCGTGGTCGAACGAGCACGCGCCGCCGACCTGATGAGCTCCGAGCACTTCTCGCTCGATGGCACGCTGATCGAGGGTAACCGTTCAGGCCGCCTGATCTCGGGCGTGCGCAACCACACTGGGCCAGGGATCGACCCGCGATCATGATCATGATCAAAGGGAGAAGTGAGCGCCGGAGGCCCGGACGATCGGTCGAGCCAG